>NZ_JBAKBA010000014.1:0-88435 GCF_038155225.1 Psychromonas arctica | reverse complement strand
AAATAAGTTATTTTAACAAGTAAAATAGATAACTTAATTAGTGTGATTGGTATAAGCACTCTATGAGCTTTTCATTAAATTTTTTATAATAAAAAAGCGCCGAAGCGCTTATTTTTAGATAAATAATTAATGATAAATTATGAAAAAGTGAGATCGTTTATATCAGGCATACTGGGACGATCTTCTTCAAGGCTTAGATTACTGACTGGTTTTGTATTACCTTCTTCTGCCTCTTCGCCATTACCTTTATCTAGCTTAAATTTAAGTGCTAAGTTGGTTGGAGAGTCAGAGTTTTTAATCGCTTCTTCTTTAGTAATCAAACCTTCATTCACTAATTCAAATAATGCACCATCAAAAGTTTGCATACCTAACTCTTTAGATTTTTCCATTATTTCTTTTAGCTTTTCAAATTGACCTCTTTTGATCATATCTCGAATAGTTAATGTACCCATCATAACTTCAATAGCAGCACATCTTTTACCGTCAATAGTGCGAACCAAACGTTGTGAAACAAAAGATCGAAGGTTATTGCCTAAATCAATTAATAATTGTAAACGTCGCTCTTCAGGAAAAAAGTTAATGATACGATCTATTGCTTGGTTTGCATTATTCGCATGCAATGTAGAAAGCACTAGATGTCCTGTTTCAGAAAAAGCTAAGGCATGCTCCATAGTTTCTTTATCACGTATCTCACCGATTAAAATAACATCAGGCGCCTGGCGTAAGGTATTTTTTAATGCGGCATGAAAGCTACGCGTATCAACCCCTACTTCTCTTTGATTAATAATGCTTTTTTTATGTCTATGTACAAACTCAACAGGATCTTCGATAGTAATAATATGGCCGGAAGAGTTAGTATTACGATGGTCTATTAATGCGGCTAATGAGGTTGATTTACCCGATCCCGTCGCACCAACGAACAAAACCAAACCGTTTTTAGACATGATCACTTCTTTTAGTATTTCAGGTAATCTCAAATCTTCAAACTTAGGAATTTCAATTTTAATATTACGAGCAACGATCGAAATATCATTTCGCTGTTTGAATATATTGACACGGAAACGCCCTATCCCTGCTAGTGAAATGGCAAGATTCATTTCTAATGTATGGGCAAACTCTGCTTTTTGTTCTTCATCCATTATTGCATTAGCGATTTCACCAACTTCACCCGGTTTAAAACAAACATCACTTAAAGGCATAAGTGATCCCTGAAATTTAGCAGAAGGCGGCGCACCAGTCGCTAAGTAAAGATCTGATCCATCTTTACTCGCTAACTCATTTAACATTGTTTCGAATTCCATAACGTATTTATCCATCTAAAATCTATATTGGCTGTATTGCTATGTGGCTTTTTGTTTTATTAATCATTTAATTACTATTACTTAAATCCTAGCATGTAAATTGATTTTATATTTATTCTGAATGAGAGCCTAGTTAATCTATTACTAATTGTATAGTTATGAATTTAAAATCACAAATAGTGCATAAAAAATCAATTAAATTAACTTTAAGTGATTTCTTAGAGATCGTTAATTACGTATTTACTGTTGAATAAAAAATCATTCATAAAACAATCTTTGTTCACAAAAACAATATTATAGATAGCTAATGTGATTAACTGCTCACTTTTTATTCGGTAAAACATGATCTAGCTCTTTATCTCTCCGTAGCAAAGTAAATAAATTAACATAGTATTAACAACACATTTACTTAGAAGATAAATAACTTTCTCAGTAAAACTAATAAGTGATTAAAAGTGAATGCTTATTTTTTGTTTAATTGATGGTTAATTAAAATACAAAATAATGTAATTAGCTTTAGTTTCTTTCTCATTAGTAAGATTAAGGAGAGTGGCAGTGAGCTTTGAAGATTCAGATAAAGCAAAGGGATATTGGAACGAAAACCTCAAACTGGTAATCAAATTATTGGTTATTTGGGCTTTTGTTTCATTTGGGTGCGGCATATTACTCGTTGATATATTAAATGAATTCAGTTTTATGGGATTTAAATTAGGATTTTGGTTCGCTCAACAAGGTTCCATTTACGTCTTTTTAATATTGATTTTTGTCTATGTAAAAAAATCAAATACCCTCGACAAAAAATATGGTGTTGACGAATAATAAGGAGTAAAAAAATGGATGTTCAAACATTAACCTATTTGGTAGTTGGGGTTACATTTGCTGTTTATATCGGCATTGCAATTAAAACACGAGCAGGTTCAACAAAAGAGTTTTATGTAGCAGGCGGTGGTGTTCCACCCATTTTAAATGGTATGGCAACCGCGGCGGATTGGATGTCAGCGGCTTCATTTATATCACTTGCGGGGATTGTTTCTTTCGTTGGTTATGATGGTAGCGTATACATTATGGGGTGGACTGGCGGCTATGTACTGCTTGCACTTTTGATGGTTCCTTATCTTCGTAAATTTGGTAAATTTACCGTGCCAGATTTTATTGGTGATCGTTACTACTCTCAATCAGCACGTACTGTTGCAGTTATCTGTGCCATCTTCATCAGCTTTACCTATATTGCAGGTCAAATGCGTGGCGTAGGTGTTGTATTCTCTCGCTTCCTTGAAGTAGAAGTTGATACCGGCGTTTATATCGGTATGTGTGTCGTATTTTTCTATGCTGTTTTAGGTGGCATGAAAGGGATTACTTATACTCAGGTAGCGCAATACTGTGTCATGATTTTTGCTTTCATGGTACCTGCTGTTTTTCTTTCAATCATGATGACAGGCCATATCTTCCCTCAATTAGGGTTCGGTGCAGAATTACTGGATGCAACGGGTAATAGTTCAAGTATTTATTTACTTGATAAATTGGATGGTCTTTCTACAGAATTAGGGTTTGCTCAGTATACTGAAGGCTCTAAAGACATGATTGATGTACTGTTTATTACAGGTGCATTAATGTTTGGTACGGCCGGTTTACCACATGTAATCGTCCGTTTCTTTACAGTACCAAGAGTAAGGGATGCACGTAGTTCTGCTGGTTGGACATTATTATTTATCGCGATTATGTACACCACTATTCCTGCGTTAGCTTCTTTTTCACGTGTAAACATGATTCAGTCAATCAACGGTCCAGAAAGCCAAGGTGTACCACATGCCGAAGCGCCACTATGGATTGAAAACTGGGAAAAAACAGGCTTAATCAAATGGGACGATAAGAATAGCGACGGCAAGATGTTCTACTCAAATGATGAAAGAAATGAGATGAATGTTGACCGTGACATTATCGTATTGGCAACACCAGAGATGGCAAATTTACCAGCATGGGTGATTGCGTTAATGGCTGCAGGTGGTCTAGCAGCGGCGTTATCAACATCCGCAGGTCTACTATTAGTTATTTCAACGTCTGTTTCTCATGATTTATTGAAAAAGAACTTAATGCCCAATATCTCTGATAATAAGGAGTTAATGTATGCGCGTATGGCATCAGGTGCCGGTATCATCATGGCAGGTTACTTTGGTATTAATCCACCAGGTTTTGTAGCCGCCGTCGTGGCCATTGCCTTTGGCCTTGCCGCCTCCTCTTTATTCCCTGCTATTACGATGGGTATTTTCTCAACGAAGATGAATAAAGAAGGGGCTATCGCCGGCATGCTAGCTGGTTTATCATTTACAACTATTTATATTATTTACTTTAAATTTGTAAATTCTGCTGCAAATGTATCTGAAAACTGGTTATTTGGCATATCGCCAGAAGGCATAGGTATGTTAGGGATGCTAGTTAACTTTGCAGTCGCTATTATAGTCTGCAAAATGACGTCACCAACACCGCAAGCCGTGGTTGATATGGTCGAATCAATTCGTTTCCCTAAAGGAGCAGGTGAAGCACAAGATCATTAAAATCGATTAAATGTTAAAAGCGCTTCGGCGCTTTTTTTTTCATTACTTTTTATAATAGTATTTTTATAGGAGCCCCTTTATAAAAGAAGATAAACGGAGCAACTATTAGCTAAATGACCATTTATAAAGTGACTTTTATCATATCCTTTTAAAGAGATACGGTTTTATCAAACATCTTTTTATTAAGTACTGTTATGAGTTAACTATCAGCCCACATAATAGGTAATTAGGTACATATGGATAATAGTGAATTACAGCCCATTTTTGATTTCATGCGTAAATTAGCACCTTTTGATTCATTGCAGGAACAAACACTTAAACAATGTTGTAAGGTATTGACCATTGCTTATTACAGTCAACAGCAGAAATTAGTACATGTTGATAGTAATGATCCACAACTTTACATTGTTCGTAGTGGTGCTTTTGAAGTGAGTACGCAAGAAGGTGAATTAATTGATCGAATAGGCGAAGGTCAATACTTTGGATTTAGTGGCATACTTTCGGGTGAGAAAGTCGTTAATCAAGTCCATATCTTAGAAGATGGTTTAGTTTATCATTTGCCCGCCGTTATGTTCGACCAATTACGAGCCAATTGTCATTCTTTTGATCGCTTCTTTAATCAAGCTTTTGCTAAACGTCTACGTAATCAAGGCTCACTTAAACATAATCATATTAGCACCGCCCGTATCACTAATATTATGTCACGAGAACTCACTACTATTACTCGTGATGCAACTATCCATCAAGCAGCATTATTAATGTCAGAGAAACGTCTTTCATCACTGATTGTCGTCAATGAAGATAAACTATGCGGTATTTTAACCGATCGAGACTTACGTAACCGTGTATTGGCTAAGGGTCTGACAGGTGCTTTATTAGTCGAGCAAGCAATGACTGAACACCCAACAACGATTAAGCCTGAAGCGTTGATTTTTGAAGCCATGTTAAAAATGAGTGAAAATAATATTCATCATTTACCCGTCGTAAAAGATAATAAACCCATTGCCATTATTACGAGTACTGATTTAATCCGTAGTCAAAGTTCTCAACCTTTATTGTTAATTGGTCAAATAGATCGCCAAAATAGTTTAGAGTCGTTAATTCAAGTCAGTCAAAAAATACCCGATCTATTATTTAATCTGATTAGCAGTGATGCTAAAGCAATGGAGATAGGTCGAGTACTCACCTCTGTGACAGATTCATTAACACGTCGCTTAATTGCATTAAGGCAAGAACAGTTAGGACCAGCACCAATGACATTCTGTTGGCTCGCTTTTGGTTCTCAAGGTCGCCAAGATCAAATGGCAGGATCAGATCAAGACAATGCATTAATACTAGAAAGAGAAGCGACTAAAATAGAAAAAGACTATTTCAAACAATTATCAGAATATGTTTGTAGCGCCCTGAATGAATGTGGCTTCCCATTTTGCCCTGGTAATATCATGGCACAAAACCCAAAGTGGCAATTAACATTGCAACAATGGTTACAAGCATTTTCTAAATGGATTAAAACACCCGATCCAAGCGCCTTATTAAATGCAACGATCTTCTTTGATATGAGACCTGTATTTGGTAATCTCAGTTTATTTAAGCAATTACAAACCACTGTATTAAAGAATACAAAAAACAACGATATATTCATTGCTGCGCTTAGCCAAAATGTATTGCAATCAACCCCACCACTTGGTTTCTTCCGTAGTTTTGTACTGGAACGAGATGGTAGTGAAGTAAAAGGCATCGATTTAAAACATAAAGGTAATGCACTCATTAATGATATTGTCAGGATCTATGCTTTATCTGTAGGAGTAGAAGAAGTGAATACAATCAAACGTATTGAGGCATTAATTGCGTTGTCAGCCATCGATAAGGATATTGCAATGAACTTATTAGACTCTTGGGAATTTATTGCTCATAAACGTCTTACGAATCAAGGACAGCAATTTAATAACACGCAACCAGTCTCTAATTATATTTTGCCTGATAGCCTTTCATCATTAGTCAGACACCAATTAAAAGATGCCTTTAAAGTCATTCATGAAGCCCAAGGTACCGTTAAGCACAAATTTTTAAGACAATTTTAATGTTGCAACAATGGTGGTTAAATAAAAAATTAAAACGACTTATTAACAATAATAAGTTAGGGAAACCTGAATACTTACAAATCCATTATCAATATCTGTTAACAAACCTTAATCAATCTATTTCAAAAACTGATTTACTCGCATTAGATATTGAGATGACAGGATTAAACCCGAAGAAAGATCAAATGGTCAGCATCGGTGTTATTCCTATTATTAATGGCCAAATACAACCTAAATTTGCACAGCATAAATTCATAAAAATTCAAGGCAGTGTTGGCCAAAGCGCTGTTATTCATGGCGTTTTAGATAAAGACTTAAACAATGCTTTAACACAACAAGAGGCGCTAGAGTGGCTCTTTGAACAGTGCCAACACAAAGTATTAGTCGCACATCATGCACAATTAGATTTACAATTCTTACAGCAATCATTACGTAAAATGGGTCTACAACCGTTGCCGTTATTCGCAATTGATACATTACTTATTGATAAAAGAAGGCAACTTCGTAAACATCAACTTTTAAATACAGGCAGCTTACGTTTGAACGCCTGTAGACAACGCTATAATTTGCCTATCTATAACGCACATAATGCATTAACAGACGCATTAGCTTGCGCTGAATTACTATTGGCTCAATTAAATAAGATGGGAGGATTAGAAACTATAACGTTAGCTCAATTACTTGAAAGTCATTGATATTCATTGAGAGTCTTACTTTTAAAAAGCTTATTTGATATAGCAACGTATCAAAAGTGAATGAAGAAAATACCAGTAAATATTTATTAGTATGAGCCTAGCCATCAGCTAGTATGGCTCTAGCCACCAGCAAAAAATTAATTGATAGGCATAAAAAAGGCTTACTTTTCAGTAAACCTTTTTTCAGAATTGAGATTAGTTTAAATTAACCAGCCCAAGAGTCACGTAATGCAACAGTACGATTAAAGACTAACTTAGCTGTGCTTGAATCTTTACTATCTGCACAGAAGTAACCTTCTCGCTCAAATTGATATGCCACTTCAGCTTTAGCATCGATTAAACTATTTTCTACAAAACCTTGTTTAATCACTAATGAGTCAGGGTAAATAACTGTGTGGATATCTTCAACTGCAGCAGGGTTCTCTACCGTAAATAAACGATCGTAAATACGGAATTCAGCAGGATGGTTTGATGCCGCACTTACCCAATGAATAACCCCTTTTGGTTTACGGCCATCTTCAGGGTTTTTACCCAATGTTGTCGGGTCATATGAACAAAGGATTTCGGTAATATTCCCTGCATCATCCTTAATCACCTCTTCCGCTTTGATCATGTAAGCATTACGTAAACGTACTTCTTTACCAAGTACTAAACGCTTATACTTTTTATTGGCTTCTTCACGGAAATCAGCAGCATCAATGTATAACTCACGAGAAAACGGAACGATACGTGTGCCCATACTTTCATCTTTAGGATGAGCAGGTGCGTTTAATTGCTCTAACTTACCTTCTTCATAGTTTGTAATGGTCACTTTGATTGGGTCAAGTACAGCCATAGCACGTGCGCCGTTAGCTTCTAAGTCTTCACGAACACAAGCTTCTAATGAAGCAAACTCAACCGTATTTTCTTGCTTTGTTACACCAATACGTTTTGAGAATTCACGTAATGAAGCAGCAGGATAACCACGACGACGCATACCTGAAATAGTTGGCATACGAGGGTCATCCCAACCAGTCACTATATTTTCTTCAATCAATGCATTCAATTTACGCTTAGACGTTAATGTGTATTGTAAATTTAAACGAGAAAACTCTATTTGACGTGGTTTACACTCAATACTGATATTCGCTAAAACCCAATCATATAATGGACGATGATCTTCAAATTCTAAGGTACATAAACTATGCGTAATACCTTCGATTGCATCCGAAATACAATGTGTAAAATCGTACATTGGGTAGATGCACCATTTGTCACCCGTTTGGTGATGGTGTGCAAAGCGAATACGGTAAATAACCGGATCACGCATTTTCATATTAGGTGAAGCCATATCTATTTTGGCACGCAACATCATAGTACCTTCTTTAAACTCACCTGCTCGCATACGATTAAACAGATCTAAGCTTTCAGCAATAGGACGATCGCGGAATGGGCTATCTTTACCTGCAGACGTTAATGTACCGCGGTATTCACGTGTTTGTTCAGCATTTAACTCACAAACATACGCTTTATTATTTTCAATTAACTCAACAGCATAATCAAAAAGCTGTTCAAAGTAGTTAGATGAATAACGCACATCACCTTGCCATTCAAAACCTAACCACGTTACGTCTTTTTCAATAGCAGCAACATAGTCAGCATCTTCTTTAACCGGGTTTGTATCATCAAAACGTAGGTTACAGGCTGCATTTGGGTAATCTCTTGCTAAACCAAAGTTTAGACAGATAGATTTAGCATGACCAATATGTAAATAACCATTCGGTTCAGGAGGAAAGCGTGTATGGATTGTCTGGTGTTTACCACTCTCAAGATCGTTTTCAATAATAGTGCGAATAAAATTACTTGGGCGTGTTTCCAGTTCAGACATTGTGACCTCTAAAATACATGATTCATAAAGGGGCAATCATCGTATATTCTAGCGCTAAGCTCAAGTGAAATAATAACAAATGGGAGGTATCGTAGGGATATATGGTAATAATACCAACCAGAATAAATGGCGGATCTATTTTGAAGGTTAAAATAACTTCTTTTTGTATTGTGAGTTTAATGAAAAGAACAGATATTCGCTATATTTACGTCTCAAATTTAACCACTTTTCTTTCTTAAAATAGATCAGTTAATCAGTATAATTGGCTTAATCCAATCAGTATTACTAAACTTAAAAACAAAAAAAGGCACTCAATGAGTGCCTGTTGAATGAACTAATTAACCACTACTCTGATAGCTTCATACGATTTGCAATACTTTCAGCTTGTGGCCCGATGATAACTTGAAGATTATTTTCTCCTAGTTTCACGACTCCCATTGCCCCTAAGCTTTTTAGATCGGATTCTTTAATAATACTGCGATCTTTTAGCGTGAGACGTAAACGAGTAATACAAGCATCAATCACTTCAATATTCTGCATTCCACCTAATGCCACCACATATGCATTGGCTAAACTATCACTATCGTCACGACTCTCAGCAACAACATTGATAGCTTCATCGTCAGCATCTTCTCGTCCAGGTGTTTTAAGGTTAAGCCCTTTAATTAATGCTAAGAAAACAAAGTAATAAATAGCAAAGAAGGCAACACCTTGTGCTAGCAACATATACCATTGTTTTGCTAATGGATTTTGCGAAGAAAGTACCATATCAACTAAACCAGCAGAAAAACCAAAACCAGCAATCCACTCCATATTAGCGGCAATAAAGACTGATACGCCTGTTAAAATTGCATGCACAATATAGAGTAATGGCGCAACAAACATAAATGAAAACTCTAACGGTTCCGTGACGCCTGTGAAGAATGAAGCTAAAGAGGCAGCTAACATGATAGAAGCGACTTTCTGTTTATGTTCTGCTTTTGCCGTTGTGTAAATAGCTAACGCAGCACCAGGTAAACCAAACATCATGATAGGAAAGAAACCTGCTTGATACATACCAACAGTACCAATAGCCGTTTTACCTTCAGCAGCAAACTTAGTAATAGTATCCTGACCCGCTAAAAAGTTCGGGATATCATTAATACCTGCCACATCAAACCAAAATACGGAGTTTAAAGCATGGTGCAGACCAACAGGAATCAATAAACGGTTAAAGAAAGCATAGATGCCTGCACCAATATCCCCCATACCAGCAATCGTTTCACCAAAGTGTTGTAGACCAGAGAAAATAAGTGGCCAAATAGCCATTAAGACAAATGACACTGCAATCATCACTATAGAAACGACGATAGGCACTAAACGACGACCAGAAAAGAACGCTAATGTGTTATGCAGCTCAACATCTGAAAATCGATTATATAATTCAGCAGAAATAATACCGACTAAAATCCCAACAAATTGGTTTTCAATTTTACCGAAAGAAGCATCTGCAGCAACACCAGTGATTTGTTCAACAGCACCAGGGGATAATAAAGTAGTCACCACTAACCAACCCACTAACCCAGAAAGAGCAGCAGCACCGTCTTTATCTTTAGACAGTCCATAGGCAACACCAACAGCAAATAACAATGCCATATTATCGATGACCGCCGCGCCTGCTTTAATTAAAAAAGCAGCAAGCTGAGAGTCACCTCCCCAACCATTAGGATCAATCCAATAACCAATCCCCATTAAAATGGCGGCAGCAGGTAAGACGGCTACTGGTACCATCAAGGCTCTACCTACTTTCTGCATATAACCTAAAATATTCATTGTCACTCTCCCTTGAGATGTAAACTTAATTCACATTGATTATTATCCATTTTAACTCGTTAAAGAAAGCCTCTAAATACAAAGACTTTAATAATCTAGCTAAGTTATGACTCTAAAGTTTTTATCAAAGCCCGCAAACTCGATGAGTTTATTATGTGACGCAGATCACTCAAGGTTCAACTTGAAAAAAAACAAGACAAGCATTACCATTAAACTTAACTTACAAGAAGAATTAAGCTTAAATTTTAACTATTTGGAGAAAAAATGCGTTTAATTCCACTTAAAAATTTATCCGATGTTGGCCGTTGGTCCGCTCAATATATTGTGAACAAAATTAACAAATTCTCTCCAACAAAAAATCGCCCATTTATATTAGGCTTGCCGACTGGTAGCTCTCCATTAGCAACTTATGAACATTTGATTGCATTATATAAAGCAGAAAAAGTTAGCTTTAAGCATGTAGTGACTTTTAATATGGACGAATACGTCGGTATCGAATCTTCACATCCAGAAAGCTATTACAGCTTTATGCACAATAATTTTTTCAACCATGTAAATATACAACCGCAAAATATTAACTTATTAAATGGCTTAGCTAACGATTTAGAAGCAGAATGCCAACGCTACGAAGATAAAATAAAAAGCTACGGTAAAATCAATCTCTTTATGGGAGGTGTAGGAAGCGATGGTCATATCGCATTTAATGAGCCCGGTTCATCATTAGCTTCTCGCACTCGAATTAAAACACTAACGCAAGAAACTAGAATTGCTAACTCCCGATTTTTTGGTAACGATATCGATAAAGTGCCCAAGTTAGCATTAACCATTGGCGTTGCTACGTTATTAGATGCAACAGAAGTATTAACGCTTGTCACTGGTCGCCATAAAGCACTAGCGCTACAAGCCGCAGTTGAAGGGTGTGTTAATCATTTGTGGACGGTTAGCGCCTTACAATTACATCAAAAAGCAATTATTGTCTGTGATGCGGAATCAACCATGGAGCTTAAAGTGAAAACGCTTAAGTATTTTCAGGAATTAGAAGCTGAACATATTCATGGCTTATAGCTCAACCCCATTAAATGACTTAGAACATGCCTATTTCAGTACTTACTAAATCATTGAACATATCAATTTGTTTTATTAAACGGAGCTGTTTTCCATGTATGCACTCACTAATTGCGTGATCTACACAACTGAATCCATTCTTGTTGATCATGCAGTCATTATTGAAAATGAATTGGTCAAAAGCATCATTCCTATCAATGAACTCCCTTCCGATAATCGTTGCATAGATTTAAATGGCAACAACTTAACACCTGGCTTTATCGACTTACAACTCAATGGTTGTGGTGGTGTTATGTTTAATGGTGCTGAGACACAACAAACACTGTTAACAATGCAGGCTGCCAATTTAAAATCTGGTACCACTAGCTACCTTCCCACTTTTATCACAGACTGCGATGAAAGAATGAAAAAAGCATTAGATGTAGTGCGTGAATATATGCAGATAACAGATAATGAAGTCTTAGGTTTACATCTTGAAGGTCCTTATATTAATTTGGTAAAAAAAGGTATTCACCGAGCAGAGTTTATACGAGAGCCCAATACTGAAATGATTGATCTTATCTGTGCCAATGCAGACATCATTAGTCAAATTACTCTTGCGCCCGAAATGACGCCTGATAATGTGATCGCTCAGTTAAGCAATGCAGGTATTGTGGTTTCTTTAGGTCATAGTAACGGTACTTACCAGCAAGCAACAAACGCAATCAAACATGGGGCTTCTTGCGCTACACATTTATTCAATGCTATGTCGTCAATTACAGGTCGAGAGCCAGGCATAGTAGGTGCCGTTTATGATAACAATATTTATGCAGGTATTATTGTTGATGGATTTCATGTTGATTATGTCAATGTTCGACTGTCTAAAAAAATCATGGGTGATAAATTAATATTAGTGACCGATGCAACTGCGCCTGCAGGAGCAGATATCGAACGATTCAGCAATCAATTCGATTTTGTTGGCACTACTGTTTATTATAAAGACGGTAAATGTTTTGGCGAAGATGGCACCTTGGGTGGATCAGCAGTCACTATGATTGAATCCATACAACAATGCGTTAAGTTTGTTGGCATACCATTAGATGAAGCTATTCGAATGGCCACGCTATACCCGGCCAAAGCAATTTCAGTTAACCATAAACTAGGCAGTATTCATTCAGGTAAAATCGCTAACCTAGCTATTTTCAATAATGATTACCAAGTCACTGGTACTGTGGTCAATGGCATATATACCCATCACCATTCAAGATGAAGAATCAATACTGCATTGTAACATTCGATAAGAACTAACCATTGGTTTCATTACTGCAAGATTTACTTTAAAAAATAAAATAAGCTAGTTTTAAAATTGTATGGGCTTTACTTTACGACCTGAGCTCTTTAGTCTTAATTTTTAGCTTAACTAAAAAATTCAATACTAGATATTATAAAGACAAAAAGAGCTGCCTAAGCAGCCCCATTGATAACGTCAGTCATGGTTACTTATGACTGTACAAACACTATTTTTCCATCTTCCACATCAGCTAGAATATTATTACCTAGACTTAACTCTCCTGATAATATTTTCTGTGCTAATGCATTTTCTAATAGTTGTTGTACCGCTCTTTTTAATGGACGAGCGCCATACATTGGGTCATAACCCGCTTCGACCAACAATTCTATTGAAGCATCGTTAAATGTAAGTAGATAACCTCTTTCTTTAAGTCGTGCTTGCAATGCATGAAGTTGAATCGTCGCAATGGATTTAATGTGTTTTTCACTTAAAGGATGAAAAACTACTGTTTCATCAATACGATTCAAAAACTCAGGTTTAAATTGTTTTGCTAATATCCCTAATAATGTATTTTTAACGTCATCATAAGAAGCCCGAGGGAATGCTTCTTGAATAATTTCAGATCCAATGTTCGACGTCATAATTATAACGGTATTACGAAAATCAACCGTGCGCCCTTTACCATCAGTTAAACGGCCATCATCTAATACCTGTAATAAAATATTAAACACATCTGGATGTGCTTTCTCTATTTCATCTAATAAAATAACTGAATAAGGTTTACGACGAACCGCCTCAGTTAAGTAACCACCCTCTTCATAGCCTACATAACCAGGAGGGGCACCGACTAAACGAGAAACCGCATGTTTTTCCATAAATTCAGACATATCGATACGTACCATATTATCAACACTATCAAATAGGAAATTGGCCAAGGCTTTACAAGACTCTGTTTTACCAACACCGGTAGGACCCAAAAATAAGAACGAACCAATAGGACGATCAGGGTCGCTTAAGCCAGCGCGACTACGACGAATCGCATTTGAAACGGCTTCAATCGCTTCATTTTGTCCAACCACTTGAGAATGTAAATATTTTTCCATTTTCAATAGTTTATCTCGCTCTCCCTCGAGCATTTTAGACACAGGGATACCTGTCCAATGAGCAAGAATGTCGGCGATTTCATTTTCTGTTACTGAATGTTTTAACAGTGTCATTTCTTGCATTTCAACTTGAGATGCAAGGTCTAATTGTTTTTCTAAGTCTGGAATTCGTCCATATTGCAGTTCAGACATACGCGTTAAATCAGATGCACGACTAGCCACTTCCAAATCTAAACGCGCTTGTTCTAAAGCTTGCTTAATATTTTGCGTGCCAGATAACGCCGCTTTTTCAGTTTTCCAAATTTCATCTAACTCTTTGTACTCTGTACCTTTTGATTTTAGAGTTTGCTCTAAATCATTTAAGCGCTTGATGCTCGCTTCATCAGATGAGTTTTGTAGTGACTTTTGTTCCACGGTTAATTGGATAATTTTGCGTCCAAGTTTATCTAAGCTTTCAGGTTTAGAGTCTATTTGTAAGCGAATGCTAGAAGCCGCTTCATCAATTAAATCAATTGCTTTATCGGGTAACTGACGGTCTGAGATATAACGATGTGACAATGTCGCTGCAGCCACAATAGCTGGGTCTGTTATTTGTACTTTATGATGTAACTCATAACGCTCTTTCAGGCCACGTAATATTGCAATAGTGTCTTCTACACTCGGTTCATCGACTATTACTTTTTGAAAACGACGCTCTAATGCAGCATCTTTTTCAATATATTGGCGGTACTCATCCAATGTAGTGGCACCAACACAATGTAATTCACCACGAGCTAGTGCAGGCTTAAGCATATTACTCGCATCCATTGCACCATCACCTTTACCGGCGCCAACCATCGTGTGCAATTCATCAATAAAGAGTATGACTTGCCCTTCTTCTTTATTGAGCTCTGCTAAAACAGCTTTTAAGCGCTCTTCGAATTCACCTCTGTACTTAGCGCCCGCTATGAGAGACCCCATATCTAAAGATAAAACTCGTTTACCTTTTAAACCTTCTGGGACTTCACCATTAATAATACGTTGTGCCAATCCTTCTACAATGGCCGTTTTACCAACACCTGGTTCACCAATAATAACGGGGTTATTTTTAGTACGTCGTTGTAATACTTGTACAATGCGGCGTACTTCATCATCTCGACCAATAACAGGATCGAGCTTACCTGCAGCAGCACGCTCAGTTAAATCGATAGTATATTTTTCTAATGCTTGTTCAGGACCGTCACCATTTACATCAGTAACAGTTTGTCCTTGACGAATTTTCTTTAAAGAGCTTTCAACTTTACTTTTAGTTAATCCAAGTTTGTTTAATACTTGCCCTAATTCGCCTTTATCTTCACATACCGCGACTAAAAATATTTCCGATGAAATAAATTTATCTTTCGCTTTTTGTGCATATTTATCACAAAGATTAAAGGTATTACCAAGCTGACTAGAGACTTGAATCTCGCCACCGATACCAGATACTTTAGGTAGCCTATCTAAAATAGTTGATAGCTGTGAACGCAGTAGATTTATATTAATTTCAAGATCAGACAAGATACTACGCATTGCGCCACCATCTTGATTAAGCATGGCCAGCAATACATGTGTCGCTTCTATATATTGGTGATCTCGACCTAATGCAATAGATTGAGCATCGGACAAAGCTAATTGAAATTTACTAGTTAATTTATCTAAACGCATACTAATTTCTCCCGAAATGATTACACTTATATAGATGGGGGGTTAGCAATAAATATCAAGGTCACAAGAAGAATATATTGAATAAATTATGAACAATTAAAAGTATTAATTATTCCAAACAAGAGGCGCTAACAAAGGTTCTAATAAGGAGTGTTATAGGAAATAATTAAAGAGTCTGATAGAGCATCTAAAAAGAGCTTAATGGCATAATGGGAAGCACCAAAAGAAAGATTCAATCATAAAATGCTAATCAGAACATATTTAATACAACCTACTCAGTCCAACATTTTTTGCTTCAACAAGATGTTAATCTAACCAAATAAAAGTGGCTAAGCGGCCTGTTTTTCCATCTCTTCGATAAGAATAAAATAACCTTGGCTCATTAAAAGTACATGATTCATTTTCGGTGATAGTGACACCTTTAAAATCACCAAGCCTTAGTTTAGCTAATAAATGTAAATTTGCTAACCATTTCCCATTAGAGGCAACAAAAGCACTACTCGCGTTAATATTATGAGCAATAAACTCTTCACGTACTTCATTACCCACTTCAAAAGCCGTAGGGCCAATACAAGGACCTAACCAAACTAATAGTTGTTCACTTTTAATCGCTAATTCATCACTGACTTTCTGAATGCTTTTTTCAATAATGCCGTCACACAAACCACGCCAACCAGCATGAATAGCAATAACAAAACTACCTTGTTTATCAGTAACTAATATAGGTAAGCAATCTGCTGTCATCACCACGCACGTTCGTTGGTTAGTATCAATCCAACTCGCATCTGCATCTAGCTTTTGAATAGAAGAAGCTGATAACTTAACCAAATCATGGCTATGAGTTTGATTTAACCAACAAAAATCAGGTGCATTAGTAAACTGGTTAGATAGTAACAAGCGATTTTGAAACACATGTTGAGGGTTATCATTAACATGTGTTCCTAAATTCAACCCTTCAAACTCACCTTCACTAACACCGTCTAATCGTGTCGTTGAATAAGCATGAACATGGGCAGGTGCTGCCCAATTAGGTTTAATTAATTGCATATAAACAGATTATAAATCGAGTTCATTTTCATGCGAAATAGTATCAGCACGTAATGCGGCAGCTAACACTTTAAAGTCTTCTGGTGGTTCAGCATGCCATTCCATCTCATCACCTGTGATTGGATGATCCAAACGCAACATAGTTGCATGTAGTGCTTGGCGTCTAAAACCACGTAATACTTCACTTAATTCTGCTGAAGCACCTTTTGGTGGACGAGGACGACCACCGTATACCGGGTCACCTGCTAATACGTGTCCAATAGACATCATATGTACACGAATTTGATGAGTACGCCCTGTTTCTAAACGTAAACGTAAACGTGTGTGAGCTCGGTATTTTTCAGCAATTCGGTAATGTGTTATTGCATCTTTACCAGACGTTGGATTAACAGCCATTTTAGTGCGATGTACTTTATCACGACCAATAGGTGCATCAACTTTACCGCCAGCAGTAAAACAACCTGAAGCAATAGCATCATATTCACGTGTCATTTGACGTGCTTGTAAACTTGTCACTAAATGCGTTTGTGCTGGTACTGTTTTAGCAACCACCATCAAACCAGATGTTTCTTTATCTAATCGATGTACAATACCTGCACGCGGCACTTCTGCAATACTTGGGTAATGGTATAACAAGGCATTTAGTAATGTGCCACTTGCGTTACCAGCTCCTGGGTGAACAACTAACCCAGCAGGTTTATTGATAACTAAAATATCATCGTCTTCATAAACGATGTTAATTTCAATTTTTTGTGCAACAAAAGTTACTTCATCTTTTAATACTGCATTTACTTCTAACATTTGACCAGTAAATACTTTTTCACGCGGCGTTAAAGAAACTGTGCCATCAATTTGTACCAGGCCCGCTAAAATCCATTCTTTTATACGTGAACGAGAATAATCAGGGAACAATGCGGCAACCGCTTGGTCTAATCGAAATCCTAACTGTTCATCTGTAACTTCTGCAGTTAGGTTTATTGCTTGGCTCATAGTGCTCTCTTCTTTGTATTTTGTGCTATTGTAATTGATTTTTAAAAAGTATTTAGTCTGACAGTATTATCTTGTCACATTTTATCTTTTTTTACTTTTATTTCTTTCGACGATAGTCGATACTGTACTTTTTAATATTGGCCGACATTATAACACTTATGAATAAGATCCTTAGACTAATAACGACCAGTTTTTTCATCGCCATTGTCATTAGTGGCTGCTCATCTAAAAAAAATAGTAAACCAAAGGTTGCAGATAAGCCTCCCGTTGCATTATATCAAGACGCATCCTTAGCATTAGAGTCAGCTAATTTTGAAAAAGCATCTGAAATCCTTGAAGCACTGGATAGCCGCTATCCATTTGGTCCACACTCAGAGCAAGTGCAATTAGACTTAATTTACACTTACTATAAACGTAGTGAAATGGCCTTAGCATTAGCTAATATCGATAAGTTTATTCGTTTAAACCCAACACATAAAGATTTGGATTATGTCTATTATATACGTGGTTTAACTAATTTAACGGTTGATGATCAATTCTTCCAAAACTTATTTGGTATAGATCGTTTCAACCGCGATCAAAGCTATTCTCAAAGAGCCTTTAAAGACTTCAACCATGTTTTAAAATACTACCCTCAAAGTGAATATGCAAAAGATGCACAGCAACGCATGATCTACATTAAAGATCGTGTTGCGCGTTATGAAGTAGCTATTGCAGAGTGGTATATTAAACGAGAAGCTTATATAGCGGCGATTAACCGTAGTAAGGTAGTGTTAAATAACTATCCTGACACTAGGTCAGTACAAGACGCATTAGAAATAATGATTCAAGCATACGATGAGCTAGGTTTAGAAGAACCCAAGAAAAATGCATTATCAGTGCTGAAACTAAATTATCCAGACAGTAAAGTGGTTAGAAGAAGCGAATCATTTAGCATTTTTGACTGGTAATTATACAAAATAAAAATCAACAGTAACTTTCGCTATAAATGGACAATAAAAAAGGAGAACTGAGTTCTCCTTTTTTATTGTCCATTTATAGCGAAAAATCAATTCATAAAAAATTAAACTGCTTCACCATCTTCTTCGCCTGTACGAATACGAATAACACGTTCAACAGAAGTAACGAAGATTTTACCATCACCAATCTTACCTGTTTGTGCTGTTTTCATGATTGCTTCAATGCAGCGATCTACGTATTCTTTTTTTACTACTAGTTCGATTTTTACTTTTGGTAAGAAGTCGACCATATACTCTGCACCACGATATAGTTCAGTATGCCCTTTCTGACGACCAAAGCCTTTTACTTCTGAGACTGTCATACCTGTGATATCAATATCCGCAAGTGCTTCACGTACATCGTCCATTTTAAATGGTTTAATGATTGCTTCTATTTTTTTCATAATAAACTCTTAATGTTGATTTCAAAGTAAAATGTTCTAAATCTCGAAAAGATCTCAATAAATCACTCTGTGCCATGATCTTCAGGCTGAATATGATCTCTAATATTACACTATTAACAAATCAATAAAAAAAACTTTCATCGTTAATTTAACTTACTTCATTGTATCAATCATTATTATTAAAAGTTTGTCGTATATATCACTGACAGATATATCATTGTTCGGTATATCAATAAAAAATATTATTAACTAAAAGCATTCTTATACCAATGACATTAAATAAGTATTCTAGATTTTGGATGGGAAAAACAACTTAATTTAGTGTGTAAATTGAGGCCTTTCAAAGATTCACTTCGTTAATCGTCTGACAGAGAATTAACTAAAAGAAATTAATTATTTAATGGCTGTTCCCTTTACGACGTTTACAACGAAGAAATAAATCATTTTAACAAGTAAAGTAGATCAGTTAATTAATATTAAACCCGATATTTTAAATCTGGAATAAATAGACAATAGACTATAAGCTAACGAAAAATTCAAAAACACCCTCACTTAATAAAATCACGTCATAACTCACAGGTTGATGATAAATAAGTTATTTCATATAGAATCATAAAAATAAAATCTTTGAAATTAAAAATAAAATAGTTATCGTACAAGACAAGTTTATTTATAGCTATTTGGTTCATTATTTAAGGGTTTAATTATTTGAAGAGTATTTTATGAAAAAATCAGGTTTTACCCTTGTTGAAATGCTAATCACTATATCTATATTAGCTATTTTATTAGCTATTGGGGTTCCAAGTTTTAAAAGTGCCATCAGTAATAGCAATATGATATCAAATGCTAATGGCATGATTGGAGCATTCAATTATGCACGAACAGAAGCCATAAAACGTGGTGAACCAGTCAATATAAATCAAGTTAATGGAGACTGGACAAAAGGTATTGTTGTTTGGGCAAATATAGATGCAGTGAATACAATGTCTAATGATGAAGTACTACGTGTATGGCCTGCATTTGATGGTGAAACGACAGTATCAAGTACACAAACGACCTTTACTTTTAATGCAACAGGTGAAGTTAACAACAATGATGTATTACAAATTTGTGATGATCGAACTGGAGAAAAAGGGATGCAAATTTCAATTTTAATTTCTGGTGTTATTTTTTCAGAGAGTGTGACTTGTGTATAACTTGAAAACAATTAAACAAGATCAAACTGGTAGCTCAATGATAGAAATATTGGTTGCTGTTTTTGTACTAGCAGTGGGTTTACTAGGGTTAGCATCACTTCAAATGATTAGCTTAAAAAATATTAACAATACTCAGTTTCAAACTTTAGCGACAACTTATGCCTATGATATGAGTGAACGAATTCGCTCTAATAGAGAGGGCTTAAGTGGTTATGATAATATCCAATCAACGGTTTCCGATCCTGGTTGTACAAATTGTACTCCAACGCTAATGGCACAGCTTGATGGTTTTGAATGGAATAGATTAATACAATCAGCAGTAATAAATGGTGGTCTACCAGAAGGCAAAGGAACAGTGACTAAAGTAGGATCTTTGTACAATATAACAATAACATGGAAAGAACAGCAACGCACAAACTCTAGTGGTCAAGTTGATGATGCCAGTTTTACTCTAAGTGTTCAGATATAAAGTCATTAACACTATTTAGTAATTAGAGATAAGACTCGAGCTTAAGATAGAGAGAACTATGAAGGTTTTAAAAAAGCATAATCGCAACCCATTAACCCAATCAGGTTTTTCAGTCATAGAACTAATGATATCGATTTCTCTTGGATTATTAGTCTTATTAGCAGTCCTCGAAATCTTTTCAGCCAGTATGCAGGGCGTTCATTTACAAAATAACTTTTCTCGAGTACAAGAAAACGGTCGATTAGCCACTGAATTGATAGTACGCGATATTCGTGGTGCTGATTATTGGGGCTGTATAGATGATATAAGCGAAATTTCAAATCACTTAGATACAAGTCCTAGTTCTGGTTACAACCCTTCGATATTACCTACTGCAGGGCATGCGATCAATGGTCAAAATGATGTGACATCACAAACTATTTCTAGCGTTAATGTTATAGATAACACTGATATACTAACACTCCGTGGGGCAACCAGTATTTCGGGAGTAAAAATTAATGCTCCTATGTCTGCAACCGATGAAACCATTCAAGTAAGTATAAGCAATAGTATTCCTCAAGGTCACGTTATTTTAATTAGTGATTGTAGAGAAGCTGATTTATTTTCAAATACAGAACAAACTACCTCTACAAATGCACAAATTGGTCATGCTGTAGGTACTCTTTCTACAGGTATAGATAATGTAAGCAGTAATTTATCTCATACTTACGGAGAAGATGCTCAAATATTAAGCCCATACACAAAAGTTTATTTTATTGGTGAGAATAACTCTAGTAGTAACTCTTTATATAGAGCTGATAATGGCGTTGCTAACGAGTTAGTTAGAGGAGTCAATAACTTACAACTTATGTATGGTGAAGATACTAGTGGAGATGGTTCAATCAACATTTTTACCGCTACACCTACTGATATTGATCAAGTACTTTCTATTAGAGTAAGTATTACTGCAGAAAGTGGTGATAATGCGCAGGGTACATCATTAGAGAGAACATATAATACAACAGCGAATATACGTAATAGAACATTACAATAGGTCCTAAAACATGAAAAAAAAACAATCTGGAGCCGTATTAGTTGTCAGTTTAATCATACTCATTATATTAACTGTTTTGGTTATATCAGGGACACAATCAACATTAATACAAGAAAAAATGACTTCGGCAATACGTAACTCTCATATATCTTTGGAAATGGCAGAATCAGGTCTAAAAGATGCAGAAAATATGATTGAAAACTTAACAAGCACTGCTGCATTTACAGATTCTGGAGGGTTATATAGTGAGAACAACGGCCCAAACGATCTATTTTCTGATGCCGTTTGGACAAATAATTTAACCCTTGCAGCTACCACTGAAACAGCAGGTACAGGGTTAGTCTCGCGATATTTTGTAGAGTACCTTGGAGTACTTACATTAGATGATGATTTATCGGGACTTAATATAACGGGATATGGCCAAACCACTGGTGGTGGTGATATTCATGGTTTTAAAATTGTCTCTCGTTCAGCTGGTAGAGACGGTAATACCGCAAGAATGGTTGTAGGTTATTACGCAAAACGTTTTTAACCTATTAATAGCGTAAAGGAATACGAGAATGAAAAAATTGTTTACCACAACATTAGTTGCCGAAGCGGTAGTACTAGCAATCAGCATTATATCCCCTTTATCTACAGCAACCGCAGCTGAATTAGATTTGCCAACAGATCCTTTAATAACATCATCATCAGTAGAACCTAACTTGATGATATTGTTAGATACTTCAGGCTCTATGAGTAATATTGTTCCTGATAGCCCTTACGATGAAAATATTGATTATTATAATTGCCCTTCTTCGAAACAATTGGATAATAATAGACAAATTGATATTCGCATTAGATCTGATGGTCGTATTTATTTCTATAGAAATGGTTCAAACTATGATTTTGGGCAAGGAAATAACCGCGGTACTAATAATTTAACTCAAAAATGTTTTAATGATGACACTATTTATACTGCTCGTCTCCTTGGAGATTCAGGAGGTTCGCCAAGTAGTTATTTAGCATCGGAATACACAGGCAATTACTTAAACTGGTATTTTTCTAATAGTACGAACACTGCTGTAGATAATTTTGGAAATGAAGATAGAAAACCTGGCACTAAAACCCGTATGGAAATAGCTAGAACTTCCGCAGCAACCATGGTCGAAGACTTAATAGGGATGCGTGTTGGTTTAGCAACTTATAACGGAAGCAACGGTGCAAAGATTCAAGAAAATATAACATCAATTGAAACGAACAGTGATGTAACCACATTACAAAATGCAATAGGGACAATTACAAACGGTGGTGGCACACCATTAGGAGGGGCACTTTCTGGTCTAGGTCACTATTTTGCGCAGAGAGCTGGTGGAAGTGTATCAGGTCAACTCACACTTCATCCTGATAATATTGGCATTAATAAAACAGAAAAAGTTGTAAATACAAGTAGTTTTTTTTCACATGCCCCTAGTAACTCAAGCTCACCTACGACAGATGTTATTACAAACTGGTGCCAAAGCAGTTATGTAGTGGCAATGACAGATGGCATCCCTACAAATGATACGAGTGTTAGTAATGACATGAAGAACTATTTTGATGGTGGAGATATCGTTGATGATGTAACACGTGCAATGTATGAAATAGATCTCAGACCAGATCTCACTGAAGGTACAAATAACGTCACGACTTATATGGTTGGTTTTGCAGATACACAAGTGACTAACAACTCTCTTATAAGAAGTGCAGCAACAGAAGGTGGCGGAGAATATTTAACGGCTAATAATAGTGATGAATTGGTTGCCGCATTCCAAAATGTCATAAATAGCATCGTCGATAAGCTTGCAGCAGGTTCTGGTGTCTCTTTTAACACAAGTCAATTAACTTCTGGTAGTTCAATCTATGCAGCAAGTTTTGATAGTGGAGAGTGGTCAGGAAGTTTAAAAGAATTTGACTTATCTACCTCTGGTACAATTCAATCAGAAACTTGGGATGCAGCCACTAAATTGGATGCTTTAACAGATTATAATACAAGAAACATATTCAGTTATAACTCATCAACCAAACAAGGTATTGTATTTAATACCGCAAATATAGCTTCAGCTCCGAATCTCCTTGCAGACCTTAAAACGGGCCCTCTAGGCCTTATCGGTGTTAGTAGTTTAATTAATTATTTAAAAGGAGATATGATTACAAATGTAGGAACTGCTTCAACAAACTACCGCGAACGCAGCAGCAGGCTTGGAGATATAGTTAACTCAACCGTTGTAAATGTAAGTACACCAGAGCTAAATTGGCCTAATTATAATGCGGCAGATCCAGTACCTTTTGGTGGAAATGGTACAGGTCAAAATTACTCTGATTTCAAAAACATAAGCAGAACTGAAATGTTATATGTTGGTGCTAACGATGGTATGTTGCATGGCTTTAATGCTGCTGATGGCGAAGAAAAATTTGCTTATATTCCAAGTTTAATTGCATCTGATGATGCAGAAGAAGGCCTGCACTACTTAGCTAACTCTGATTATGAACATCGCTTTTATGTTGACTCAACACCAACCGTTAGCGATGTTTATTTTAATGATGCTTGGCACACTGTACTTGTTAGCGGATTGCGCAGCGGCGGAAAAGGATTATTTGCTTTAGACATTACAGATCCAACTACATTTGATGCTAGCGTACCTGCTAATGCGGATTTGTTGTCATTATGGGAGTTTGGTAGTGATGATGATCCAGACTTTGGTTATATTTATGGTGAACCTACCATTGCAAAAATGGCAAATGGTGAATGGGTAGCTATTGTAGGTAATGGCTACAACAATAGTGGTGATGGACATGCCAAGTTATTCATCATATATATCGACAAAAATGGCGAAAGCTCATGGATTAAGAATAACAATTACAAAGTAATAGATACAGGCGCCGGAAGTACTGGCACACCAAATGGATTATCTACACCTCGAGCAGTAGATCTTGATGGTGACAGTGTTATTGATCGTGTTTATGCAGGTGATTTACAGGGTAACATGTGGGCATTTGATGTAAGCAACAGTAGTGATACAAACTGGGAAATTGCTCATCAAAATACCAGCGGTGTATCTAAGCCTTTGTTTACTGCTGAAATTGGCGGTACAGCCCAACCAATTACCACTGCGCCAATTGTTGCTAACAATACAAATCCAGAATCAGGCGATCCAGATATCCTGGTGTTTTTTGGGACGGGTAAATATATTGAAGAAGCAGATAAAAACTCAACTGACCTGATGAGTTATTATGGCGTTTTAGATAATGGAACAGGCGTACAAACTCGTACCAATTTAACCCCAAGAGAATTATATTCAACTTCAACAACACGAGTCATCAGCGGTTCATCAATACCTTGGTCGAGTAGTCGTGGTTGGTATTTTGACTTTGAAGATCAAGCAAATTCAACTTCATTCCCTACTAACCTTGGTGAACGTGTTATTTCTAATACATTGATTACCAATAATGTTTTATTATTTAATACGGTTATTCCCACGATCGCAAACAGTGACATCTGTACGTCTAACAGTGAAAGTTGGATTATGGCAGTAGATTTAAATACGGGTAAAGCACCGGATTATACTGTTTTTGATATAAACAATGATAACGTCTTCGATGAAACCACCAATACGTATGATATTGACAATGATGGTGATGTTGACGGTGATGACTTAACAAGCCACGCAGGTACTAAAGTAAACACTGCAATGATTGCAGGTGATATCGCTATTTTAGGCAATACAATTTATAGCAATGATGTTGATGGTAATTTGAATGAAGAAGCTATAAATATTGAAAGAACTGAAAAAGAGGGGCGTTTATCATGGGAAGAATTAGTCCAATAATAAGTATAATGAGTTTATTATACTAACTGTACTAAGTAGATCACTTAATTCTAATTGATAATCAGCAGTGCAACATCAAATACAAATAGCTGTTAATTGTATTAATTTTATGACGATAAATGGGTTATTTAAAATAACCCATTTATTCACTTCAATTGATATAACTAGGAAAGAAATGAAAAAAGACAATGGTTTTACTTTAATAGAATTGTTAATTGTAATTGCAATTATTGGCATATTAGGGGCGATTGCATACCCTTCATATCAAGACTCTATAAAGAAATCTCGTCGTGCTGATGCCCAAGCAGCATTACAAGGTTTAGCACAAGCAATGGAAAGACATTACACAACCACTGGCACATACGCGAGTGCGGCTGCTGGAAGCGCAGACACAGGTGCTCCTAGAATATATTCAACTAAAACACCTGTTGATGGAACAGTTACTTATTATAACTTGAAAATAACTTCTGCTGGTATTTCTAGCTACATAATAGGCGCTGAGCCTGATGGTGCACAGGAAGGGGATGGCGTACTTCTTTTAAGATCTACTGGTGCAAGGAGTTGGGATATGAATAATAGTTCGGCAGGATCTCTTGCAAGTTTCGTTAATGAAACAACTTCTTCAGAGCAATGTTGGAACTGCTAGAAGATATGTTTTTCTATACAAAGTGATTCATGAAACAAAATGCCAGTAATATTATACTGGCATCATTAGTTATCGACTTACCTTTACTTAGCTAACAAAGAGCTTTATATAATTGAAAATAAAATATTTTAAAGCTCTCTATTAATCTATTTGTTTAATACGCAATTCAGCAGGCACTTCAAACACAGTATTTTCTTCTACACCTGGGTTTTCAACAACAACATCACCACCCATTTTTTGTAATTTTTTAATCACAGCTTGCACTAAAATATCAGGAGCAGAAGCACCAGCAGTGACACCAACACTTGCTACATTTTCAAACCATTCACTTTGAATATCAAACTCATTATCGATCAAATAAGCATTCACGCCAGCGCTATTTGCTTTCTCTCGTAAACGATTTGAGTTTGATGAATTGGTAGAACCCACAACCAAAACTAAATCTGTTTTATCAGCAAGATCTTTAACAGCATCTTGGCGATTTTGTGTCGCGTAACAAATATCGTTCTTACGTGGCCCTTCAATCATAGGGAACTTCACACGTAAAGCATCGATAACATTTGCAGTGTCATCTACCGATAAAGTTGTTTGAGAGCTATAACATAAACTTTCAGCGTTTTTAACGTCAAGCAATGCAACATCTTCCGCTGACTCAACTAAGTAAATACCACCTTTTTTACTATCGTATTGCCCCATTGTGCCCACCACTTCAGGGTGACCATGATGACCAATCAAAATACATTCTTGATCACGGCGACTAGCACGCGTCACTTCCATATGGACTTTGGTGACTAACGGACAAGTTGCATCGAATACTTTCAATTCACGACGTTTAGCTTCTTCTCGCACACTCTGTGCTACGCCATGAGCACTGAAGATAACAATATTATCGTCAGGCACTTCATCAAGTTCTTCTACAAAAATAGCACCACGCGCTTTTAAATCATCAACGACATATTGGTTATGTACAACTTCATGTCGCACATAAATTGGCGTAGGAAATAGCTCTAATGCACGCTCAACAATATTGATCGCACGATGTACACCGGCACAAAAGCCACGTGGGTTAGCTAAAATAATTTTCATAACACTCTCAATATAACATTTTGATTAATAAGGTAATGGGCAGATTTTATTAATAATATACCGAAGAATATGACTAGCACATCACTAGAAAATACTTAAGCACATAACGAATAACAACTACTTTTGTAAAACTTCTAACACATCAACTTCAAAAGTAACTGTTTGGCCTGCTAAAGGATGATTGAAATCAACCGTCACACTATCAGCAACAATTTCACGAATAATACCAGGCAGTTCAGTACCGTCTGGTTGATTAAAGGTAATGATGGTGCCGATTTCTGCCGGTACGTCCGTTGAGAATTTACTGAGGTCTACATAATGAAAATTATCAGGGTTAGACAAACCAAAAGCAGACTCTGGCGCTAAAGTGAAGCTTTCAGATGTTCCTTCAACTAAACCTAATAAACACTCTTCAAAACCAGGCGTTAGGCTACCGTCACCCATTACAAATTTAGCAGGCTTATTATCAACTTTAGTACTATCAACTGCAGAACCATCAGATAATTTAATTGAAAAGTGCATTAACACTTCACTATCTGCACC
Source organism: Psychromonas arctica (assembly GCF_038155225.1). Lineage (GTDB taxonomy): Bacteria > Pseudomonadota > Gammaproteobacteria > Enterobacterales > Psychromonadaceae > Psychromonas > Psychromonas arctica_B. The sequence goes on along the minus strand of NZ_JBAKBA010000014.1, from coordinate 60,746 downwards.
GATAGTTTTGCTTTCATTTTTATTAACTGCCGCTTCATTTGCCATTTTAACTGTCATTACTACTGTCCTTAATTTTTTGTTTTTCGCGCTTTTCAGCCCAAAATAATGAGTCGATAATAATCATTGCCGCACCGATAAAAATAGCAATATCTGCAACATTAAAGGTTGGCCAACGGTAAAAACCTAAATCAAAATCTAAGAAGTCGACAACATAACCAAAGATTAAACGATCTAATACATTACCTATAGCACCCGATAACACTAATGCATAAGCACTATTCATCCAACGTTCTTTAGCACTGGTTGTTTTCATGGAATATAATAAATAAGCTGAAACAACAAATGCAATGCCACTAAACAAGTATTTTTGCCAACCGCCGGCATCACCTAAAAAACTAAAAGCAGCACCATAATTACGCGCATAGGTGAAATTAAAAAAGGATAGCACTTCGTATGACTGGTATAAATCAAGCATTTCTACCGTCAAATATTTAGTTAATTGATCGATCAATAAAACCACTATTGTTAGCCATAACCAAGGTAAACCTGAACGAGGTTTCAAGATAGCGGGTGATGATGTTTGAGTCATAGTATTTCCAATAAAAAGTTTAAAAAAAACGCCTTAAATCATTTTCATAACTAAGGCGTTTAATACAAACTAATTCACAAAGTCATTGCTTAATTAAGCAAACTGACGCGTTTCACCTTCGCCATCAACGTTAGTAATACAACGTCCACATAACTCTGGGTGCTTCTCATCTTGGCCAACTTCTTCACGATGATGCCAACAACGGTCACATTTAGCGGCTTCAGTTTTTAATACGAGTACAGATAAACCTTTAAGTTCAGTTGCGATTGCTTCAGCAGGTGCATCTGCTAATGGTTTAACAGCGGCTTGTGATGTGATTAAGACAAAACGTAACTCATCATCTAACGTACTTAATAATGTACTGATTTCTTCAGATGCATATAAAGTCACTTCAGCTTCTAATCCACCGCCAATCACTGCATCTTTACGTGCTAGCTCTAATGTTTTATTAACTTCTGCACGTACCGCAATGATTTGAGCCCATTTATCGTTATCTAACACTTCATTGTCAGCTAAACCAAATAAACCTTCGTACCATGTTTCAGTGAATACAAACTCATTACGCTCTCCTGGTAAACGGCCCCAGATTTCATCGGCAGTAAAGCTTAGGATAGGCGCCATTAAACGCACTAATGATTCAACAATATGGTAAAGCGCAGTCTGACAACTTAAGTGAGCATTACTGCCTGTTTTCGCTGTGTATTGACGGTCTTTAATAATATCTAAGTAGAAACTACCTAAGTCAATTGAACAGAAGTGCATTAGTTTTTGGTAAACAACATGCAGATTGTAGTTATCGTATGCTTCAATCACTTCATTTTGCATCGTTAATGCTTTCGCCACGATCCAACGATCTAGCGCAACCATTTCTTCTGGTGCCACTAAATCAGTTTGCGGATCAAAACCATTTAAGTTTGATAATAAGAAACGTGACGTATTACGAATACGACGGTAGCTGTCTGCGCTACGGTTTAGGATTTCATCAGAAACGGTGATTTCACCCGTATAATCCGTTGAAGCTACCCATAAACGTAAAATATCAGCACCTAGGTCATTCATCACTGTTTGCGGTGACATAACGTTACCGAGTGATTTAGACATTTTCTTGCCGTCACCATCCACTACAAAACCATGCGTTAACACTTCTTTGTAAGGAGCAACGCCATTGATTGCAGTGCTAGTTAGTAGTGAAGATTGGAACCAACCACGATGTTGATCTGAACCTTCTAAATACAAATCAGCAGTTGCTTGTGTGCCATCTTCTTTAGTGTATTCATCACGTACCGCAACAACAGAGGCGTGCGTTGTACCAGAGTCAAACCAAACATCTAATGTATCAGTTACTTTGCGGTATTGTTCTGCTTCAAAACCTAAAATAGATTCTGGCTCTAAATCGAACCAAGCTTGAATGCCTTCTTTTTCGATTTTTTGTGCAATAAGCTCCATCATTTCAATAGAGTTTTCGTGCAATTCATCAGTTTCTTTATTCACAAATAACGTGATTGGCACACCCCATGTACGTTGGCGTGAAACACACCAGTCAGGACGACCTTCAATCATTTTTTCAATGCGGTTTTGACCCCAGCTTGGGATCCATTTAACATCTTTGATCTCTGCTAATGCACTGTCTCGTAGCCCTTTTTGATCCATAGAAATGAACCATTGTGGCGTTGCACGGAAGATGATTGGTGTTTTATGTCTCCAACAATGTGGGTAACTGTGCTTAATATTAACGTGATGGATTAGCGCATTACGTTCAGTTAATACTTCTAATACTTTATCGTTTGCTTTAAATACATGTAAACCAGCAAAGAATTCAGTATCGTCACGGAACACACCATTATCGCCAACAGGGTTTGCCACTTCTAAGTCATATTTCAAACCAGCAGAATAATCGTCTTGACCATGACCCGGTGCAGTATGAACACAACCTGTACCTGCATCGATAGTCACGTGGTCAGCAACAATCGTTGGTACTTGTAGCTCTAAGAATGGGTGTTGGAATAATTGTTTCTCTAACGCAGCACCTGTTGCGATAGCTAACGTAGTAAAGTCTTCAATACCGTAACGGGCCATACAATCAGCAACAAGATCAGTTGCTAAAATGAAACGACGTCCGCCACCGGCTACTAGTGAGTATTCAACTTTTGCAGCTAATGCGATGGCGCGGTTAGCAGGCAATGTCCAAGGCGTTGTTGTCCAGATAACAGCAGAAATAACACCTTGACCAAAGTCATCAGCTTGCTTATCGAAACAAGCAAGTAGTGCTTCACTATCAACGGCATTAAATGCAACATCAATAGCAGGCGATAATTTATCTTCATATTCAACTTCAGCTTCCGCTAATGCAGAACCACAATCTGTACACCAATGAACAGGTTTAGAACCTTTGTGTAGATGATCATTTTTAATGATATTCGCTAATGCACGAACAATATTTGCTTCCGTTTTAAAGTTCATTGTTAGGTATGGGTTATCCCACTCACCTAACACACCTAAACGTTTAAAGTCTTTACGTTGACCGTCAACTTGACGCGCAGCGTATTCACGACACTTAACACGGAATTCAGCAGCGGTTAACTTTTTACCTGGCTTACCATGCTTTTGCTCAACTTTAAGCTCGATAGGCAGACCGTGACAATCCCAACCTGGAATGTAAGGTGCATCAAAATCAGATAATGTTTTAGATTTAACAATAATATCTTTTAGAATTTTATTAACCGAGTGACCGATATGAATATCGCCATTTGCATAAGGAGGACCATCATGCAGAATAAATGTTTTTTTACCTTTTTTGGCAGCACGAATCTTTCCGTAAAGATCCTGTTTGTACCAATTTTTAAGCATGTTAGGCTCACGATTAGCCAAGTTTGCACGCATCGGGAAACCAGTTTTTGGTAAATTTAATGTACTTTTGTAATCACTCATCGGTTTTATTCCATCTAACGTTCTATTAATTAAGCTGATGCCATTCTCTAGCTTGCTGAATATCTTTATCAATCTGTACTTTTAGTTCCGCGAATGAATCAAAACGCACTTCATCACGCAATTTTTTCTCAAGTAACACTTCAAGTTGGCGTCCATATAAATCACCTTCAAACTCAAATATATGTACTTCTAATTGCTGCCTTTCACCATTAACGGTCGGGCGACAACCAATATTTGCAACGCCACGATAAACTTGTTCATCAATACCTTCTTCACCAACACCCAGTACTGACACAACAAACACACCCGAAACAGGTGAAACGCGACGCTTTAAAAATAAATTTGCAGTTGGAACACCTATTGTACGGCCCAACTTCTTACCATGTCCAACACGGCCAGCAATACTATACTTTCTACCTAGCATTTGCTCTGCTTGTTGTAATTGCCCTTTTGCTAATGCACTACGTATACGAGTGCTACTAACACGACAAGCATCTTGCGACAGGCTTTTTGTATCAACGACTTCAAAGCCATATTTTTCGCCCGCTTCTTTTAGCAGTGCAAAATCACCTAAACGTTGGTAACCAAAGTGAAAATCATCACCAATCACTAGGAACTTAACATTTAATTTTTTAATTAATAACTGCTCAATAAAATCATTCGCACTAAGATTGGCAAATTTATGCGTGAAAGACACACAAAGTAAGCTATCTAAACCTAATTTTTCAAGTTGTACGAACTTATCACGCAAACGGCTTAATCGACCAGGCGCATTTTTACCTGCAAACAATTCAGCAGGTTGAGGCTCAAAAGTCATGACCGTCGCAGGCACTTGTAAGCGTTTAGCTTCCTTTAGCAGGCGAGACAAAACGGCATGATGGCCAAGATGAATGCCATCGAAATTGCCAATACTTAACACGCAACCTTGAGGTTGATGTTGTAGATTATGAATTCCGCGTATTAATTCCATGATAATGTCATAAATAATTGCCAAAAATAGCGTTGAAAATATAAAAGAGCTGATTATATATTAAGGCTGCAAAGTAATCAGCTTTCATTTTAACGGTTTAACATTAATTCTAACGACTTACTTTAAATTAACGATCGACTTTAAAGTGACGTAGACGCAATCCAAAAATAAAATTGCTCACCAAGTAAATAGCGGCACCACCTAAAATCAAAGCGATTAATTGCATTATTGACTCAAGTAAACCAAAACCAACCCACATAACAAGACTCGGCGTCATATATAACAACGCAGCGACCATCACTAAACCTGATGCAATAATGCGTATTAATACAGCCAAGCTACCCTTTTGCACTTGATAAACACCGCTTTTATAAAGGCCAAACCATAATAAGCCAGCGTTTAAAGTCGCAGATAATGAAGTTGCAATCGCTAACCCAACATAACCAAAAGGCACAGCAAAGATGACATTTAACACCATATTACTCACCATCGCTATTACACCAAATTTAACCGGTGTTTTGGTATCTTGGCGCGAGTAATAGCCAGGCGCGAGGACTTTAACTAACATAAAGCTTAATAAGCCACTGGCATAAGCCCACAAACTCATCGCCGACATACTGACATCTTGCATATCAAACTCGCCACGCATAAATAAAACACGCAACATGGGCTCTGCTAACACGATTAAACCTAACATCGCAGGAAAACCTAAAAAACACACGCTGCGAATGCCCCAATCTAAGGTTTTAGAAAAACCTTCAGCAGACTTATTAACATGAGAAGATGACAAGCTTGGTAAAATAACCGTCGCAATCGCAATACCAAACAGCCCTAACGGAAACTCTAATAAACGGTCAGCGTAATATAACCAGCTGATAGAGCCCGTTTGTAAAAAGCTGGCAATAAAAGTATCTAACAACAAGTTTATTTGGCTGACTGACACCCCAAACAAAGCAGGAATCATTAAGGTACGGATTTTAACAACACCTGGGTGGTGCCATTGCCAACTTGGTTTCACTAACAATTTTTCTTTTTTCAAAAAAGGAATTTGGAATAAGAACTGTATTAAACCACCAATAAAAACACCGATCGCTAAACCAATTTCAGGTTGAGCGAGCTGTGGAGAGAGAAACACAGCACAGAAAATAATCGCAATATTTAAAAATACAGGTGTAAACGCAGCGACAGCGAACTTCCCTAACGTATTAAGAATCGCACCTGATAAAGCAGTAAACGTAATAAACCATAAATACGGGAAAGTAATTTTTAACATGTCTGACGCTAATACAAATTTATAAGCTTCAGGGCCACCATTCCACCACTCTAAAAACCAGCCAAAGCCAAATAATGCAGTGATCACTGAAGAACCAATAACTCCTAAAATGGTAATAACGGTGATAATAGTACCTAAAGTACCTGAAACAGCAGAAATGAGTTCTTTTACCTTATCTCGAGACTGTGTTTTTTCATATTCGGTTAATACAGGAACAAAAGCTTGTGCAAATGCACCTTCTGCAAACAAACGACGTAAAAAGTTAGGAATTTTATTAGCAAAGAAAAATAAATCTGCAGCCGCCCCTGCTCCCATCAAATTTGCAATAACGATATCGCGAACTAACCCTAAAATACGAGATACTAAGGTCATAGAACTTACGATCATGCCTGATTTTATTAGCTTTTTACTCACACTTGATTTCCTAAAGACTAAAATGGAATAACACTCAACGCACTAAAAGATGAGATTCAGAATGACAAAATACACGCTTTAGTTAAATTTAATAGATTTAACAGGCAATATATCGTCAAAACATTCGACTCTGCATTTGCATCTGCAATGGGTTGAGTATAAAATGCGCGCAGTTTAACCATCCACCTGGTTCGTTACCAGTTATTTTATTGGTTAATAAGAAACCATTTGACAATATACGTGTTACAAGGCATATTCCACGACCTTTGATTATCCCTTGTTATACAGAATTTAGGAGTTAAGGTCTTGGCTAATATCAAGTCTGCTAAAAAACGTGCTTTATTATCTGAAAAAAGCCGTAAACATAATGCAAGTCGTCGTACAATGATGCGTACTTTCATCAAGAAAGTTGTTGTTGCAATCGAAGCTGCAAACAAAGAACTAGCTACGGCTGAGTTCGTTAAATTACAATCAGTTTTAGATGCTTACGCAACTAAAGGTCTGATCAGCAAAAATATGGCTGCTCGTAAGAAAAGCCGTCTTTCTGCTAAAATTAAAGCGCTTTAATTCTTATTTAAGAATTTGCCTTTTATTTAAGATATTAAAAAACCGACCTAGTGTCGGTTTTTTTATGTCTATATTTTCAGATTTACTTCTTTTGTATATTTAGTTGTATACTTAGTTTTAAATATTCACTTTAAATATCAAACCTTAAAAAGCTACCTTTCAAGAAAGACTTCTCAAAAGATAGATCTCAATTAAATACCCATTCCTGATAATGCATTCATTAAATCTTTAACAACTTTACCAACAACTGGGTTTGTTTCTTCAAACATTAATAATTGTTGCGATATTTTCTTATCGCGAATTAACTGAGCAGGATCACCAGACATAATGGCTTGTTGTAATTGGTCATGTACTTTTTGTAATTCACCTGCGGTACATTCATCTGCAACTAAACCTTCAGATAACACATCAGATAATTTCTTAAATTCAGATTGTACTTTTTTGATTGGCATACACACCTCAGTTTTAAATAATAGATAGTGATACGAAACATGATTAAGTGATTAGCATTTTTACACTGAACACTTAAACTGCTTATTTTCATTGTAGCATCAGTCCTTTACAGGCACCTTTAAAAATCGGTCGATAAAACGAGTGAACACTAAAAAGATGATCACAAACAAAATACTGATCACTATCAAGCCAACTTTAAACCAGCTTTGATCTTGATAAGCTTGCAAAAACAGGCTTGATAAATAAATCGCCATCAACCAATAAGCAATACGTAAAACATAGCTCCAAATAGGATAGCTTTTATCCGTTAGCCACAACCTTGCCATTTTAATCCCTTATCTTATCGACAGTGTTAATGTAATACGTTTACGCATTATCAACACTAAAGCTTAATACATCATTAATGTGTTTTTGTTCCGTAGAGAGCATTAACAATCTATCTAAGCCTAAAGCGACACCTGCACAATCAGGTAAATGATCTAAACAAGCGACAAATTTATAATCTATCGGCATTTCCGGCAGGCCCATCGTTACTCGTAATTGATTATCCGCTTGAAAACGCTTTAATTGCTCTTCACTGTTATTGAGTTCATGAAAGCCGTTCGCTAACTCAACACTTTTATAATACACCTCAAAACGATCAGCAACACGATCATCTTGTGTATTAATTCTAGCGAGAGCCGCTTGTGAGGCAGGAAAATCATAAACAAAACAAGGTTCGTCTTGACCTATTTTAGATTCTATCGCGATACAAAATAACAGCTGTAAAATCGTATCTTTATCTGTTTCATTATCAAGCACGCCACCTAACTGCAAATGTGCACCTGCTAACTTCAGCTCTTCGATACTTGCCGTTAATGGATCAACTTGCAAAATAGATAAAAAGGCCTCTTGGTAACTACACCGCGTTGGCGTATTACACTTCAGAATCAACATTAATAACGTGGCCATTTCATCCATTAATTGATGATGGTCAAAACCGACTTTATACCACTCTAACAAAGAAAACTCAGGGTTGTGAAAACGTCCCGATTCTTCATTTCGATATACTTTTGATATTTGATAAATTGAGCCGCTACCAGCCGCTAATAAACGCTTCATCTGAAACTCTGGTGAGGTTTGTAAATATAATGGCACACCACCATCGACTAACGGCTTATCACTAATATTACGACCAACAAACTGTGTTTTAAAACATTGAAGATGTACATCGGTCACTGCAGCTTGACTGAGAGAAGGCGTTTCAACTTCTAAAACTTGTAAGTCGCTAAAAAAATCTCGAATCGTTTTTAACATAGTCGCACGCGCACTTAATTGTGCCAGCGAAGCACTTGGTAACCAGTTCATTGGAGCTCCTTTTTTAAAAGCCTAGTTTACCTAACCTTTGGCATTTCTGGAATCTATACCCGCTATCATTCAAAGTGTAAAATTGAACTATTTTATTAACGAGTTAAGCACTTAATTTATGTTGTTCATAAGAGTTTTAACTTAACCTTGTTTCGATCAAAGTTTTCTCCAAGCTAACTGATAGACTAAATATTAAGCAGTTTGTCATTTTGTTGGAGAAAATTATGCAAATAATCAAAACAGACGTCGCTATTATCGGTGCAGGTGGTTCAGGGTTAAGAGCGGCTATAGAAATCGCTGAAAACTACCCACTGCTTAATGTCGCGCTTATATCCAAAGTATATCCCATGCGTAGTCACACTGTTGCAGCTGAAGGCGGTGCAGCCGGTGTAGTACAAGACAGTGATTCATTAGATCAACATTTCGATGACACCGTATCAGGCGGTGACTGGTTGTGTGAACAAGATGTAGTGCAATATTTTGTAGAAAACGCAGCGAAGCAGTTAACCCAATTAGAGCATTGGGGTTGCCCTTGGAGCCGCAAAGCCGACGGTAATATTAATGTTCGCGCTTTTGGTGGAATGAAAAAAGAACGGACTTGGTTTGCCGCTGATAAAAGTGGCTTTCATATTCTGCATACCCTTTTCCAAACCTCCCTTAAACACCCTAAAATAAAACGCTTTGATGAACACTTTTGTCTTGATTTAGTGGTTGAAGATAACAAAATCCAAGGCATGGTCATTCTGGATATTGCAGAAGGTGAAGCAAAACTCATTCAAGCAAAATCAGTGATCATGGCTACCGGCGGTGCAGGTCGAGTATATACCTATAATACCAACGGCGGCATCGTCACTGGAGATGGAATGTCTCTCGCTTACCGACACGGTATTGCATTGCGAGATATGGAATTCATACAATACCACCCAACTGGTTTACCTGGCTCAGGTATTTTAATGACGGAAGGTTGCCGTGGTGAAGGCGGCGTATTAATCAATAAAAATGGATACCGCTATTTACAAGACTACGCTCTAGGGCCTGAAACGCCGCTTGGACAGCCTAAAAACAAACACATGGAATTAGGCCCAAGAGATAAAATAAGCCAATGCTTCTGGCAAGAACAACAAAAAGGCAATGTGATCACTGGCGACCGAGGTGATGTGGTTTATCTCGATTTACGTCATTTAGGTGAAGCTAAAATTAATGAACGATTACCCTTTATTCGAGAACTCGCTAAAGCTTATGTCGGTGTTGACCCTGTCCATGAACCAATCCCAGTTCGACCAACCGTGCATTATACGATGGGCGGTATTGCAACTGATGCTAAAACAGCCACCAGCTTAACGGGATTATATGCCATTGGAGAATGTGCTTCAGTCGGCTTACATGGTGCAAATCGCTTAGGGTCAAACTCACTGTCAGAACTCGCTGTTTTTGGACAATTAGCGGGTCAACAAGCTGCGGAATATGCCCAGCAAACAGAACATCAAACAATTAAACCACTACAAGAAAAAGCACAAAAGATCATCGCTAGAACAGAAGCTTTATTAAACAGTAATGGCAGCGAAAAAATGGCCGATATACGCCAAGAAATGGGTGATTGTATGGAGGAAGGTGTTGGTATTTATCGAACACAAGCCTCAATGCAGCAAACGATTGATACATTAGCTGAATTAAAAGTGCGTTATCAACACATTAAAATAAATGATAAATCCAGCGTCTTCAATACAGAGTTTTTATATGCCATTGAGTTAGGTTATTTATTAGATACCGCAGAAGCAATTGCCCATAGTGCGATTGCTCGCCAAGAATCGCGTGGTTCACATCAACGTATTGATGAGTTTAATACACGCAATGATGTGCATTTCTTAAAACACTCATTAGCCTACTATCAAGCGGATAAAGCACCCATTATAAAATACTCCGATGTCACTATCACCAGAAGCCAGCCTGCTGAACGAGTATACGGTGCAGCTTCTGAAACGAAGGAGAAATGATCATGTCAACTCAAGCTACTCATGCTCAACAAGCAGTCGTCGATAAAGCCATCGAAATAGAGATCCTTCGTTATCGTCCAGAACAAGATGAGAAACCGTTTCTACAACTGTTCGAAATCCCCTACCACCCCGATATGTCAATCTTAGAGGCACTGCAATATATTAAAGATCATTTAGATAGCAGTATCAGCTTCAGATGGTCTTGCAGAATGGCTATCTGCGGCAGTTGCGGGTTGATGGTTAATAACATACCAAAACTAGGTTGTAAGGCGTTCCTACGAGACTATTATCCACAAAAAGTGACACTTGAAGCTTTAGCTAACTTCCCGATCGAACGTGATCTTGTTGTGGTAATGGATGATTTCATTAAAAAACTAGAAGAAATTACACCTTACATTATTCCTGCAAACGATGATAAATGCCTATCGGAAGGCACTTACCAACAAACCCCTGAACAAATGGAAAAATATGCAAAATTTTCCATGTGTATTAACTGTGGCCTATGCTATTCGGCTTGCCCACAGTATGGGCTAGATAAAAATTTCATAGGCCCTGCTGCATTAGCTTTATTAGCACGATATAACCGAGATAGCCGAGATGCTGGTAGTGCAGAACGAATGAAAATAGTAAACCAAGAGCAAGGCGTATGGTCATGTACTTTTGTTGGTTATTGCTCAGTAGTTTGCCCTAAGGGAGTTGACCCCGCTGCTGCTATCCAATTATTAAAAGTCGAGAGCAGTAAAGACTATTTAATTGGCATGTTCAAACCTGATTAATGTGATAAGCACATTGCTAATATTAGAGACAATAAAGAAGCGAATGCTTTAACGTGAAGTTATTTTGGAGTAAATAAAATGAGTAAACGTAAACCTTATCAACGTGAAATGAACAATGACTGGTGGTTAAAAAATATATTTTACAGCAAATATATGATTCGAGAAGGTAGCAGTATTTTCATCACACTCTATAGCCTTATCTTAGCTTGGGGAGTTTTCCGTTTAAGCCAAGGAGAAGAAGCCTTCAATGCTTGGTTAAGTGCCTTACAACACCCAGTTTCAATCGTTTTCCATCTGCTAGTGCTATTGATTGCTTTGTACCACACCATTACTTGGTTTTCATTAGCACCGAAAGCAGTCGACCTTTATATCAAAGGTAAACCATTAGATGGAAAATTGATTGTAGCGGGTCACTACATAACATTTACTGTTGTTACTATCTTTTGCTTAATCGTCATCATGCTTTAAAGGAGGTTCCATGAACGTTCAACCAACAACCAATACATTACAAGAGAAAAAGTATATTCGCTCAAATGAACCTGTCTTTTGGGGGCTATTTGGTGCTGGCGGCATGCTAACGGCATTTCTCACTCCAGTAATGGTATTAGTGACAGGGTTATTAATTCCATTAGGCATAATTGATGCTGACCATCTAAGCTACGATAAGTTACACGTATTTGCCAGTAGTTGGTATGGCGCAGCTATCATCTTGGTATTAGTCGCATTACCTTTATGGCACACGTTACATCGTATTTTTCATTCACTACATGACCTTGGCATTAAGCGTGGTCGAGATTGGCAACAGGTGATTTGCTATGGATTCGCATTCGCCGTCAGTGTGTTTGTTTTTACCTTATTATTGCAGATGCTAACTCAGTAGCTTTGCATTAATATTGTGACGATTAAAAAACACCACACATAAAAAAACCAGCTGAATGCTGGTTTTTCTTTTTCGATGAAACATTAACAATCGCTAATGCATTCAATACTTATTTTTTTACACGACCAACATATTCGCCGCTGCGTGTATCAACTTTAATGGTTTCACCAATTTGGATGAATAAAGGAACACGAACAACTGCGCCTGTTGATAACGTAGCAGGTTTACCGCCAGTACCAGCAGTATCGCCTTTAAGACCTGGGTCTGTTTCAGTCACTTCTAACTCAACAAAGTTAGGTGGCATAACAGCAATCGGTGCGTCGTTCCAAGTAGTGATAGTACAAATATTTTGTTCTACTAACCATTTGTCCATATCGCCCACTGCATTTGCATCAGCAGCAATCTGTTCAAATGTATCGTTATCCATAAAATGGAAGAACTCACCATCGTTATAAAGATAAGCTAAGTCGAAATCCATGACATCAGCAGATTCAACTGATTCATTTGATTTGAATGTTTTATCTACCACTTTGCCAGATATTAGCTTACGATATTTAACACGACTAAATGCTTGGCCTTTACCAGGTTTAACATATTCGTTTTCCATGATCACACATGGCTCATTATCGAGCATGAATTTTAGCCCGCCTTTAAAATCACTGGTACTATATGTTGCCATTATAACCTCTATTACTAAACTGATAAAAAATGCCTGAAATAATTAACGTGAATAATACCGCTGACTTGCCAACATGGCAAAAGGAACTCGCGAATGCGGTTAAAAATCCACTACAACTATTGGAAATATTGGAGATTGAGCAGGAAAATGACCTAATTAGTCAACTTGCGAGAAAACAATTCCCAATGTTGGTGCCTTTACCGTTCATAAAGAAAATGCAAAAAGGCAATATTAACGATCCTTTATTAAAACAAGTCTTACCGATAAACGATGAAGAATTGATAATATCGGGTTTTACAACGGATCCGTTAGTAGAACAAAATAACAATCAACAAGGTTTATTACACAAATATAAAAGCCGTGTTTTACTCATTTTAAAAACAGGATGCGCGATCAATTGTCGCTATTGCTTTAGACGTCATTTCCCTTACGCTGACAATAATATTAACAAATCTCAGATAGTCGAGATTATTAATTATATACAAGCACATCCTGACGTAAATGAAGTGATCCTCAGTGGTGGCGATCCACTAATGAGTAAAGATAAACAGTTATTTGAATTACTAACGCAACTAGAAGCGTTACCACAATTAACACGTTTACGCATTCATACTCGATTACCTGTCGTGATCCCCTCTCGTATCACTCAAGCGCTGGCCGATCGTTTACAACAAAGCCGCTTCAAAATCGTCTTAGTACTGCATATTAATCACCAACAAGAGATTGACGATGACTTCGCACAAGCGATGCAACGTTGTCATCAAGCTGGCATCCAGTTATTGAACCAAAGCGTACTATTAAAAGGTGTGAATGATGATGTTGAATCGCTTGTCGCACTCAGTGAAGCTTTATTTTCAGTCAATATCTTACCTTACTATCTGTTTTTACTTGATAAAGTCCAAGGTGCGGCACATTTTGATATCGTTGAAAAACAAGCACAGCAATTACACAAAGCCATGCAAAGCGAACTACCCGGTTATTTAGTGCCGCGCTTAAGTAGAGAAATTGCAGGACAACAAAGCAAAACCTTAATACATTCGTTATAATGACCAATATTATTAAATGACCAAGTTAAGTAGCTAAATTAAGTGACAAAGTTAAATGACTAAGTTGCACAGGAGACAATGATGAGCAAAGAAAGCGTGCAAGCACAGCTTCAAGAAAACATTAAAATCATTTACCACCGAGCGGTAGATGCTGACCAAGCTTTAAATGAATTGCGTAAGCAAAAGACAGCTGGTTTCGCCCATATTTTTGCAGACGATACGCCATTTACAAAACATGCAGATACGTTTTTACCGTATGTAGAAGAATTAGCAGCAGATTTACAAGCGATTCAAACAGATACAGAAGAACACTACATGAAGCAATTACCCGCTATCGTCGTTAAAATTGAATTATTGTTTAAAATGCTCAATGCTTTTAAAGAAAACTTAAAAGAAAAATAGCGATTTGAAGTCGCCATTTAAAATGACGATTTTAAATGGCTCATTAGATAGAGTTTATATACCCGTTACCAATCAAGATCCATTATTCAGTCGTTAACTCAGACACCAAAACAATAAGGCCTAATGTGATGACAATGGCAAGCCCTTATCGAATATTACAACACAGTATTGGTTTTCGAGTTGGCGAATTGCTGATTTTTGCACCTCGAATGATGACGGATATAGTAGAAGCATAACGATGTAAACGTCTATGCTCTTTGAGGAGTAATCAACTGTTCTCCTTGATAAACATGAACCCTATTTCGTCCTGTTCTTTTCGCCTCATACAAGGCTTTATCTGCCAAAGTCAGTTGTTTCAACACATCATGCATGTCATTAATTTCTTTGACTTCAACTAATCCAATACTGACAGAATAATCAATACGAAAATTATTGACGACACACGGTATAGATTGAATATGATTTCTAATTCGCTCCATCAGTATGAGAGCATTGATCTCAGAGGTAAGTGGCATTAACAAACCAAACTCTTCCCCACCTAAACGAGCAAAAAGATCTGTCTCTCTCAATTGTTTAGTCACTCTATCCGTAAAGTCAATTAAGACTTTATCACCTATATCATGGCCATAAGTGTCATTAATATTTTTAAAGAAATCCAAATCCAGCATAGCTAAACAATAAGGTTCTTTATATCGTAAATAACGAATGTGTTCCTGTTCGAGTTTGGCATCGAAATAACGACGGTTATAAATACCCGTTAATCCATCATGCATCGCTAAGTGTTCTAACTTTTTATTGGTTTCAGAAACTTGTTGCTCTTTTTCTAATATTTCTTCGATATAGCTTTTAACTGACTTAGCCATTTCACTAATTTCATCTCTTCCATTAATAGGGATTTGAAATTGACTTTTGGCATCACCTGCATCAATGATTTTACGAATAAGATGCACTCGACGTAAAAAGCCTATTTGTAAAAATACCAAGACTAATGCAATGGCAAAAGAGATGAACATAAGCACATACAAATCAGACTTGCGTAACGATATTTTTTCTTCAGCTTTATTCAAATTATTTAAAAAGTTTTTCTCCGCCATTAAAATAGCTTCACCAGTAACAGAAGCAATCGATTTACTTAGCTGTGCATGTTCTGATTTAAGCACGTTGAGCACTTCAAGCTGTGCTAAATAGTGCTGATAAGCAAAAGTAAGAGAAGGCTGCTCAAGAAATAATGCCGTTATATGTTTATATTCTTGTTCTGAAATGGTGTGTTTAAGTGGTGAAATAAATTGTTTAACTTCCTCTGTCTTAGGTTTTTCCTGACTTAATAGGCTTTTTTGATCCATTGAATTAAAAAGCGACATGATATTATCAACCGCCAACGCAATATCTGAATTACCTTCTTTTATTTGTGAGCGCTTATACTTCTCCACTTTTTTATATTCAATTAATAACGACTTTAATAACGCCATTTTATTAAGCATCTCATCAGAAATAACTTGCACTTGTATATATAAACGAGACTTAAAAATAAATAATTCTTGAACATTATCGACACGATCAGCAAGCTCTTCTGATAATTTATCTATCCAAGCCATCCTTCCATCGATATAAAAATTGAGTATTTGTAGGTCAGTTTCATGTTCAGCTAAAAACATATCTGTAGTGGCAGTCAGTACTTCATTGCTTTGAACTTTTAACTTGGTCATATTAAGCAGCATTTCAAAGTTATGATCTTTTACTTTGCCATACTCTTCCTGAAACTCCTCTAATGAAAAAATGCCAGAAATCCCTACGATCGTCGTCATAATTGCTAATGTTATAGTAAGAGTCACTACTCTTAGGCTTAATCTATGTCGTAAGCGGGGCATATCATCCTTGAACTTGATTCTGTATCCGCTTCATTAGAGGCTAAACTTATAAAATATAAGTAAAGGGTCAATGAAGTAAAATGAATATAGATTCACAATTAAAAGATATTATACATTAAACATCAATACAATTGATTAAATAACAAACACTCTATGAGTTTTTTAATCAGAGATTTGTGATTAAAAGCCCTCTTTTAAGACGAAAAAGCTAAAATATTAAGCGATATCTATTTCTGTACCAATATGAACATAAAGTCCATCACAGGTATCAACACCCATCAATATAACCCTCACAATGCTTTTACCACGCAAACACCTGCTTCACTTCTGCATTTCCTATAAAATATGAGTGAATAATAAGCGCTTTATTAAGTAATTTACCTTTCAATTATAAAAATCAGCAAAACAACATGATATTTGCTAATATCGCGCGCTTATTCATTATCCAATTGCGTTTTAATAATTTAAAGGGACTCGCGCAATATAATAAAAAGGTATCCTTATGTTAACGCTTCTCAATACTTTGAATGGTTTATTATGGGGGCAAATCCTCGTTTATTTATTAATCGGAACAGGGATTTATTTCACAATAAGATTAGGTTTTATTCAATTCCGTCATTTCTTTCATACTTTTACTGTCATGAAAGGCAGCCGAAAATCTGACAAAGAAGGCATCTCTTCTTTCCAAGCATTATCAACCAGTTTAGCCGCACGCGTAGGCACAGGTAACTTAGCAGGTGTAGCAATCGCTATTACTGTAGGTGGCCCGGGTGCTATTTTCTGGATGTGGTTAATTGCATTATTAGGAATGGCAACAAGCTTCGCTGAAAGCACACTGGCTCAAGCCTATAAAGTGCACGACGAAGAAGGTAACTTCCGAGGCGGTCCTGCTTATTATATGGAACGAGGTTTAAACGCACGTTGGATGGGTAGCTTATTTGCCATTTTCCTGATCATTGCATTCGGCTTAGTATTTAATGCAGTGCAAGCAAACTCAATTACAGCCGCATTACATGAGTCATTCCAATTTGATAAATTAACTGTCGGCATTATTTTAGCGCTTATATCGGCAGCCGTTATTTTTACCGGTATTCGTGGTATTGCAAAAGTAGCTGAAAAAATTGTGCCAGCAATGGCATTAGTTTACTTACTTATCGCAGCTTACGTTGTATTAATCAACATCACTGAACTGCCTGGTATTTTTAGTCTTATTCTTGATTCAGCCTTTGGTTGGCAAGAAGCCGCTGGTGGTGCATTTGGTGCAATGATCATGACAGGTGTGCAACGTGGCTTATTCTCAAATGAAGCGGGTATGGGTAGCGCAGCAAATGCAGCTGCAACCGCTTCGCCTTATCCGCCACATCCTGCTTCACAAGGTTATGTACAAATGCTCGGTGTTTTTATCGATACCATTATTATCTGTACAGCAACAGCATCGATTATCTTATTATCTGGCGGTTTAGAATCATTCTCAGGAATGGGTGGTGTTGAAATAACACAACGTGCACTGGATACCCAAGTCGGTGATTGGGGCGGTTCTTTTGTTGCGATTGCATTACTCTTTTTTGCCTTCACATCAATCATTGCAAATTACTCTTACGCAGAAACAAACCTCGTATTTTTACAACATAAAAATACACGTGGTCTGATCATTTTGCGTATTGCAGTACTAGGTATGATTTTGTTTGGCGCAACACAAAGCAACAGTGTTATTTGGTCTTTAGCTGACGTATCAATGGGTTTGATGGCGATTGTTAACCTTGTTGCTATTTTATTACTGTCTAATGAAGTGATTAAATTAGCGAAGGATTACAATCAACAACTTGCCGCAGGTAAAGTACCTACTTTCGACCGAACTAAAATACCAGAACTAGATAAAAAAATAGAGCCAGGAATATGGGAAGCTAAAAAGTAGCAACGGCCCTTCCTCTTTATTTTTAATACAACTAAAATCAGAGCAATGGATTCTCTGGTTTTAGTTGATAACAGATAACCTTTAATTAAAAAATCACAAAAAGCGACCTAACCTCCAATTAAAAAATCGCAACAAAACGGTTTAACCTCCAATCAAAAAATCACAAAAAACGGCCTAATCCCCAACTAAAAATACTCAACTACATTGATGTACTTCCAACAAAATAACACGACGGCTAATACCCTACTTTTACCAGCCAGTCCTCTGCTTTCAATACAGCTCAATTCTCTCTACTTTCCACTGTATTGACCAAGGTTAGATATTGATTAATAACAAGGATATATTAGAAATATCACTATAAATTCTGGATTTTAGAGAATAAGAATTGATATTTTTTTGTGATAGTTCACACTAAAGACAAATAAACTACTATCGAAAATATACTTAAGGAGAAGTCATGTATCCAAATCTTAGAGACATCGGGATCCGCAATCCAGAAAATATCAAACGCTATTCGTTACGCAAAGAAGGCGATAAAGATATTTTAAAAGTATATTTCCGTAAAAGTACTGGCATGTTGATAGGCCGTAGCAGCAAATATAAATTTCAGCGTCAAATAAAAACAGTAAGTGGTGGCCAACATAACCAACATATCCAAGGCACAACTGAATTATCTGAAATCAACCCAACGCTACATAAGATAATTAAAGAGTTAGATAGCTTAAGCTTACAAGTAAGTACTGAAAAAGAGTTAAAACAACAGGTTCTATCGGACTTAAAACACTTACAGTCAGTGGTAGATAACAAGATCCAAGAAATAGAAAACAAATTAGATAAATTATCATAAAAGAATCTTAACATTACGATTCTTTGAATATCAAAAGCGAACTTAATTGTTCGCTTTTTGTTTTTAGTAGAATTGAGGTAACAGCTAAAACACCTATCTCATTAGGATGAAACTATCAAAATACCACCATCAATATACAAATGCCCCTCTACCTACTCATCATCTTACAAACGGCTACGAACGACTTTCAAATCCCCTTCTAAACAACTTCCGAACACCTTTCAAAAAAAGATTAAACAAGCTCAAATATTGAACCTTAATGAACTGCTTTTTATATCTCTATTCCCTCCTTGTGATCGACCCCTAAAATTGGAATTGAACAACACCCACATTATTGTAATTAAGTAATACAAATGATATAAATTAGCTATCGCTAAGACCGTGATTGCTACAGGTCTTATCATTACAGCTAAAGCTTGTTGCTCTACAATAGAGTGCGTTTTAACACATAAAACCTGCTTTTCAACGCTCATTTAGACTGTATATTTAATTTAAATACCTTTAAATACGACGTTCAATAAAACACTATTTAAAGGCACATAAAAGTTTATTAATTTCATAAGTAGAGGTTTTAAATGTCTAACAAGTCTTTTGACGCCATTAAAGCGATCAAACTAGAAAACGATAAGTCTGCAGGTAACCTGATTGATGTGATGCCAGTTAAAGTCGAAAAAGCTACCATTGATCTTTCTTTCCTTGATAACTTAAGCGTTGAGCACCCTCGCCTATTAGTTCAAAGTAAAGATCTTCCCGCATTCAAAGCAAATCTTAAAAACGATGCTAGCTACTGCAAATTTGATGCGTTCATGAACAACTCTACGAATAAATTCTTAGACGTTGCACCTTATGCAGAACCACAAGCTTACCCAGAAGAAACCGTTGGTAAGGCTTCATTATGGCGTCCTTACTGGCGTCAAATGTACGTTAGCTGTCAAGAAGCGTTCAATGCTACTCGTAACCTGTCAATCGCAGGTATCGTGTTAGAAGATGAAGCCATCATCGCAAAAGCAAAAGCATGGACATTAACCTTAGCATCTTACGATCCAGAAGGTGTGACTTCTCGTGGTTACAACGATGAAGCAGCTTTCCGTGTTATCGCGTCAATGGCGTGGGGTTTTGACTGGTTACACGCTTATTTCACAGATGAAGAACGTGAAACAGTAAAACAAGCACTGATCGTACGTTTAGAAGAAATCATGCATCACCTTAAAGTGACTGTCGATTTACTAGCTAACCCACTAAACAGTCACGGTGTTCGTAGTATCAGTTCAGCGGTTATTCCAACGTGTATCGCACTTTACAATGAATACCCTAAAGCACGTGAATACATTGAATACGGTATTGAATACTATGCAACGCATTACCCACCATGGGGCGGTAAAGATGGTGCATGGGCTGAAGGTCCAGATTACTGGAACACACAAATGGCCTTCTTGGGGGAGTCTTTTGATCTACTAAAAAGCTACACCTCTATCAACATGTTCAACAAAGAGTTCTACAAAAATACAGGTGATTTCATCATGTACTGTATGCCTGTTCACTCTAAACGTGCAAGCTTCTGTGACCAATCAAGTATTGGTGATTTCCCAGGTCTAAAACTCGCTTACAACATCAAACATTTTGCTGGTGTAAACAACAAGCCTGAATACATTTGGTACTACAACCAATTAAAAGCACGTGATACTGAAGCACATACAAAATTCTACAACTTCGGTTGGTGGGACTTTGGTTACGACGATCTACGTTTTGATTACCTATGGAACGATATGCCTGAAGTTGCGCCTTCTAACAAGCCGCTACTAAAAGTATTCCCAATCACTGGTTGGGCAGCATTCCACAGCAACATGACAAACCGTGAAGAGCATATCCACATGGTTTATAAATGTAGCCCATTTGGTTCAATCAGCCATTCACACGGTGACCAAAACGCATACACATTACATGCATTTGGTGACACGCTAGCGTCTATCACAGGTTACTACGGTGGTTTCGGTGTTGATATGCATATCAAATGGCGTCGTCGTACCTTCTCTAAAAACCTACCATTATTTGATGGAAAAGGTCAGTACGCTGAGAACACAACAACGAAATTTGAAGGCGAACATCAAGATCGTTACTGTATTGAAGCTGGCGGTAAAATCAGTGATTACGATACAGAATCTGACGTGTTATTTGTTGAAGGTGATGCATCAACTTCATACCAATTCCACAACCCAGCTCTTGAATCTTACAAACGTAAAATCTGGTTTGCTAAAGGTAAAGTCTTTGTAATGCGTGATGCTGCAACGATTAAATCAGAACAAGATCTGACTTGGTTATTGCACACCACATTCAAAACTGAAACTGCAGCGGATTCTTTCAAAATCATTGGTGAAAACGCAACATTAGACGTGTCATTCATCAACGATTGTAAAGACGACCTACTTTCAATTGAAAACGTAGAAGGTTTTGGTGAAGTTGACCCAGCTGAATACGCTGACCTTGAAGTACACCGCCATGTTGAAGCTAAGTTTAAAGCGAAAAAAGAACACAATATTTTAACGCTGTTAGTACCAAGTAAATTGAACGGCCCTAAAACTGAAGTGTCACATAAATTAGTGGGTAATTCTTTAGAGTTAACGATTGATGGTGAAGTGGTAGTGATTGAGCTTTAAGCTAATTACTATAGAGGTATAACACCATAACGTTATATTTCTGGCTTAGTTTTAATACAACTTAGTTTCAATACGACTGAGTTGTAATATGACTTAGCTTTTCAATATTAAGAAGGCTGCTTATAGTGATATAAGCAGCCTTTTTTATTATGAAAAAAACGGTGCTTTTCTGCCGTTATTAACTGTTTAATAAAGCTTATCATTAGCTTTTTAATAAACCTTAAAATGCAGGTTTATCTATGCCATTGGAGCGGCATACATTTCATTAAAAAACTAAACTCAACAATCACAGCCATTTTCTCATTACGATTGTTATCAGCATGAATTATCCCACTGAATGGAACTAACTAGTCCTAAAACTCAAGATAGAACTACTCATAACCTAAGGATATAAATGACATGATAATCAAAAAGAAAATGCAAACCGTGATACCAATGTTACTTGTTTTACTGTGTAGCTTTTTCATCAGTAAAGTCACCGCACAAACATTACCCCTTCCCTACGTCATCAATAATATTTCAGAATTTAGCGATGAAAAAGTCTATGTAGCCCTTGTGGGTAAAGTAGATGATACCGACGTTTGGATAGATATGGCCACTGGCGAAGTGAATGAAATGTCAGTGGAAAACAACACATTAAAAGGGCCTGTTTATAATGGTAATTATGGTCCAGGTGCAAACGCGATGTATGCAGATGTTTTCACTTTACTCAGCGAGATCCCAGATAAAACCATTAACATGCCGCTTATTTCTTCAGTGCGCATTTTCATCTCATTTGAGTCACCGCTTTACCTCTACTTTTTCGGTGATGGCGGTGGTTATTCAGCGCCTTCATTATCAAATGATTCAGATCCTAACCTAAACCTCAGATATGAATTAGTTGAATTAACCTATGGTGATAATGGCCTTTGGACAAATACAACACGCGTAGATGCATATCAATACCCAATGGGCCTTGAAGTTTGGGGCACAGACGGTTTTTATAAACGTGTTGGTGAAGTATTAGCCCACGAAGATATTCTTGAAGAATGGACTTCACGTGTCGGAGAGGCTTTTCAAGGTTCGCTTGACGAAGACTTAGGCATTATTTTAAACCCATCAAAAAGCACCTCTTTCCAAGATGGAGAAAGTGACAGTAGCTATTTCTCTGATTATGTTGATGCTGTATGGGCGCGTTATACCGATGAACCTATGTACTTAAGCATTGGTGATGCTGGCGTTTGGTCTGGCATTGTTGTTGATGATCAATTCATCTTTACCAATGAAAGTGATGGCACCATCGGCATGATCTCCGCGAAACCTGACACGCTAGAAATTTTAGAAGCCAGTGGCGTATTAGCTGAAGATGTAGAAAGTACCGGAGATGTTAATGCGGATTTAAACATTCAAAAACACTTTAGTGCAGCATTCAACCGTGGTGCTATCGACCTTGATGCTAAAAGTGGTGAACTATTAGAATGGTCAGATCTTAGTACTTACTTTAGCGACACCACAACGCACAACGAATATGTTGCATTCTTCCACTCTGAAGACATTAGCTTTGAAGGTGAAACCTATGCTTTTGCTTATGATGATGTATTTGATTACTCATCAACAATACAAAGCACAACACCTGAATCAGTAAAAATCACTATTGGTGGATTTGTTGATGACCCTTATGTCGCACCTGAATCAATTACCTTATCTGAAAGTAGCTTAAGCCTTAGTAGTGACGAAACATCACAACTAGAATCAACTTTATTACCTACTGATGTAGATAATGATGCCATCGTTTGGGAATCAAGTGATACCGCAGTGGCGACAGTAGTAGATGGTCTTGTGACAGCACTAACAACAGGTACATCAACCATCACCGTCAGTAGCTATGATGGAACTGTGTCAGCGAGTATTACCGTTGAAGTTAATGATGGTGATTACAGTAATGACACAACCGTGCGTATTCAAGCAGAAGATTACAGCGCGATGTCTGGTATTCAAACACAAACCACCACTGACAGCAGTGGTGACTTAAATGTAGGCTGGATTGACGCTGGCGATTACATGGAATACAGCCTGACGATAGACACAGCAGGTGATTACACCATTGCCTACCGTATCTCGAGCATTGATGTTGAAGGCGCTGTAGAAGTTCAAGTAGATGGCGAAACAGTGCTCACCACCACCTTTGAATCAACAGGGAGTTGGGACATTTGGACAACACAATTAGACACGCTTACCTTACCTGCAGGTGATATCACCCTTCGTTTACTTGCAACAGATGATAACTGGAACATTAACTGGATAGATCTTACCTTAGATGAAACCACTAGCAGTTCTGAAAGTAGTTTTGATGAACAAGGCTATGCACGTATTCAAGCTGAAGATTACAGCGCAATGTCAGGTATTCAAACAGAAACAACCATTGATAGTGACGGAGACCTAAATGTAGGTTGGATTGATAGCGGCGATTATATGGAATATCAAATAACCGTAGCAACAGCAGGCACCTACACTATTGAATATCGTATCGCGAGTATTGATGACAGCGCAGTCAATGTTCAAGTAGATGGAGTGACAGAAACGTCAACTACCCTTCAATCAACAGGTGGTTGGGCTAATTGGGAAACCCAGTCAGACAGCATCACCTTACCAGCAGGCGAGGTAACATTACGTTTAACAGCAACAGATGATGATTGGAATCTGAACTGGATAGATTTAACATTAAGCTAATCCAACATAAGCTTAAACTTGAAATTGAAATTGAAATTGAAAATAAAATTAACGTATTGAGTTAGTTTTAGTTTTAGTTTTAAGCGTAAGGCCTTCTTTAGCGATATAGCAGGCCTTTTTTATTGTCAGCCCAAACTTATGGCTTTTTATTTTGTTCGATCTCATTTAAAAATTGGGTTCATCTGCTTCATCTCTGTGCTATTAAGTCAGAATAATGCCATTCTTCCAACTATCTTCTATTTCAACTATCTTCCTTATTCAGTAAGCGTTAAAATCTGCCCGCTAATTTAACTTAGCAATTCTCAGGGCGGGGCGAAATTCCCCACCGGCGGTAAACCTATTAGGTGAGCCCGCGAGCGCTTTATTGATTATTTAACGCAATAACAAACGTAAGAATAGTAGCAATAAAGGTCAGCAGATCTGGTTTAATTCCAGAGCCGACGGTTAAAGTCCGGATGAAAGAGAAACCAAAGCACTACATTTGTAGTGCTAATTGACATCATCTAATTGTTGGATGATGCCATTCTCAATGCCCTGATTCTGGTAACTATTCAAAGGAAATACCATGAGTCAGTCTCTATTAAGTTTATTCGGTGATGCACATTCTCGTGTATTAAATGCAATTCAATCAATCAAAAACGGCTCAGGCGTGTTAGTGGTAGATGATGAAGACAGAGAAAATGAAGGTGACTTTATTTTTGCTGCTGAAACATTAACAACCCCACAAATGGCGATGATGATCCGTGAAGGCAGTGGCATAGTGTGTTTATGCTTACCAACAAAAACCACTCAAAAGCTACAACTTCCACAAATGGTCAGCAACAACACCAGCCAAAATACCACTGCTTATACTGTTAGTATCGAAGCGAAACACGGCGTAACAACAGGCGTTTCTGCAGCAGATCGTGTCACCACCATTAAAACCGCAGTCGCACCAAACGCAACAGCAGATGACCTCTCTCGACCAGGCCATGTTTTTCCACTACAAGCAGTTGAAGGTGGTGTATTAGTGCGAAGAGGACATACAGAAGCAGCCGTTGATTTAGCGACATTAGCAGGGTTTGCTCCCGCCGGTGTTATTTGTGAGTTAAGCAATGAAGACGGTTCGATGGCACGTTTGCCAGAAGTGGTGAAGTTTGCACAGCAGCACGATATGCCAGTAGTTAGCATTGATGATTTGGTGAATTACATTAAAGCAGAGCAGGTAGCCTAGTTTAGGTGTAACTTGGGCATAGCTTAGGTGTGGTTTTGGGTGGCCAAAACATTTAAAGCTAAAGTAATTTATATATTAGTAGGCCGTCTATAGTGATATAGGTGGCCTTTTTTTTGTTATCGTAACAACAGGATTATTTTTATATTATTCGATGAAGATTAAGAGTTTAGTTCGTCTGCGCTCAACGGAAATACTATAGCCATTATGAGTATTGGCTCGTCTGTGCTCATTGATGCAGCTTGATTATTCTTTGCTTGGTATTTCGCCCTGTCGGCGACTTTACTTTCTCTAAACCAGCAGAGAAAGTAAGCAAAGAGAGCTGGCACCGAATCGCTTTCTAACCCAATCAATCAACACATTTTAAACGTACCGTTTCGGACGTGCATCCATGCACTAGCCTCAACTAATCCAAACATCCTGTTTGGCTTTACTAAAATGAGTTAATTGTTTGGGAAAGCTCAACGGCGGGGATTTGTAGCCGCATTGAGTAAGGTTTTATTACCTATAGAACAACTCTATTCCGTGTTTCTACAGTAAATATGGAATTTCCCGCCTTTCCACATGAGAAAGATTTTATATTTTCATTTAATCGCTTGATCTCGAGCTTCATTACACTAAAGTAACATCTAATTTATCAAATTAAACTATTCCGTCTTTCCACCATTAAAGCGGGGGAAGATCAAGAATAGAACGGGAGAGAATAGTGAGTTATATTTTCTATAAAACCTATAATTTTTTAACACCATTGATAGAAGAAAGCCCATATTTTATTTTTACTTATTTGTACTTTTCTTCAGAGGATACAAAAAGACAAATAATATCAAATTTTTACTAGTAAAATGATGAATGATTAAGGATTTTACTTTACTTTATTAGCACTAATTATTTACTTACGGATCACTTTTTATGCCAGTGGACATTTTACCTGAAGAACAGTCTATCTTAGACGAAATTCAACACTATTATGGCTTACAACTAACTGAAAAAAAGAATGTTGAAAACACTATTGGTTATATATTAAAAGGCGGCAGAGTAATCGGGCTCGGTCTCCCTAGAAAAAACATCTCGGATATGACTCTAATCTGTAAACTCAGGTTTATAGAAAAAATAGATCTCAACCAGAATGACATCAAAAAAATTCCTGCAGAAATTAAACATCTTAAAAATTTAAAAGAATTACGAATTTCAGCAAATAAACTAACATCAGTCCCTCCTTGTATATGTGAGCTGATTTCATTACAAAAACTTTGGTTGAGTGGGAATCAAATAGCGAAACTTCCTAGAGAATTATCAAAATTAAGTCGTTTGGAATTACTAGGACTTGGAAGTAATAAATTACAGGAATTACCTGATGAAATAGGCCAATTGGTGTCTCTCAAAAAAATATGGGTAAGTGGTAATAACATCACAAAACTTCCACTTACTATCTGCAACTTACCTCTTTTAAAAAAATTAGATGTCAGCTCAAATATTATTACCGATATTCCTCATAACATCGGAGAGCTAACGGGGCTAAATCACCTCGACATAAGTCATAACCGTATTGAGTGTATTCCAAACTCTATTGGTAATTTAGCTTCTTTAACAGAACTTATCTCTGATTTTAATCATATAAAAAAATTACCCGAAACGATATACAACTTACCACTTTTGAATAGATTATCCATTGCAAATAACCTATTAGAAAATCTATCAGAAAAAATCTCATATTTAAAAGAGTTAAAAGGTTTAGAATTAAACGGTAATTGTCTCTTCGAATTACCCAAATCCATAGCTAAGTTAAATAAATTACACGCTTTAGTTTGTTCTAATAATCAGTTTACAATATTCCCAGAACAGGTGAGTGCAATCAAATCATTAATTACTTTAATCTTTGATAAAAATAATATTACACAAATACCAAGCACCTTAGAACAGCTATGTAACTTGAGAGTTTTAAGGTTTAACTCGAATCAACTCTCAGAATTCCCTGAGTGTATTCAGTATATGCCTTTATTAAAAGAGATATCTATTGATGGAAATTTAATCACTAAATTACCCATTTGGATATGTACGTTAAAGTTAAATTTTATTTGGAAGGGCGGTAGGGATGGAAAAGGTACTAATGTAGGTATCAATCTTTATGGAAACCCTTTTGAAGAACCCCCCGTTGAAATAGTTGCCGATGGGAAAGAGGCTGTTTTAGACTATTTTGACGAATTTAAAGAAAGTAAACCTGAAGACTCTATCAGCCTATATGAAGGAAAATTATTAATTGTTGGGGAGGGAGATGTAGGAAAAACACATTTAGCCAATCGTCTAATATTTGATAAAACACCTCCTAATATTTCGACTCAAGGAATCGATATACATCAATGGATGGTAAATACCCCCGATATTAATAACTTTAGAATTAACCTTTGGGATTTTGCAGGGCAAGCGATTTGCCATGCTACTCATCAATTTTTCTTAACTAGTAGTTCACTATACTTATTTATTTGGGAAGCAAGAAGTGACCAAGATGTCACTCATTTCGATTATTGGTTAAACATTATAAAATTACTTAGCAATAACTCTCCAGTCCTAGTTGTTATGAATAAGTGTGATAGCCGACAAAAAGCAATTGATGAAATTGCAATTCAAAAAGAATTTCCAAATGTCATTGGATTTCATAAAGTCAGTGCGTTAAAAGATTTTGGAATAGATGAGCTAAAAGAGAGAATCTATAAAGAGATGGGGTCACTGCCGATGATTGGAAAGAAGCTAATGAAGCAGTGGGTAAAAATAAGGACCGAATTAGAGTCGAAACAAGATTTGCATTATATTACTTATAAAGAATACCTAAATATTTGTTCGGACTTTAATATAGATAATAAAAAAGCAGCTCGTATAGCGAAATACTACCATGACATAGGCGTTATTCTTCATTTTGAAGATAATCCTATACTGAAAAAGTATGTAGTATTGAACCCTGAATGGGCTACTGATTCAGTATATGCAGTTGTAGATAATTGTAATATCCAAGAAAAACATGGCAGTTTTAATTTTGAAGAATTAACTAATATATGGAAAGACTACGCCGATGAGAGCCATATGTTTTTAATAGAATTAATGAAAAAATTTGAACTTTGTTTTGAACTGCCTAATAACAAAGGGTTCATTCTCCCTGAATTATTGAATCCTACGCAAGTAGATTTTAAATGGAACTACCAAGATAATCTTTGCTTTCAATATCATTATGCTTTTATGCCTGCTGGAATTATTACTCGATTTACTGTCCGTCAGCACGACATTATTCACGAAGATAAATTTTGGAAAAATGGAGTATATATAGCATTCGAAGATACAAATGCAATAATAATATGCGATCCATTTGCCAAAACGATCACTATAAATATTTCAGGTGAAGACCCCAAGGGACTTCTGGCTATAATAAGAAAAGACATTGGAGTAATACATGAATCATTAAACCACCCTAAAGTTGAAGAAAGAATTCCTTGCATATGCTCAGAGTGTAAGGAAAGTGGAAATACTAGCTTTCATCTATTTAGCAAGATTCAAAAATTTAAGAAAATGGGGAAAAGAACTATTGAGTGTGATAATGGCAATGATATTAGTATTAATGAATTATTAGGGGAGTATGGAATGGAAAACGACGATAGTGAAGACAGAGAAAGATATAAAATTTATAGTGAAAATGTAATTATCGGCAATAATGGTAATATCAATCCCAATAAAATTGAAAATTTAAATGGTAATGTAAATAACAATGATGCAAATACTATTAACAATTCATCTACATCTTCAGAAAAACCATGGTATGAAAAAATAGGTGTTTGGGTCGGAATTATTGTTGGACTAATTACTATCTATACTTTTTTAAGCACGTCATAGAAAGCTATAATTGAATGTATTGGTAACTAGACTTCTCTGTTGGTGCTGAATATAAAGACTAGCGGGGTCAAGTCTTGTTTTTTGTCTTTTAAAAATACTTTTCTACAAAACCCCAAGAAAAACGATACTCAATGTGGCTACAACTCCTCTACCGTTGAGCTTTCCCAAGCGATAAATGACTTTCAGCAACAGCAAACAGGACGTTTGCTGTAAGTTCATTCAGCACATGGATGTGCTGTATGAACTGGTGCGTTTGGATAAGAAAGCGATCCGGTGGCCAGTTTCTTTGCATCCTTTCTTTTCTGGTAAAAGAAAGGGTGTCGCCGACAGGGCGAAAACACTGCAAATAAATAGCTAGCTGTCAGAATGAGCGCAGACGAAGCAAAACTAAAATTGGCTAAAAAAGAATAGAGTTAGGTATGTTTTTTTGCCTTTTAAAAATGCTTACCCACAAAACCCTAAGAAAAACGATACTCAATGTGGCTACAACTCCCCTACCGTTGAGCTTTCCCAAGCGATAAATGACTTTCAGCAACAGCAAACAGGACGTTTGCTGTAAGTTCATTCAGCACATGGATGTGCTGTATGAACTGGTGCGTTAAGAAAGGCAATTAGCGTTTGGATAAGAAAGCGCTCCGGTGGCCAGTTTCTTTGCATCCTTTCTTTTCTGGTAAAAGAAAGGGTGTCGCCGACAGGGTGAAAATACTGCTAATAAAAGTCAAACTGACACGATGAGCGCAGACGAAGCAAAACTAAAATCGGCTAAAAAAGAATGGGATTGGGTATTTTTTGCCTTTTAAAAATGCTTTTCCACCAAACTCATAAGAAAAACAAAGCTCAATGTGGCTACCACTCCCCTACCGTTGGGCTTTCCCAAGCGATAAATGACTTTCAGCAACAGCAAACAGGACGTTTGCTGTAAGTTCATTCAGCACATGGATGTGCTGTATGAACTGGTGCGTTAGGAAAGGCAATTAGCGTTTGGATAAGAAAGCGATTCGGTGGCCAGTTTCTTTGCACCCTTTCTTTTCTGGTAAAAGAAAGGGTGTCGCCGACAGGGTGAAAACACTGCTAATAACAATCAAACTGCCACAACGAGCGTAGACGAACTAAAACTCAAAACGGCTAAAAAATAGCGGGCTTAGATTTTTTGCCTTTTAAAAATACTTTTCCACAAAATGCCAAGAAAAACGATGCTCAATGTGGCTACAACTCCCCCACCGTTGAGCTTTCCCAAACGATAAATGACTTTCAGCAACAGCAAACAGGACGTTTGCTGTCAATTCATTCAGCACATGGATGTGCTGTATGAACTGGTGCGTTAAGAAAGATAATACCAAAAGAATTAATAAGGTGATCATTCTTGCTGGTTAAAATCCCCCCTAACTGCGTTGTGAGTTTTGAAGTGAGAACAACTATCTCCTACAACTCACGCCTTATTAGTGCTAATTTTTCCTGAGCAATCTCTGATCACTTATTTAATTCCATTGGTATAATTAGCGGTTGGATAAGAAAGCGATCCGGTGGCCAGTTTCTTTGTATCCTTTATTTTCTGGTAAAAGAAAGGATGTTGCCGACAGGGCGAAAACACAGCTAAAAATAACCGCGATACTTTGATTAGCGCAGATGTTCCCGTGTGAAAATGATAATTCAATCAATTATTAAAACAATATTACTTGCTATTTGCCTTGGTAAAGTAATAACAAATCAATTGATAGAAACGTGTCACGTGTATTGGCTTTTCACCTTGATAACGATGCAAGAAATAGAAGTTCCATGCCCTGCCTTGTACCTTAGGTAAAACATGTATTAATTGTCCATTAGCTAATTCTGACTGTGCTAGAAATTCAGGAAACAGTGCAATGCCCATGTCATGAATGATCATTTCTAAGACTGTGGTTAAGTTATTTGTTTTAGCATAATGAGGTAACGGGAATTCAAATTCATTTTTTTTCTCATCAAAAAATTTGATAACATCTTGCTGCCAAGGTGTGGCAATAAATTTGTGGTTTAATAAATCATCCATCACTACCAACTGACCATTTTTTTTGATGTAACGAGGTGATGCACAGAAAATTTCAGCTACTTTACCGATTGATAAAGCGCGATAATTACAATCTTGCAGATTGCCGCCAAAGATACTTGCATCCAAATCATGTTCAATCAAATCTTGCCACTTTCCAGTCACCACAATTTCAGGCTCGATTTGAGGATATTCAATACATAACTGAGCAACGGCTGGGATGATAATGTCTTTCTTAAAAAAAGGAGGGATTGATATTTTAAAGAGGCCACTTGGTTGTTCTTTCGCACTTTCTAATTCTTGAAAGGTAAGGGTTAATTGATCACTTAACAACTCACTACGTGTTAATAACCGTTCGCCTACAGGTGTTAACGTCATTCCACGCGTATTACGAGCTAATAATTGCTGTCCAACTTCTTTCTCTAATCGTTTTATTTGCTGACTAACCGCCGACTTACTGAGTCCTAATTGCTTCGCCGCAGCAGTATAAGATTGCCTTTTAGCAACCTCTGAAAATATTAATACTAATGGTGCTAATTTTATATTATTCATCGCATTGCCTATCTGATTGTTCAGATTATTAAACAGTTAGTTAATTTTATGGTTATTGTTAACTATCTCTTTTTTTCTTAATCTATGTCAACACCAATAACCTAAAAGGAAAAACAATGAAAACATTAATGATAGTAGACGTCATTGCATTAGATAAAACGAAACTAGCAGAATACAGTGCATTGGCTGCAGGTACGTTACAAGCATTCTCGGGTCATTTTATTGCAAAAGGTGCAATTGAAGTCATTCATGGAGATGCGGCATTTCAATCCAAAGCAGTGATTGAATTTCCAGATAAAGAAAGTGCAAAAAACTGGTATAACAGCGCTGAATATCAAGCCATTATTCCCTTGCGCGAGCAAGCAATAAACAGTCAGTTTCATTTAATAAGTTAAGTGAGATCTCAGGTTTTCACTAAACGATAAAGCTTTGTCGTAATAAACAAGGTGTTTGATGTCAGTTTATTCAGCGCAACAACGCGCTGGATGAACTTTTCATTAATAAATGAAAATATTTTATTAAAAACAATAACTTTAAAATTCAATCTACATCTAAGGTTGCTTAACGATGGGTACTTTGAATTTAGTCGCATATCGTTCAGCATAAGTCTAAGCGATGCTATCATTTGGCATCGCAATCGCTATTGAGCTATCATGATATGACTCTACAATGGTCGTTGCTCTATTAAACGAAAAACAGAACACAGACTATGAATAGCTGCTTTCAAACTAACAATCAATCAACCTTAAATATCAAAAAAAGCATAGGTTCTTGTTTCAATACTTTGTCTTGGTTTACCACTATCGCCCTGCCCTAATAACGGAAAAGCGGTATGCATGGCAAAGCGTGAATAAGAAGGGTCACTATCAAACCCTTTTATTAAAATGGCTTCTGTTCCATCCATTCTTGGATAGTAATACCATTTTTGATTGTTATTCTTTTTAAGGGCAAAAATCTCGCCTTGGTGCTTTTCTGTTGAATGCATATCGTTAAATGATATTTTCGCTTTCACTAGATCTTTTGAATCTAACGTTGAAAAGTCTAAAAATGCTAAGGGATCTTTCTCTACAACACCTGCAATAGAACGCCATACATTTATCTGGATCATTCTTTTCCCAGCAAAGCGTTTTAATATGGCTTCGTCTAATACTGATTGTGCCCTGATTGGCCCTGTTTCATGCGTGTAGTCGTTATGAACATGGTAAGCAGGATGACGATTAGAGTTTTTAATGCCACGGCGTACGGTATGGTCAAAGGCGAATACATCGGTTGCCCCAGTTTGCTTTTTAATAAGCGATTCAACCTGTGGGTAATAATCTGATTTAACGATTTCTGGCGTTAAGAAGTCAACTTCGTTTGGTGTAAAGCTGGCGAGTTCAAAACCTTCTTTGTCTAAACTAAAGGTTTGTTCAGGGTTGGCTAAGCGAGCATCAATCACTTCTGTTTCCTGAAAAATATAATCATCACTGTATTCTTGCTGTTCATCGAAGCCAGAGTAATTAATAACGGGCACCGCCGTAGATTCAGCTTTAATAAAATGAAGCTTTGTTTTCTCAGTCATGTAATCGCTCATACCCTTTCTCCAGAATAACATAAAATACAACCTACCATTAGATAGATAGGTTGCAATATTAGTCGTTCGCTGTCAACTTAATTTTTATAGAAAGTGTTTTCGGTTTGTTCTTCAATATAAAGAATAAAAAGGTAAGTAAATGAAAGTTAAGTAAAAAATAATAATTTATGATGATATTGAAAAGAGGAATCTTAATTTTTTAGGATCTATCTTTAAGACGTTAAGTCGATAAACTTAATTAGAGGAAGTTGCACTTAACGTATTAAATCGACGAATCATTAAGTGCAAATAAAAGGAGATTTATAGGTTATTTGGTCGCCAGTTTAAAGTAGCTATGGTCATTCAGCGCTTTGCTGATCATCATTGCGCCTTCTAACAAACTAACGGTTAAGATAGCAGCATGTGATGGTTCACTTTCACCGTTGGCAACATGTGCTTGCTCTAACCATGCTAAGTTTAAATCAAAGAATCGTTTTACTTCTAGGCGCACTTTGTCCGGTAAACTTTCATTTTGTGCGCCTAGCAAACCACATAAACACATTTTGTTATCGGTTAATAACGCGTTTCTAAATAATTGGGTGTAAACGTCAATAGGATTTTGATTGTTAGCCTTTATGTCGTCCACATCACCTAACGCACCTAAAAAGGCATTAGTGTATTGATGAGCCAATTCAGCGCCTAAATCTGCTTTAGTAGGAAAATGGTAATGAACACTCGCACTTTTAATGCCAACTTCATTAGCAATTTCTCGAAAGCTAAAATTATTATAGCCACCAAGACGAACTTTATCTTCAGCAGCTTTTAGTAGTGCTTCTTTTTTAGACATGGTTATATTTCCTATCAATGAACCTGAAATTATCAAGCAGTGCATTGCTATTTACAAGTATTATTACACATCACTGAATACTTGAAGCAATAATAATTAATGCTCAAAGTTGACTTATTATACGCTAGAGAATATAACTATCTACTGGTAGATATATAACATAGTGTATTTAAAAAAATATTAAGTAAGACTTTAGGGGAACAAGATGAAAATAGCGGCGGATTTTAGTCAACGTGCAGTTGTGCACAGTCAATCACAAGAGTGGATAGCCTCTCCAATGGTAGGCGTTAACCGAAAACCTCTGGATAGAGTCGGTGCAGAAGTCGCAAGGGCTACGACGATTGTAAGTTACGATCCTGGCAGTGAATTTACTGAGCATGTGCATACAGGCGGAGAAGAATTTATTGTACTAGAAGGTGTATTTCAAGATGAGCATGGCAGCTTTCCAGCGGGCTCTTATATAAGAAACCCACCACAATCAAAACATCAGCCTGGTTCAGAGCAAGGTTGCGTTATGTTAGTAAAACTTTGGCAGTTTCAACCTGAAGATAGAACCCATGTGCGGTTACAAATGAATAAGATGGGACAAGTACCGTTACCTAACCATAAAGGTGTGTCGATAACGCCTTTGTATAAAGATGAGATTGAAGAAGTGAGTTTATTGCATTTCGACATGACATCAGAATACACGTTAGACGCTTTAGGTGGCGCTGAATTATTTATACTTGAAGGCTCAATCCAAGAAAGCGATGATATTTTACTTAAACACAGTTGGTTACGTACTCCAGAAAAGACGAGTTTAACTATTAAATCAGGTAAGAATGGCGCTAAAGTTTGGGTAAAATCAGGTCATATTACGGATGTTGAAAATCAAATTTCACGCGTGCAAAATGCCTAACAACAGCGTATGCAGATCAATTAAATGCCCATATTAATCCGCATAAATAGTTGTTCTTTTTAACGAATCAACATAGCTTACTTATGGTTTGTAACTGGTGAGTTAATAACTGTTTGAATCAATGACGTTAAAGAACAACTACTTTCCTACCCACACGACGCTATAAAGCCCAACTCACTAGCTCACCAGCTCTGCTATTCTGTTATGTCCGCTATACTTATGTAACTAAACCTATGCAAATAAGCCTATGTAACTAAACTGGTATCGCTCCGTTTCCGTTATGCAACCCAGCGATATAAATTCAGCTATCTCAGCCCAACGATTACAACAATCCAACGTCACCTGCGCCATTGCTCAACAGTTATCACACCACCTCCTATAAAGACTAAAACAGCTATAGTGTTGACATACATATCGGTTAGCTTTGAAATAGATTTACGTAGAGTTGGATTAATATAATAAGGCTAAGTATTGCTTATATTAGTAATGCATAGATTAATAATGTTTAGTGAGTTTAATTATTTAACCTCAACTCTGGTTAATGAAAGCGGCATTATATTTAAAATCAGAAGGTATTATTTTTTATACCGATTACATTAAATAAGTGATCTAAATTTTGCACAGGAAAAATGACTTAGTTTAAGGCGTAAATTGAGCTAAATGGTTGTTCCCTTTACGAAATTTACAACGAAGAAATAAGTTATTTTAACAAGTAAAATAGATCAGTTAATTAGTGTGATTGGTATTACTATGCAGTGCCGTTAGTTTTGCGTAGTTCAAGGCGAATTATTGAAGCAATAACGGGTTATTGAGAAATAATTTAACGCAGAAATACGCGGAAATAGCGGTGTTGTATCGCTTTGCTTATCCAGAGTTGAGGTTATTCACGGTTGGGGGATTTTTTCTAGCGAACAAGCTAAGTCTATATTGCTTTAAAAAGGTGGTTTTAGATATGAGGTAAAGCTGTGCTTAGAGAAGGCAGAAAATGAACAAGGACGATGATCCTATCGGTTATATAAACTAATCAAATAGTTACACAAGCTATAAGAGCATTGGTCCTTGTACAAGGTGATGTAAAGTGACTCAAATTACTTTATATCAGCTACTTTAGTGCTGACTTATGTCATATGGAAGAAACAAAGTTTGTTTCCATCTAGGTCAAAAACATACGAACCATAGAAGAAGTCAAAACGTTGACCAGGTTCACCGGCACAAGTAGCGCCTAATTCAATCGCTTTATTGTAAAGCGCTTGTGCACCTTCAATTGAACCACCAGGGATAGCAATTTGTTGGCCATTACCACAACTTTGTTCTTTATTGTCGTGCGGTGTACACACAGCTAGCATCGCGCCACCAGCATCTGTTCCGTAAAACTTAATACGGTCCATTTCCATTACTCTTTTACCACCAACTAATTCAAGTAATGAATCGTAAAATGAAACTGCTTTATCTAAGTCTTTTGAACCAATCGTTGTATATCCAATCATTATCGTAATCCCTGTTTTAAAATTATAAAGTTGATGTTTAGTATGTAAAAAATATCAGCAAAAATAGCAGTCTATGAGGAGGTGCTTTACTTGCTAAGTGCCTATAAATTTATATACCTATCGGTAGATAGTCAATAATTATTTAAAAATAATATGACAATTAATGACAAAAAGTAACAATAACTTTAAGGGAGACGATTGGAAATAGTGGTATGGGATCAAATTTTAATAGGCTAAAAATAATTTAATTTATTATTAATTAACAAACGATTACACGTATTTACCTGACAATATAAAAAGGAAAAATCGAGATTAAAAGGCATTTTTAATTGATGATAAAGTGGGTGAATTTATTTTAAAAAATTATTTAAAATAATAATTAAAGTGAATAATTAAAGTAGAAAATTAAGCAGATTAAATATTAATAGAATAAAAAAGTAAGTAATAACATTATTTATAAAGCTATTTTATACGTCATTCTACAAGTCATTTTGTAAATAGATTGATGAGGAGAATAAGGTTCATTAAACAAACTAATAAACCCTATTACGCTAAAAAGAAGTACTTTTTAATGTTAATTTTTTAGGCTTGTTGCACCAAGTTATAACCATAGGCTAGGATAATTAATACTAAGGCACCTAATCCTTTTAGTAAGGTTTTCTGGTTTGCTTTAACGTCTACTTTACACAATTTACTAAACCAGAAGTGCCCTACAACGCCCGCTAAAAGTGCATAAATTAACGTGACTTGCTCTGTTTCTTTTACCACATCAAACGCACTATAAAAATAACCGATTAACTGACTCGTCAACGAAGAGATATAACCTAATGGGGTATGGGTTAATGCCATATAGGCAATAAAGAAAACAAAAATAGATAACGGTAGTCGGTATGGTAATAATTTAGATTGGGTCATGTTGTTCTTCTTTAATAAGTAAAATTTTTAATTGAGTCTAAACTGGCTAAACGGTTGTTTTTATTACTCAATAAATTAAGTGTAATAAGCGTTAATTACAATAAACTGATTTTAATATGTAAATAAGTTATTGAGAGATATTACAACACCCGCTCCCTTTTGTATTGATTTTACCTAATTTCTGATAAGCAAACTCACAATAACTTTAATGGGTAAAATTAACTTTTATTTTTATAATAACCAAGACCTATCAATTTAAGAAAATAAAACGATTTAACCTATTTATAAAGTTTAAGTATATTGTACGAAACAAATAGGGAAGTCTCATGAAACCAACACTAGAAAATAAATCATTTAATACACCAAACTGTCCTGCAACTGCACCGATTAAAGGCACAGCCTTAGTGGTTGAAGGTGGCGGACAACGTGGTATTTTTACAGCCGGTGTATTGGATAGTTGGTTAGCACAGGACTTTAACCCTTTTTCATTACTCATTGGGACGTCAGCTGGCGCTCAAAACCTATCAACTTATATGACACGACAAGCGGGATACGCTAAACGTTCTATCATGCAGTTATCGAGACACCCTGATTTTTTTAATATGAAGCGTTCTTTTTCAAAGCGTAACGCGATGGATCTTGATTGGTATTTTGACCGCGTATCCGAGCCTGAGTACCAACTGAATATGAATTGCGCACAAAATCAATTACAGGGTCGCCAACTGCTTTTCTCTGCCACCAATATGGAAGGGTTTCGTCCAGCGTTTCTTGAACCCACCGCTGACAGCTGGCTTACTATGTTAAAAGCATCAAGCGCTCTACCTTATTTATACAAAAAAGGGGTCGCGATTGGAGATGTGAATTACGTTGATGGTGGCGTTGCCATCCCTATTCCTATTCAAGAGGCTTATGATCGTGGCGCAAAGAATATCATTGTATTGCGTACAGCCCCTGCGAACCGCAGTATTCGTTCACCTTGGGCACACAAGTTGAAATCTTGGGTATGTAAAACCAACTCATGCCCTAAGGTGTTAGATATTATTACTGGTCATGAAAATGCTTACAACGACGCCATTAAATTTATTCATACTCCACCAGAAGATGCGAAAGTGATTGAGATTGCGCCACCACAAAAATTAGCAAGCAGCCTATTAGGTAGTAGCGATCAGGCTCTGATGGCCGATTATAAAATGGGGTATGAAATAGGGACTGCGTTTTTAGAGAGTCAGTCTGCCCAACAATTTAAAATACATTAGAGGTTACCTGTAAAGTACAGATGATAAAGTACAGGTGATAAAATACAGACGGTTAACCACTAAAAGATTAACTATCTGTGTTTGTATTGAGTAGAACAATAAGCTCTGTCTATATCTGGTGATCTTAATTTTAAGTGTTTGGTTTTTCTGCCCGTCACTCTACTGCGCCATAGCTTGAAGCTTCCCAACTTCAATTTATTACGCATAAAGCTAATTAAGGCTTTTTCATCTAAACCGAATTGATCTTCAATAGCTTCAAAAGGGGTTCTATCTTCCCACGCCATTTCAATCACTCTAGACTCTTCGCTATCACTCAATACCATTATCAACATCCCATTCAGTTTTCACTTAAAAACACTAATACGTTAATAACAAGATTAGGGTTTACTGCTTCTTTAATTTATATGGATTGTTTATATGAATTTTTATATGAATTAATTAAGCTCATGAAAGAGAAGTAAAACCACCAGCGATGTCTAATGATCTCCAAATAATCAAACGTAATAAACCTGTCATATTTCTGCTTTAGTCTAAAGCTCGTTTTACTTATACCCATTATATTAATAAGAGTTTTACATTTTACGCAGAAAAAATGATTTAGTTTAAAGCGTAAGTTTCGCAACGGTCTATCCCTTTACGAAAATAGCAGTGAATAAATAAATTATTTTAACCAGTAAAATAGATAAGTTAATTAGTGTGATTGGTATTGTTCCCCCCAATAAATAAGGCAATACGATGACGGATTTATTAGATAAAGAAACTGATTTTAGTAACATGATTGATGCACGTTTATCACGCCGTAGCTTCCTAATGGGAACCGCTGCGGTTGGTGCAGG
Organism: Psychromonas arctica; assembly: GCF_038155225.1. Lineage (GTDB taxonomy): Bacteria > Pseudomonadota > Gammaproteobacteria > Enterobacterales > Psychromonadaceae > Psychromonas > Psychromonas arctica_B. The sequence goes on along the minus strand of NZ_JBAKBA010000014.1, from coordinate 20,983 downwards.
TGCATTTCTAGCGTTAAACCCTGTAGCCAAAGCTATCGCTGCGAATATGGATAGTAAGTTATTAAACTTCATGCAAGTGCCAGCTTCTACTAATGATACTGTCATCGTTCCAAAGGGCTACAGCATCAGCAACCTTATGTCATGGGGTGACCCAATCTTTACCAATGCACCTGCATTCAATGCAAATGGTAAACAAGATTCAACAGCACAAGCAATGCAATTTGGTGACAATACTGATGGTATGAGTGTATTTCCATTATCAAAAGACCATGCCATTCTTGCTGTAAATAATGAATATACAAACTACGAATACCTATTTGATCATCAAGGCAAAGCAATGACCGCTGATGATGTTAAAAAAGCACAAGCTGCCTTAGGGGTAACTGTTGTTGAACTAGTGAGAAAAGACGGTAAATGGATAATGGATCCTAAAGGTAAAGTTAACCGTCGTATTACAGCCAATACTGAAATGCACGTAACAGGCCCAGCTGCAGGTCATGATTTATTAAAAACCAAAGCAGATCCAACGGGGAAAAAAGTACTTGGTACTATTAATAACTGTTCAAATGGCCACACACCATGGGGCACTTACTTAACTTGTGAAGAGAACTTTAATGGTTTCTTTGGTGCAGAAGAAGAAGTCGCACTGGATGACAACTACAAGCGTTACGGTGTAGAAGCAACTCAAAGTAAATATCAATGGCATAACTTTGATGAGCGTTTTGACCTTGCAAAAAACCCAAATGAACCAAACCGTTTTGGTTGGATCGTAGAGATTGATCCTAAAGATCCAACATCAACGCCATTAAAACGTACTGCATTAGGTCGCTTCAAACATGAAAATGCAGCTTTTGTTATCAATGATGATGGTCACGCTGTTGTGTATTTAGGTGATGATGAACGTGGCGAGCATATCTACAAATTTGTTTCTAAGCATAAATACCAAGCAGGCAATGACAGTGCTAACCGTCAACTACTGGAAGAAGGTACGTTATACGTTGCTAAGTTTAATATGCATGCCGACAAACTAGAGGGCGATGGTGAGTGGATTGAGTTAACTTACGGTAAAAACGGCTTAACCAAAGAAAATGGCTTTAATAGCCAAGCTGAAGTGATGATTTTTGCACGTAAAGCCGCAACACAAGTGTCAGCAACCACCATGGATAGACCTGAATGGATTGCTGTTCATCCAGATAATAAACATGTTTTCTGTACACTGACTAACAATAAAAACCGCGGTGTTAAAGAAGGTCAAGATGTAGATGGGCCAAACCCTCGTGCTGAAAACCACTATGGACAAATAGTACGTTGGATGCCGACTGATGGTAACCATGCAGACAATACGTTCAAATGGGATTTATACTTAATTGCTGGTAACCCAACGGTTCATAAAGGTGATTTATACGCAGGTAGTGCCAACATCAATGAAGATAATATGTTTAACAGCCCTGACGGTATTGGCTTTGATAAAGCAGGTCGTTTATGGATTCAAACTGATGGTAACTATTCAAACGAAGGTGATTTCGCAGGCCAAGGTAACAACCAAATGTTATGTGGCGACCCAATGACCGGTGAAGTGCGTCGCTTCTTAACTGGGCCAATAGGTTCTGAAGTAACAGGGTTAACTTTCTCAGAAGATCAAAAAACCATGTTTGTGGGTATTCAGCACCCTAGCGGTCACTTCCCTGCTGGTGGCGATAATAAACCTCGTTCAACGATTGTGGCAATCACAAAAGATGACGGCGGAGTGGTGGGCAGTTAAGGTTGGTAAGCGTTAACTGAACGTCTTACGAATAACAGCGAACAAAAAGGCATTAATAGATTCCTATTAATGCCTTTTATCTAATAGCGTTTATATTAATGGCTTTATGCCAATAAGTTGAGGCAATGCCTTTACAACGATACTTTTGTAGCAAAGCTTTTGAGCAAAATTTTTATATCAATCAATTAACGCAACAATCAATAAATCAACGGGTGACGTATTAACAAGCCCACCTACTGTCGGACTTAAACGACTCCAAAAATGATGATGATGTCCACATATAATTAAATCAATACCCGCCTCTTGTACAGGCCCTTCTAAACTATGCTTTATGTCACCATTAACTACGTATTTATGTTTCACTTTATAATCAATGCTGTCTGCTAACTTGTTTAACCTTGCGCTTAAATCATCAACACTATAGTGAGAAGATAAATTAGCCACATCTAAATCCATCAATCCAGTGAACCCAATTTCATTGATGACTTCATTAACATGCACTAGCGACAGATCAGCATGTAAAGGTTTTGCTAATTTAACTGCTCTATCAATAACCTGTTGGTTATCTTCTTCAAAATCAACGGCAACTAAAATATGACTATAACTCATCAGTATTCTCCTTAGTTAACTCTACCTTAATCATATTAGTCCTAAAACTTGCCTCAACATCATGCTTAGAGCACATTATTTGATAATTTTAGAGGTTTTTAAGGGATGGATGATTTAAATCAATAGTCCATTGAATCGCTAAGCGTGCGTTAAAAATTAGGTCTATCATTAAAGGTTAAGCTTATTATTTAGGATTAAGGTCTAACGTTAAGGCTAGACCTATTATTTATGCCCTAGGTCCAACGCTAAGAGTCAGGTTTAGATTTATTATTAACGATATTATCCAACTCTTTAGCAATCCCCTCTGCCGCCAACATACCGCGATTAAGAGACCAAAGTGCAGATGAGACTTCTACCATTTGATGGGTTTTGCTAATTTTTAATAGTTTAAATAATGGATTATGTTCCCAGCTTTCAAGTACAGTAACTGGCTTACTTCTTACGTAAAACAACCAGTCTGGGTTAACACGCAGTAATACTTCTAAGTTCGCTTGAATTAAGTGGCTGTCTTTTAAATCAGGCAACGCAGCTTTTAATCCGAGATAATTAAATAAACTACCAGTAAAAGATAATGGCCCATGCATCCACATTCCACGTTCATTAACCGTCGTAAATTGCATTGTCTCAGCATTATTGAATCGTAGGCGATAATCATCCATTAACTGTTTATGTTGCGCTATACGATCAAGCATTTCCTGCTCTTTACCGACGGCTTTACCAATAATTTCAGCTGATTTAAGTGCATCTAAATAACTTTCACCTCGACTTTTTAGTAAAATAGTCGGCGCAATTTTTGAAAGATCCTCATAACTTACTCGGTGTCGATAAACATCACCAATGATCAAATCTGGTTTTAGCCTAGCAATCACTTCTAAGCTAGGTTGTGAACGCATCCCAACTGACGTCCAAGGTTCTAGTAAATCTCGTACTTCTGGGATAATTCGCTCAGGATCTAAATCATCAGCAACGCCGATCGGTGACATGCCAATAGCCGCTAACGCATCAATAAAAGAATATTCTAATACGACAATACGTTTAGGCGCGCCAGGTAATACCAAGGTGCCTAACTCATGCTTCACTTCAATACTGGCTTGCACCGAAAATACGCTACAAATCAGTATCAACGTTAAAATTATTCGCTGAAAAACGGCTACCAACATAATTAGAATTTACCCGATAAACTAAAGGTAATATTACGTGGGTCACCTCCGTAAATACTACTATCTGAAGAACCTGCAATGTAATAGGTTTCATCAAATATATTTTCAACATTCAACGATGCACGATATTGCTTAATTTCATAATGCAGACCAAGGTCAAAAGTAGTGTAACCAGGTAGCTTAACGCGATCAGTAGAGTCCTCATCGGTATAACGAGAACTTTCATAGTTAGCACCTAATGTTGTGCCGACCGTCCCGTTAGCAATTTGGTATGGGAAGTTATATTTAGTCCAAACATATGCATCATGCAATGCACTTGCTGGAGTACGATTCCCCTCGATATTGTCATCTGGATTATCAGAGATTCGTGCATCGACGTAAGCATAACCTAGTTTAATCTGCCAATTTTCCACTGGCATCATTAACAACTCTACTTCCACACCTGTACTTTTAATGCCACCTAATAGCTCATCTTCACCAGTCACTAAATTTTCTTCAACAACGTTGGTCTTTTTAATATCGAAATAAGCAATGGTTAGATTAGTTTTATCATTAAATAGGTTAGTTTTAGCCCCAACTTCATATTGACGCCCTTCTTCTGGATCAAAGTTATCACCATTTACATCTTTGTCTTCAATGCTATTTGGGTTAAAGCTTTCTCCGTAACTTGCGTACAATGAAGTCGCTTCAGTTAGGTGATACACAATACCGCCTTGCGACACAAATGCATCACTTGAGCTAGAATCTGTAAATCCTGTATCGACTCTTTCAAAATCCACATCTTGACGTGAATAACGTAAACCCGCCATTAACGTCCAAGACTCATTTAAATAAATAGTGTCTTGAAGGTAAGCACCGTAGTTAACAAATTCAGTCACGCGGTGGTTTAAAGTGGTGTAATTACCTGTTCGGCTCGTTAAATCATCTGGGTCATAGAAATCAACATCGCTTGTCGGATTCGTTTGACGTTTAAAATCTCGCTCTTCGTACCCAACATTAACACCTGCTAGTAATTGGTGCTCTACACCACCCCACCATAAGCTACCTGTGGTTCTTGCATCAACAAAATGATATTGACGTTCGTTTTCATTATCGCGATCACGTAGCGTAACGGTATTTGTATCGTTATCTACGCTTCTTGTTTCATACACTGAACGCGTATCTTCATGCCACACACTTCGCCAATCCACGGTCACATCAAAATTATCCGTGACCATCGTATTGAAAGTCGCAAAAGCCACCAACCCTTTATCTTCAGCAGTATCATCAGCGGATTGGTAATGTGTATCAAAGGATGAAATTTGGTTGATATCATGATTTAACACAGCTAAACCATCATCAGGTACACGCGTTTCCGACTGCAGTTCTAAGCCGAAAGTCACTTCAGTCTCGGTATTCGGACGATAGGTTAATGTTGGGAATAAGTAGTAATTTTGAGTATCAACATCTTGACGGTATGAGTTAGTATCTTCAGCGCTCACAATAAAACGATATAACCACGTTTTTTGATCGTTAAGTGGCCCAGTTGCATCGACGGTCCCAGTAAAACTGTTATCCTCACCGAATTCACTTACCCCAGTGCTATAACTGTTACTAGAGACATCAAAACGAAGAGAGGCAACATCTTGTGGTTTTTTAGTGATGATATTAACTAAACCACCCGGTTGAATTTGACCATATAGAATAGATGCAGGGCCTTTTAGTATTTCTACTTGCTCAACATTTGCTGTGGTAGGCGACCCAAAACGAGAAGCTAAACCAGGTAAACCATTGACTTGGATAGAGTTAAGGTCAGAAGCAATACCACGTAAGGTAAAACTATTTGCGTTAGTCCCCGAACGACTTAAGCCAGTAGTGTAACCATAAGCATCTTCCAATGACTCAGCTCTAATATCTTCTAAAAATTGCTGATTAATAACGTTAACCGTTAGTGGCGTATCTAGTGGATCAACATTGCTTTTAGTCGCCGTGCTAACTTCTGGATTTAGATAAGAGTTTTGCTGACCAACAACAATCATGGTATCGAGTTCTGTTACTTCTTCAGCATAGCTGTACGATGATAATCCTAAAATCAGGACAAGACTTTGGGTGACAGGGTTAATAGCAAATTTCATTGAGGCTGCTCATTGTTATAGTGTAAGTTGAGAGAAAATCCGTTTACGGCCTTCTACATAAGATATTCGGGTTCATTTAGTTTATTGATGACCCCATTTGCGAATGATATTGATAAGCTATATCATCTGCAAGTCCCAAAAGCCTTTTTGCTTGAGATAATACTTTTATTTGATATTGATTGTTATTTTCATTTAAAATAGAATGCTCAATCTATGGGTTATGCTGATTTTTATCGTTGCGCCTTAACAAATAAATGACGATTAAATCTTATGTAAGGTAAACCACAGATCATGTTCCTCTCTACTCGTCATTACATTGCATTGTTGATTGTGCCTATCCTTTTAGTATTAACATTCAGTTATTCACTAATAGCATGGTCAAGCTTTTCGCTAAATTTCTCACATGTATACGCTTACTTATTTCACTTTGATGACACCAGCATCGAGCAACAAATACTGGCGACAACCCGTGTTCCTCGATTATTAACAGGTATGTTGATTGGCACAAATCTCGCCGTCGCGGGTGTTTTGATGCAAGGGCTAACACGTAACCCTCTTGCCTCACCTTCTGTTTTAGGTATCAATTCAGGCGCTGCTTGTTTCATTGCTTTATCGAGCATTGGTATACATATTTTAGGGGACGTTTCGACCTTACTCGCTGCGGCAGTTGGAGGAGTGGTGAGTGGGGGCTTAGTTATTTTATTAGGTGGCTTTTTCTCTGATCGCGCTAACCCTTTAAAATTGGTACTAGCAGGCATTGCCATTAACGCATTATTAATTGGTGTCACCCGTGCCGCCGTTATTTTAGCCGATGAAAGAGCTTATAGTGTGATTACTTGGTTATCAGGTTCACTGGCTAATATCGATTGGCAGGATTGGCAGTCATTATGGCCCACCAGCTTGTTGGGTTTGTTAATTGCATTTTATGTTGCTAAAAACTTAAATCTCTTAGCATTAGGTAACGATATTGCCGTTAGTTTAGGTATCAATATTAGATTAACCCGTTTTTTATCCTGTATCGCGATTGTTTTATTAACTGCGTCGAGCGTTGCTGTTGTCGGTCCGATTGGATTTATTGGTCTAATAGTGCCGCATATTGCGAGACGACTGGTTAATAATAACTTTCTATTACTCATACCTGTTAGTGCATTAATTGGAAGCTGTCTGATTGCTTGGGCTGATTCTTTGGCGCGCGGTATTGCTTTTCCTGCAGAGACACCGGTTGGCGTGATCACTGCTTTAATTGGCACTCCATTTTTTGTGTACCTGACCATTCGGAATAAAATGTCATGAAAACGATGAAGTTACCGTCATTATATTTTTTCATTTTATCTTCATTGGTTCTGTTATTTGCTATCACCAGTTTATTTGTTGGTGCATCAGATATTTCAATGGCAGATATCATTCACACCTTATTCGAGCGAGGTGAATATGACTTTATTATTAACCAATACCGTTTACCAAGAATTTTTCTCGCCCTGGGTGTCGGCGCAGGGTTAGGGTTATCAGGCGCATTAATTCAAGGTGTGATTAGAAACCCTCTCGCTTCTCCGGACTTAATGGGTATTAGTGCAGGTGCAGGGTTAGCTGCAACGACTTTATTAGTTTTTTATGCTGCTGCCCCGGTTTATTTATTATTATTAACGGCACTGTCAGGTGGGTTAATCGCCGCCGCGATCATTTTATTCATTGCTTACAAAACCCGCCCAACGCCGATGAGATTGGCATTAATTGGTATCGCGATCAGTACCTTTTTATCAAGCGGCATCGATTTTTTAATGATTGTAAACCCTATTGAAATTAATACGGCCATGGTGTGGTTAACAGGTAGTTTATGGGGACGAAACTGGACACAAGTTCCTCTTATTTGGGGAACGTTAGCAGTTATTATCCCCTTTGCTTTTTGGCTAGCATGGCGCCTTGATGTGATGGGACTTGGTGAAGATTGTGCAACGTCCTTAGGTATTCGCCCATCAAAACTACAATTAATGGCATTGTTAACTGCGGTGATACTCGCCAGTATTAGTGTTGCAGTAGCAGGTACCATCGCCTTTATTGGTTTATTAGCACCACATCTTGCACGTATGTTATTTGGACATCATCATAAATATCTTATTCCAAGTTCTGCGCTACTTGGCGGGTTAATGTTGATTATTGCTGATACGTTAGCACGCGGTTTACAACCTCCTTTAGAATTACCTGCAGGTGTATTAACGTCCTTAATCGGTGCGCCCTACTTTATTTTTTTACTGCAACGCTATAAGGCTTGGTAATGATTTCAACTGAAAACCTCACGATTGCATACGGTGATAAAGTCATCATCAACGATCTTAACCTGACACTACAAAAGGGAAAGATTACGGCTTTAATTGGCCCTAACGGCTGCGGTAAATCTACTTTATTAAAAGCACTCGCTCGTATTAATAAAGCTAATGCAGGGCAAGTTTTACTCAATAACCAACCATTAAGCAGCTATGCCGATAAACAGTTAGCGCAGCAGATGTCTTTATTGCCACAAATATTAATTACCCCAGAAGGCATTACGGTACAACGTTTAGTTGAATACGGACGCTCGCCTTATATTTCTCATTGGGGAAAATTAGGCGACCAAGACAAGAATATCGTTAATGCGGCGATGCAAGAAACGCAAGTTAGTGAATTTGCCACGCAAGCCGTTGAATCACTCTCTGGTGGCCAAAGACAACGCGCATGGATAGCCATGATCCTCGCACAAGACACTGACATCATCATGCTTGATGAGCCAACCACTTATTTAGATTTATCCCATCAAATTGAATTAATGAAGTTAATGCAAGCAATGAAAAACAAAGGAAAAACCGTGATAGTGGTATTACACGACCTTAACCAAGCTTGCCGATATAGTGATCATTTAGTGGTGATGAAAGAAGGTGCCGTGATAGCAGAAGGTGAACCTGAAGAAGTATTTACAGAGCAGCTTTTACGCGATGTATTTTCACTTGAAGCAAAAGTCATTAAAGATCCCATCGCTGACACACCAATGTGTGTTGCTTATTAAAGGTTATTAGCCACTTTTTAAACATGCCTGATTATTTTTAACTTCTCATAGCTATTTTTAGATATTCTTAAGTTATTTTAAACTGTTCCTAGTTCTTTTTAATAGCTGTTAAGCATGGTTTTAAAAGAGTTTAAAAATAACATTTAATTTCAACTTGATAGGTTAGTGATACCACTAATGATAGTTACTCAGCTACATTACGTATCCTTGAAACATCTGATATTCATGCCAATGCCATGGATTATGATTATTATTATTATCAAACAAAGCAAGATATCACTATCGGCCTTGCTCGAACGGCTAGCCTTATTAACATTGCACGTACCAAAGTAGACAATACATTACTGGTTGATAACGGTGATTTATTACAGAAAATACACAACGTAAATTAACCAAACGTAATGAAAAAGATGCGCTAGGTTTTGCGGTTTATAATATTGATTTAAAAAATAAAGATATTTAGGGATAGGGATAGGGATAGGGATAGGGATAATATAAAGCCTCAATTGAGGCTTTATATTATTTAATGTTATTTTTATTTCGTATCAGAATAAGATTTAAGAATAATACTCTCTAACAGTTTAGATAATGATAGTAGATTGTTATCATCTCCATTACTAGCCGTCAACATTACGCCAATATGATCACCTTGATATTGATATGGTAAAGATAAACTACAGCCATCAAGCACATTTGCTAAAGTCGTATTACGTAAACATAAAAGATTAGTACGATCATAATCTTCATCAGTAATTAATTGATCTAATTTAGGAGGTAATATCGCAACAGTCGGCAATAATAATACAGCCTCTTTTTCTTCTGTTTTGTACCTTTCTATTAATAACTTTCTTTGTTCACAGGTAACTAAAAATTGCTTTTCATCAATCGCATTTGCTCGCTTTAAACGACTAGCGACTCTCGGATCAAGCTCATCAAGATCGATACTATAATTTTCAGTATAATAATTCATTGCTTCGAACGCTGAGAATTGCCACACAGGGAGTAATTTATAACTGTCTAAAAAAGGTAAAGATCTCTCTTCAACTCGCACTCCAGGAGTCTGCTTCAAAATGTTAACGACTTCTAGAAATGCTTTTTTTACCTTATCATCAAGTAAATCCATACCAAAATTACTAGGTACAACAAAATGCGCCTGTTCCGCGACAGGATTATTCACAACAGTATTAGACATCACTGCCCATGCTATTTCACATTCAGATACTGTATTAGCTATCGGTCCGATACTATCTAAGCTTGAAGAAAGCGGTAAACTTCCTTTTCTAGAAACACTATTTTGAGAAGGTTTAAACCCAGTAACGCCACAGAATGCAGAAGGGATCCGCAACGACCCTCCTGTATCACTGCCTAACGCAATATCGGCAACGCCTAAGGCAACTGAAACAGCCCCTCCGCTTGTTGAGCCACCTGCAATACGTTTTTCATTTTTATAAAGCGGCGTTAGTGGCGTACCGTAATGTGGATTTACCCCTAATCCAGAATAAGCTAGTTCGGTCATATTAGTATGACCCAAAAACACAGCGCCCGCGTTACGTAAGCTTTTTACTGCATCTGCATCTTCAATTGCAGGCTCGACATCATTTAAAAAAGTAGAGCCAGCTTTTGTTTTATAGCCTTTTACATCAAATAAATCTTTAACTGATATTATCGCATTTTTTAAATATTGTTCGCCTACCGAGTTATTAGTTAAACCAGAAGAAGTTGATGCTTCATACATATCAAATAATTCGGTAAAAATATTACTAGCTTGGCTCTCAATAAGCTTTTGAGATTTAGCTATTTGCATTGCTAAATCACGTTCTTCCCAAGGAAATTTAGATAATGTTTTCATTATAAAACTCTCTGAAATAGGTAATATTATGCCGACTTATTTTACAGAAGGTAATTCGACGGTATTGTATTGCGCTTCTATCTTACGATTTAAAACAGGATCAAAAAGAGACATTCGTAATTTTGGTGTTTTACGTACTCCGCCTATTGCAGCAAAAGTACCACATAACATTGCACTATTTTCTTTCAAATCTGCTTTTTCAATAAGCTCCATTAAAGGTCGAATAGATGCCAATGTACCTGTCTGATACAACGTCCAGCCTTTTCCTTCATCTAACCATGATTGCATTTCAAGCTTATCAATGTGATTTTTTACTTCTTCAAAATTCCACAGTTGGCTAGAAACTGGTTTTGGACAAATTTGTTTAGAAAAGGCAACTGACTGTACCTCTAACTCTCTATCAGTATGATCAGAGCCGATACCTAAAAATAATTTACCACCTGATTTAATGATTAATGGTTCAACTTCTCCTGATGACCCTTCTCCAACCACTTCAACCAAATCATCCTGAGTGACTAATAAATTAGAAGCACGGTAATAAAGCGGCACATTTGAAGGTGGAGCGACACCTATTTCAGCTAATTCATCAATGTGCTCCTGCACAGCTTTTTGATCTCTTGCTGTCCAACCTGCAATAACAAGATGATTAATTTTAAAATCACTTTCAATTCCATTAATAGTAAATAACATATAAATCCTTAATAGTTGTTTGGTAAATATAAAGCAAGACTAGGGAACATGATGAGTAAGAAAACCATAAACAACATGATTAGGACGTAAGGAATACTGCCTATAATCACATCTGCCATTTTACCGTTTTTACGAGCCGAATTAACGACATACAAGTTCAAACCGACTGGAGGGGTTATTAGAGCCATCTCAACCAAAATAATCATTAATATGCCAAACCAAATTGGGTCATAGCCTATTTGAATAATGATTGGAACAACGATAGGAATTGTCGCTACCATTAGTGACAGCGTTTCAATAAAAAATCCCAATATAATATAAGTTAATATAATAACTAATAAAGTACCGATAGGGCTTAACCCCAATCCTTGTAACAGTTCTTGTAGAGCTCTCCCAAATCCTGAAGCTGTTAATGCAAAGTTAAGTACATAAGCACCAATAACGACTAACATAATCATTGATGTTATTTTAACCGTTCCAACTAAGCTTTTAATTAACATTTCAGTTGATATAACTGAGTAAGCAAACGAAATCACTAATGAAATAACGACACCAATAGCAGCAGCTTCGGTTGGCGTTGCCCACCCCATATAAATAGAGCCGACAACACTTAAAAATAGAAAAAGAATGGGTGAAAGAGATTTGAGAGCAACAATTTTTTCAGACCAAGAGCTATGTTGTTTTGGACCGCCTAATTTAGGATAAAGACTACATAACACAATAGTAATAGCCATAAAAAGCAGCGCCATCATCATACCAGGGACAATACCTGCCAAAAATAACTTAGGAACAGAGCTTTCGGTTAAGAAACCATAAACAATTAAATTAATCGAAGGGGGAATTAAAATACCTAAAGTCCCGCCAGCGGCTATAGAGCCAGTAAAAAGTCTAGGGTCGTAACCTAATTTTTCACCTTGTGGTGTAGCGACCGTTGCGACTGTAGCGGCTGTAGCGACAGAAGAACCAGAGGTTGCTGAGAACATTGTTGCGGTAGCAATATTGGCATGTATCAATCCACCCGGTAACCAAGATACCCATGTATTCAAAGCGGCATAAGTTCTTTGAGCTACCCCACTACGAAGTAAAATCTCACCAATTAAGACAAAAAAAGGAATCGCTATCAACGTTGAATTATTTGATGATGACCAGACTATTTGCCCTAACCCCCTCATTAAAGGAAAAGGACTAAAAAAAGTATCTACGCCAAAAGCCAATAAAAACAATACAATACCAACTGGGATAGAAAGAGCTAATAATCCCAACAGTCCCATTGAAGTAAATAAAATCATAAATCACCTCCAGTGCCGATATTCTTATCCACAATTTCATATTTACCTTGGATAACTAATATTATTGATATGATTAACAGTACAGAAGAAGAAATAGCAAACCAGATCCATCCAGCTAACCAAATGCTTTGAGGTAAATAAAGAGGGATCTCCATTGCCGTGTTTGATAACGCACCAGATTTGAGAGTTTTGCTTAATACTGGTATCGCATAATATGCTAAATAAACTGCCACGTAAGATAGTGCAGCTAAAGCGATTAAATCGAATAAGGAGCTAATTAATAAATTGCCTTTTTCACGTAAAAAATCAATTCGAACATGCGCTTTAGCGGTCAATCCATAACATATCCCCCAACTAGTAACAGCAGCCATTACATAACCAGAAATTTCTTCTGACCCACTAAAAGAGATTCCGATCTCTCTTAATACAATATCAAGGATAATAAGCGTAATGCAGGCTAACAAAGCTAGACCTGCGATAACTGCTATCCCATTATTAATTTTCTTTAAAAAAGAAATAATGCGAATCATACTATTGAGCCTTATTCGCTGAAATTTCTATACCCGCTACCTGTCCGACAGTTTCATTCCATCGTTGAATCCACTCACTTCCCGCGCGCTCAGCCCACTCTGGTAGTACTTTACTTTCTAAAATATCTTTCGCTTTTAGCATGTCTGGCTCAGATATTTCGACTAATGTTAAGTTTCTAACATCTCCTTTAGAACAATTATCGTTGCCTGTTAAACAAGCAATATCATCATTTAAAGCACTTTGAGCAGAGTCCCAGACTGGCTTTTCAAATTTACTTTTAACTGACTCTTGAATAAAGTTCTGATTTTTTTCGCTTAATGAATTCCATTTATCCAGATTCATAGCAGTTACGACAGGATCCCATCCACCAAGTGGTAGATTCATCAAATGTGTGGTTACTTCCCACCAGCCAGCACTATAGCCAGAACCAGCACCTGTTACGGCACAATCAATAACACCACGTTGTAATGCTCCAGGCACTTCCCCAAACCCGATATTGACACTTTGAGCATTAAGCGCTTCTAAAAATTTTGCCGTCATACGTCCGGATGCTCTAATTTTTAAACCAGCTAGATCACTTAATGATTTAACTTCAGCATTACAGAAAACAACTTGAGGAGGATAAGGAACAATCGCTAAGACTTTAGCATTGAAAGTATCTTTAAAAATATCATCTATCATTGGTCTAGCTGCATCGACAACTTCTTTCGCTTTAGACGCAGTATTTGCAATTAACGGAACATCTAACCCTTCCAGAGCTGGTGTATCTGAGACAGCATAATCGGCGGAAGTCATACCTATATCAAAAACACCATCTGTAAGCATTCGAAATACATCAGAACCACCAATACCCATTTGATCAAGGGTTGTCATCGTAACTTTAAATTCACCTTTACTATCAGCTGGAATGGTTTCATTCCAAAAAGGATTCTCGTAAAGTTTATTAAGCGGTAAACTACTCCAGCTTCCTACTATAGAAAGTGTCTCACTTGCACTTACGTTCATGGATAATATCGCACTAAAAACTGAACCAGCTATAATTTTTTTTGAATTCCATTTGGTCATAATATTCTCTTCCTTTATCAATAGTTTTTTAAAATATTAACTTTACTCTGAGTGTTTTCTAACCTCTTTAAGACTCGAATTCAGTTTCGAGTTTAAACGTGATAATGTCAAACTATATTATTTTATCATTATTGATAACTTAAACCTTTCACGTAAATATTTAATAAAATTAAAGAATGAGAAAAAAATATGACATTCGATCAATTAAAAACATTTTTATGGGTCGCAAAACTTGGTGTAATTAGACGAGCGGCGCATGAAATGAATTTATCTCAACCAGCTATTTCAGCTCGTATATATGCGCTAGAAAGTGAGTTAGGAGTACAACTTTTTGAACGTCATAAAACAGGTGTTGTTTTGACGACAGAAGGTATTTTATTAAGGTCTCATGCAGAAAAAATAGAATCTTATATGGAGCTAATAAAATCAGAATTAACACCAACTGAAGAAGTGAAAGGCCTTATTCGTATTGGGGTTGCAGAAACGGTTGCACAATCATGGCTATCCGATTTCCTAGCTGCATTAAGAAAACTATATCCTAAACTAGTTATCGAACTTTCAGTCGATGTAACAATTAATTTAAGAGAACAATTATTATCTAGGAATATAGATTTAGCTTTTTTGATGGGGCCACTACCAGAAGGTAATGTTGAGAATATTATACTGCCTAAATTTAAATTAAACTGGTTTTGTAGTATTAATGAGGAGTCACCAGACCTTTCTAAATCACCTATATTTTCATTTTCTCGACTCTCCCGTCCTTATCAAGATATTGTATCGGAACTAATGCATCGTTATGGCTCCTTAGGGCAAATATTTCCTTCAAATTCTCTTTCAACGAGCTTTGAAATGATAGCTTCTGGAATTGGCATTGGTGCATTGCCAGCTCAACTTGCACAACGTTTTATAAATGATCAACGAATTAAAGTATTTGATCCTGGATGGGTACCTAACGATATACTTTTTACCGCATCATATTTAAATGATCCACGATCTGAAATCACACATAAAACAGCTATTTTAGCTGCAGAGATTGCTAATAAATATTCTAGTTCGACCACATAATTAATTTTAAGAGGGTAAAGCACACTCGACAATAGCTTTAATTTATAATATTAAAAGCCATTTAATATTATATTTAAATTACCTAAAATGAGCTTTAAATCTATTAAATTAAAAATATATCAATTTATTTACACTGAAATAAAGCGCATTTAAGTTAATTTAATAAAGGAGGTTTTATTATTTGTAGAGCATAGAATTATATTCTAACGAACTCACATAAAAAGTAATATCTAAAAAACGGTAACTAAATTTCCATTATATTGTTTTTTCGTAGTCATTATTTTTATCACTCATTATATAATTATAAAGCATCAGCTTTCTACGCTGCCAAGCTACCAAACCCAATGCAAATAAAGAGATGAAACCTAAACTACCACCGCTAGAACTGCTCGATGACGTTGTCGTAACATCCGTTGACTCAGTAACATCGCTGTCTGTTGTATCATCAGTATTGTCAGTATCAGTTGAGTCATCATCTGCGCTGTCACTTGAACTATCACCTGAAACAATAACCTCATCATCACTTGAGTCATCTTCCACTATTAGTTCACTATCGTCGTTCACTAGTAAGGTGGCTTTAAACAAAGTATCTTCGTCAATCACATCTGTTAAATCGAATGTCATTTGACAACTTGCTTCGTTATCTACAGTTGAATAGAGGTAAGTATTACTGCAGTGATCACTAACGCTTAAACTATCTGCATAAGTATCATCATCAAACGTTAAACCATTAATATCTAAGTAACTTTCTAGATTTGAACCGTATTGATAAACGCTGATCAAACCTTCAGAAAAAGTACCTTGATCACTATCGTATCGAGCAACACCTTCTTCAACCACTTGCAATCCGTCAATATTCTCTAAAATCCAGCTACGTAAGTTACTAATATTGGTATAAACCCCAGGATTGTCTGAACAAGTTGAAGCTCCCCAACTAACCAAACCCACTAAGCTTAATTGCCCATCAAGCGTTTTAAATACAGGACCACCACTGTCACCTGAACAGCTATCAATATTCGTATCGTCTGAATAACCTGCACAAAACATGTTGTCTGTCGTCCTATTATATGAACTCCAATAACATTGGTTTTCAGGTACATAAGGCAAATCAGCTTCTTGTAAGGTTGTTGGAATTTTTTCTGCTGATGTTGCATTATCATCTACCGACAAAACACCGTAACCAACCGTAGTCAGTAAATCGCCTTCCTCAATCGCATTAAATTGAGTCGCTATCGTAAGGGCAGGTCCAGGCTGGTAATAAGAAGCATCTAATTCAAGCAATGCAACATCATAATCAACCGTATCGTCATCATAATTAGGTTGAATGACAACACGACTCAAATTATGAACTGTAACACCCGCAGACTCCGCTAAACTTATTGATGAGTAATGCGTAGACTCGCCAATAACAAGGCTATAATAGGACGCGTCGTAAGCCGTTGCATTACCATCTTCGTCATCACTTTCATAAACACAATGGGCAGCTGTTGCCACCCAATTAGAGCTAATTAATACGCCACCACAAATAAAATTACCCGATTTGTAAAGCGCCACCATCCAAGGATATTCTCGAACAGCATCATCTCCACCAATGATGTAAGTGGAAATACTCGTCGAATAACTACTACTATCAGTATCTGTTGTGTTATCAACTTCAGTAGAAAACCTTAATGAATAACTTTGATAATTATCTTCAGCAGAAGATGGAGATGAAAATATTAATAAGAAACTGACTAAACAGGTAAAAAACGAATATATTTTAGTGGATAACGCCATAGTAGTATTACTCATTGTATGTAATGTTTCATATAAGGACGGTAAAAGAGTCTAGTTCATCATGAAAAAATGACACATTTAATTACCTTTGATCAGTAAGTCGTTATTAATAAAGCGCATGTTAGCAAAAAAAAAAGAACTCATTACGTTTAATAGCTCTCAGTTAAGAGTTCATTGGTATTGCTTACTTTTTCTGTAGTTCCCTTGAGTTTGACTGAATCTTTCTTAAGTAAAAGGTTTATCACCCTCAGCTAATACGGACATCTTTATCATATCGAGTAAACCAAGAATCTACTGATAAAGCGAAAAACTTATGTTTATATACGGCCATCGCTATCGTAATAAGTAAATAAATTTTAGTGATGAAACCATTGTCATTTTGCTTATTGTAAAGGTAGTTTGATATGAAGCATTCTGTGGTAATACTAGCGATTAAAACTTATTAGTTCGAATTATACAGACGTAGATCATAGCACTAAGAAAACCCAAAATTGTGCAAAAAAAAAGGAAATTTTAAAAAATTAAGTCCCCCTGTAAATAATTCTTTGTAACTAAGCTATTCTTTTAACACTTGCCATGCTTCACAGGCTTTCAGGAATTTTTCTTTGTTTCCGTTGGTTCTATCAGGATGTAACTCAAGCGCTAACCGTCGCCATTGTTGGCGTATCTGTTGTGGTGAGGCATCATGATTCAATCCAAATACCTTGAATGCATTCGCTTTATCAATTGAGTTGATAGCAGGAGTAATGGTTTGATGATAACGATCCCAAAAACCAGTCAACATCGCTTCTATCTCATCAGCGTTTGTTTCAAAATTATGCCAATCTAAATAATACCTACGTAATGCACCTTCTTTATCTAATGCAATAGCAATATTAGTGGGGGGATGTTCAAGTAGCAGGATGTTCATTACTTCAACTTGCAACCATTGTGCAGGTAATAGTATTTCTTGTAATTGATACAAGGCATTCATCAACAAGAAGTTTCTTTTGAACAAGGCTTTATTCGGGTCATTATCTAAATCGTTTAATAACCCTTTTTTTTGTAACTCGCTCGCTAAATGATGAATTTGACAACTTTCTTGAGCCTCTTTAATTAAAGTTAATAACGGCCAAATTAACGGATTTTCAATATGATGATTCATCGTCATTTTCAACAACCTAAAAAGTAAACAATAAAAAAGCGAGCATTGATGATGAACAATACTCGCTTAACTTGTCAACTTTTAAGTAAACGCTGAATTAATATAGGTATTACTTTGATATATATACCCGATATCGTTCAAGGTACTTTATTCAGTCGTTTGCGTTGACTCTTTCTGCCTAGAATCAGTTCACTTCACCGCTTGCTAAATGTTGCACCTTGAATGGCAACGAGCATAGCTTAGCTAACACGCTCAAACAGTAAATCCCACACGCCATGACCTAAACGGTGCCCACGAGATTCAAATTTAGTCAGTGGGCGCCAATCTGGGCGAGGTGCATAATCACCTTCTGTGCTAGTATTTTTAAAGTTTGTTGCAGCTTTTAATACTTCTAACATGTGCTCTGCGTAGTTTTCCCAATCAGTCGCCATGTGGATAACACCACCAATCGCTAATTTAGGACGCATATTTTCAATGAACTCTGGTTGCACAATACGGCGTTTATGATGACGCGCTTTATGCCACGGATCAGGGAAGTATAATTGGAATGTAGATAAGCTTTTATCTGGGATCATGAATTCTAACACTTCAACCGCATCATGATTCATTACACGTAAATTAGTTACGCCAGCTTCACCCGCATCGGCTAAACAAGCTCCAACACCAGGACCATGTACTTCAATGCCTAAGAAATTTTTCTCTGGCGCACTTTGTGCCATTTCAATTAATGACTTGCCCATACCAAAACCAATTTCTAATACGACAGGGTTATCATTACCAAATAACTCACTAAAATTGATTTGTTTTTCTTGGTAATCAACGCCCATTGTTGGCCATAGATCATCAATTGCAGTTTGCTGACGTTTAGTCATGCGCCCTTCACGTTTAACAAAAGAACGAATTCTACGAATATATTTCTCTTTCGTGTTTTCAATGTTGTTTTCTTCTGTTCCATTATCTGTCGCAGACTGGTCATGCTCTGTCATTTTTTTACCTTTAAATTGATCAGCTATAACTGTAATTGGGCTAATTAGCAGTGCATTATGCAATGTTATATTAATTGTGCAACTCTGCTAGACTATAGCCCCCCCATTATTATCGAAGAGTTTCTAGTGAGTGAGTTGCATTTTAGCCAAAGAATCAATGATTGGCACCAACAACATGGCCGTAAAACCTTACCATGGCAGTTAGATAAAAGTTTGTATAAAACATGGGTTAGTGAAGTCATGTTACAACAAACTCAAGTAGCGACCGTAATACCTTATTTTAATAAGTTTATGCGATCTTTTCCTTCAATTTCATATTTAGCTAATGCCCCTATTGATGAAGTATTACATCATTGGACAGGTTTAGGTTATTACGCACGTGCTCGCAACTTACACAAAGCGGCACAAATCGTTCGTGACCAGTTTGATGGGAAGTTTCCTGAAGAATTTGATGATGTGATTGCATTACCCGGTATCGGACGCTCTACTGCGGGTGCTGTCTTGTCATTAACGTTGAATAAACACTTTTCTATTTTAGACGGTAACGTAAAACGCGTGTTAACGCGCCATCAAAAAATTGAAGGTTGGACAGGTGAAAAGAAAGTTGAAAACCAACTTTGGACATTAGCCGATAAACTCACGCCTAAAACAGATACGAAGGTATTTAACCAAGCGATGATGGATATGGGAGCAATGATTTGTACTCGCAGTAAACCGAAGTGCGATCAATGCCCTGTCTCTACTGATTGTTTAGCATTAGCTGACGATAGTATGACGGCGTACCCAACACCTAAGTCTAAGAAAAAAATCCCGACCAAAACGGCAGTGATGTTGGTATTAAGAAATAAACAGAAGTCTATACAGCTTATTCAACGTCCTCCGACGGGGATTTGGGGTGGCCTTTGGTGCTTCCCCGAATTTATCGACAGTGAATCGGCATTAAATAGTTTAAAAGAGATTGGAATTACTGATTATCAAGCAACAGAGCTTGCGACTTTTCGCCATACATTCAGCCACTATCATTTTGATATATCGCCAATATTAGTTGAATTTAGTCAGCAAGAAACTGAACAAATCATGGAACATAATGGTCAGCTTTGGTATAACTTACAACAACCACAAAAAGTTGGATTAGCGGCGGCGACTAAAAAGATATTAAACACCGTTACTAAAATCACGCACAAGGAATAAATAATGTCTCGTACTGTATTTTGTACTTATTTAAAAAAAGAAGCGCCAGGTTTAGCATTTCAATTAATTCCAGGTGAAACTGGTAAACGTATTTTTGATAACATTAGCCAAGAAGCATGGACGAAATGGCAACACAAGCAAACAATGCTGATTAATGAAAAGAAATTAAACCTAATGAAAGCAGAAGATCGTGCACTTATTCAAGAAGCAATGGTCGGTTATTTGTTTGAAGATAAAGATGTAGAGATTGAAGGCTTCACACCTAAAGATTAATTAAACTTAAACGAGGTGTTCAGATTTAAAGCATTTAACGTTCAAAGCACAAGCAAACACGTTAAAAACTTAATAAATCTGTAAAAATAGGTTGACGATAGACTCTAAAATCTATTTAATACGCCTCGTTCCTGCTTCATTGACTCGGTCTGAAAAAACAGACAGAGTTAATTAAGAATGAAACAATACTTTATTAGCTAAGTCGAAAAGATTCAGACAGAGTTGAAAAGTAAAAAAAGATGCTTCGTTAGCTCAGTCGGTAGAGCAGAGGATTGAAAATCCTCGTGTCCTTGGTTCAATTCCGAGACGAAGCACCATTATTTAAAATATTATTGAAAAGATTTATTTCAATCAATAATAAGAGCGAAAGCTCAGAACGGTTTATGTGCCGACTTAGCTCAGTAGGTAGAGCAACTGACTTGTAATCAGTAGGTCACCAGTT
>NZ_JBAKBA010000013.1:0-88917 GCF_038155225.1 Psychromonas arctica | reverse complement strand
ATTTAACGCAGAAATCCGCGGAAATAGCGGTGTTGTATCGCTTTGCTTATCCAGAGCTGAGGTTACTTAGTAACGTTAAATAAAAAGTATTTCTCTATCTTCAAAACAATCCCAATCATATATAAAAACACACAAAACAACGCATCAAAAACTATCTAATTTAAACCTAATAAGAAATGAAATTAATACGAACAAAAACAAATATTACTGGTCGAATAAGAAGCAATGTATCCGTCGTAATCAATTTCAGGTTTAGATACAAAAATATGAATGCTTAAATTAACCAAAATAGATAAAACAAACATTATTTATAGCGCTCACAAAACCATTAATCTGTAAAAACATTACATAATAAATTTTCAGGATGAATCATGTCTACAAAGACAAAAAAAACAACACGCTCAATTCGCTTTACATTAATTAGAACTTTCATCTTCCTTTGTTTTTTGGTCACGACTGTCGCCATCAGCCTGCAATATTATGCTAATCAATTAATTGCACAAAAATCAGCTTTACAACTTTTTAATGCTAAAGCGCTTATTATTAGTAATAATATTAAACAGAAAGATAACGTAATAAATCACTACAGCACTCTACTTTCCAAGTTTAATAAATTAATCATTAATCAGAAGTTACACCCTGATGCACTACAATTATTTGCTAATATAATGGAAGAAAATCAATCATATAACTCAATCTCCCTTGGATTTAAAAATGGTGACTTACAACAATTAATACATTTAAATAAGCCACAAAATAATCAAGACTTTCCTAAAGTAGAATCCGCAACATGGTTACTCGTATCAATTGCACAGCAAGGAGATCAGAAAATACGTCAATTTTCTTATTTTAACGACACTTTTCATTTTATTAGCCAACATCAAGAAACGACAAATGAAAACGTGACAAACCTTTCTTGGTATAAAGAGGCTAAAATACTAACAACGAATAAGTCTAAACTATTTTCTCTAGCGAACTCTTCTTCGTTAGGTCAAACCTACTCAATCACTATCCCCCATACAAAAACAGTATTAGCAATAGATGTCACCTTAGATCCATTCTCAGAGTTCGTGCAAAAAACAAATGATAATAATCAAAATCAATTACTAAATGAGATTTATTTATTTAATGGTACAGGTCATTTATTAGGTTCAAATCAAAAGCTCATACAACTCAATAATACCGATAAGCTATTATTTATCCCTTATCCTGAATTAACTGAATTGGCTTTACATAAACCAAGCTTAAACAAACTTAATAGCATCACAATTAATAATAAGCCTTATTACGCTTATGTGGCTGAAGTTGATGATAAAACCACTATTAATAGCTATTTAGCTATTTTAGTACCAAAAGAAACCTTACTTCTACCAAGTATCAAAACATTAATACAAATTTCAGTTATCTGTTTAGTGCTGTTATTGATTCTCTCATGGTGTTTTTCCTCTCCTTTAACGAATACGATTAAAGCATTATTGGGCGAAGCCAAAAAAGC
Source organism: Psychromonas arctica (assembly GCF_038155225.1). Lineage (GTDB taxonomy): Bacteria > Pseudomonadota > Gammaproteobacteria > Enterobacterales > Psychromonadaceae > Psychromonas > Psychromonas arctica_B. The sequence goes on along the minus strand of NZ_JBAKBA010000013.1, from coordinate 87,422 downwards.
AAAATCACAAGATTATACACAGCTTCAACACATTGTAAGTCGTGTTACTGAGGTCAAAGAACTGAACAGTTCGATGCTTGAAATGAGCCAAACAATTGAAGAATACCAAGCTCAACAAAAGCAAATGACAGATCTATTTATTAAACAAATTGCACAGGCAATTGATGATAAATCGCCTTATACCTTTGGACATGCCAATCGAGTACCGGAATTAGGGCTCATGCTAGCGAAAGCTAGTTTAAAATCTGACTCACCTGTTTTTGAGTTAGCAAACGAAGAGATGCTAAACGAATTCTCTAGTAATGCCTGGTCACATCACTATGGAAAGCTTACAACTGCCCAACAAGTTGTCAGTAAAGGAACTAAATTAGAGGCCAGCTATAACCGTATCCATGAAATTAGAATGCGTTTTGAGATACTATGGCGAGATGCCGAAATTAACTACTTTAAACAAAGTAGAACTAATCCAGAACAAAATAAACCGCTTAAAGAAGCTCTGATTAAACAACAATTACAATTAATGCGAGATTTTGGATTTGTTGCCAAAGCGAACCTTGGTGATACAGAAATAACCGAGCAAGACCTCATTCGCTTACATAAAATAGGCGCGCAAACTTGGTTACGTTACTTTGATGATAGGTTAGGCTTATCGTCTATTGAAAAACTTAACTTAACAGCTAAAAAACAAAAACTACCCGCTCAAGAGACTCTATTAAGCGATAAAAAAGAGCATATTATTAAACGTAACAATATCACTCAAGTAGATTCTGGGATCAAAATAGAAGTAGCTGATCACCTCTACAATTTTGGTGAATTATATAATTTATCGATTCCACACGGCACATTAACAGTAGAAGATAAGTTCGAGATAAACCAAAACATTATTAACACTATTAATTTACTAAAAGCATTACCTACAACTCACAAGCAAACCACTGAAATAAAAGACCTTTCAACATATCATCCTGTATTAAAACGGGTTGTTTTTCCTTCTACATCAAAAGAGAAAGGATTTTCTATAACGCAGAATATCCTACTTATCACTGATATTTTTGAAACGTTAACCTCAATAAAAAAACCTCAACAACCAGTCGAATCGCTTAGTAATGCTATTGATATTTTGCATCAATTAGCTATCGACCAAATTATTGATATCAACCTCTTTAAACTATTTTTAAGCAGTGGAGTTTATATAAAATATGCAAACAAGTTTTTACATGAAACACAGATCGGTGAAGTGGAGATCAGTAAATATTTAAATTAACCTGATAAAAATAGAATATTAACCAAGATTAAGTACAATTCGCTTACTATCAAATAAGCATGGTTTTCATATTGAGCGATATTCCTACGATAAATTGGTCTTGGTTAATTAAACAAGCTAAACAACATAAAAAACGCCTTATTACTGCCAATTTCATCGCGATATTAGCTACGTTAGTTAGTGTCCCTATCCCATTATTAATGCCATTAATGGTAGATGAAATTCTATTGAACCAGCCAGCATCTGGTGTGGCATTCATTAATCAATTTATTTCCGCACAGTGGCAACAACCCGCTAATTACATCATTTTTATATTTTTAACCGTACTGGTTATGCGTATTACTAGCCAACTGCTTGGTATTCTCCAAAGTCGTCAATTTACCTTAGTATCGAAAACCATTACCTGTGAAATTCGTAAGCAACTACTTGATAAAATAGGACGTATTAGCATTCGCCAATATGAAACGCGTGGTAGTGGCGGTATTAATTCTCATCTCATTACCGATATTGAAACTATTGATAGCTTTATTGGCAGCACATTAAGTCGTTTCATTGTTAGCTTTTTAACCGTACTGGGCACTGCAGTCATTTTATTATGGATTGACTGGCGATTAGGTTTATTTATTTTACTGGTAAATCCTTTGGTCGTTTATTGCTCGCGCAAACTAGGACATCGCGTTAAACATCTTAAAAAAAATGAAAATCAAGCTTTTGAATCATTTCAAAATCGCTTAATTGAAACGCTTGACGGGATCTATCAACTACGTGCATCGAATCGAGAAAAAGCTTTTCTTAATGACCTTAAAAATCAAGCTGATGATATCCGTAGTAGTGCGGATAAATATGCATGGCAAAGTGAAGCTGCAGGCCGTTTTTCATTCCTGTTATTCCTATTAGGCTTTGAACTTTTCAGAGCAGTTGCCATGTTGATGGTGTTATTCAGCGATTTAAGTATTGGTCAAATGTTCGCTGTATTTGGTTACCTATGGTTTATGCTGTCTCCAATGCAAGAATTACTCAATATTCAGTTTTCTTGGTATAGCGCCTCGGCTGCATTAAAACGTATTAATACATTAATGCATATTGAAGAAGATGACCGTTCTGTGAGTAAAGTAAATCCTTTCTTACAAAAGCAAGCCACTGAAGTGCGCATCGAAAATATCAACTTTGCTTATGATGATGAAACAAAAGTACTCACCAATTTAAATTTAACTATTCCTGCGGGTAAAAAGGTTGCGTTGGTTGGTGCGAGCGGAAGTGGTAAATCAACACTAATCCAATTATTAATTGGTGTTTATAAAGCCAATAGTGGCAATATTTTATTTAATGGTGAAAACAGCAATGATATTGGTTTCGATATCATTCGAAACCACCTTTCCGTTGTATTACAGCAACCAGTATTATTTAACGATACTTTACGTCAGAACTTATCACTTGGATTACCCTACACAGATCAACAACTATGGCATGCTTTAGACGTCGCGCAACTTAACGATGTGAGCAAAAAACTAACAGACGGATTAGATACACAGTTAGGGCGCCAAGGTTTACGTTTATCTGGCGGACAACGACAGCGCGTTGCCATCGCAAGAATGGTATTAACCGATCCGAAATTAGTTATTTTGGATGAAGCAACTTCAGCTCTAGATACACAAACAGAAAGTACATTACATACTGCACTCAACAACTTCCTAGCAGGACGAACAACCTTAATTGTCGCCCATCGATTATCTGCCGTTAAACAAGCTGACAATATTTATGTATTAGAAGAGGGGAAAGTAAGCCAATCAGGGACACACCAAGATTTACTTGCGCAGGATGGCCTATATCAAACCTTATATGGTGGACTACAAAATCATTAAGCTTGATTCAAAGTAGAGAGTTACTGATAATGCACGCCCACTAACAATAGAACTTAAAACTGTGAATATGTAATATGAATAAAATTCAGCTACACCAACAACTAATGACACATTTACAGTCCCTTTTAAATAATGCAAAAGCAGCGGCTAAACGTGCTCATGAAACAGCAACAAGCGAAGAAAATGTAGCTGAAAACAAATACGATACATTAGCTTTAGAAGCCGCTTATTTAGCACAAGGTCAATCGCAACGTGTTACACAATGTCAGGCAGATATTGATGCTTGTATCAGCTTACCTCTTAATAAATCGACAGTCGGTAGTCTTGGCGCTTTGGTTGTATTAGTAAACGAACTGGATGAAGCAAAATATCTATTAATTTGTCCAGTAGCAGGTGGTGTCAAATTACAATGGGAACAACATACTGTGCTGGTCATTACACCAGAATCACCTATTGGAGCGGCTTTATTAAATCAGCAAACCGATGACCAAGTTAGTATTACTATCAATAACAAAAAACAACACTTTGAGATCCTGCAAATCATTTAGCTAATGGCACTTATTATAGGAAGATAACGCTCATCATTTAATTATTTTAGCGTTAGTCATTAGAAATATCTTCATCGAAGAATAAATTATAACTCCCCTACTTTATACAACCCATTTAAATTTAAGCTATATAAAACAAATAATTAAAATACTTAACTTCAAATATATCCGAAAAAAATTAAGGTGTTTTCTCAGAAATCCTCTATTGTTAACTCTCATCTAACATAAAGGACTTAACATGATTAAAGAAAAAGGTATTTCACCAGATCGCAGACATTTCTTGAAAGTATCAACAGGGATCGCAGCAGCAGGACTCACCACAAGCTTATTACCATCACAAGCGAGTGCTAAATCAAAAAATAACAAACACCAACATAAAGATAAAAAATTATGGAATAAAGTACAAAAAGAATTTGTGTTAGATAAAAAAACGACTTACATGAATATTGGTACCACTGGCTCAATGCCTAAAGATATTTTAAAAAATTACCAAGAAAATAATAAAAGCGTTGCAGAAAACCCATGGGATATGCAAAACAAGTTTGGTGAATGGCCTTACGTAACAGAAATGACGACGAGTATTGCTCAAGGGTTTGGCGCAAATGCTGATGAAATCATATTAAACCGTAATACAACTGATGGTATGTGTAGCATTATTAATGGTCTGCATTTTGAATCTGGTGATGTAATATTAACAACACACCATGAACATGTAGCAGCGAATTCGCCTTTATATATTGTAGCGGCACGTTACGGGGTAGAAGTCGTTTATCTAGATATCCCAGTGGACACTGGCGATAACAACATTACCGAACAACAATTCGTAGACTTATTTACTGAAGCAGCTAATGAATATGCTGGTCGCGTACGTTTAATTACCTTCTCTCATATTACTTATAAAACAGGGACTCGTTTACCTGCTAAACGTATTTGCCAAGAAGTAGCGATTCCAAATCAGATTCCAACACTGATTGATGGTGCGCATGGTATCGGTATGTTGAATCTAGACTTCCATGATATCGGTTGTGACTTTTATACTGGTGCGGGGCATAAATGGCAGTGTGGTCCTGGTGCAACGGGGATATTATTTGTATTAAACAGCGCACAACGATTAGATGAATATTGGTCTGATCGTGAAAACCCTTTATGGTTTATTAATTCCTCATTAGGTCATGCTGATTATTTAGGCACTCAATTACAATTTCAGTACATTGGTAATGATAACTACCCTGCGAAACAAGCATTAACAGATGCATGTAATATGTGGGATGAAATTGGACGAGATGTCATTGAAGAACGAGTTTTATCGCTTAGTAAGCTTTGTAAGCAGCAAATAAAAGAAATATTTCCAAATGCCACAATCTACTCGCCTGATATTGATGAGTTAGCCAGTGCCATTACAAGCTTTAACCCATTTTATGACGTTAATGATTTAGACATATTAAATGAATTTAGAGATAGATTACGCGAAGAAACTGGATTTATTATTCGTACAACAGACTTTAAAATACAACAAAGTGATACCGAAGATACGCATGCATTAAGAATTTCAACCCATTTATTTCATGATGAAGATGATGTAAATGGTTTAGTCGAAGCGATGCTTAATATTTATAATGATATGACGTAAAATCCTCTAATAATAAGTTCAATATCTCGGTCACTTAACAATAAGTGACCTTTAGTTTTAATCAATTGTAGGTATAATCATGACACCCTTAATAATAATCACTCTATAATAAGGAGTCCTTATTATGGTCATGCCACAATACAGACATCTGACATATACCATCTTATTACTCACACTTTGCTTTTTTAGTAATGTCAGTAATGCCCGAGATTTAGCTGATGTAAAAGCAGATGGCGTACTACGCCACATAGGCATTCCTTACGCTAATTTTATTATCACTTATAAAGAAGGTGATAACACCATAGTAAACGGTTTTGATGTCGAGTTAATGAAAGGCTTCGCTAAACATTTAGGCGTGAAATATGAATATGTCAGAGCAAGTTGGTCTAATGCATTTACGCTATTAACAGGACGCAATGCTCATTACTCTAATACCGGTCTCATCAGGGGACATGTCACTCATGACATTAAAGGGGATCTACTGGCGAGCGGCACAACTATTTTACCATGGCGTACTGAGGTTGTTGATTTTTCAGATAATTATTTCCCATCAGCAGTTTGGTTAATGGCAAGAGCAGACTCTGATCTTAAACCGATAACACCATCAGGCTCTGTCACACAGGACATTATTACAGTAAAAAAGCTGATTAAAGATCATAACGTTTTAGCCATGAAACAAACCTGTCTTGATCCAGATTTATATGACTTATACGATACAGATGCAAATATAATATTACCTGTAACAGAACTAAAATTAAGCGAAATGATACCTGCCATATTGAATAATGATGCGGAGAGTACATTACTTGATGTACCTGATATCTTAATTGGTTTACAAAAATGGCCAGGTGAAACGAAAGTTATTGGCCCTATCTCAGAAGATCAAAAAATGGGTGTTGGTTTCCGTAAAGATTCACCTGAATTACGTAAAGCTTTCAATCAATATCTCAGAGGTATACAACAAAGTGGCAAATACAATGTACTAGTGAAAAAGTATTACCCTTCAGTGTTTAATTTCTATCCTGATTTTTTTAAGATTAAAAATAAATAAGGATGACTATGCGACCTTGGTTTACCAGTAAAAATGCCATTGTAATTGCTAGCGTAATGCTTGCAGGGTACTTACTGTTAATATTAACGGTTACCAATATAGGACAAAAGAAATTAGAAGAGTCGAGATACAGTGAATTACATTTAAAAGTAAACCATTACGCAGAACTACTAAGTAATTATTTTGAGCTAGCAAAGCGCAACTTAAATATCGTCTCCACAGATAAAACAATTACGACCTTCTTTGCAAATAAGAACTCTGGTATGTCGATGACCTATGGGCTTCGAGCTAGCTTATTTAACGTAGAAAAATTCATTCAAAGACAAGTTGAACCAAGAGAGAAAAAATTAAACCCTATTTTTTCTCGTATTTCATTATTAACATTAGATGGTTCAATCATCGCCGATAGCGAACAAAATAAATCCACATTTAACAACACTAATATCGATATATTAGATTTAAAAGCAACAGATCAAAAAATACTTATCGATGATAGTAAAAAAGAAATAAGTATACGGTTATCTACCACTGTTTATTTCAATTACCAACCCATTGCAGTACTTATCGCAGAGTTCGATAAAGCACTTATTATTTCACTCGTAACAGCTCAAGAATATGAAGGTAGTGGTAGCCATATAACATTAAGAAGCCAATATGGTGACTTATTCATTTGGGATTCTTTAGCACATTCTCAAGAGTATAACCTTGAGCATACTAACAATGATATTCAACATAGTTTTAATTTAAAAGCTGACATCGTAGATACTCCCTTTGTTTTAGAGACTTGGTTTGAAAGTATTAATAGCACTGAACTATTTACCTCTAAATGGTTCGTTTTGGTTATTTCTTTATTAGCAATTCCCGTCTTTTTAACGTTATATTATTTATTTTATATCGATCGAAAAAATACTCTTCTCAACACAAAAATAGCCAATTCAACCAAACGTCGAAAAGAACTATCAATACACAATGAGCTATTAGAAGAGGAGGTCAAAAAACGTAAGTTGTCAGAAGAAAAACTTGCTTATCAAGCAACACATGATTCATTAACAGGTTTACCTAACCGAAGTTATAGCTTACAAAAATTAAATTATGCGATAGGTTGTTGTGAAGGCAGTAATAAAAAAGTATTACTAATGTACATAGACTTAGATAACTTTAAACAAATTAACGATACTTTAGGGCATGCTACTGGCGACAGAATACTACAAGAAACAAGTAAACGACTGCTAAATGCTTTTCGTAAAACAGATACTGTTGCACGTTTAAGTGGCGATGAATTCATGGTGGTCATTCATGAGCTAGAAGATCTCGAAAAAGCGGCTCAACTAGCTTATAAAGTGCTTCATCTATTCAATAAACCTTTCCAAATAAATAAGCATCTATTACATACCTCCACTAGCATTGGCTTAGCTATATACCCTGATGATGCCAATAATGCAGAAGCACTATTAAAAAATGCAGATATGGCTCTGTATCAAGTAAAAGGCAATGGCCGCAATAATTTTAGTTTCTATGAATCTAAAATGAATGATGAAGTGAATCGTAAAGTAGCGATTAATATTCGCTTACATAGAGCACTTAAAGAAAAAACACTCGAAATGTATTACCAACCTTTAATTGACCTTAATACACAAAAAATTATAGGTGCAGAGGCTCTAATGCGTTGGACAGATAGTGAGCTTGGTTTCGTTCCTCCAGATGAATTTATCGCTATTGCAGAAAAAAACAATTTAATAGAGCAATTAGGCAGTTTTGCTTTGAATACTGCAGCCGAACAAGCAGCACAATGGCAAGTAATCACACCATTACAAATAGCAGTCAACTTTTCTAGTGTGCAATTTAGAGACTGTGAAAAATTGTTAACTGAAATTCAACAAGTATTACTAAAAACTGGACTTCCAGCCAATAAACTAGATGTTGAAGTCACTGAAAGTTTACTGATTAATCAAGAAGGTGAGTTATTTGATATGCTGAAGTCTCTGCGTAATATGGGAGTCGAACTAAGCATTGATGATTTTGGGACAGGCTATTCTGCACTGAGTTATTTACAGAAATTTTCTTTTACTAAATTAAAAATTGATCGTGCATTCATTATGAATTTAACTAAAAACAAAGCAGATCAATCGCTTGTTACCGCTATTATTGCAATGGCCAAAGCGTTGAATTTAAAAGTGGTTGCAGAAGGCATTGAAGAAGATGAACAAAAACAATTCCTCATTGATATTGACTGTGAATATGGGCAAGGTTATCTATTTAGTCCACCTGTAACAGCGAAAAAGTTTGAAGCATTATTACACCAGCAAGCCAATTCAAATAGTGCTTTTACTTAAACCGACCTTTTGTTGTTACCTATATCCGTGACTGTTCAAGGTGCTTTTTTCTGTCATTAATTTAGACTCGAAATCAAGGCGTAACATGATGACAGTAGCTAATCCTCTAGCCCTTATCGAAGGTTGCAACGCCGAGTCGGTTTTCAAGCTAACGATCAGAATGTAAACAGTAAAGCAAACATCTTCGTTATTAGAAAGTGTCAACTTAACCCGTTAAATCTTCCTCTTTCTACTTAGTATCTGCTCACTTATCTGCTACTGGTTGCACCTTGAGTGGTAACGGATATAGATAATATTTTACCTAGCTAACAAATTTCTCATTATTTAAGCTCTGCTAACAGTTCTGTTAATACTTGCTTATAAGCTTCAATAGGTTGCGCACCAGATAATGCACTAGTGCGGTTAAAGACAACAGCTGGTACAGCTGAAATACCTAAACCTTGCCAAAACCTTTCATGTTCTATTACTTGGTCACGATATTTAGCTTCTTCTAATCGAATTTTAGCTTGTTCAGCATCCAACCCAATTTTTTCCACTTCATTAAGTAATGTTTCACGATTAGAAACATCTTTTTGATCAGTAAATGCAGCAGTAAACAAAGCAAGTTTTAATTCTGTTTGCTTGCCATGTTCATCTGCATACTCTAATAAAATATGAGCATCACGCGTGTTAACTATTTTCATTTCTTCAAAAAAGTTAAAAGTAAAACCAACTTCAGCGCCTCGTTGACTAATATTAATGCGAGACTTTTCACTATCTTCCCGTGATGAACCGTACTTTTCAGCAACATGTTCACGTAAATCTTGGCCTTCAGGAGGCATGTTTGGATTTAACTCAAAAGGCTGCCATTGCAACTCAACCTTATCAGCGACATCTAACTCATCGATTGCAGTTTGTAGGTTTTTATAACCAATAATGCACCAAGGACAAACGACATCAGACACAATATCTAACTGAATTTTATTACTCATAACAACCTCACATAATGTATTTTTCCAATATAACCTAACATAATATTTAGAACTAAAATGACGATATTGGTATAGTTAAAATCTAATATAACCGCATAAGAACGATCGTTCAACACCTTATTAAAACAATCCTTATTTTCTATCTAATAAGTTAATAACAACAAAAATAATCAAAGAATTAATATAAATTCGGTTGTTTACCATCAAGCCCCTACCATGAAAAGTGACCTAGATCCGTAGCTACAACACACTGACATAATGAACAAAAGTGACTTCAATCTCATAAACAACGCCACATTTGTACTATTTTATGACTAATATCGAACTTTATAAAAACCTGATTTGTACAAAAAAATACCAAAGATAAGCTACTTCCCGCTTGCTAAAAGGCCATTAGCAAAAAATATAAATTTATTAGCTACACATTAATTTCACTAATATGAATAAAAAAGGATTCTCCAATGAAGCAGTTTAAAAAAAGGATTTCACTCTCAGTCGCGGTAGTTGCAACATCCGTATTTTTATTGCCAATGCAAGCAATAGCCGACTCTGCGCCTTATGATTACGGTACAAAGTACCAATCAGTATTGAATGATTCTAAACTTCAAGCACCAGACAGCTCAACAGTTGCGATTGCACAAGGTGACTTTGCAGGTGCTTATAATGAGTATTTTTATATTCCTAGTAGTGGCAATAAATGGCTAACATTTCAAATTGGACCTGATGAAAAAATGCGTTCTGAATTACGCCAAATGGAAAATTGGTACACAGGTGATACAAGCTACAACAAAATGATTGGTGAAGTATTGTTGTTAGAAAAAGGAACTGCAGATGAAGTGACATTAATGCAGATTCATGATGATGCTAATGCAGCGGTGGACGAAGGTGAAGATAAAATTAATAAGCCATTGGTACGTATTGCTTGGCTTGAAGAACAAAAAGAAACAGGTGCATCATCAAAAACTTACGATTCATATTTTGCCATCGTAAAAACCGGCACTTGTGCTTCAAGCTGTTCTGACTACGTAAAATATAAATTAGCAGACTATTCTGCAACAGAAGCGGTTAAGTTTGAAATTAAAGTGGCAAGCAACAAGCTAACAATTAAAGTTAACGGTGTCGCTCATGAAGAGTTTAATAATTTTGATGTAAGTTATTGGGATGGCCTGCCAAGTTACTTTAAAGCAGGCGCTTACATTCAATCTGATACATCACCGGACGTCGAAGTTCAATTCTCTAGTTTAAAATATTACGACTAAACATAATCTTAATAACAAGGGTCTAATAGGCCCTTTAGCACAGAACTTAATTAATACACGCTAACATTATACCGATTACATTCAATATTTCACCTAAATTTTGCGCTGGAAAAAAGTTCAATTAAAGGCGTAAATTCAGCCTTTCGAAGATTAACTTCGTTAATCGTCTATCAGAGAATTAACCAAAAGATGTTAATGCTTTAATGGCCGTTCCCTTTACGAAATTTATAACGAGGAATTGGGCTGTTTTAACAAGTAAAATAGATAAGCTATTTATTGTGATTAGTATTGGTAGCCTTAAAAAACGTTATTAACCGATACTAATCAATACAGAGCCAATCAATGCAGATAATCAACAATATGAAATTATTAAAACACCCTTTTTTTATTATTGCTCTATTAATATTAATAACACTATTTTATTACGTGATTACTGCAACCTCCTCTTCCGAAGAAAAAAACAAATTATTATCTAGACAGAAACAGCAAAGTATCACTCAACAAAAAAAATTGTCCGTTAAACAAGAAAATGCCATAACTCCAAAACAAAATACAATACACATAGGTACTGAAACAGAGATAGATAAGCTATACACCGAGTTCATTGATATTTTAAAAATAAATGATCAGGCAATACAGCGACTCTGGTTACAATTGCTATTCCAACAACAAATTCAGAAAAACCCGATTGATTTAATTAAATTTTTAGCCAATTTAAATAATAAAAAACAAAGAGAAATTGCCTATCTTGTAACATTTACTACTTGGGTTGAAACTGACTTAAATGGATTTAGACAATGGCAACCGTTTATTATTATCGATGACAGTACCGATCAAGCTTATGCGGCGATATCCGTATTACCATTAGGCATAATCGATATATCAGATGCGTTGCTTTGGGTTAACCATATTCAATCAGCAGTATTACTTGATACCACAATCCAACAGGTAATAGCAGAAAATTCCCCCTCTCAAGGTGAAAAGCTAATCAGCTGGGCCTTATCTAGTGAACAAAATAAAAGTTACTTAACAGCTATATATAAAAGTATTAATAACAGCTCCCCGATTCTGGCTTTACAATTATTTAATGAAATAGAGACTGAAGAAATACAACTACAAAAAAATATTTTAATGCAAATTGGTTTATCTTTACCTACGAATAAAATAGATAACGCTTTTATAACAGCGATTGAAATGATGCAAAATAAGGACTTACGTGAATTTATGGCACATATAGCGTTACCACGATTAATTAAAAGTGGCAGAATTAACAATATAGATCAGTTATTACAAGCCGTTTATTCAGCTAAAGCATACCCAATACAGCAAAGTCGATTGGTCGCAAAATGGGCAAAAAGAACACCAGAAGTAGCAATACAATACAGTGAAACAATAAAGTCAGATCAACAACGTAAAGTAGCGATGGCCTCAGTAATAAAAGAATGGGCGATAAGTGACATTCAAATAGCAAATGAATGGCTTAATCAACAAAGCCAATGGGATGATGTAGAACTCGCAGCAGTTAAAATAGCCACTATTGCAGCTTCATCTAACGAATCAATAGAGATTGCTTTGCAATGGTTACCTTTTATTAAAACAGCTACACTACAAAATGAAACACAACAAAGAGTGATTAAAAGTTGGTATCGCTATGATCAGCAAAGTGCCCTGAATTATCTAGACCAAACCGACTTATTAACCTTTCAACAAAAAACGACAATGAATAACACCTTAACTAAAGCGCTTTTGAAGTATTAAATAGGTACAAATTAGGTACCAATTCCTTAAAGAATGAAAGTAATCAAAGTGTCGATAAATTAAAGCTATTATAATACTATTAAACGTAGTTTCAGCCAGTTACTATTATGATAATGACAGTGAAGTATGCTGATATAAAGAGCCGTTTTTATTAATATTCTCTAAAAAACAATTATCACTGACAATTAAACATAGCTAACAATTGAATATTATTAACAAAATTGAGCTGTGATTTCTTTATTGCTATTAAGTTAAGGTTTATCTGTGTCTTCCCAATCCTATGTCAAAAAGAACCTATCTCTCGCTTGGCCATTAGCGCTAAACGGCTTATTAATGCAGTCGATGCTAATGATAGATACTTTATTAGTCTCCCCTTTAGGCGAAATCCCTTTAGCTGCAATGGGTATATCTACCGCAATTGTTGCTGCAATTCTGGGGATTCAAATGGCGTTGGCCAATGGTACACAATTGGTATTGAGCCGTGCTGTAGGAGCCGGAAATCAAGCGTCATTATCTAAAGGACTTTGGTCTGGGATGTTTATTAATGGCTCTGTTGCACTGCTTTTTTGGGTTCTATTAACATTTTTCGACCTTCCTCTAATAGCGGCGTTAACTGACAATATATCCTTACATCAAGAGATTTCAGATTACTTAAATATATCAAAATACATCATACTGTTTACTGCTATTACACAAGTAATGATTGCCTTATTCAATGGCTTGGGGAAAACTAAAATCCCTTTTAAAGGTTATCTTATTGAGTTACCAATCAATGCGTTATTCTCGTATGTGTTGATACATGGTTACTCTTTTTCAGAGGGGATGACATTAATAGGCTTAGGTGTTCAAGGAGCGGCGATAGGTAGCATAATCGCCATAACAGTTCGTATGATTTACCTCGGTTTATACGTATATATAGACCCAGACTTAATGCTAACTACGCCACGCCGAGACATTTCAATGCTGCGTAATATACGTTCACATTTTATTGAAATTTTTCCGATTGCAGCCAACGTCACCATTCTATTAATTGGTGCTACCATCTATCAATTATTATATTCGCAATTAGATATTAATGCTTATGTAGCAATAACATTAGTCATGCCTTGGATCAGAGCGGGCACACAGTTTATAGCGGCATGGTCTCATTCTTCAGCCATCACTATCAGCCAAGCTATTGGCTCTAAAAAGATGGATGACTTAACCAAAAATGTAGATACCAGTATCGATATTGCTGTCATCATTTCAGCGATATGTGCAGTACTTTTTGCTATCATGAGCTTGTTTATGGCTGATATTTATCCTGAACTGGATGACACCACCTACCAAGCTTTAGCAGTGATTGCGCCACTTTATATCTTTTTACCTATTGTACGGGGCTATAATACTGTTCATGGCAATATCTTACGTGCAGTGGGCAAAACAACGGCGGTATTTAAAATCAACTTCACAGGACAATGGATTATCTCTATCCCATTATGTGCCTTCATCGTTTTAGGATTAGATGCTTCAATTTTCTGGGCTTTTGCAATACAACCTTTTGAAGAAGTTGTAAAAGCCATTCCATTCAGACAGTTAGCAAGAAAATCATTAAAAGAATTTGATTTAGAAAAAGCACAAAAATTAATGTATGACTGACCTTAACGCATGATTGTAATTAGACTATGCACAACTGAGGATTACTTTTGCATTCGTATGGTCAGCCATGATTTATTCGATAAACCTCATTATTTAAACGCCAATAAATTAAAATATGATTTAGTAGTCTATAAACTGATTAATAGCGTAACAAACAAAAAACAAACCGATCAACATCTCAAAATTCTGACACAGATATCTCAAATATTTGATCTAACCATAAGATCTGATTTTTAGTATGTGATCAATCAAACACATCCCATCAACTTAACTTTCTTTCAAATTACGCCTGATTATTATGTGTGACAATAATACATAAAGGGGATTATAAAATGAAAAAAACACTTGTTATTGCTGGTTCACTATTACTCACTCTACCTACTATCGCTTTAGCAGATATTGCTAACAATGGCGTATCGTATCCTGTACCTGCAGACAAATTTGATATGACAAATTGGAAAATCACTATTCCTTCAGATATCAACAAAGATGGTAAAGTTGACGAAATCGAAGGCGTTGCAATGATGAGCTACTCGCACGAAGATTTTTTCTTCTTAGACAAAGACGGTAACATGGTTTTTGAAGTGCAAAATGAAGCGGTCACTACTAAAAACTCTAAAAATGCTCGTTCAGAGTTACGTCAAATGCCTCGTGGCGCTAAATTTGATATTGACACTGCAGCACCAAAAAATAACTTTGCACTAGCAAGTAACCTTAAAGCAGCTGACTACAGTAAAGTCGGCGGAACGTTGTCTGCAACATTAAAAGTGAACCACGTATCTGTTAATGCAAAATTCCCAGAAAGACCAGCAGCTCACTCAGTAGTTGTAGGTCAAATTCATGCTAAAAAATACAATGACCAAATCAAAGCAAAAACAGGATTCGGACACGGTAACGAACCACTAAAAATATTCTTTAAAAAATTCCCAGATCAAAAATATGGTTCAGTTTTCTGGAACTACGAACGTAACTTAGCTAAAAAAGATCCAAACCGTGCAGATATTGCTTATCCAGTATGGGGTAATACATGGGATAACCTTGCTGCACCAGGTGAAGCAGGTATCGCATTAGGTGAAGAATTTAGTTACGTTGTAGATGTTAAGGGCGATATCATGCACCTTACTTTTGAAACTGCACGTCATAAAACAGTGACTTATAATATTGACCTAAGCAAAGGTGTTGACGAAAAAGACTCTCCAACGGGTTATGCACAAGATGCTTTCTACTTCAAAGCAGGTGCATACGGACAGTGCAGTGTAAATGATACACATCCTGTTTGGGGACCTGGTTGTGCTGGTACAGGTGACTTCGCTGTCGATAAAAAGAATGGCGATTACAATAGCGTAAGTTTCTCAGCCCTTAAGTTAAACGGTAAATAAAAAGCTGTTATAGCGTTATATTACATAGCCCTATTAAGTAAAAAATATCCGACATAAAGCGCTTATTTCAATGAAATAAGCGCTTTTTTATATTTGTGATGACACGTAAATATAAAAATAAAACATCCGCCTCCAAATCAAAGACACCAACGAATAACGTCAACTCTAGTGTTTTAAATTAACAGTGAAATTAGTTTAACTAAAAATACTGCAAGCTAAAGCATGTACCCCAAGGTCAACACCGTTAATAGATGCATCTATCTTTAATGCTTTGAACTTTACACAAAGACTATTTTTACTAAAAACACTGCCAACTAAAGTATGTGCCAAGATAAAAACCATAAAAAATAGGTATGTTTACTGCTTTGCTGGGAGAGTTGATATTGCTAAATATTTTAACCTGTATTCAATTTTTTTATTGAGCAAACCTTAGAATTGGCATCCCAATTAAAATAATACCAGTCTAGTTCACAACTGCTAAAAACCACTTTAAAAAAACAATATTTGGTACACCAATTTAAGTATAATAATTTTAATATCAAGACTTTCATTAACCATGATTAAACTAAAAGAGTCTTAACTATAAAAATAACATTTAAAATCAAAAAGTTAATATAACATTGTTGATTGCATTTATAAAAAACACTGAATAAATAGGTAAGGCTTAATTAGGAGAGCATCTTATGCATTACAAAGGACAATTAATCACCTTCGCACCTAACAGAGTGTGGCGCTCTTATGTCGGTGGAAAAACACTTGATGGTCTGCAAAATATAGAAGAGCCCTCAGACTCTCATTTTCCTGAGGAGTGGATAGCCTCTACCGTTCGAGCAGTAAACCCCGATAGAGAATCACATGTAGAAGGGATATCAACAGCATTAATATCATCACAAGGCACTGACTTTGCTGCGTTAATTCAATCTGATCCCGATTATTTTTTAGGACCGAAGCATGCTAAGAAATACACCAAGAACCCAATGGTATTGGTAAAGTACTTAGACTCTTCGGTAAGATTACACTTTCAAGCACATCCAACGGCTGAGTTTGCAAAACAGCACTTAAACTCAAACTCGGGCAAAGCAGAAGCTTATTACATACTTGATATCAGAAAAGATATTTCAGACCCTTATATTTATTTGGGTTTCCAAAATCCGCCTAGCCGTGAAGATTTTAAAGAGATGATTGAAAATCAGGATATGGAGAAAATAGAGTCCTGCTTTAAGAAAATTCCCGTTAAACCCAACGATTGTTTTTTTATTCCTGGCGGCATGCCTCATGCCATTGGCGAAGGTATTTTGATGATTGAAGTGATGGAGCCTTCTGATTGGGCTGTAAGATTTGAGTTTGAAAAGTCTGGTTATACCTTACCTGAAGAAGCACGGTTTATGAAAAGAGGCTTAGATTTTTGTTTAGATGTATTTGATTACACTCAATATACGCCTGAATATATCAAAGAGCATTTTCAACAAAAAGCACAGAAAGTAACGCAATATAATGATCATTCTTACAAAGAATCTTTAGTGGGTAGTCAAGCCACTGATCGATTTAGAATCTGTAAATCGACAATTAAAGGGAACGTCCAGAAAGTAGAAGATGAGTTCTTTATTGGCGTTGTCACTAAAGGCTCATGTACTATAAAAACTGGGACTGAGTCTTTGACGCTATCGCAATACGATACTTTTTTCTGCCCTTACGGCCTTGAGGAATTTACTATCACTTCAAGTGATGGCGTAGAGATTATCGAGTGTTACCCACCTTTAAGCGATTAACTAAGCATTATCCTTACTGTTTTACTAGGGAGCGAGACCTTTATCAGTAAGGTTATTTATATGCCAGGTAAATAACTACTCTTTATTTATTAGTGGTCTTCTCTTAGTTGTAGTTAATAGCTGTAGGTATGAATAAATTAGTGTAAGGGTAAAAAAACCGAGCCTTCAAAAGGCTCGGTTGGGTTAAAATAGAAAGGGGATATCTATAACTCTATTTAAAAAAACTACGTTTTAACCCCATTTCTAAGCCTCTAATCTCTGCTAACCCTTTTAATCTACCAATTGCAGAATAGCCTGGGTTCGTTTCTTTGCGTAAATCATCCAACATTTGATGACCATGATCAGGGCGCATTGGAATAGCACGACCTTCACCGTTATTCTCTCTACGATGCTCTTCTTCAAGGATCGCCATGACAACATTGTACATATCAACATCACCATTCAGGTGTGCCGCTTCATGGAAGCTCATCGGGTTCTCTTCACGCATAGTAGAACGTAAATGAGTAAAATAAATACGGCTTCCATACTGTTTAATCATATTAACTAAATCATTATCACCACGCACACCGTAAGAACCCGTGCACATAGTTAAGCCATTTTGTTGGCTTGGAATCTCAGTGGTTAACCATTCAATATCTTCAATGGTTGAAACAATACGCGGTAAACCAAGAATAGGACGTGGTGGATCGTCAGGATGTACCGCCATTTTTAAACCAGTAGCATCACAAACAGGCATTAAAGACTTTAAAAAGTAAGCTAAATGTTCACGTAACTTATCTTTACTAATGCCATTATAACGGTCTAATTGCGCCTGAAATTCAGTTAACGTATAGCCTTCTTCTGCGCCGGGTAAGCCAGCGATGATATTAGAGGTTAATTTATCAATATCCGCTTGAGTCATGTTATTAAAGTAAACTTGCGCCTGTGCAATCTCTTCAGGACTGTAAGCGGACTCTGCACCAGGTCTTTTTAAGATATGGATTTCAAATGCAGCAAAAGCAATTTGATCAAAACGTAAAGCACGGGAACCATCTTCCATCTCAAAAGCAAGATCGGTACGTGTCCAATCTAATACAGGCATAAAGTTATAACACACGGTATCAATCCCACTTTTAGCAAGATTTTCAATAGTTTGCTTATAATTGTCTATCCACTGTTGAAAGTTACCCGTTTGGGTTTTAATTTCTTCATGAACTGGAACACTCTCAACAACAGACCAAGTTAAGCCTTTCGCTTCGATAATGGCTTTACGCTTTAGAATTTCTTCAACGGTCCATACTTCGCCATTTTTAATATGGTGCAAGGCATTCACAATACCCGTCGCGCCAGCTTGCTTAATATCATCCAAAGAAACGGGATCGTTTGGTCCATACCAACGCCAAGTTTGTTCCATTACTTACCTCTCTACATTCATTTCCATATTCATTTCTACGTTAATATTAGCTTATATTTATTGCTTAAATTAATGAAAAATAAAATTGGAATTCCAATTAAAAGACCATTTACCCATTAAATATAAGGGATAGTAGTGAGTTTCGCAATATAAAAACACACATTGGTTTACCAAATAAACAAAATAATATAGATTGCATACCAATAAGGGCGGTATTGCTCTACCACTTATGATCTAATATTGAAGTGTTTTAATGTAACCGTAGAGCTTATTACTTAAATTAAATACCTAATAACGAACATTAAGAATAAAACCTTAGTTCAGTCAAATAGATGATTTGTTACTTATGTTGATGAATCCTGGAGAAATTATGTCAATCACAAAGCCACCTTTAAAAACAACCATTATCGATAGCCAAGTTAACCAAGCTACGTTAAAAACACGTATTGTGCATATTGGATTTGGTGCCTTTCATCGTGCTCATCAAGCTTTATATACCAATGAAATGCTTGAGAAAACACAATCTGACTGGGGTATTTGCGAAGTTAACTTATTTAGTGGTAGTGAAATCATTAAAAAACTCCGTTTACAAAATCATCGCTATTTAGTCGCTGAAAAAGGCGCTAATGAAAATATCATTAAAATGGTCGGCTCGATCAAAGAATCTCTCCATCCTAAGCTTGATAGTAAACAGGCGATCATTGAAAAAATGGCTGAAGAGCAAGTCGCCATTGTTTCTATGACGATTACAGAAAAAGGCTACTGTGTAGACCATTCAACAGGTCAGCTAGACCCAACTAACTCACTTATTATCCATGACTTAGAAACCCCAAGTGAACCTAATTCAGCGATTGGTTATATTGTTGAGGCACTGCGCTTACGTAAGCAGCGAGGGCTCAAAGGTTTTTCTGTTATGTCATGTGATAATGTACAAGAAAATGGTCACGTAGCTAAAGCAGCTGTATTAGGTTTTGCCACATTATTAGATACACAACTTGCACAATGGATAGAAGATAACACAAGCTTCCCTTGTACTATGGTGGATCGCATCGTACCCGCAGTAACACCCGAAACACTCATTGAAATAGCAAAGCTAGTCGGTACCAACGATCCTTGTGCAGTTGCTTGTGAACCTTTCCGCCAATGGGTTATTGAAGATAATTTTATTCAAGGTAGACCTGACTGGAATGTAGCAGGGGCTGAATTTGTTAAGGATGTTGTCCCATTTGAAGAAATGAAATTAAGAATGCTTAACGGCACACATTCATTTCTTGCCTATTTAGGTTACCTTGGTGGCTATACTCACATTTCAGATGCCATGACCAACCAAGCATACCGAAATGCAGCCTTTGATATGATGTTAAAAGCACAGGCTGTTACGCTAAAGATGCCAGAAGGGACTGACTTAGAAGACTATGCGTCTTCACTGATTCTGCGCTTTGCTAATCCATCGTTAAAACACCAAACATGGCAAATAGCGATGGATGGTAGTCAAAAAATACCACAACGATTTGGTGCGTCACTCAAATATCATTTAGAAAATGGTAGTGATTATAAATGGATTGCAATCGCCATCGCTGGCTGGATGCGCTATGTAAAAGGCATCGATGAGCGAGGTAACGCCATTGATGTAAAAGATCCATTAGCTAAAACGTTTTGTGCCATTAATGCTAATCATATTGACCCAATAGAACGCGTTAAAGCCTTCCTTTCAATTGAAAGTATTTTTGACCCTTCTTTATTATTGAACACAGAATTTGTAAACACCTTAACCAAAGCTTATATGTTTGTTAATACCAAAGGTGCTTGTCACGCTATTTCAATGCTATAAAAAAGATGGTTAACATTAAACAAAACGCAAAAACTGAGAAGGCTTAGCTGAAAGGCCTTTTCAGTTTTTTCTTGTTACTCATATTTTAAGTCCATTAGGTTGATTTATAGGAAAAAAATCAGGAAAGCTAAGCTCTCATTTCTTTCCTTCAATATTGAAATAGATAGAGTTATTTTGGTTTTTCTATACACTATTCAGTTCAAATTTAATTAACAGAGAAACTATTAACATGTCTATTAATCACGCGGGATCACAGTCACCTAACACTCGACGTTATGTGGTCATTGGTACTGAATTAAGAGACCAGTTATCTCAAAATATTTATAAAGTTGGCGATCGTTTACCAACAGAGCGTGATATTGCTGAATCCTATGGTGTTAGCCGTACGGTGATTCGTGAAGCTATTATTATGCTAGAAATAGAAGGCTTAGTAGAAGTGCGTAAAGGCTCTGGCGTTTATGTTATCAACTTACCACAGCCCGATAATACTCCTCAAAATGACACGAACAATTCAATTGATGCAACAATGCTATCTGCCTTTTCAGGTTTAACAGGTACCGATATCGGGCCTTTTGAGCTATTACAGGCACGTCAACTAATAGAAAGTAATATCGTAGAGTTTGCGGCGCATCAAATCACTAAATCTGAAATCAGCGCAATGCGTAAAGTGCTCGAAAAAGAAAAAGAAGCATTAGAAACAGGTAATAGTAACGAAGAATACGATCGTGATTTTCATATCTTGATTGCAGAAGCCACAAAGAATACTTTTCTAGTGGATATGGTCAAATTGATGTGGAGAATACGAGAAGAAAGTTTAATGTGGGCACAATTACATGCACATATTGATACTAAAGATTACCGACAAACATGGTTAAATGACCACGCCTTAATCTTAGCCGCGTTACAGAAGAAAGATGCAGTAACCGCTAAAAAAGCGATGTGGGATCATTTAGAGAATGTAAAAACCACCCTACTTTCATTATCTGATGTAGAAGATGAAAACTTCGATGGCTATTTATTTGATTCCTACCCTCTAGGAAGGTAGTTAAATCAATGTCTTAATGGTTTATTAAAAAAAACTAAGTTATCCCAATCTGGATAAATAAATGATCTATTTAGGTGTTAGAAAAAATAGATCATAGCAAGGCGTTGATTACAGTAACTGGCTATTCTCATTACAAAATTAACAACGAAGCTAGGGTTCATTTTAACAAGCATAAATGACGAGATAATTACTTAGATTGGTATGAATAAACCTTAAATAATAAAACCATTAACTATCAAGCTTCTGCGTTTCCACTGCATCTGATAATTGTTCTTCTATCGAATTTTCTTCTGGTTTATCATCAATTGACGCACTTAAATCGCCGCTATCAACTGCTTCTGCATCTTGCAATAACTCAACCATTTCAGAAGCGACTTCAGGCACAGAATCAATAAAGGTACTAGCAACGTCTACCGCGTATTCGGGCATATTCTCTACGACTTGAGATAAATAATCGTTAACCGCCTCTTCGATATTTTCAGCTGAATCTGTATTGTCTTCCTGCTCATTTTCACCTTCAATTAAGTTACTCACATAGGCTTCTGCAACCATATTAGAAGATTCAGGCAACGCTTCAGAAACAGTTAATGCAATCTCAGCAGAATGCTCAGGCGATACATCACTTAAACGATTATACAACTCAGTCGCTGTTTGTTCAGATTCTGCTGCGCTTCTATCTACCGGGCGCATTTCATCTAAAGAATCAGAAAATTCAGTCATATATTGCTCCGTCATTTTCAACAACTCTTCAGGATCATTGCCTGACATATTCTCAGCTGCAAACTCCATCACACCAATACCGTTGTCTGGCATTGAGTTTGCAATCGCAACAATAATACTGGTTAACTGTTCAGGATGATCATTAGTTATCCAATCAACTAACTCT
This sequence comes from Psychromonas arctica, assembly GCF_038155225.1. Lineage (GTDB taxonomy): Bacteria > Pseudomonadota > Gammaproteobacteria > Enterobacterales > Psychromonadaceae > Psychromonas > Psychromonas arctica_B. The sequence goes on along the minus strand of NZ_JBAKBA010000013.1, from coordinate 64,805 downwards.
TCCGCTTGTTCAGGAGATGCTGTCGTTAATGCTTCAGCAATATGCACAGCCATTTCAGGTGCTGCTGTTGTAATCGCCGCATATAGCTTACCAATATTAATTTCATCAATAGTACTTAGAGCCGCCGCTAAATGTGACGCATTTTGAGGGTCTTTTAATGCCAACGCTTTAGCCATATTAACGGCAATAGCTGGGTTCTTAGTCGCAAGGCTAATCGCTACATCTACTTCTGCACTTTGTTTAAATACTGGCTCAATGTAGTCTGTACGTGGATCAAGCACTGAAACCGCACCAGAAGGTGTCTGCATCACGAAGTTATCTTGATCTTCTTGCGGTAATGCAGGGCGTTGCTTCATACGGATAAGAATAAACACTAACAGAGTGCTCGCACCGATAATCATAAAAGAAAACAACGCTTCACTACCAAACCATTTCATGGTCAACGAGGCAAGATAAGGCCCCAAAATACTGCCAAAGGCATAAATAACTAATAATGAGGACATCGCCGATAGAATTTGTGTTTTTAATACTTTATCAAAAGTTTCCGACATGCTCATCGGATACAAACAAGCCGCAACTCCGGTGATCACTGCGATGGCAAATAGCGTTAAATTAAACATATCTAATGCTATTAAAAACGGAATGCTTAAGGAAGCTAAAATAATCATTGAGACCATGCCCAACATGATTTTTCGACGGTCAAAATTATCAGAAAGATAAGCAATAGGATATTGGAATATGATGGCACCTAGAATTGCCGAGCCCATAAAGATCGATAAATTAAGATTCTGAATACCGTGGTCATTAGCAAAAATAGGTAACATATTCAGTAAACCTGCGTAGAGCAAACCACAGTAAAAACAACTTACTACACCAAGAGGCGATAATTTTGCAATGGTAATCAAAGACATCGACTCACTGTCTTCAATAATCGGCCCTTGCTGCTTACTGATCACAATAGGCGTGATAGCCAAGCTGAATAAAACACCTGAGATAACAAATAAAACCATACCATCAATAGGCGCAACACTGAGTAAAAATTGCCCTGAAAACAAGGCGCTCATTAATACCATCTGGTTAATAGAGAGTATTCTTCCTCTATTTTTTTCCGTCGCACTAAAGCTTAACCAACTATCAAGTGTTGCATTGGTACAAGCAATACAAAAACCAGTCAATACTCGCATCAGACCGAGTACATAAGGGTCAGGGAAAAGACCAGAAATTAAAATGGCCACAGACGTTAAACTACCGCACATCGCAAATATTCTAATGTGCCCTACTCGTTGTAACAACTTACGGCTGTAATATGAACCCGCTAAGAATCCCACTGACAACATCGACAACACAAGACCAATATTATCAACACTAATACCATCATTCTGCATGCGAACAGGCAATAAGATATTGCTCAAGCCATAACCTGTCATTAATAAAAAACAGCTTATTAGCAGAAGAAAAAAAGGTTTAATCGTCATTATCACGGGGCAATTCTCTTATTTTTTAGCGGCTTTATGCTCCTAAACAGATACTAACGATCGGTACTTTTCAGAAGAAAGGAAATAGGTCACCGATTGTTCAAACAATCGACAAGAAAGTTAAATATAAAGGAAAAATAGACAACAAAAAAGACAAACATGAGTCCACCAGCATTATATTAATGCTTTATAACATCATTTAAATTTTCCAACTAAAAAAACATCATTTGAACTGATAAAAACCTTTTGTAACAACGCTATTATTTTTTATGTTGAAGCATTTAAACAAACAGCAATAACCAATCTAATCAGCTTTAAAATAAGAATTTTGTGCTATAGATCTCGTTTTTTGCCCCTACTTATTCCCTAAAAGAATATAAAAACCCACTTTTATAACAAAGCATTACAAAAGATATCGTCACTACCATTGTGAAAAGCCCCTCTCAAGAGGATGATAATTATGTAGCGTTTATGTTTATCATTTTCTCTACCACTCACAATATATTGTATAAACAAATTTAATACTGAGGAGCATCTTAATATGAGTCAAAGTATCGCAAGTTTTATTACTCAAACCCTTGAACAAGCTGGTGTAAAGCGAATTTGGGGAGTAACTGGCGATTCACTCAACGGAATAAGTGATAGTTTACGAAAAATGGGCACAATAGAATGGTTAGGAACACGCCATGAAGAAGCAGCCGCCTTTGCCGCCGGTTCAGAAGCACATGTATCAGGAGAACTGGCTATTTGTGCAGGCTCATGCGGACCTGGTAATTTACACTTAATCAATGGTTTGTTCGATTGTCATCGCAATAAAGTCCCCGTACTCGCGATCGCAGCCCATATCCCCTCCTCTGAAATTGGCTCGAATTATTTCCAAGAAACTCACCCGCAGGAATTATTCAAAGAATGTAGTGTTTATTGTGAATTAGTCTCTAATCCAGAACAAATGCCTTACATGCTAGAAACAGCAATGCGCCAAGCTATTTTACACAATGATGTTAGCGTACTTGTTCTACCCGGTGATGTGGCACTAAAAGCGATGCCTGAAACTGCCCAGGCCAAATGGAACGTACCTAAGCTTGCAACTTATACGCCTGATATAGCCGATATAAAAACGCTAGCAACTCACTTAAACAGCAGCAAAAAAGTCACCTTATTATGCGGTGCAGGCTGTAAAGAGGCACATGATGAAGTGGTTGCTTTAGCAGCTAAATTACAAGCCCCCATCGTTCACGCTATGCGCGGTAAAGAATTCCTTGAATACGATAATCCTTATGATGTTGGTATGACCGGCTTTATCGGTTTTTCATCGGGCTACCATGCCATGCAAGAAGCTGACACGTTATTGATGATAGGTACTAGCTTCCCTTACCGCGCTTTCTACCCTGAAAAAAGCACTATCTTACAAATAGATAGTCAACCTGCATCACTAGGACGACATGTACAAATAGACTTTGGTGTGATGGGCGATACTAAAAACACCGTTGCTTCACTTCTCGAGCATATTAAAGAAGATCGTGCTGACTCTCATTTAAAAAAATGTGTGAAGAATTATAAAGAAGCGAGAAAAGACTTAGATTTATTGGCGAGTGGTAAAACATCGCATAATTTAATCCATCCGCAATACCTAACTCGTTTACTCGATGAGCAAGCCGCTGGCGATACTATCTTTACCTGTGATGTTGGTACACCAACAGTGTGGGCAGCACGTTATCTCACTATGAATGGCAAACGTCGTTTAATTGGATCATTTAATCATGGTTCAATGGCAAATGCCTTATCACAAGCAATGGGCGCACAATCTCTAGACCGTAACCGACAAGTAATAGCAATGTGCGGCGATGGTGGTTTTTCAATGTTAATGGGTGACCTCTTATCCCTAAAACAACTCAACCTACCGATTAAAATCGTTGTTTATAATAATCGTTCATTAGGATTTGTGGCCATGGAAATGAAAGCCAGCGGCTACTTGTCAGATGATACCGACTTAGACAACCCAAGCTTTGCAAAAATTGCAGAGGCCTGTGGTTTAAAAGGCATTAACGTTAGCGATCCAGAAAAATTACCACAAGCCATGGCTGAAATGATGGCACATCCAGGCCCCGTAGTACTTGAAGTAGAAACAGCAAAACAAGAACTCGCCATGCCACCACAAATTAAATTTGAACAAGCCAAAGGCTTTAGCGTTTACATGATGAAAGCGTTAATTAATGGCAAAGGTAATGAAATAGTCGAACTCAGTAAAACAAACTGGCTTCGTTAATACCTTTAACGGTAAATGATAGAGTGGATCAAGCAGCTATAAACTCGCTATCCACTTTATTATCGAATACCGTGTGTCATGACTAATTATCTTTAAGAGCTAATGGCGTTAAGAAGTAAAAGCATAAACTTTCATATCTAGAGACCTCTGATAAATAACATATATTATTATCTTAAGTTGCCTCAGTTCTGGATAAGCAAAGCGATACAACCCGCTATTTCTGCGGATTCCTACGTTAAATTATCTCTCAATAACCCGTTATTATTTCAATAATTCGCCTTGAACTACGCAAAACTAACGGCACTGACTAGTAAAAAGTATAACCTTATGATTTTAAATATAATTTCGCTTTCATTAACCAGAATTGAGGTTAAGTTATAAATAAAATTATTCGTAATCTTTTATCTAAATCAATCGAGTCTTATGACACATCCACTTATTTAAACTATTATGATAAAACTTTCTTATCGCACTTTGCTCGTGTTATAAAAAAGTTGTTTACTAATTAACACCTATGCCTAAATAAAACACAGGAAACTTATTATGAAGAAAATTGTTCTCGTATTATCCCTGCTTATAGTTTCACTTGGTGGAATACAACATGCTGTTGCTGCTGATGGTGTCATTACAAGCGGACAACTAAGCGCAGGATTTTCATCTTGGGGTAAAAAATCATTAGCTGGCGATTGGAAAATCGTAGAAGAAAATGGAAAGCACTATATTGAATTAGCAAATAATTTCAAAGCAACAAAAGGTCCAGATGTAGAAATATTTTTATCACCGAAAGCTAGTTCAGCAGTGAATGGCGATAATGCGACTGACGGTAGTGTTTTTATTAAAATAATTAGCAGCTTTGAAGGTGAAAGTCGCATAGAAATACCTGCTGATGTAGACCTTAGCAAATATAAAACGTTAGTGTTCCATTGCAAGGAATATAGTAAATTATGGGGTGTATCACCGCTTTAATTCTTCATTTATTGAAGAAAAATAACGCTGAAATTACTTCAACCATGATCAGTGACACCTAGCAGACAAACTAAGTTATTTCCCACTCATTGAGTAAATCATTATTGGGAAGTAACTTAATCTTAACGTTAAAAATACATACTATTTAGCCTCGCCCCCAAGCATTCCCACCCCCTCAGTTATAAAAACTAACTAGTCACGTTAATAACAAACTTAACCTACCGATAACTCACTCACAAATTAATATAAAGCCCAATCATGGGGCTTGTTTCACTGCCCGTTAAACAAACAATATCAATCAAAGCTTATTCTAATAATACATAACACTACGTAGGTTATGTCATCGTTAGATTTAACAATAAATACAGGCTCCATAAGCTTCTTTTATCCCACTCACCCCCTTCCCTTCTTGTCTTTTCGCATTAAATCACATTTCAATTATAAAAAAGTAACCGGTTACATTGAAAATACTTATACTGTATTATTCACATTTAAACCTAAGCGTTATCCATTATTATCGGTGTAAAGTAGGAAGATAAATGAGTACTATTCTGGACGTATGTAAATTAGCAAATGTGTCTAAAGCAACGGTGTCGAGAGTAATCAACGGCACAGGACAAGTTAAAGAATCAACTCGAGAAAAAGTATTTTCTGCCATGCAATCTTTAGGTTATAGACCTAATCGATTAGCACAAGCCTTAGCAACCAATAAAACTCACACCATTGGACTCGTTGTATCTGACTTTGACGGTATTCACTTCGGTTTACTACTCAAACAAGCCGCAGCCAGCGCTGAATTTGCTAAAAAACAGTTGATTGTTACCGATGGTCATAATGATCCTGATTATGAATATGAAGTTATCATGCAACTAGAGGCACAATGCGATGCAGTGGTACTTTATAGCCGTACCCTAACAGATGATCATATTCAGCGTTTACATCAACAATTAACCATTCCTATTGTTGTTATTAATCGAGATCTACCTGAGCAACTTTTCCACTCTGTATCTTTTCAACAAGAAGACGCCATTAAATTAATGATGGGTCATTTGTTGGACAACGGACATCGCCAAATCGCTTGTATTACAGGTCATATGATGAACCCAACGGGGATAGCACGACTTAATGGTTATAAGTATTCATTAGCGCAACTTGGTGTCAATTTTGATGAGAAGCTGGTCAAACATGGCGTCTATGATATGAAAAGTGGTTATCAAGCCTGTAAAGAACTGATCAATGATGGAGTCTCATTTACCGCCATTATCGCTTTTAATGATTGTATGGCGCTAGGTGCATTAAGAGCCTTGACTGAAGCTGGTATACAAGTCCCAGAACAAGTATCCATTATTGGCATAGACAACGATCCTGTATCAGAATTCTTCACGCCAAGACTAACCACGGTAAAATTACCTATTGCAGATATGACCAAGCAAGCGGTAGAGTTAGCGATTACTTTGTGTGATGAAACCAAAGCAACGCATTCTTACCAATATAAAGGGCAACTCATTGAAAGAGAATCAGTCATGCCAGTTAGGTCGGTTTTAAGCAGTTAAAAAGGCCTACTATCTTCCCTGATAATAGGCTGATAAACAAAATATGTTTTTTTAAAGATCTTCGCCACGGTTAGTAATCACACTTTTATACCAATGAAATGACGCTTTTTTCTCACGTTTTAAATTATTTTTATGGTCCACATAAATAAAGCCATATTGTTTTTTATAGCCATTTAACCAGCTTAATAAATCAATTGCTGACCAAGCGTAATAACCTTTAATGTGTATGCCACGGCTTATTGCCGTTTTCACTGCGCTTAAATGCTCTTCAATATAGCGAATACGCGGAATGTCGCAGACTTCACCCTCAATAATCGAATCTTCATCACCTAAACCATTTTCAGTAATATATAGTTTAATATCGCCATAAAGTGCTTTCAGGTTATCTAAACCATCGATAAAACCTTGAGACGAAATTTCCCAATCCCACTTAGTATATTTTTTATCAGCCATTTTAACCGTACGGTACACGCCATCATAACTTGGGTTACCTGGCGAGCCAGTTGAATTTTCGCGGGTGATAACATGTTCTTTAACGTAACCTTGGATTTTTTCAACACGCATTGGTTGATAATAATTAAGCCCCATAAAATCATTGAGTGGCGCAGCTTCTGCTATTACAGCTAATTCAGCTTCAGTCCAATCAGGCACATTACCTTCTGTCGTTAATTGTTTAACAACGTATTCAGGATACTTACCCAGTAAAATCGGATCATAAAACCAGTTTAAATTAAATTGGTTAGCATGCTCTGTGGCAAAATGATTCTCTTCACTGTCATCCACACTAAAAGCTGGACTGAAGACATGACTTAACCCAATTTCACCAAATTGATTCAACTTTTTATAAGCGATGACAGTCTGTGCATGCGTATAGAAAACATTATGAATGGCTTGGAAATATTTTTTAGGGTCATTCTGAATGCCTGGTGGATGTGCACCCGCTAAATAACCTAAATTACAAAATACGAAGGTTTCATTAAAAGTGATAAAGTTTTTGACACGGTCGCCAAATGCTTCAAAACAAATTTGGGCAAAATTAAGATAGGCTTCACCCGTTTCTCTGTTGAGCCATGCGCCCTTTCTCTCTAGAGGTAACGGTAAGTCCCAGTGGTAAAGCGTCACAAAAGGCACAATGCCATACTTTAAGCATTCATTGATAATATTGTTATAAAAATCAATGCCTTTTTGATTAATCTCTCCGGTACCCGTCGGTAAAATTCGCGCCCAAGAGATAGAAAAACGGTACGACTCTAAGCCCATTTCAGCCATTAAAGCGATATCTTCTTGATAGCGGTTATAATGGTCAATGGCAACGTCACCATTTGTGCCTTCAAAAGTTTTTCCTGGTATTTTTGTAAATTCGTCCCAATTAGTTGGACCTTTACCATCTTGATCCCATGCCCCTTCAATTTGATAAGAAGCGGTGGCAGCACCAAATAAAAAATCATGTGCAAACTTCATAATAGATTCCTAGTGATACCAATCACAGTCAGCCATTATGCTACTTTGCTGTTTAAAGCTTACTTTGCATAAAATAGACATAATGGACTGAATGCTATTGGTATTAAAAATTCAATAAACGATGAGAAATAATGCAGTTATAAACGCTCACCGTGTAGATTAATAAGAATGACTTACTTATAAGCCATTCTTTTCAATCAATGATTGATACCAGTAAAAGCTTTTCTTCTTGCTGCGTTTTAAAGCCTTAAGATCAAACTCTTCGCGGTCAACATGAATAAAGCCATAACGTTTTGAACAACCTTGATGCGTACTAATTAAATCAATTGCTGACCAAGGGCTATAACCAAAGACTTCAACACCATCACTAATCGCTAACTGCACTTGCTCAATATGTTGCTGTAAGTAGGTAATACGGTAATCGTCATTGATCTCATCGTTTGCTTCCACCTTATCGAAAGCACCTAAACCATTTTCGGTAATAATCAGTGGTAATGCGTAGCGTTCGTAAATTTCACGCATCGTAGTACGAAAGCCCACGGGATCTATTTCCCATCCAAATTCATTTTTAACTAAATGCTTATTTTCAACGCCTTTGTAAGCCCCAATCTCTCCGATAGTGATTTGTTGATCGCCCGTAGAGTTGATATCACTTTCATCACCCGCACTTTGTGCGACGGTTTGCGAGTTGTAATAATTAAAAGCAATAAAGTCTGGTTTTGCCTTAGCCAGTATTTCCATATCACCAGATGTAATAGTTGGTGTCGCATCTCGCTCTTCTAAAAAGCGCCATGCCGTTGAGTTATAACGACCATAAACTGCCATATCCAAATACAACCAGTTACGCAAAGCAGAAAAAGTATTCGCAGCTAATATATCTTCAGGTTTACATGAAGCAGGGTAGATAACTGAGATGTTAGGCGCTGGGCCAATTTTTGCTTGTGGTAATAATTGATGACAAAGCGACATTGCTTTTGCCTGAGCCACCAGCATATGGTGGTTTTGTTGATACAGGTCTTTCATCGGATTATTTGCATCTACATGCTTAGTACCCAATGCATCGCCGTGCAAAATCATCATGTTTTGTTCGTTAATTGTCAGCCAATATTTAACGCGATCTCCAAAGGCTTCAAACAAGGTTCTACTGTAAGTTGCAAAAGCTTCCACCGTTACCCGATTCGACCATCCGCCTTTTTCTTGCAAAGCATAAGGCAAATCAAAATGATACATAGTGGCAATTGGTTCAATACCATTAGCAATTAATTCATCAATTAAATTATTATAGAAATCAATGCCTTTGGAGTTTACTTCTCCTTCACCACTTGGGAATATTCGTGTCCAAGCGATAGAAAATCGATACGCTTTCAAACCTAATTCTGCAAATAATGCGATATCTTCTTTATAACGATGGTAATGATCACTGGCCACTTTAAAATCTGTTGTGCCTTCCACAACTCTGCCCATATCAATCACTGATGGGCCTTTGCCATCTTCGTCCCATGCACCTTCAACTTGATAAGCTGAAGTAGAACCGCCCCAGAAAAAATCACTTGGAAAACCGTTAAGATGTTTGCTTTGCATGTTCATTCCTCATCATTTAATACTTAACTATTAATAAATAACTGTGCTGTTACGATCTACATAGATAATCACTTTAATTTGCGATGAATATCTATAATCTCTTCAATTAATTCACGCGCTAACATAGCTGTCATAATATGATCCTGGGCATGTACCATAATCAAATTCACTGGTACCTTACCTTCGCCTTCATCCAAACCAATTAGTTCTGTTTGTACTTTATGTGCTCGTTTTGACGCTTCTGTCGACTCCGCGAGCAAACTATCAACCTCAGCCCATTCGCCTTTCTTTGCTGACATCAAGGCCTGCATTGCTAAACTTTTTGATTCACCGGCATTGATGATTAACTCCATCACCGTCATTTCTAAATCCATCATAAAACCCCGCGACTTATTAAGGAGCTACAGGGCAGTAGCTCCTTAATAATATAAAATTGAGAATGTACGATTAACACTTATGCGTTTGCTTCACTTTCTTTTGTTTCTTCAGCAATAAGTTGTTTCTCGTAAATTTTGAAGAATGGGTAATAAAGCACCATATTGATCCCGATAAGAATGAATACCAAAATGGCATTATTAATCTGCCAACCTGCACCCCACGCAGCACCGATTGGCGCAGGAGCAGTCCAAGGTACTAATGAAATCGTTTTACCAATTAAATCCCAGCTTGCTGCACAATAAGCGATAGTCGCATTGACCATCGGAATACAAACAAACGGAATAAACATAGTTGGGTTCATCACAAAAGGTGTACCAAAGATAATTGGCTCATTAATGTTAAATATGGAAGGTACTAAGCTTAATTTACCAATGGCTTTTAGGTGAGCTGATTTACTGCGTAAATACATCAATACCAAGCCAAATGTTGCCCCAGAGCCGCCCAAGGTCACAAAGAAAGACCAGAATGATTCTATAAAAATATGTGGTAACTCCATACCAGCCGCTAATGCTTCTTGGTTTGCACCTAAGTTAGAAAGGAAGAACGGTGCCATAATACCGCCAACAATCGCAGCTCCGTGAATGCCTGCAAACCAAAGCACGTGTGCAACTAATACCGCTAACAAAATAGCCGGGAGCGTGTCAGATGCAGAGATTAAAGGTTGGAACACTGCCATGATTGCACCTGGGATAATCAAGTTGAATTCATGCTGTACTAATAAATTAATTGGATAAATGGTTAAGATGATAATCAATGCAGGAATTAATAAATTAAATGACTCACGAATCTTATCTGGCACTTGCTCTGGCATTTTAAAGCCAATGTTTTTTCGATGAAGGAAATAAGCTAATTCTGTCACTAAAATTGAGATGATAATGGCAGTAAATATCCCTGTACCTCCTAGATATGAGGCAGGAAGTGCCCCCTCTTCCATCGGCGCAGAAATTAATAAAAACGTCATTAACGCTAACATACCTATTGATAAACCATCGAGTTTGTAGGTTTTTGCTAAGTTGTAAGCGATACAAGTACAGATATAACAGGACATAATGCCCATCGTCATATGGAAGGGCGTCATGATCTCACCAAAGTACTGCTTAGATAACCCTAGCCACCATTGACCAAAACCAAAAGAGGTTTCTGGTGAAAATGGTGGGAAAGCAAATACGAGGAGAAAGGAACCTACAATCATAAAAGGCATTGCGCCAATAAATCCGTCACGAATAGCACAAATATGCCTTTGAGCAGCGAACTTACCAGCGATCGGCGTTAACGTATTTTCTAAAAATTCAAAAAATTTGTTAGACATTGTATAGCCCTCTTTAATTAATCATCGCTAATGCGTCAGCTAAGATTTTTTCGCCTTTCATCATGCCGTAATCCATTTGGTTAATTACAGCGATCGGCTTACCTGCTTGATCAGCCTTAATCTTAAAATCATTTAATTTATATTTGATTTGAGGACCCAATAAAAAACAATCATATTCCGCAAGATGTGAATCAAACTCTTCCAAACCGATAGCATCAATTTGAACTTCAATACCTTTATTAGTAGCAGATTCACGCATCTTTTTAACAACCATACTGGTTGACATACCAGCAGCACAGCAAAGTAGAATTTTAGTCATAAGATTTACCTTTTATTGGGTTGAATAATTAAAAAACTATCAGATATTTATATCTACATCTTAATCTAATACTAAAATGTAACCGGTTACAGAAAGCGGTTACATTTTTGTGATTAAGTTCTTTTAATTACTATTAATAATTAGTTTTGCTCAATTTATAAGCATTTTAAAAGGTAGATCACAGATAAGACTAAGTAAGGTGTGCTTGTTTAAAAAAGTAGTTCGCCATAAGAATAAAGCACATGAGACCGATTAATGAATTGTTAATTGTTAATTGTTAATTGTTAGCATTAATCCACATTAAATTCATTATCATTTTACCGTGAGGATAGTGACATAACAGGTATTAAAAGGATGAATACTAAAATCGCAAACTATTGAATAACTACTTCCACTAATAAACCAATTTGATCAGCTTTCACCAACAGTTAATTGCGCGTGGATAACGTCAACATTAGACAGCGGATAATCTACTGCAAAAATATGAATGGAATTCATAGAGTCGGTATACTCTGCCGTTGCATTAACATTTAATCGCTCAAATACTGTTTATTTAAGTCATCACATTCACTAATGTACAGTCATTTCATTCATACCGGTCTGTTCATACCTTCCTGCATAGTTAAATAATCAAGATTAACCGCACAAAATTAAAGCATTTATTGCACTCTTTGGTGCGCAACTGTTTATTAAATCTTTTTAAGAAAATAGATTAAAAAACTCACTTGTGCACCTGGTACACAAAGAGATGCTGACTGATGCTTTATTGCACAATATTATTGCAACTATTTTTTGTTTACTAAACTGGCACAGATGTTGTTAATTACTTATTAACCATTGCTTAGTCATTACTAACATTCTGTTTTTTAACAAGGAGTAAAAAATGCAAAATACAAATGATTTCCCCCTAAGTGCAGTGCCCGCAGATCAACGTAAAAGTCTATGGTCAATGATGTCAGTATTATTAGGATTTACCTTCTTTACTTCTACTATGTGGGCTGGCGGTAACCTCGGTACTGCCTTTGGTTTTTATGAGCTATTAGGTATTATTTTACTCGGTAACCTTTTACTGGGCTCCTACGCTGCAAGCCTTGCATATATTGCTTATAAAACAGGTTTGAATACAGTATTGTTGGGTCGCTATAGTTTTGGACTGCAAGGCAGTAAATTATCAGATTTTGTTTTAGGATTTACTCAAATAGGTTGGTATGCATGGGGAACAGCAACACTTGCTATCGTGTTGGTTAAATTATTAGAGCTGCCTCAAGGATGGACAACCCCTTTAATGGTGTTATTTGGTTTCGGCTTTTGTATCAGTGCCACCATTGGTTATAAAGCATTAGAGCTACTGTCAAAAATATCAGTTCCATTAATGTTATTTTTTATTGGTTTATGCTTTTATAAAGGTGTCATTGATGTGGGTGGTATCGGTGAATTAATTATAAAACAACCTACTGAAAGCATGTCTGTCGCAGCGGCAATAACTATTGTTTTCGGTACTTTCGTCAGTGGGGGTACGCAAGCAACCAATTGGAGTCGTTTTGCTAAAACAGGTAGAGTAGCTATCTTTTCAACGTTAGCGGCTTTTTTTATTGGTAATGGTTTAATGGTATTCGTTGGCGCCTTTGGCGCTTTAGTTTACCAACAATCAGATATCGTCGACGTATTAGTTTCTCAAGGGTTTATGATAGCAGCAGTATTAATGCTATTTGCTAATATATGGACAACCCAAGACAATACTATTTATAACTTTGCTGCCGCTGGCTGTAATCTATTTCGTACCGAAAAACGCAAGTTAATCACGGTTATTGGTGCTGCTCTGGGTACTATTATGGCGATAATGGGCATGTACAATATGTTGATCCCATTCCTTATTTTATTGGGCACCTTTATTCCTCCCATTGGTGCAATCATCATGACAGATTTTTGGGTACGCTATCGTGGCAACATGCCATCATTATCAGACGTCAACTTACCACAATATAATATGATGGGCCTATCAGCATATGTTATAGGTTCTACTGCGGCTTATTTATCACCATGGATTTCACCACTGGTTGGTATTATTGTTGCTTCATTGTCTTACAGTCTGTTTCTATACATCAACTCAAATAAAGAAAATGTACAACAAAGAGCTTAATTTATGATTAAAGTACAATCGTTACCGCTTATATCTGGGTTAGAGGAAATCACTTTGAGGGCAGGATTCCAAGGAGAAAATAACATTATTCGTTGGCCTTATATTGCCGAGAATAGTGATATCAGTAACTGGATATACGGGGGCGAACTAATTTTTGTCACTGGCTTAAATTGGCAATGGCAAACTGAAGACTTTAAACAACTTATTAGACTAGCAAAAATGAAAGATGCGAGTGGGTTAGTGATTCTAACACACTCCCCTTTTATCACCTCGATTGCAGAAGAACTCATTGTGTTTGCTGACCAACAAGGGTTCCCTGTTTTTGAACAACCTTACTCGTTACCAATGGTTAAAGTAACGGAATTATTATCTAACTCAATCATTAAGTCTGACCTTGCCTACCAATCAATAAGATGGTTGATGCAACATCTATTAGAAAGTCAACAACCCGCAGAAATAACTTTAATAAAAGCAGTAGAATTTGGCATCAACACAACTGGTTCTTTTTCGGTAGCGGTGATCACACCAGGACTGCAACAAAAAGGCGATCTTAGTCGCGGTCAATTCTTACTTAACCAATTTCTTTCTGAGCATAATAGTGAATTTCCATTATTGGAGTATCACCAAGGTTGGTTACTCTCATTGCCTTGCGATACAAATAATCACATTAATATGTTAGATATATGGCAAAATTTATACATGGTTATGGATAAACAAGGCTTTAGTTGCAATATTGGAGTCAGTGAAGGAACAGGATTAAACGCATTTCGTCGCGTTGCACTACAAGCAAGGCAAAGTGTTGATTTCGCCATTTATCAAGCAGGAAATTATGTTGTACATTACCGCGATTTAGGCATAAACCAACTTTTTTCAGGTGTTGACGATCATGACAAGCTAGCTACTTTTTGCCAACAGAATTTAGGCGGTTTATACAACTGCACTACGCCACAAACCAATCTACTAAAAAAGACGCTGCGCTGTTATTTTGAACAACTAGGTTCAACACGAAAAACAGCTCTATTACTAGATATTCACCGCAACACACTAACTAACCGATTAAATAAAATTGAACAGCTCACTGGCAATAGTTTGAGCAATGCACAGCAACGTTTATGTTTACAAAATGCATTGGTAATGGAACGACTGATCTTAGACAGCCCCATTGACAATCAATCATCATCTATAAAACACAATTGATAGGAAGAAAAATGAAAATAGTTAACGCTCGTTTACGTGGGAAACCAAATTTATATACCATCACTTGTGAAGATAAACTGTTTTCTAACATGACTATTCAAAACGAAACAGTAAACATGGATGAGGCAGATATTGATGCAAAAGGGAACCTCTTATGCTCCCCATTCATAGAGCCGCATATCCATTTGGATGCAGTATTAACTGCTGGGCAGCCAAACTGGAATATGAGCGGTACCCTATTTGAAGGAATTGAACGTTGGGCAGAAAGAAAACCCATGCTCAATCATCAAGATGTACAAGATCGTGTATTAAAAACAGTCGAATTATTACTAGCAAATGGAGTGCAATATATACGTACTCATGTAGACGTCACCGACCCTGATTTAGTAGCATTAAAAGCAATTCATGCACTTAGAGAAAAACTGGCTCCTTACCTTGAATTACAGATCGTCGCTTTTCCACAGGAAGGAATTTTATCTTTCCCTAACGGTAAACAATTAATGGAACAAGCACTAGAAGAAGGTGCTGATGTTATTGGTGGTATTCCGCATTTTGAATTCACCCGTGAATACGGCGTAGAGTCAATGCAATGGATAATGGAATTAGCAGAAAAACACGATAAATTAGTAGACGTTCACTGTGATGAAATCGATGATGGTGCTTCGCGATTCCTAGAAGTATTAGCTACGGTTGCCTTAGAAAAAAAAATGGGACATCGTGTTACCGCAAGCCATACGACTGCTATGCATTCATACAATAATGCATACTGCCATAAACTATTCCGTTTATTAAAAATGTCTAAGATTAACTTTGTTTCTTGTCCCACTGAAAGCTTACACCTCAACGGTCGCTTCGATTCATATCCTAAGATCCGCGGTATCACACGCGTCAAAGAGCTTCGCGATGCAGGCATGAATGTTTGTTTCGCTCAAGATTCAATTCAAGACCCTTGGTATACCTTAGGCAATGGCAAACTTTTACGTGTTCTTGATTGCGGCATACACGCCTGCCATATGATGGGATATGAAGATCTTGCCACAGCCTTAGATCTAATTACAGACAACAGTGCAAAAACACTAAATATCTCAGAACGTTACGGTATTGAAATAGGCAAGCCAGCCAACTTCATTATCCTAGAAGGTGAAGATGACCTTGAAGTCATACGTCGTCAGGGAGAGGTTTTATGGTCAGTAAGACATGGTAAAGTCCTTGTTTGCCGACAACCCAGCACACTCACTGAACGTGTTAATTTGATAGATTAGTAAATAAAAAAGACAAGTAGAATTTGTAGTCATTTACAACCTCTACGAGAACACTTTGCAAGTCGCTTATTATATACAACAACATAATCATTGCGACTTGCAAAAAATATGCTGGTATAGGATGTTTTAATTTCCATGTGATATTCATTGGTTGGCTGCCTTCATATTTGACGAAATCGACAGGATCCAATAACCGGTACCGGTACCGCTAACAATAAATATATAAATGAGAAATCTATACATATCATTTAACTAATGTATAGTTTTTAGATAAATCTATACATATAACTCCACTTAAGCCTTCTTGTGCAAAAAAATAAAAAACTCTCCACTTACAATGCCGCATTCAATCGATGTAATTGATTAAATATATTTCCTGTTCAATCAACCTTTAAAGGAAATATTATGTCTAACTCAAAATCGAACCAATCAACACCAATGACTCCAACTGCAGCTGCGCGAATTCAAAGTTCGCAAGCAAAGGCAAATGGAGGGCAAGTCATAAAAGGCAGTTTTGCTGCAAGAGCTCAATCTTCAGCTGCTAAAAACAGTAAATAAAGGAGAAAGAGCAGCCTTAGTACCTTAAGGCTGCTCTTATTTTTTATGCGTAAATATAGCAGCGATAAAGACATCCACAAGTTGGTTTGCAGTTTAATTAAAAAAAATTGGCGATATCAACGCGGAACAAAACATGGTTCGCTTCGCTCACCTAGTGGGTTTAAAATGACTATTCCCGGTTCTCCGAGTGATAGACGAGCTTACCGTAATTTTTTAAAAGATACACAACGTCAGGTATGGAAATAATGAAAATTAAAACACCTTATTTTACCATTCAGCATCTGCTTCGAGAATTCTCTAAAGGGTTAGGCACTAAATCTTTGGCAGGAAAAGAAATTGATGATGCATGTAAGCATAACGAGATTGCTCCACAGCAATTAGAAAAATTAAAAGTAGCATTAATACACAAGCCATTGACTCAATATGTAAATGTATATTTTGCTGATCATATAATGAAAGAGGTAGAAAAAGTATTTCAATATTATCTTGATGTTATTACTACAATACCACTAGATGGCGTTAACGCAGAAAAATCACAAGCTATTATTAATCAATATTTTATGTCTTTTTCAATAAGCAGCATTTGCACAGGTTGCTTAGATGGGATGAGAACAACACCACAAGCAATGGCATTAAGTGGCAAAACCATGCTTGATTATACATTTAAAAATTTACGACGAAGTAATGAATGGTGCGAGTTTGAAGGTAAGTGCACAAAAGAACAAAAAGATCGCTTTAGGTTATGGACTTTAAATGAAGGTAATGAATTACCAGATATCACTAGCATCGCAGCTTTAGGTAAAGAGTGGCAACATGGCAATAGCTGGGGCACATTCAAAGCCCGTTTGATTACAGCACGCTTTTGGGACCACTTTTTCTACCGAGATGAAAGTTGTGATTTAGACTTAATTAGCTCATTACGCCCCGCAGCATTAGACCGCAGCTTCCAAGAACAATTAATGAGTTTATTGCGTAGTGAAACCATTAAATATAAAGATACAAGCATAATGGGTTTAAACCTGTTTGAAAAACTACGCTTAAGAGAACCAAAAACCTTACAAGACAAAACCTATTGTGAAAAATCACTTCCTGAATTAAAAATTCAATTAGATAAGCTCGATCAAAATGATCAAGCAACTTATTACTATTACTGGATGCTGGCGCGCTTTAATTTACACCAAGGACATTTAAGTGATGCCTTAGAAAATTATAAATTAACATTTGATCGTGTTATATATCGCCAAGGTGAAAATATGAAGAGCATTATTCAAGAGTCATTAATGCTTGCTTGTCGCTCCCCTCAACCCGATAAAGTCTTTATTAATAAATTAAGAAGAATGGCAGTTATATTTGGAATTGACGCTTCACCTACGGGAAGTAATAAAGCAGAGGACAAGAAAAAACAAGAAGATATCGAATCTTGGGAAATTAGCGCTTATGCTAAAGACTTTACATCATTCTTTACTAAAGAATCGTTTTTCCCAGATGCCGTTTACCCTCCATTATTACAACCTAATTATGGCCTTTGAGCTGTAGATGAATCAGCACATCAACTAGACCTACGTAGCCCAAATAAAACCTTTAAAGTTGGCATGAAAGGAGGATTAATTAAAAAAATGCCTCAGATTGTCTATTTTTCAATGCAAGACGATATTGAAGCAGTGAAAAAGCTAATCGAAGCAGGTGCAGATGTTAATAAGCTTTCTTCCTCTAATGAATCAGCCTTATTAATGGCAGTGCAAGATATGCAAGTAAACCTTACACCATTGAATTCAATGCTCTCAACAAAATTTGACCTGATAGCTGCTTTACCACACAACGAAAAATCAGTAAATGCGGTCACGTTGAAGAAAAAATTAACGCCTTTAGGCTGTGCTGTACAAACAGGCCGCTTGGATATTGTCAAAAAAGTCGTAGAGCTTGGAGCAAAAATCGATCAACGTCATGACGTCGGAGATGAAACATCATTGTTTACATGTATTAGGGTCTGTTGATCTTTCGAGTTCGTTTTTACAGCAATTTGTTGACTATTTATACAGATCTGAGCTTATGTAATGTGGTTGTTCCACATAAATAAGCGAAAAAGCATTATAAATTGTCAAAAAATACTGTCCTCAGGATTATTATGCTCTTCGTTAGGCAAGATTTGCTTAGAATCACTAAGCTACACCTTACTGGCCGTGATCAAAACGTGCTGGATTGAACAAAATTCGAACGGCAAAGATCAACAGCCCCTAGTTTAATGATTCATCACACAAGACCTCATATACCCGAACAACTCGCTGAAGACATGAAATATTCAACATTAAATATACAATCAGTAAGGGCTCAATCAGCAGGTTTACTTCCCCATGATTTAACACAGTTAAAGCGAGTTATTGCAGAACAAGAAAAAGCCCCTTTATTTCAAAAATATTCTCAAATAGCTAAAAATATGATGCAAGCGAATATCAAAGAACATACTACCGCCAATGCTTTTAGAGAGATTGCCTTATTTCTTATCCAACAAGGTGCTAATCCTAATGCAAAACATAATACTGCATTACAAGGTTACACGCCTTTAATGATGGCAGCAGAGCTTAATGAAGATGAACTCTTTTATGTGATGGCTAAAGCAGGTGGTGATATAAGCGATTCTTGCGTTAATCCTCAGGATAACCGAAGAGTTTCCTGTATTGATATTGCAAGACATTGGAGGTCAGATAAAATACTAGCGTTATACAAACAACCTTAAAAATGTGTAGAAAGAGAATAGCGCTCAGCTATTCTCTTTATTCAATTTATGAGTAACCATAAAACGAGTCTCATTTTAATGAATATCTTGTAACACCTTTAAAGAAGTAAAAGTTAGTCAGATGAAAAACTCTAACTTATTAGCCCAAATATTAATACCGCTAACTTTTTGTTAAGTTTTACTCTAATAGATGTATAAAAACTAAAATAAATAACTTAAAAAGCCAGTTGTAGGCTTTCATATAAGAATTTAATAGAATATTCCTATATGATCGCCCTACTAATTTTATTTTTTAATTGTTAAGGCTCATATTTGTCTGCTCAAAATAAACCCATTATATTTTCATTTTTTTCTGGAAGTGGATTTTTAGATCTAGGCTTTGAGTTATCAGGCTTCGATGTACGCTTTGTAAATGAATTTCACAAACCATTTTTAGAAGCATATAAATATTCAAGAAAAGTAATGGGATTACCTGACCCTAAATATGGTCATTTTTTAGGAAGCATTGAAGATTTTGTTACCGGAGAAAAGGCTGGAGAGCTACAGGACTTAGTAGAAAAGGCAAAAGCTGACTCTTTAGTGGGTTTTATTGGTGGGCCACCTTGCCCAGATTTCTCTATTGCAGGTAAAAATAAAGGTTCAGAAGGTGAAAATGGTAAATTAAGCCGAGTTTATATAGATGCAATTATTAATAATAAACCAGACTTTTTTTTATTTGAAAATGTAAAAGGACTTTGGAGAACAGTAAAGCATCGGGCTTTTTACGATGAAATGAAAGTTCGTTTAGAAAAAGCAGGTTATATACTGACAGACCGTCTCACAAACTGCATTGAATACGGAGTACCTCAAGACAGAGATCGTATATTACTCTTTGGTATTCATAAATCCCGAGCGGGAAATATTAGCGCCGTAGAACTAGAAAAAAAATTCGATTGGGAAGATAAAATAAAGTTCGATAAAAATATCGTTTTAGACAAAAGCATATGGCCGAGACATGAAAAATATATGCAAAATTCTAAAAAAGAGTGCCCTCAAATTTTAACTAAGTTTCATGAGTTGACTGTTGAACATTGGTTTAACAGAAATGATGTTAATAATCACCCTAACGGAAAACATCATTTTCAACCTAAATCTATGCAACGTTTCAAAACTATTTTGGAAGGGGATGACAGTAAAAAATCATTCAAACGTTTACATAGATGGCGATACTCACCAACTGCTGCCTATGGAAATAATGAAGTACACCTCCACCCGTATAAAGACCGGCGCTTAAGTGCCGCGGAATCTTTGGCTATACAGTCGTTACCTAAAGAGTTTTGTTTTCCGGCAACGATGACACTATCAAATATGTTTAAAACCATCGGTAATGGTGTGCCATATCTTGCAGCTGAAGGTTTAGCAGAAACTATTCAAGTATATCTAAAATCATTATAAAAAATTAAATGTCCGCTTTAGTACTTTTTTCTTGTACATGATAAACTTATGTTTCCTGCAATTATGAAAGAAGTAAAAAGTTCTTATGTTATTTGATGAAGTATTAGACTATTTAGAGCTGATGGTTGGTGAAGAGCTTCCATCCTTGAACCCTTCAACGGAACCTACTGTAATACTAAAAGTAGATCGTGCTACAAAGCGCTATCAACTGGCAGCCACTTCTTCGATAAAATCAGCATCTCGTTCATTTAATCATTTAGAAATGATCTGTTCAGAACTTTCTAAAAATGGCTTTGTTAATATTGAACAAGCCCTTGGTGGAGCAGGCTCAAGCCGTCATCAGCTAGAAACCATAATTGCAAACTTACCAAATGTAGAGCACTTTAAATACAACAAGAAAAAACATCTATACCTTAGGGATTCTGATACACATCCACTAGGTACTATCAAAGCATTAAGTTCATCAGAATCAAGAAACATAAAGAGTAGAATTGATAATTATCGTGACTTTGATATTGCTCAGTTCCATACGTCTCATAATCAAAAAATAACTTTATTAAAGAATAAACTTAATAATGTTTTTACCAAATATCCGGGAGAAAGTGATGTTGAAGATATTGGACAACTTCTAATAGATTTAACAGAGCTTGGGGGAAGACTTTCAGGAGCTATCGTTAATATTGATATGTCTCATTCAGAACCTTCAAATGATGATGACAGCATTACTAATCTTAGTGATGATGGGGATGGGGATAGTGATGATGATGATGATGATGATGATGATGAACATACTCTCAATGCAGCTGAAACTCAAGGCTTACAACCAACTCGAATCTCACAGGTAAGCCCAACTATTTCTTTACTCTACGATCGAGTTCTCCATGACGAGATAGATTTACAACCTGAATTTCAAAGAAAAGACAGAATTTGGCCGAAAAAAGATAAAGCGAGATTAATTGAGTCTATTTTACTTGGGCTACCATTACCTGTTTTTTATTTTGCGGAAAGACCAAATCCAAACCCTAAAGCAGATCTTGATTTTGATTGGGTGATAATTGATGGATTACAACGTATCACTTCTTTAATCGATTTCATGAAAGGGCTTTTCCCTCTTACAGATCTAACCATGTTAGGTAAGTTCGACACCTGTTATTTCAAAGATTTACCAAGGCGAGAACAACGAAAAATTCGTGAGTATCAGATACATGGCCACTTAATTCAAATATCCAAAGATAGTGATGAAATGATTAGAGAGCTTTTCCATCGGATAAATACCTATGGAAAAAACCTAAGCTATCAAGAAATTCGTTCTGCACTGTATCCCGGCTCGGCGAATCGATTTATGAAGTACATTGCAGAAAGTGATCAGTTTATCGATGCTATACCTGCAAAGATTAATCCTGAACGTATGTTAGATATTGAGTATGTTCTAAGGGCTGTATCGTTTATTATTCTGGGATATGAAAAGTACACTTATGCTAAAAATGATGACTTCTTATGCAGAACTTTAAAGGTTTTAAATAAGTATACATACGTTGCTAATAATACTTCTATTAACTCTGATGAAATTTACGATGACCTTGAGTACCGAATAAACTCAGCATTTATTACTATCAATAAAATTTTTGGTAGGGATTCTTATAAAAAAGGCCCAGAAGGAAAAATAAACAAAATACTATTTGAGCTTATAGTTTCTATATTTGCGTTGATGAATGATCAACAAAGAACAATTGCATCTACCCCCAATAACGCTGATGCAATTAAGTGCAGATTATTTGAAATGATTAGTGATGATATTGACTCTGAATCTGATTGGATATCTGAAACTTATAAAGAACAAGACCGTGGATTTAATTACGCAATTTCAAATTCGACCAGTAAGAGGGTAACAATTCTATTTAGATTTAGAAGTATTATTAATATGATTAATGATATTACTAAAATGGATTTTCTTCCTAAACCTCTTTTAGAAGACCAAAATGTAAAAGAAGGTGATAAGTTATGATTAATTCTATCACCCTTAAAAATTTTAAATGCTATAAGAAACAGGAATTTAAACTATCTAACCTGACTGTTTTTTGCGGGAATAATTCCGTTGGTAAAAGTACAGCGATACAAAGTATTTTATTAGCTATTCAAAATAATTTTGCCTCAAAACTTCCTTTAAATGGAGATTTTGTTTCATTTGGAACGTTTTTTGACATACACAACCGATATGCTGACCCAGATACTATAACTTTAACTTTAAAATTTGAGGATAAAGAAACCACATGGGGGCATGATCTTGATGACATGACTTTACCTCACTATGAAAGTGCTAGAAGTCGCGATAGTTTAGAAGAGCAACCTTTACCTTTAATATCTGATACTAATGAAATGCGTGAATGGCTTAAAGAGACTTATCATAATGATTTTCAATATCTATGTGCAGAACGTTGGGGACCAAGAAATAACTACCCCTACTCATCCCAAAGAAGATGGAAAGACTGGCTTGGTATTCGGGGAGAATACGTCCCACAAATAATGTCTAGTGTAACATCAAGAGCGCCGCTTGCAGAGGGAGACTTTAGGTTACATAAAAATTCATCAACGCATTCACTTGCAGAAAATTTATATGAATGGATGGGGGAGGTTTCTCCAGGAGTATTCATTAAATCGGACTCTAATAAACAAGCAGATATTTCTACAAATCAATTTCAATTTGGGGATGAATCATATCGACCTGTGAACGTTGGATTTGGATTAAGTTACTCGTTATCTATAGTACTTGCTTTACTAATAACTAAACCCGGGGGGTTAGTTATTATAGAAAACCCTGAAGCTCATTTACACCCTAGAGGGCAAAGTTATTTAGGCCGCCTTATTGCTAAAACAGCAGAATCAGGTGTTCAAATAATAATTGAAACGCACAGTGATCACTTGTTAAATGGAATACGAGTAGCTGCACGTTTAAGTGAAACTTATAAAAAGGGTTTCAAAGTATTCTATGTTTCTGCAGGTAAAGAAGAAAGTGGAGTAGAAGCAATTACGATCGGAGAAAAAGGAGACCTTTCTAGTTGGCCGGATGGTTTCTTTGATCAACAGGCTATGGATATTAGAACCTTGATGAAAGGAAAGGAAGTTTAATATGTTAGTTTCAAAATCTTATGGTAACGCCTATTCATTTAGTTCAATAGACAATAAATTAGATTTTGATGCTGTAGAACTAGAAATATCAAATCTAAAAAAGGTTATAGGAGAGTTTTCTAACTCAAAAAATAACAATATTGAATTTTCAACTGATTACTATGACCTCTCAGTAAGTACACAATCATTAGAGAATAACTTACTAGACATCACTAACGATACAAGTGCAACAATCCACCTATTAAGTGAGATAGAAAAAGCAATAGGGCCAAATAAATCGTATTTAGATACACCGACAATGTTAGCTCAGGTTAAAGCAAATAACCTTCAAGGCTTTCTGTATGAATACCCGTACACTTTAAAAAGTACTTGGCCAGGCATTCCTGAGAGTTCACTTATCTATACTTATCGAGATGCATGTAACCATAATTCTTTTAACTTCAGAAATGGATTAACAACTCCTAAGGAATTCACAGATAAGGCGATTCTAACATATGAACATATAGAGTTTCATGAGGAATTCGAGGATAGATTAAATACGATTAAACGAGGGGTATTCTCTGATTATTTATCTGAATTTAGCCATGCATTAAATACGTTAAATCAAGCTTATTTTGATATTTCTAAAGACGGGAATCAAAATGCAAATGATTTAATCAAAATCCAAAATATTTCTCGTCATAAAAATTTACAAGGAAGGGAATTAGCCTGCACACAACAAGCTAAGAATAAACCATTTTTTAATTTCCCAAACTTACAAATAAAAAACACTCGTAATTTACCAAATGGTACTAAAGTATTAGAACATCCAATAGAAAGTGTAAACTGTGAATTTCATCTAAAATTAAATTTCAATGATCAAAACATCAAGTTACCAGATGATTATAATAGAGCGTATTTTGGTCTGAAATATTGTGATATTACAAAACGAAAATATATAAAAATTGCTTATATTGGGGAGCACTGGCCACCAAAAAAAGGAGGGAAAAAAAGAAAGTAACTTATTGCCATAATTAGCAACCCTAAAGCTTTCGTGTTTATTCAGCCATTTTTAACGAATAGCAACTGTTATAATTTCAGCTAGTTTGACTAAAGTTTACCTCTTCTATTCAAAATAGTCATACCGTTCATAGACCACTTCAATACCTTTTAAAAGACATTCAGCTACATGGCCGAGTATTTCTTATACAGCTAGCATGCTACGGTAAGTAAGCCTCAAATTATATACGATAAAGTATTCCATCATATTCTAAAATTATTTTTCTTCTTCTTACCTACCTCATGCCTGAACAGCTTAGTAATAGTTCAATTAGCGTAACTTTACCATACAAAGCCATTTATAATTCTAAGATAAGGAAATACGTAATCAACTCTACAAGCGCTGAGTTGAAGCTACTTTCAATTAATAAATCACTTCTAATAATTTTATTTTTTAATACCAACCGTATAAAACATTTGCTTTGGACTAGTTGGCTTATCAGGAATGGTTAACTGTAATTGTCCTGACTCAATCAATGGACTTAAGATCGATTTCCTAACATGTTCATTATCTTTTAAGCCTAGATGCGCCTTAATTTCATTTCTGCTTTTAGCTGTTTGACAAAACAATAATACTTTATGAGCTTGCGAACTAGCTTCCGGGGTAGCTTCCGGGGTAGCTTCCGGGGTAGCTTCCGGGGTAGCTTGCATGGCAATTCCCTGTTCCTCGATAAACCCTGTTGCGTAAGGCATGGTGATTCGGATAAAATTATTAGTAAAACGGTAAATGCTTTTTGGATAAGCCTGTAAAATACGCGTAATGCCTGAGCCCATTTGCTCAACCATATCGAGATCTCTAAATATGCGCATTAGTTCTTTATTTCGTGGAATTGAATAACCTTCAAAGAATTCATCCAGACTAAAACCTTCTGGTAGTTTACCAGCAGAGGTGATCTCTAAACGATCACTAAATAGTTCAAACTTAGGGGGAATTTCATTACTAAAATCATTATGTATAATGGCGTTGATCACCGCTTCCCTTAATGCAACAGGGTCAAGCATTTTTCTCTCAATACGCTCTTTTGCTGTGATTTGAGTGAAGGTGCGATTTTCAATACTCAGCTTATCTAATACAAACTTTGTTGCTTTCACCAAGCAACAATGGCCAAACTCTTCATTTTCAATCAAGTTCACGCGATCTATTCCGCTATATTTCCCTATTTTTATTGAGCAACCATTTCTATCCGCCAGTAAATAACCAGCATAGTTATATTCTTTTTCTTTGGTCTGTAATTCAAGATTATTAGCAAATTGATCATTAAGTGTATAACTACTTTCGTTATAATAAATTTTAAGTTGTTCAAAGGTTAAATCTTGATAGCGAGAGGTAATATTACCAATAGAATCTCGTACACGCGTTGCAAATAATGTTTCCATCATTTCACTTGGCATCGGTTCACTAGCGCTGCCGAGTCGAATAAAGCATCCCTTTGGTGACATGCCCATTTTACTTAGGTAGTAAGGTTTTTCACTACCACTTGCTACAATAACTTTTATAAGTGTTTTCTTTTCTTGCTGTAATAACACAATATCAAACAGCCCCATCGTAGAAGGGGTAATATTATGCTTAAGCTTGTCTTTTATCTTTAGTTGTAATGCATCTGCATCGTCGACACCAATCACTTCACCAGTATCATCAACTCCGATAATAACTTCTCCGCCATCTTTAGCATTTAAAAAGGCAATAATCTCTTTTTCTAATTTTTCAGTTAATTCTTTTTTAAACTCTAAATGTTGCGACTCTTCTTTGAATCCATTAAATTTCATTAAGAACTTACCTCTTTTAGAAAAAGAGCGGGGTATAAAAAATGTTTTACACCTTAGATCAGACATTCGAAAATAAACATTGATTTTACTCGATGTTTTGTACCTGTTCTCGCATCTGCTCAATTAACACCTTACACTCAACCGCTGCTGCAGTGATGTCAGTATTGATTGCTTTTGAGCCTAATGTGTTCGCTTCACGGTTAAATTCTTGCATCATGAAGTCTAAACGACGACCTACTGCGCCACCTTTTTTGAGGACGTTACGCGCTTCTGAAATGTGAGAGTCTAAACGGTCTAGCTCTTCTGCTACGTCTGATTTTTGTGCTAACAATACAAGCTCTTGTTCAACACGTGTGCTGTCTAAATCAACTTTAGCATCTTCGAATTTTTTTAGGATGCGCGCTTTTTGCCAAGCGTGTACCTCAGGCATAAAGTCACGGACTTTAGCTGCTTGTTCGCCAATACTTACCAAACGTTGGTCGATAAATACTGCTAGGTTTGCCCCTTCTGCGGCACGCGCTTCAACAAACTCGTTTAAAGTT
The DNA here is from genome assembly GCF_038155225.1 of Psychromonas arctica. Lineage (GTDB taxonomy): Bacteria > Pseudomonadota > Gammaproteobacteria > Enterobacterales > Psychromonadaceae > Psychromonas > Psychromonas arctica_B. The sequence goes on along the minus strand of NZ_JBAKBA010000013.1, from coordinate 37,639 downwards.
GTTTGAAAACCAGCCATTAATTCTGCACTAACCGCATCAGCGTCTTGCTCTGGTGCTTGCATCACACCTGGCCATTTTAAGATATCAACAGGGTTAACTTCGCCAGAGCCCATTTGATCTACAACCCATTGTGCATTTTGCATCAATTGCGTTGCTAGTTCTTTATTCATACTCAATGAAGTACTACTTGCTGAGTTTGCTTCAAAACGTAAACTACATTCGATTTTTCCACGCTCTAAACGTTGTCGGAATGTTTCTTTTAATTTAGTTTCTAAACCACGGAATTGTTCAGGTAAACGAAAATATGTTTCAAGATAACGCTGGTTCACTGAGCGAATTTCCCAAACTGCAGTACCCCAATCACCTTTTAATTGTTTGCGTGCAAACGCCGTCATGCTGTAAATCATATTTTCCCCTTTAAATTTGAATTCAGAGTATAACTGACTAACCACTAAATATGCTACGATGCGCTTCATTTTGGAGTCGATTTAATGCAACAAAAAATAAGCTGTCACCTAATCGCTGGTTTTTTAGGAGCAGGGAAAACACACTTTATTAAACAATTAACCGCTAACAAACCAATTAATGAACGTTGGGTCATTTTAGTTAATGAAGTGGGACAGCAAAGTTATCCAATTGATCAACTGAAAGCACAAAACATAGCGGTTAAAACAGTATTAGGTGGGTGTTTATGTTGTACTGCAGGTTTACCTTTCCGCGTTGCCTTAAATGAGATGATTAGGGATAACAAACCCGATCGTATTTTTATTGAGCCTGCTGGAGCCGGACATTTAGACAATATTAAGACGTTATTAACAGGTCAGTTTTATCAACCGATTATTAATATCGCCCCCACTCAATGCTTATTAAATACAGCGCATTTAAATGATGCTACATTTTCCGAGCATGAGAGTTATCAACAACTCATACAACAGTCTGATGCATTGTTAATTTATTCAGGTGAAGGTGTCAAACAAGCAGAAGTGATGGCTGAGCGCTTTGCTAAACCATTAACTATTTTACAGAGCAATAAACAAGATTACCGTTTATTGCATGCGGTCGATTAAATAGCGTTGGATAGTGTTGGTATAAAACAGTTAATGGTTATCTATCATTCTTTGATCATTCGCGCTAAATCTTGGCCTTCTTCTATCATGCTAGAGAAGGTGTCTAAAATGCCATCTTTATCTAGTTTAATCGCATTGGTTAGCGGCTCAGGAAAGCGTTGGACGATCATTTCAGGTGGTAATCCAGCAGCCCATGCAAAACGCATAAAGACCGATAAACGAATCAAAATAGCGGCTTGTGAGGGATTATCATAAGATAGGGGATCAAGTTGTTGTTCAATAGCATTGCAAAAGGTCGATGAAAAGTTCCAGTGCTTAGCTAATTCAACGCCTACCTCTGTGTAATCGAAACCAAAAAATTCACGTTGTGCATATAAGCGAGGTTGGCCAGCTTCAATTGCGGCTTTTATTAACGCACACTCTTCAGGTTTGATTATTTGTAATAATAATTCACCAATATTATGCATCATGGCACAAGTAAAGGCCGTTTCATTATTGATAGTGGTATGTTTTGCTAAGTTTTTTGCGATGCTTGCTGTTATAAATGTTTCTTTCCAAAATTTATCTTTATCAAATCCAGCAATCTCAGGAAAAACATTAGAGAACGTTGCTGCAACCACAATACTTCTTACTTGATTAAAACCTAAACGGATCACCGCTTCTTCAATGGATTCAACTTCTTTACCACGACGATAAGCCGTTGAGTTCGCCATTCGAATCACTTTTGCGCTAATTGATTGGTCTTGAGCTACCTTTTTTGCAATGTCTTCTACTCGCGCCTCTTCATCTGAAAACGAATCCATAAGTTCAACCAATATATAAGGTAAAACCGGTAGCTTTTTTACATCTTTAAAAAGTTGTGCAGTTAACTCCATGTGAATATGTTGCCTATTAAATAATGAATTAGATAAAATAAGCCGAAATGCATATAAAATCAAATATTAACTCTTAATGGGTATTGGTTAATAAGTTAAATATCACGATGTTTGCTAAGGAATAAGTCGAAATAACTATTAATATCAGTTAATAAGAAGGTTAAGAGAAATTTAAAATAAAATATAAAAACTCATAAGACACTATTGCCACTTATGATGGAATACTGTGTATTCATGTTAATTGAAATAAGTTAACTTATTAACTTAATCGCTTCTGAAAGTTGGACTGGTTTACTAAATAAGAACCCTTGGTATTTATCAACACTTAACTTTTCTAAAATTGTTAACTGTTCTTTCTTTTCAACGCCTTCGGCTATCACTTTACAACCAATCATATGCGACATTTTAGTCACCGCTGACACAATACTTTCATCTTTTGAATAGTCACAAATGTTATCAATAAAAGACTTATCGATTTTAATATAATCAACAGACAATTCTTTTAACACAGAGATTGAAGAGAAACCTGTCCCAAAGTCATCAATCGAGATATGTACGCCAGTATTCTTTATTTGTGTGATCACTTTAGATAGATATTCTAAGTTTTTAATCATCACCGTTTCAGTAATCTCTAAGTGAACATTACTTGGTTCAACTGCATAAGTTTCTATTAAACCAGCTAATAGCGCTAAAAAATTATGGTTTTCTAATTGCAGTACAGAGACGTTAATTGAGAGCGCGAGTGTGCTATCTAATTCATTTAACTGTCTCAAACTTTGAATCGCTTGTTCTAGAACAAACTCACCGAGAAAATTAATTTTCCCATACCTTTCAGCAATATCGATAAATTCAGATGGGGGAATAAATTCATCATTAAACTGCCATCTCAATAAGACCTCAAATGAAGTTATTTTATTACTCGTAATATCTATAATAGGTTGGTAACAAAGATGAAAGTCTCCTTTTTCAATACAGTCTTTAATTGAACTGCGTAATGTTTCTTCTCGTTTTAATGAAGCACACATACGTTCATCAAACACAGAAATTTCATTACGGCTTTTTTTGCCTTCATACATGGCAACGTCAGCATATTTTATTGCTTGGGTAAGGTCGAATGCATCATGTGTAAAATACAGCCCAATTTTAAAAGAAGGTTTTATCTGATAGTGCATGTTATTAACAGGTTTGGTTAATTCATCTACTAAACCGGTAATACAATCAAATAAGGTTTCTTTTGAGTCTTGGCGAGTATAAAAAATAAATTCATCGCCACCCCACCGACAAGCAATAAAACCATTATCCTTCTCTGAGCTAACCAATCGTCTACCTATTGCAGCTAAAACAAAATCTCCAAAATCATGACCATATTTATCATTGATAACTTTAAAATAATCCATGTCTAAAAATAAAATAGCTTTGATACCATTACTATTTTCAGCTAAATCAAGTTCAACGTTAGAGACAAAACTTTCTCGATTAAATAACTGTGTGAGATGATCTCTTTGTTCTAAAAGGATTATTTTATCTGTTCGTAATTGTACTTCTTTTTCTAAATCATCAATGAATAGATCTAATTTCAACTCATTCATTATTGATGATTTAACATCTTTAGCGGTACGTACAGCAGTTACAAAACAAAGAATAAACCATAATACGAGACCTAATACACCTAACATTTGCTCATCACCAATAGGTTGTAATAATAATAAAATACTAAAGGGGACGAGTAAAAAAGTGATGTATGAAATAGAAGAACGAATATCTGACGCTAAAACATTAACACCACCTCCGGCCAATGAACTGAATACAACCAACGATATGAATTTTTCTTGCATCAACATTTGTTCAAAAAACAAAATAGGGAAAAGCCCCCATGTAAAAGCAGTTAATAAAACACCGATAAAATAAAAATTGTATTTATTTTTATTGTTGTTACTAACATAAAGGTGATTAAGGACACGAAGAAGGGAGATAAACGTTAAAGCAATGAACCAATATAGTTTTGCTTCCGCACCGCTATGATTGATGCCGCTGAACACAACAACACAAGATACTATTGTATTAATAATGATAGCAGAGCTAAAGTAAGAACTAACGAAGGCTAATCGCTTGTCGTGAAAGTTATTTGTTTTCATCGTTATCTTTGTTGTTTAAATAGACCATTTATTATGATTAACAGTCTACTTAAATTACATAATTTTAAACAGTGTATAAAACGTTAATACCTAAATAGAATTAAAAGTAAGGAGCAATTTTATTTTCAATGTAACTCGTTAAACTGTTTAATCATTTTTAGTCGCTAGGTTTCCACTCTTTAAAACAACATCTAGACAATTAAAAAATCGTCTAGATATTCATTCACATTTACCGGCTCATCTCTTCTAAGGATAATATTTCCAATGATAAATCAACGGTTAATTAAACGATTATAATCAAACAATCCATATTCAATCGGATCTTGCTGTAAGTACAAATCGTGTAAATGATCACTTACTTCCCAAAATTTAGTATCACTCCGCCTTACACCATATCGCGTAATGAGATCTTGAAGTTTTTGTGGGTTACTTGCTTGTAAGAACAGACTGACGAAATCCCCTTTATCAGCAGAAGATACTTTAAATATAAGCCCTGGATAGGTTCCTAAAAAGCCTTTAAATACTTCAGCGGTGTCTTCAGAGACTAAACGATTTGCTTCTTCATTAAGTAAGCTAGCAACATTTTTATGCGCGTTATGACGTATTAGGGTATAAGCTCTATCGTCGTTCTTTTTATCTTCAATAATGACAAAAGAGACTTGAGGTAATGCGACAACAACTGAATTATCCAAACTGTTCAAACGTTTTAGCTCAAGATCTTCCTCTGGCACTCGATATTGCTCATTTTTAGCTTTCAACATAGGTTGTGTATAAACATAGTGTTTTAAACGATTTAGTAACTCTGCTTTTGGGAATTCCGTTTGATATTTAATACCTGATGGGCGAGCATGCATCAGGTTCTTATCATTCAAGTATTCATTTAACTCTTTAGTTGCCCCTAAGTACCAACTAGCGAGTACCGGCTTTCTAAACTCATTAGGTATAAAAGAGATAAAGTTAGTTTCTGACTCAATGCGCAAAAAGTCCATGTATAAACGAGTAGTCACTTGATGGCCTACATTACCGTAAACATCAAAACCAGCCACCAATAGATAATGAATTCGTTCTAAAATTGGGTAATCAATTAACCAAGCTGTTTTAGGCTGCTTACCTAATGCGCCCTTTACTACCGTCGCACTATCAATATGTCTAAAAACAGTGAGTGCCGCATTTTCATTACCAGACCAAATATTAGAAAGATTTAATCCCGTATCATGATTCATAAAGCGCTTAATATAATCGCTTTTTGCTTTCACATATTGACGGCTACCTTTTGCATAAGAAAGCCATTCGATAACCGATAGGTTATTACTACTTGATTCCGCAGGTAGCCTTAGATTATTAGCTTGCTCGTAAACAAAATGATCAACATCTGCGTTACTTGTCGAGTCAGGCTCTACAAAAAACACCCAGAATTTATCATTAATAACATTCACAGCCACTTGCCCACGACAAACAGGTCCTTTAATAAAACCGCTAATCGTGAAGTAAGCCTCTTTCAACATAAATTGGTAGCGCGCGCTGCTTGGAATATCTTTAAAAACCATGAAAGGATTAAAATCTTTATAACCAGGCAACGTATCGATCGTGAAATCTGCGTTATAAAATAATTTGTCCCATAATTGTTCACGCTGCTCATTAAATACATAAGGTAAGTTAGTTTTAGCTAACGTTGTTGCACGATCTAACATTAAACGATAATAAACACGATCCACTTTAGGGTCGTCGTAAGGACGGCGTGTTGGGATTATTTTTAATGGCTCACCTGACGGTGTTGATGAGCGCACTAATTTGAAGAATCGTGGAGGCGTATCAGTGCTAATAGGCAGAGCGTCAAAATAGATATGCCCAATAAAAAGGTGTTCATAAATATAACGAGCCACTAACCGTTCTTTAGGTGAATCACCATTTAATTTTTGTTCCCAATGAACAACTAGTTTTGAAGTCGCTTCAGATAAAGGCAAAGGCTCCGACATCGGTGCACCTTTGGCAATCCATGCTTCTAATGTTTTAAACTCATGGTTGCTTAAGTTAGGTAATCCGTATGGCATTCCACCTAATGGGAAATCTTCTTGATAATCATCTAATTGATTAATGTCTGGGCATTGATCTTGACGATCTAAGGAGTAATTAAACTCTTCCGGTAAGATGCCTTGCAGATCAGGATTATTTTCTTTTTGTAATAACAGCTTATACATTATGCTGCCTTGTAAATTAGCCAGCATGGTTTGATCACGTTCATTCAATACCGATGAAAAGCCTTTTTCACGCCATTGTTCCGTATCATGTGCATCGATAAACAAACGTGAAGGTTTCGCACCTAATAAACGCTGACCGTTATAAACTTGATCTTTACTCGCTCCACGATCGATTCCTTCAGGTGAAGATAGTTTTAACTGGCAAGGTGCATCATAACAACCATGACAAACAACACAGCGTTTCTCAAGAATAGGCATAACTTGATCTCGATATTCCTTTGCTAACAAATCATCTATAGATAATTGTCTAGGTCGTGCTTGGTCTTTACCATAGTCTTCGTTCAGTTGATCTTCTGTATCAGAGCAAGCACTAATAAGTACGCTGCATAGTAATATAATTAATGCTTTAAAAGTCATGAAGCTGCTCTCTAAAATTGCTAGAATATATAATCAGTTGCTAATGCGAATGTTAACAATTATCTAAGTTACTATACAGCTTGATGTATTTAGATAAGTAAATAAACCATTATAGATACTAAAAAATGCATGGAAGCAAAGAATTAGTATAATAATCAGATAATTTAGTATGAAAGAAACAGGATACATCAAATGAAATTTAGTCCATGCACAGGTGACTGTACGAGTAATGAAGATCGTTGTGGCGGTTGCGGCAGAAGTAGAGAAGAAATCACTGAAACGCAGTTGATCACCAAGCAACTAGTAGAGCATTTAGTCAAATATAATTACGATGATCCTGAAAAATTTTTAGAAAATGTAAATAGAAAAGCAATTAAGCGCTCAAAGAAGGCTCAAGAAAGTAATTAAAACTTTTAATAGATAAAAATCCAACTATAAAGCTCATTCACGTTCTAAATACAGAAGATATCAAATGGCTAAACATCATAAACCAGTCGTATCGCAAGAAACACAAGATGAAGCACTCGCCATGGCAAAAAAAGTGCAAAAACCAGGGCAAACCAAAGAACAAACTAGATTGATTGCATTAGGTATTCAAAAAGGCATTGCTGAATATAAAAAACTTGCAAAGAGCAAACAACGTGAAGCAGACAAAGCTAAAAAGAAGAAAGCACCTGCCATTGATGCAGAACCAGAAATAAGTATTAGCAACAATAAATCTAATAATAACTTCCTACCTTGGACATTACTTGTGTTGAGCTGGATTGGGTTTATTGGCTACCATTTTTTAAATTTATAAATGAAGTAAAGGAATAAACATGGTTAAAGTAATTGTAAACGGCGCAAAAGGTCGTATGGGCGGAGAAGCCGTTAAAGCCGTTAATAATGACAATGAGTTAGAGTTAGTCGGTGCTTGTGATTTTGGTGATGATTTAGCGGCCTTAATTAAGCAAACAGGCGCACAGGTTGTTGTTGATTTAACCGCTGCCTCTGCTGGGTTTAATAACACACAAACTATTCTTAATGCGGGCGCATGTCCTGTTATTGGTACCAGTGGTTTTCTAGAGCAGCAAGTAGAAGAGCTACAAGCACTTGCTAAAGAAAAACAACTAGGTGGATTAATTGCACCTAACTTTTCAATAGGTGCCGTATTAATGATGCAATTTGCTGTACAAGCAGCAAAATACTTACCTGACGTAGAAGTCATTGAAGCGCATAGCCCACAGAAAGAAGAAAGTCCGTCAGGTACTGGTATTCGTACTGCTGAGTTAATTGCAGCAGCGCGCACGAAAGCAGCGACACCTTGTAGTGACAAAGAGCTAATTGAAGGTGCTCGAGGTGCAGAATTAAATGGCGTGAAGTTACATTCGATTCGTTTGCCGGGTATCGTTGCTCAACAAACTGTCTTTTTTGGCGGTTTAAGTGAAACCCTTAAAATTGAGCATAATTCACAACATCGTGAATCGTTTATGCCTGGTATTTGCTTAGCTTGTAAAGAAGTCGTGAAACGTTCTGAGTTAGTTTACGGGTTAGAATATTTAATGGATTAATAGTTTGTTAGATTCTAGTTAATAAAACGCCAGCTTCTGCTGGCGTTTTTATTTGTTTTACTTCGTTATAAGTACAATGTAAAAATATTCATCACGCATGTGATAATTGATTGGACGATTTATTACCATAAATAAAATAGACTAAAACAAGCGGGATACACAAGTAATATAAGACCTGTAATTGTTGTAATGCATGCCCTGTCGATACGGTAAAAAATCCAATAACACTGAACAACAGCATCAACATAAATTGTGAGTAGTAACTTTTACAAATAATATAACGTGTCGGTTGTTCACGACGGGCAATATCATAAAAGCGTTTATTAAAAGCCAATCTAAAAAAGTTACTCAAAAAAGCAATCAATAATAAGCTGCTGTATAACATAATCGTGCTCGACTCTTCATTTAACTGAGCTCGAAACAACCATGAACAAGCGTAACCAATCACTGCGACGCTATAAATAACTCGCACATTAATACGATCAATTTGTTTTTTTATAAAGAAGAAAATAAGTGCCAATAAAATACTGAGCGCAACTAAAATCAACCCTAACTGCATTACGTTTTCCTGTGTCAGCATATAAATGGTTAACATCCAAAAATAACTTTCTAAAAACAAAAATAAACCATCAACAGTAAAAATCATCACTGAATGATGTGAATCTTTAAATCCAATAATTTGCTTTAAACTAAAGGCTGGTACTTGCTTCAAATCGTATAACTCACTTTTTCCTTGTAAGCTTTTATCAACCAAACTAAACCCTAAGAAGGACAACAATAAAGAAAGCACAAGCAATCCAATAAAATATTCCATCCCTAAAAGGTAACTGCCAACTAACACACCTATTTTTAGCGCAAACACAACTAAGATTTGAAAATTGCCAAAGGTGTTACCGGTATTTTTATCTTCAGTAATGGCCTGAAATAAAAGGCGTTGTGTAGACCAATAAAAACAACCTGCGGCACCATTAATTAAAGCACCTATTGTCACTAGTGCTAGTTGGTTATCCCACACTAATAACAGCACAAATAGACTTTGTAAAATAAACGATAAGCTTATTAACTTGCGCCAACTATGAGTCGCTCGAAGGCGATCCCAATAATATAATGCAGCAACAAACCCTGCTGCAGTCAGCGCAATAAAATAAGAGATATGGCTAATGGTTAAGCCTTTATCCCATAAAATAACGGCAATAAATAAAGGCAATAACCCTAATAGGAAAGAATGAAACCCTGTAAATAGATAAAAGGTACGAGTTAAACCTGACACTTAGAAGGTGTCTGACTGTTTAACATCTAACGCATCTAATTGATTGAAATCATCACTTAAATCTTCAGCTTCACCATAACGAGGATACGCATGCATTTTTAAATACGGGCGAGAATTAACTTCAAGGAAAATACACTTTTGATCGCGATAATCAAATTCAATGCCTTTTTCTAAAATAACATCAATACCTAGAATATTCGCATCAAATAAATTGAGTACATTTTTAAATAGTGCATTGTTAACTTCTGGTAACAACTGTTTATTAATCACTTCAACCACACCACCGGGCGCTAAAGAGATACGGTAAAATAAGGTCACACGTTGCTCTGCTTTAAGCACAGACTCAAAATTTAAACCTTGTTTCGCTAAGAATGCTTTAGTTTGTGCACTTTCTTTTAATGGATAAATGACAGGGTATAATTTCATCTCTTCACGAATTGCATTTTCTTTTAACATCAACTCTCGAATCGTTGAAGTACCATCGCCTTTTACAGCGGGTGCATAACGTTGTAATACAGAAACAATTTCTCCGTTAGCCACAACAACGCGGTAGTTGTTACCTTCTAAGAATTGCTCAACCACTGTAAATGGCCACCAAAGTTTCGCTAAGAAAATAGCTTTCCATAATTCTTTATAATCTCGAATGGGAAAATGACTACCCCGAGAAAAGCCACTCACATTAGGCTTAATGACTAAAGGAAAACCATGTTGTTTAGCAAAACGGATAGCTGCAAAAGGGTTTAAGAAAATTAAACCTTGAGCATGAGGGATCCCACCTAATTTAAACTTGTCACGAGCTTGCTCTTTACTACGGCAGCTTCTACGAACTTCTAAGCTGTTGTAGTTACTACAACCACCCATAAATTTTTTACTGATCCATGCATATATTATTTTTTTTATGTTCATTAAGAGAGCTCATTTTTTATATTCGATTTTAATAACCGAGCTGATTGTAATTTTTGAAAGAAGATAGACTTAACCGGTTGTGAAGCCGGAATATCTTTTGTTACTAACGATAATTGTTTCATACCTGAAAATACAAACTTAAGTTTAGATTTTAAGCTCATCTCTTTCGTTAAGAGTATGAGTGGCATCGGTACATAAACATTAATTTCTACAATAGAAAACTGTTCGTCAAGCAAAGCTTGTAACGAGTCTGCTCTCGCACAAAAACGGGCGATTTTGAAATTACCAATTTTAGAGAATAATGATTCAATTTTTTGCAGTTGCTCTGCATTTAAATGCGGCATACAAGATTGGTAATAAGTATCGCTATTATAAATACCATTCACTGGCATTAAGTCATCACTATTATTACAGGTTTCAGTCACTGAAATAATTGCAGAAGATTTATTAGTGGTCGCTCCTGGAATATAGAATATTTCAAATTCTCGCTTCCCTTTTGCTGCCGCTTGTATCAAATAACGAGGGCTTTTTTCTGCACGATGTTGGCGATGCTCTTGTAGGTCTGCAAAACTATCAACACGACAAACACCCTGTGAGTTCTGTCCCCATTCAGGTTTCAGAAACACAGGATAAGTATCTGGCTGTTTATTAGTTTGCTCATCACCTTGATCAACAAACTGCATTAAACGCCATTTTTCAGGTATTAGCAGATCCATATCTAACTTAGAAAAAATATGTCGATGCTGATTAAAGTAATTGGCATTTAATTGAAAGTACTTCCAAGGTGCAATCAAAAATCGACAACACCATAAGATATAAGAAAGTACTAGCAGTATACGTATTAGCAAAATTGTGCCTTATTGATTTTATTTATTTTTATAATCACGGTAATTAGTAACAAAAAGGATAAACCCTAAGATTACGATAGAGACTGCAGTATAAAATAAACTACCGCCATCACTTTGGCCTTCATGAATAACTTCAATACCTAATGGTGTAAATAGGTGGAAGAAAGCTGCACCTGTCATCACACCACAAGCCATTAAACCACCAATCGCATGCATTAAACTACGGCTTGGTGCACATCGTAATAGGCCTATTTTTTTCAATACCCAAAATAAAGCCGGTATTAATAAAACAATTGAAGTAGTTAATTCCACAGTCCCTACTGCATAAGAGCCATAGTTTGCGAATAAGGTTCCAATGGCATTACCAAATAAACCTTGCATCCATACGCCAATCGTACCAAAAATATGCTGTGTGTCTGGATGTAACGTAAACTTATAAGGTAGCGATAATACAAAAACCTTTGCTACCCACAACACAACAACCCAACTAAAAATAGGTAATACTCTCATTTTTATTCCTTGTCTAATTTAGACCAATTAAGGTCAGCTTTTTTAATAAAACCATCTTTATCTGCAACCCATGTATCTTGAATAGATTGGTCATAATTTAAGTATAGTTTATCATTATAAACTGTCCAAAAGGCAGGTTTACCTGGAGCTGTATCATTTCCAGCCATCGCCCATGCACAATATCCACCATATTGTGGTGCATATTTTTCAGGATTATTTTTAAATAAAGCTAAATGTTCTGCACTCGAAAAGTACCAATCTGCTCCGTTATATTCTAATTGATACTTACTGCTACCTTCTACTGGTTTATTTTCAGTAAAGTAAGCAACAACATCATAACCACCAGCCGCTTTATCACTAAAGTAGCTTGTATAGACAGCATCAGCAGCATTCGCACTTTGAAACAAAGCAAAGCTCATTAATGCTATCACTTGGAAAAGAGAAAATATTTTTTTCATGTTTAGTCCCACCTTTTTTGAATTAATATATCTAACAGACCACAAAAGATACTTTTTTATTGCTAATAATAGCTAAATAATAAAAATTTATTTAAATTATTTCATTTAAACAAGATGATATAGAAAGCTTTAATGAGAAATAATAGTTAAAAGGTTGGGTAAAATTGATTAGCCTTACTTTTTAAAAGGCATAAAAAAACCTCACTTAATTACTTAAGTGAGGTTTTAGCAATAAACAAAAAGTTTAAGTTATAACACTGATAGTTTATCTTTCATTTCTTGATGTTTTGCTAAGATACTCTGACTTGGTGTTTTGCTTAACAAGCTCACAACAACAATCGCTATTAGTGCGAATATAATGCCAGGAACAATTTCATAAACATCAAACCACCCGCCCGTTAATTGTTTCCAAACAACAATAGTTACACCACCAACAAGGATTCCTGCTAAAGCGCCATAACGCGTCATACGAGACCAGTACAAGCTTAAGATAATAACTGGCCCAAATGCAGCACCAAAACCAGCCCAAGCATACGATACTAAGCCAAGCACTGAACTCTCAGGGTTAAACGCAAGTGCTAATGCAATCAGTGATAAACCAACTACCCCTAAACGCCCCACTAATACGACTTTTTCAGAACTTGCTTCAGGATTAATATGTTGTTTGTAAAAATCCTCTGCTAACGCTGAAGATGATACAAGCAACTGCGAATCAGCCGTACTCATTATTGCAGCAAGAATTGCCGCTAATAAAATACCTGCGATCACAGGATGAAACATACCATTCACTAAAATCATAAAGATAGTTTCACTATCTTCTAACACACCACCTAAGTGAGAATCTACGTAAGTGATACCGATTAACCCAACAAAAATAGCACCAATGATTGAAAGAATCGTCCAAATTACTGAGATACGACGTGCTGTTGTTAATGATTTATTACTGCTTGCAGCTTGGAAGCGCGCCAAGATATGTGGTTGTCCAAAATAACCTAAGCCCCATGCAAGTAATGAAATAATCGCGATAACACTCATTGGCGTACCGTCATTATTAGTAAAAGCATCTAATAACTCTGGATTTTTAGCCGCTAATGACGTGGTTAAATCACTTATTGAACCATCTAAAGCCAGAATCGGCACTAACATTAATGCAGCAGCCATTAATAAGCCTTGGACTAAATCGGTCCAAGATACCGCTAAGAAACCACCAAATAAAGTATAAGACACAACACAAACAGTACCGATGATAACGGCTAACTGATAGTTAAGATCAAATACAGTTTGGAATAATTTACCGCCAGCCACTAACCCAGCACTGGTATAAAAAAGGAAAAATAACAGGATAAAAAAAGCTGAAATAGTTTGTAACATTTTGCTTTTATCTTCAAAACGACGAGCAAAATAATCAGGTAAGGTTAATGAGTCATTAGTAATAATGGTATAAGTACGTAAACGTTTCGAACATATTATCCAATTTAACCAACTACCGACTAATAAACCACCAGCAAGCCAGAACGATCCATACCCTGCAACAAGAGCGTAACCAGGTAAACCAAGTAATAACCACCCACTCATATCAGATGCACCTGCTGATATAGCCGTTGGCCAAGGTCCTAGTTGACGTCCACCTAAAAAGTAATCCGAAGAATTAACGGTCTTTCTGAAAGCCCAATAACCAATACCCATCATCATTGCTAGATAAAGGATAAAAGTCCCAATAACCGCAAAATTTTGTTCTATCATAAAAATTAAACTCCTAAACACAGCCTTGTGATAATTAGTATTAATAAGAACACAATCATTCCTTAATCACAGTTCCTAACAATACCCTAACAAAATCACCAGTTGTTAATCTAGTCTATTGATATTTCACAGAGGATTAAATTTGATTAGGTTGCCTTTAACAATCTTTATACGATCTAGATCACACTTTATTTATAGATAAAAAATAACACTGACATTATGATTCAGAGATGAGAAGAATAGAGTAATCGCCAAACTTGCCTATTTCAAACGATACTCGCTCACTAATTAAGCAGTAATAAAAAGTTTAAAATTGATATGACAAGCCAGTAGAAACAATAATACTTTTGCTATCGTAAAAACTAATATCTGAGTTTTCTTGGCTATACCCTGCCATCATAGTCTAACTCCAACGATCCCAGTCAAACGGCCTTTTATAGCTATAAATAGAAAAGACACCTGCATGATTTAGATTTTGCTTAGCATCAAAAATGGGATTAATTTGCTGATACACACGAGTACCTGCATTAATCGTAGTAATTAAAGTATGTCGATCACGGAAAATCAAGATAGACAGTTGTGCTGTATATTGATCATAACTATTAGCGTTACCCTCTGCATTACGGTGAGTATATTGAAGGTTAGGTTTTAACAATATACCTTTTGCTACTGGGAATAAGGTTTCAACATCGACCCTTTGATAAAGGCTATCACGTTGTAGTGTGGCAATTTCAGCAGCATCAGTTAATTGACTTTGTCCACTGCGTTCATTATCAATACGACTACTGGCAATCGCATATTTTAACGTCAATGGACTACCAAAAATTCTCTCTACAGCAATTCGCCCTCCTCCCACTTTTTCATCGGTAGTTTGTCGGTCACTACCCACTAAAAAAGGGTCTTCCCAAGTTTCATTCAACATTGATAATTTTGGAAAAATGGCAAAGGTTAACTGAGTATCATCATTGAATTGATGAACAACACCAATCTCATATTGAAATTGTGCTGTTGAAACTTGTTCACGGCTGTTACCTAAGAAAAACTGAGTTTTAAGGCTATCTAATGTGTATTGCGCTCGACCTAATGGATAAGCCAATACAGAAGACTTCGATTGCCCACTATTATTTAAATTATTAGTGGTCTCATTATCACTGTCCGTATCAAATTGAGACTCTCCACCGCTGTAACCAACATTTACACTTAAGGTAAACTCCCACCCTGCTTCTTTACTTAACGGTTGAGCAACAATAGAGCAGCTCATTAAAGTACCTACAGTGAAACAACTTATTCCTTTTAACATGATCTTTTGTCCCTATTATTTTTTGGCCACTATTTTTTGGTCACTATTTCAGTGTTAAATAATGTAATTAATAGAATGTAATGTAGCGATGGCAGAATAAAACGATGAAACGCCTTATCATTATCATATTAGTACGTAATGAGTTCTTTAAAGTTCATCTCTTTATTTATCAGGTAGATTTTAGTCATAAAGAAGATCAACATTAACGATAGTCTAATCCTTACGACGAGAAACAAGTATCACCACTTAATAAGCCATCTAATCTTTCATTTTCCCTTTGGCTCTCTTTTTATTTTACATCATTAAGAGGGTTTAATTAATGGTGCCAGCATTGTCTCCAAGCCATTTAATTTAACTTCATACATCAAAGCTAATTGTTCGCCTAATTTGCCTTCAGGAAAACCTTTACCATGAAACCACACTAAATAAGGTTCAGGTAAATGGATCAGCTTTCGGCCTGCGTATTTGCCAAATGGCATCGTTTGGTTAATCGCATCACTAAGGGCTTTAGGGTTATCTAACATGTTGTATCCTCTGAACAAATTTTAACTAATTTAATTAAATGATTTAATTGTAATTTAACCTCTGCAGCAGTCATACTAAAACCAATATTCAATCTAAAGCAATGTGGGTACAAGCCTAACGTACTAAAGCTATCGCCCACACGTATATCTAGTTTCTTTTGAATGCCAAGCTCTCTTAATTTAGACGTATTAAGATCAGCAACCTCAATCCATAAAACAAAACCACCAACAGGTTGACTAATTTTACTGTTAACGGGTAAATGCTGTTGTAAATAAGCAATAAATTGCAATGTTTGTTGATGTAAGTGTAAGCGTACTTTTTTAAGGTGGTTTATATAATCACCGCGTTGAATAAAATCAGCAATAGCAAGCTGTAGTGGAGATGTCACACCTTGATTTGCAAATAAACGTTGTTGTAAATAAGCCTGTAAATACCGCCCTGGTAAACACCAGCCTAAACGATAACCTGCCGCAATAGTTTTAGAAATAGAACCACACCACAGGATATAACCCTCTCGATCCCAATGTTTTGCAGGTAATGGAATCACCTTTTCATAACCTAACTCAAGATAAACATCATCTTCGATAATGGGAATTTTATACTGAGTCGCTAATTCAACAAGTTTTTGCTTTTGCAGCGAACTCATTGACGTACCTTGTGGGTTCATGTGTGAAGTACAAAACAAACCTGCTTTTATCGCCCCTAATTGCATCTGCTTTTGTAATTGTTCAAGATCAATACCCTCGACAACCGAAGGGATCTCAACCACACGCCGCCCCATCACACCTAATAACTCTAATAAACCAGAAAAACACGGTGAACTGATAGCAATAGCATCACCGGTTTCTGTGGTGATTTCAATGGCTGTTCTAATCGCATCTAAACAACCATGTGTGATCACACACTCTGCAGCAGGAAAGTGAAAATCAACCGTTTTAAAGTGCTCACTCAAGTTATCACGTAATATTATTTCTCCTTGTGGATTAGGGTAATGGCTAAGTCGATTACCTTGTTGTTTCATTGCTCGCCGAAAGCTTTGTTGTAGTTTATCCACAGGTATTAAATTGGGATCGTAACGTGCAATGCCAAATGGACAGGGATCAACAAACGGATTATACAAAGCAGGTAATTGCGGCTGTGTAATAGCACTTTGAAAGCGAATAAAAGTAGGCGTTTGCGGTTTTTCAACTAACAATGATTTTTTAGCGACGTAATACCCTGACTGTGGTTTTGCTAGTAACCATCCCAAAGACTCTAAATATTGATAGCAATTTAACGCCGTTGTCATGCTGACATTATGTAATTTTTTAAAGTTACGTAATGAAGGCATTTTACTGTTTACAGTAAGTTGTCCAGATTCAATCTGTTGCACACATTGTTTAGCTAATTGTTTATAACGCATAAATTGTACCGCTTTATTTTAAGTTTTTTGTATCTGTTATCTTTTTTAGTTTGTTTGATAATACACATAAGCGCAAGAACACATTAGGTAAACTAAAGGGTCAGTAATGAAAAAGAACGATTTGATACTAGGTATTTTAATCATGGTTGTCTGGGGGTTAAATTTCTCAGTGATCAAGTTAGGCGTAAACGAAATTGATCCTTTGTTATTAACGGCATTAAGGTTCACTTTAGCAACATTACCCGCTATATTTTTTGTCAAAAAACCAGATGTCTCATGGTGGTACCTGATCGTTTATGGCTGGTTATTCGCGATTGGTATTTGGGGCATGGCTACGTGGTCTATCCAAGCAGGGTTAAGCGCCGGTATGGCCTCTGTTTTATTACAGATGAACGTCGTATTTGGTTTATTCTTAGGTTGTTTTTTATTAAAAGAGCCGCTTCCTCTCAATAAAGTGATTGGTAGTGGTATTGCTTTAGCAGGTTTATTATTAAGTTTAACCGTAACAGATGGTTCAGTAACGCAATTAGGACTCATGCTAATTTTATTCGCTGCTATATCGTGGAGTTTAGCGAGTATTACGGTTAAAAAAGCAGGCACAAAACAGGTCTTTGCATTTAGTTTATGGGCAATGGCTTTTGCGCCTATTCCTCTATTCTTAATCGTCTACTTTCAATCAGGTAGTGATGCTTTCGTACAATTATCAACACAGTTTAATGAGCGTATTATTTTCTCTGTTTTATTTCAAGCATATCCGGTAACTTTATTGGGCTATTGGATTTGGAACCGACTACTAGTTACCTATCCACTAACGACTGTGGCCCCACTGACCTTACTCGTTCCTATTTTTGGTTTATTAGGAGGTGTTTTGTTTTATCAAGAAGAAGTTGGAATAATTAAGTTAGTTGCAAGTTTGTGTGTGATCAGTGGCATTTTAATTGGCTTTGCTAATGTTAGAAAACTTAAGAAAATTTAAAAGTAGAGACCATTAATAATCACTCACTTTATAGATCATAAAAAATAGGTACACTAGCTCGCAATGTTAATTATTGATTGAGAAGTTTATGTCCTACCAAGCTGCTATTTTTGATATGGATGGCCTACTACTAGATACCGAACGTGTTTGTATGCAAGCTTTCGAGCAAGCTTGTGTACAACTATCACTGCCTTTTGTTAAAAGTGCTTATTTGAAAATCATTGGCCGTAATGCCAAAGGGATTGAAGAAGCAATTATGTCTCATTATGCACAGTACATTGAGTATGCTCCTTTACGTAAAGCTTGGATGGATGGTTACTGGCCAGTAGTAGAGAATCAAGCTATTCCTGTAAAATCTGGCGTCATTGATTTACTAGAATGGTTGAAAGCACAAAACATTCCCGTGGCTGTTGCGACTTCAACACACAATAAGTTAGCAGCGACTAAGTTAAGATTGGCTAAAATAGATCATTATTTTGAACATATCAGTAGTGGTTGCGAAGTCACTCATGGCAAACCACACCCTGAGATTTTTTTGTTAGCAGCAAAACGTTTAAATGTTCCAGCAGAACAATGCTTAGCTTTTGAAGATTCAAGTAATGGGGTTTTATCAGCGCTAGCTGCAAAAATGCAAGTTTACCAAGTCCCTGACCTAGTCATACCAGATCAGGAAATCATTGCTTTAGGCCATCAAATTCAACCATCACTTGATGTTGTTTTAACTCAGCTTAAACAGCAGAAAAAAGCTGATTAATGATGAAAGCACCTGCTGTATGATAGGTGCTTTATTTGGTGCCTGTATTGGTTGGCATTTGATCAACAAAAATAAGTTGCTCGGTTGAAAAACCATATTCAGCGGCAGTATTAATAAAGTCTTGTTTCACTTCATCACTTACCTGTGGCGTACGAGATAACAACCATAGATATTCATGGTTATAGCTACTAATAAAAGCATACTGGTAATTTACTTGGTCCATTTTAAAAATAATATACGAACCATAAAATGGGCCAAAGAAAGACACTTTTAAGTGGCCAGTGCTTTTATCATCAACAAAGTACGCTTTACCAACCGCTTCTTTCCATTCTTTATCTTCTGCAGAGTATCCTTTGTTAACGACTTTAATGCCGCCATCATCACGCATTGAATAAGTCGCTGAAACTTGTTCAAGTCCACGTTCAAAGGAATGGTCTAAACGTGCTATTTCAAACCAAGTCCCTAAGTAACGCTCACTTTCAAAATTTTTAACGGCTTTCATACCATCTGGAACGCCTGTACAAGCTGTTTGTAATAAAATTGCTGCGATTAATAATAAGAATTTCATTTTTACCCCCTAATAATTAAGCCATCATAGATTTATATAGCTTAGTACGTATTAGTCTCAGATAAAGCTCACCATGACACATTCTTTTTCAATAATTCTATATTGCGCAAGCGTATATATTCTCTTGGCGTAATGCCACTCCAACGTTTGAAAGCGCGTACAAAATTATTGGCATGAGTATAAGAAAGCTTTTCGGCTAATACCTCATAATCATGTATATCTTGCTCAATCAAATCACATGCTTGCTGAAAACGTACTTCATCGAATACCTGCCGTAATGAAGTACCTTGAGCATGTAACTTTCTTTTTAAAGTGCGAACACTCGTATTTAAAATAGAAGCTATATTTTCAGCTAACCATCCTTGTCCAAAGTAATTTTGCCTTAGGAGTAACTTAAAACCTTGTACAAAAGAGTCTGGAATATAATCAAGGCCAGACGGCTTAGAAAGCTTGTTTTCTAATGAACGTTCCTTTAAGAAGATATGATCGATTGCAATAGCAGAATAGGGTTGCCCTAATGTAATGTCAGCGTTTTTAAAAAAACGAGACTGCTCTATTCCAATTGCTTGATTATCTTGTAGCTTTATTTGTTTTGGGAGCCAACCGGGGCCTGCATAATGTTCGATTAACATACAAATCAAAATCATTACATGTTGTTCAACTTGCCATTGGTTATCTTTAACATAAGGGTGTTGAGGACGACAAATCCAAATGCACTGTTCGCTTTCTTTGATCCAAAAATAGTTATTATTATGGTGCAAACTAATTTCTTGGATTAAAAATTGTAAGGCCTGATAAAGATTCTCTGCTTTTAACAGTTGCTCAGTGAATTCACCATATTCTGACAAATGGCTCTGTTCTGTTAAAGACGTCGCTAAGTGTGGCATATTATTGAACTCAGCAGCGAGTTCTAAAAAGTGCCAGACTTTATTTTCTAGAATCAATTGGTTAGGTTCTATTAATAAATCTAGGCTTAACTCTGCTTGCTCAAGCAAAGACTCTACTGGCATCGATAAAGTTTGCATATACTGAATAACAGGACTTAGGTGACTTGCTCTAATCAAATGTAATCGCGTTGGCATTTTACCCCTCCATGTTGATGAATCAGAATTTACTTTTTAAGTAAAAAGCGTATTAAGCGCTAAAGCAGTATAAACATTAATTGTTAATCCTCTATCGATTAATACCTCAAAAAGGGTAATTTTATTTAAAATTGACCATTAACTTTCATTTTTGTCATCTTGATCGTTTAAAACACCTTGTAGTTGAAAATAATTATTAATATCAAATAAAAACAAGGTATTAGACAATAATGGAGAAAACCCCCTTTAGCTTGATCAATAAGGATAGGTTATAAAATAGAAGCCTTTATCTTTTTTCATTAATGCAGGAAAAACCTATCATTGGGCCGATAACGCATAAGAGGCTGCTTAAAAGAATCAACAATCCATCGATTGATTAACTTAAATAAGAAGAAATAACATTGAATACTTGAAAATATATCATCACAAAAAAAGTGTTTAGTGCGGTAAGGAGTTATCTTAAAACATGTTACGTTTCAAACGTTAACCCAAAGAAGCTAGTAATCTCAAGGCTTCTAGGCACATTGATTGATAGGATAAAAACAATATAAAAATTGCTTATAGCATTTCTATTCGTATAATGCGTTGCTAAATTTACGTTTCAGTTCGTAGAACGAGGAAAAAAACATGTCAAATACTGTTGTTTGTGCTTTATATAGGTTTGTTGATCTAGCAAATTACGAAGAGATCCAAACCCCACTACTTAATATATTAAATGCAAACCAAGTTAAAGGCACTTTATTGTTAGCAAGTGAAGGTATTAACGGTACGATCGCTGGCGATCAAGAGGGTATCGATAATGTGCTCAACTGGTTAAAATTTGATCCTCGTTTAGCTGAGCTAACGGCGAAGTTTTCATTTGATACAGAAAATCCTTTTTACCGTACTAAAGTAAAACTGAAAAAAGAAATCGTGACAATGGGTATCGAAGGTATTGACCCAAATCGTGTCGTAGGTACTTACGTAAAACCAAAAGATTGGAATGCCTTAATAAGCGACCCTGAGGTTTTATTAGTTGATACACGTAACGATTACGAAATCAGTATTGGTACTTTTGAAAATGCAGTTGACCCAAAAACAACTAATTTCCGTGAATTTCCAAAATACGTAAAAGAAAATCTTGATCCTGCAAAACATAAAAAAGTAGCTATGTTTTGTACTGGTGGCATTCGTTGTGAAAAATCAACAGCTTACTTGAAGGAACAAGGTTTTGATGAAGTTTATCACCTTGAAGGTGGCGTGCTTAAGTATCTTGAAGAAGTGCCTGAAGAAGAAACCATGTGGAAAGGTGAGTGTTTTGTCTTTGATAATCGCGTATCTGTTAATCACCAACTAGAAAAAGGTCAATACGACCAATGCCATGGTTGCCGTTTACCTATTACTGAAGAAGATAAGAAGTCAGAAAAGTACATGCAAGGTGTTAGTTGTCATCAATGTCACGACAACATATCTGAAGAGCAAAAACAGCGTTTCCTAGAACGTGAAAAACAAATCCGTTTATCACTTGAACGTGGACAAGCGCACATTGGTTCGGAAGCGGTAACGCAGCTAGAAGAAAATAAAGCCAAAAAACAAGCTCAAAAAGAACAACAACGCGAAAAAGTATAGCTTATAAATTAATACCAACAGTTAGCCTTAACTGTTGGTAGCTTCCTGCATATGCTATACCAATCAAACTCATTAACTGATCTATTTTACTTGTTAAAACAACTTATTTTTTCGTTGTAAACTTCGTAAATGAAACAACCATTTAGCTCAATTTATGCCTTAAACTAAGTCATTTTCCCTGCGAAAAACTTAGAACACTTATTGAATGTAATTAGTATTACCTTCCCTAGATTTAGATATCACCTTCTGTATCATCATTTGAAAACAGCAACACTATCGCTCTAACCACGATAAGTCATACTAAGATTAAATTAATATTTTGAATTTTTGCTTAATAAGTAAACCACTACTACAGTCTCTAGCCATTAAATTATTAGTTTTATTGAAACAAACCAATAATGACAACAAATATAAATAACAATTTCATCATAAACCATAAAAATACATCAAAAACACTCAATAAAATTCAACTTTATTGAAAGATCGCCGATAGTAGTAAAATAGAACTCAATTCAAATAATAAAAAATAAGTTCTTAGTGAAAAATATGAGCCAATAACACCTCTTTTTACGTATTTTTAATAAATACTTATTTTCATCAATAATATCGATCTGCTATTTAATGACATTTGCATAAATAACTTATCCTTTTTATAAAAATAAAATGTCTTTTAATATAATAGTGGTACTTAATATATGTTAGAACAGATCCTAGAGATTTTTCATTATAATCAATCCAGCTTATTTGTACTCTCAAAGTACAATCCATGGCTTGTTTTATTATCAATATCTATTGCTATTCTTGCTTCTTTTATGGGCTTTCAAGTTGCACATCAAGCACAAGATGCAGCGCCTCTACGTAAAAAGATATCTCTTATCATTGGTAGTATCGTTTTGGGCGGTGGTGTTTGGTCAATGCATTTCCTTGGCATGTTGGCACTCGATCTTTGTACTAATATAACCTATCAAATAGATACGACGCTAATCTCTGTTCTCCCTTCGATAGCAGCATCTTGGGTAACACTTAATTTAATAACTCGTAAAGAAATAAAGGGTTGTCAATTAGTGTTTGGGGGAATATTGGTTGGTTCAGGTATCGGTGCGATGCATTATATTGGAATGGCAGCGATGGAAATGGCGCCGTTGCTACGATACGACCCTCTTATGTTTATCATTTCTATTTTAGTAGCTGTTGTTCTTGCCATATTAGCGTTATGGATCAGCTTTGGCTTAGATAAGCATAATGCTCCTCGCTTTAACAAAAATATAAAAATAGCTATTTCAAGCTGCGTTATGGGTGCAGCCATTACTGGTATGCATTATGTTGGCATGGTTGCGGCTCGCTTTGTATTACCACCAGGCATGGAGCTTTCTGAGCAAACAAGTGAAATTTCTACGATATTAGCGTTAATTGTGACTGGTATTACTGTTGTCGTTATCTTTATTGTTTTAGGTGCGAATATCATTTTTCGCCATAAAGATATTTCAACAAAAGCGATGAATAATGAACGTCGTTTAATTGCGACAATGAATACTGCGATAGATGGCATCATAACTATTGATTCAAAAGGTATTATTATTAGTGTGAATAAGGCTGTATCTATTCTATTAGGTTGGCAATCAGAAGAGCTTGTTGGCAATAACGTTAAAATGATTGTGCCAGTTCCTTATCAAAATGGTCATGATCAATTCATTGATAATTACTTACAAACTCGAGAAGCTAAAATAATAGGCGAAGATAGGGAAGTAGAAGCGCTTGCTAAAGACAATGAAAAGATTCCCGTTCGCCTAGGTATCGGACATATAGAATTAAATAACCAACACATGTTTGTTGCCTTTATTTCAGACCTACGTGAGCGAAAAGCAATGGAAAGCTCATTGCGCAACAAAGAAGCTAAAATACGCTCTTTAGTGGCTAATATTCCAGGTATTGCCTATCGCCACTTAGATACTCCTGGTTGGCCAAGTGTGTTTATTAATGACGAAGTAGAGAAAATGCTGGGTTATCCTGCTGAAGACTTTTTATTACCTAATGCTAAACGGACTATTGCCGACTTTGTGCATCCTGACGATATGCAAATTATCCTTGATACTGACTTATATCATCCAGATGGTTATCAACTTGAGGTAAGAATTATTGACCGTTATAAAAATATAAAATGGATACTCGGCTACGGTAGAGCTGTAAAAGGAGAGAAACCTGATGAAAGATATTTTGACGGTTTTATTATGGATATTAGTGATCGTAAAAAAATGGAATCTGCATTAATTTCAGCAAAAGAAAAAGCAGAACAAGCCGCGGCAACACGCGCAGCCTTTTTAGCGAACATGAGCCATGAAATACGCACCCCAATGAATGCGATTATCGGCTTTAGTGATATTTTGTTAGATGAAAAACTGGATAATAATCAAAGAAAACAACTTAATACGATTAACCAGTCTGCAAAATCACTGCTACATATTCTTAATGATGTACTTGATAGTGCAAAATTAGACAAAGGTAAATTCCAATTAGAATACCGTGACTTTTATTTAGTGGAAGAAGTCGATTCAGTGGTATCGACTTTGTGGTTACAAGCACAACATAAAGGTTTACAAATTAACCTTAATATAGACAAAGATGCACAATGCTTCTATAACGGTGTGCCTGATAGATTAAGACAAGTGCTTACAAATATCATGGGAAATTCGATCAAGTTTACAGAAGCAGGCAGTGTAACTATTGCCATAAAAAATACTCAGTTAGGCTTTTTGCACTTTGCTATTTCTGATACTGGTATTGGCATGACGCAAGCTCAATTAGACTCTGTATTTGAACCCTTTGCACAAGCAGATGAGTCAATGAGTCGTCGCTTTGGTGGAACAGGTTTAGGCACAACCATTAGTAAACAGTTAATTGAACTAATGGGAGGAACTATCTCTGCTACAAGTGAGAAAGGTAAAGGCTCAACTTTTGAATTTAGTATTCCACTTAAATTAGCTAATGTCCCTACTCAATCAAAGTTGAAAGAAATTTATACTGAATTACCACAACTCAGCATATTAATCGTTGATGATATTGAACAAAATATTGATTTAATGAGTTTAATATTAAAACGTAATAACCACTCTTTTTCAGTTGCAAGAAACGGTGAACAAGCACTGCATAAAATGGAAAATGAACGTTTTGATATTGTGTTAATGGATATCCAAATGCCCGTCATGGATGGGCTAACAGCTTCAAAGAAAAGACGTGAATATGAAGTAGAAAATGGACTCCCTAGACTGCCTATTATTGCTTTAACAGCGAGCGTATTGCCTCAAGATAGAAAATCAGCTGGAGAATCAGGTATGGATGGTTTTGCTAACAAGCCAATCGATCTTCGCCAATTATTAAATGAAATAGCAAGAGTATTAACCTTAAACAAAGCAATAGTTAATGTGAATGAGAATAAACCAACACAACAAGTATCGATTAATATTGAGAAAGGAATTGATTTATGGGGTTCAAAAACAACGTTATTTAGCGAAATAGTACAATTTTTAAGCCAATCTAAAGCTAATATTTCAGCACTACCACAACTCATAAAAAATGCAGAATGGGAATCAATAGAAAGTACTGCCCACAAATATAAAGGAGCAGCTGGAAACCTCGCATTAAACCGATTGATGCTAGCATTGACCTCGTTAGAAGATGCAAGTCGTAAACATAAAGAAAAAGAAGCACTAGCATCGCTTGAAAGTATTGAACTTGAAATTAATTCAATCACTGAATGTACTAAAAAAATGAGTACCAGAACGTATCAAGAAGTGAAACTAGAGAATACTTCCCATGAAGTGTTACTGGAAACACTATTAAAGCTTAAAGTTTCTGTTGATAATAATGAATTTGATGATGATCAGTTAGATATATTACAAGCTGTTCGTTCTGATTATAATAAAGACATTGAATCTATCATTACCGCATGTAATGACTTTGATTTTGAATTAGCCTTGAGTCATATTAAAGTGCTTATTCAATCGCTAAAATCTTCTGTTTAAACAAGTGTAGATGAGTAATTTAGATGCCAAATAGTAAACAAAAAATACTTATTGTTGATGATGAACCTATTAATTTAAAGGTCTTAAACAATATTTTAAAAGACATTTATAAACTCATTTTCGCTAAAAGCGGCACTGAGGCATTGCGTTTAATTGAAAAAGAAAAACCTGACTTGATTTTACTCGATGTCATGATGCCTGAAATGACCGGGTATGAAGTGTGTCAACATCTTAAGCAAAATCCTTTATACAAAACAATTCCAATTATATTCGTCACCGCTTTAAACGATGCCGTTGATGAAGCAAAAGGGCTTAATATAGGTGCGGTCGATTATATTTCTAAACCAGTAACACCTGCCGTCGTAAAAGCACGAGTAAAAACACATTTGTCTTTAGTTGATATAGATGAACTGAAGCGCACTAGATTACAAGTCATTCAACGATTAGGTCGAGCAGCCGAATACAAAGATAATGAAACGGGTATGCACGTGATGCGCATGAGCCATTACTCTAAAGTCATTGCTTTAGCTTATGGCCATTCGGCAAAAGAAGCAGACGCATTATTTTTAGCCGCTCCGATGCACGATATCGGTAAAATTGGTATTCCTGATAGCATCATGCTTAAACCAGGAAAACTAACCGATGAAGAATTTGTAATAATGCAAAAGCATCCTGAAATAGGCGCTGAGATATTAGGTGAATCCGATTCAGATTTAATTGAATTAGCTAAAATAGTTGCAATGACACACCATGAGAAATGGGATGGAACTGGTTACCCTAATCAATTAAAAGGGACTGATATCCCAATTGAAGGCCGTATAGTTGCGCTTGCCGATGTCTTTGATGCATTAACCAGTGTGCGCCCTTACAAAGAAGCATGGCCAGTTCAAAAAGCATTAGAGTTAATCCATTCTCAAAAGAGTAAACACTTTGACCCAGAATTGGTTGATTTATTTGAATCACAACTAGATAAAATTATCGAAATAAAAAACCGCTGGAAGGATTAGTCTGCATTGGGTTATTAATACACGATATTTTATGTATTAAATAACAGTGATCAACGATCTCATTCTTTTTATAAAAATAGTTGATCATTAAAAAGACTTCATTCATAAAATAAGGGATAATCCGCGCTTACAAAAATTCAAGTGCTCAAAATTCCACCAGCCTGGCACTTGATTTACAAAAACTGTTTCAGGAAATTTAACTATGTCCCAAGTTGGCACTCTTTTTATTGTATCCGCCCCAAGTGGCGCAGGAAAATCGAGTTTAATTACAGCACTACTTGCTGAAAAACGAGATTACCCTGCTCAAGTATCAATTTCACATACAACACGTTCACCAAGACCAGGTGAAGTGAATGGTGAACATTATCACTTTGTTACTGAAACTGAATTTAAACAATTAATTGCTGAGAATGCTTTTTTTGAATGGGCTGAAGTATTTGGTAATTATTACGGTACCTCTCGTGTGACTATTGAGCAATCTTTAGCACAAGGCATTGATGTAATGCTAGATATTGACTGGCAAGGTGCTCGTCAAGTACATAGTGCGATGCCAAATGCGAAAGGTATTTTCATCTTGCCGCCAAGCCGTGCAGAATTAGAAGCGCGTTTAAACAAACGTGGGCAAGATAGTACAGAAGTTATCGCTAAACGTATGGAAAAAGCACAATCAGAGATGTCGCACTATAATGAATACGATTATTTAATCGTCAATGACGATTTTGATACAGCTACACAAGAGTTTTCTGCTATTGTACGCGCATTGCGTAATGAGCAAGAAAAACAAGCGATTAAACACCGTGAAACAATCAGAGAGTTATTAGAAGTATAATCTCTATACTAAGATGCTGGATCAATTCGTATTTAGCACATATAATAACCGCCCTTTTTTATGTAATTAATTTTTGGAGTTCAGCAATGGCACGAGTAACCGTTGAAGATGCAGTAAATGTAGTAGGCAACCGTTTTGATTTAATCTTAATGGCTTCTCGCCGAGCTCGCCAGCTTGCTACTGGAGGTAAAACACCTTTAGTTGATCCAGAGAATGACAAACCAACCGTAATTGCTTTACGTGAAATTGAAGAAAACTTAATTACTAATGAATTAATGGATATTCAAGATCGCCAAGAAAGACATGAAAAGCAAGCAGCTGAATTAGCGGCTGTTGCTGCAATTGCAGAAGGTCGTGGCTAAATACCCACAGATTTTATAAATTTAAAAGAGCGCTGATCATGAAAATGTTCAGCGTTTTTTTATAGGTAATTCAAAATACTCAGGAGGAAGTTTTGATCACTTTATTATATCCAACATTGGCTATCCTAATTGGTTTTGCACTGCTTATTTGGAGTGCAGATAAGTTTGTATTAGGCGCATCTAATACAGCCCGTAGCTTTTCTATATCGCCTTTGATTGTCGGTGTTGTTATTGTTGGTTTGGGTACATCTGCCCCGGAAATGTTAGTGTCATCTATGGCCGCATTAGACGGGAATACAGGACTATCAATTGGTAATGCAATTGGCTCTAATATTACCAATGTAGGTTTAATGTTGGGTTTAACCGCTTTATTCTACCCATTACATATTCATTCAAAACTGCTTAAACGTGAAATGCCTGCTCTTTTAGCAATCATGGGTATAAGCTACTTTCTTTTGTGGGATCAATACCTTAGCTTCTTAGATGGTTTGTTACTCTTAGTAATGATGTTTGCAATGTTAGGTTTTACCATTTGGGAAGCAAAAAGTAATGGAGAAGACACCTTACCGCAGGAAATTTTAGATGAATTACCAGAAGAAATCGGTAAAGGCGCTGCATTAAAATGGTTAATTATTGGCATTCTTATTTTAATCGCTTCTTCTCGGGTTTTAGTCTGGGGTGCGGTAGAAGTTGCTGAATATTTTAAAGTAAGTGACTTAATTATTGGGTTAACTGTTGTTGCTATCGGTACAAGCTTACCTGAATTAGCAACAACCATTGCAGCAGCTCGTAAAAAAGAGTTTGATTTAGCAGTGGGTAATATCATCGGCTCAAATATGTTTAATATTCTGGGTGTAATGGCCTTACCAGGCTTAATTCATGCAAGCAGTTTCGATATCGCAGTATTAACACGTGATTATCCCGTTATGATTGCACTAACTTTAGCGTTGGTTATTTTCTCAATTGCTTGGAGAAAAAGTAAAATAGCCATATTGGGACGCATTGAAGCCGCTTTATTATTAATCGGCTATCTTGCTTATATGGTGTGGTTGTATAAAGACGCAGTATCAATCTAGATTTAACCGCTGCTATCTTTATAAGAATAAGAAGTTGTTCAAACGATTAACCCTAAAGAAATGATAAAAATAAAAAAATATAGTGTTAATACTTTTTAATCCGTCATCGTATTACGTAAGGTTATACCGATGACATTAAATATGTTATCTAAATTTTGCGCTGGAAAAACAGTTCAACTCAAGGCGTAAATGGCTGTTCCCTTTACGAAATTTACAACGAGGAGTTGGGCTGTTTTAACAAGTAAAATAGATAATCTATTTATTGTGATTGGTATTATACAAGATTACGAGCAGGTTTTGTTTTAGCATGCGTAATGTACAGTGTCATACCAGTAAAGACCAAACCACCAACTATATTGCCTAGAGTAACCGGTAGTTGATTCCATGTTAACCAGTCCATAATAGTAAATTCAGCGCCTAACATCATGCCGATTGGGAACAAAAACATGTTAACAACGGCATGTTCAAATACTAATGCAAAGAAAATGAAGATAGGAAACCACATTGCTAGTGTTTTACCACTCACTGATTTTGAAACCATTGCCCCAACCACACCTAAACAAACAAACCAGTTACATAAAATACCTTTCACAAAAGCCGTGATCCAACCATCCATACCGTGCTCAGCGAAACCAAGTGAACGAGCTGTTGATGCTTTAATAAAAGCTTGCCCTACCGCACCTGGCTCGACGCTAAAATTCATCGTAAAGGTTAAGGTTATTAGAAAGGCGACGCTCACTGCCCCAATCAAGTTGCCTAAGCCAACTAATAACCAGTTACGTAATACGCCGGCTTTAGTCACCCCTTTTCGTTTATCAAATAATGCTAATGGCGCTAATGCAAAAACAGCCGTTAATAAATCAAATCCCATTAGATTTAATACAACAAATCCGACAGGAAAGACTAAAGCGCCCACAATTGGTAATCCAGTTTGAACAGCTGCGGTAATCGCAACAACAACGGCAACCGCTAAAATAGCACCAGCCATGATGCCTCGCAGAATGGTGTCTCGAGTTGACATGAACACTTTATTTTCGCCTGCATCGATCATGGTTTGAACAAATTCAGCTGGTTTAATGTAAGACATAGTTAAGTACCTATTGTTAAGTTTGAAGTTAAAATTGAATAGTGAAAGGCTCCTTACTTACTTTATGGACAACAGTCGTACCATCATAAGTAAGAAGCATTTAAGCTATTTAATCTTTACAGCTGTGCCTTTTATAACTAAGTTTTTTATAATTGAAATTTTTATAATTGAACCTCGATACTGCCCTCTTTAACACGTGTTTTATAAGTCGCCACTGATACTTGATCATTTTCTAAGCATCCACCATCCACTAAATTGAAACGCTGTTTTTTAAGTGGTGAAGCAACCCATAACTGCTCTTTATGTTCACAAATAATACCGCGAGATAGGACATTTGATCGTGCAAAGGGATCCATATTATCCATTGCAAATACTTGTTCATCGTCACGAGGACGAAAAATAGCGACTTGCTTACCATCTATTAATGCACATACGCCTGTCGCAGGATAAAGACTGTCTAATGTACAAACTTGGTTCCATTTGCTCATTATATTTCCTCCAAGTTAATAGTGTAAGTTAGGGCTTTTTCTTCAATAAATGCTGGGCGTTTTTGACCACGCTCAGACGTGAACACAACATTATCATCTTGTTGATCACTATTAATGAAGTGTGAGAAACGCGATAACTGCTGTTGGTCTGATAGCGCAGTTGTCCATTCACATTGGAAGCTATTAATGGCTTCAGCCATCTCTCTTTCGAGCTGATCATTAATACCTAATTTGTCATTCATGATCACTTCTTGTAAGTATTCAATACCACCTTCAAGATTCTGCAACCATACTGAAGTCCGCGTTAACTTATCGGCTGTACGTACATAAAACATCATGAAACGGTCTAAGTATTTAACTAAAGTCTCTTTATCTAAATCAGAAGCTAATAATGATGCATGTTGTGGCTTCATACCGCCATTACCACATACGTAAAGATTCCAACCAGAGTCTGTTGCAATAATGCCTACGTCTTTACCTTGTGCTTCAGCACATTCACGAGTACAGCCCGACACACCAAATTTTATCTTGTGTGGTGTACGTAAGCCTTTGTAACGATTTTCAAGCTCAACACCAAGCCCAACACTATCTTGCACACCAAAACGACACCACGTGCTTCCCACACAGGTTTTAACCATGCGCAGTGCTTTCGCATAAGCTTGACCCGTTTCAAAACCAGCATCAATTAGTTGTTGCCAAATATCAGGTAAGTCACTTTTATGAGCGCCAAATAAACCAATACGTTGTGCACCTGTTATTTTGGTATAAAGTGCATATTGCTCAGCCACTTTAGCGACGACACCTAATGCTTTTGGCGTCACTTCACCACCAGCCATGCGAGGAATAACAGAATAAGTCCCGTCTTTTTGCATATTGCCTAAGAAGATATCATTGGTATCTTGTAAACCGTTATGGTCTTGAGTTAACACAAAATCATTCCAGCAAGACGCTAAAATAGATCCCACCGTAGGTTTACAGACTTCACAACCGTAACCTTTACCGTATTTATCTAATAACGTTTTAAAAGTTTTAATGCCGCCAACACGAATCAAATGAAACAGCTCTTGACGAGAGTACTCAAAATGTTCACAAATATGGTTTTTAACTTCCACGCCTTGTTTTTTTAATTCTGCATTCAATATTTGTGTAATAAGCGGAACACAACCACCACAGCCAGTACCTGCTTTGGTTTCCATTTTCACAGCACCAATGGTTGTATGACCAGCGGCGACTGCTTCAGAGATATCTGATTTTTTAACATCGAAACATGAGCAAACTTGAGCTGTTTCAGGTAAAGCATCTACACCTAAACCCACTTTTTCAGCACCAGAATGACTAGGTAAAATAAGTGCATCGGGGTGTTTTGGTAACTCAATATCATTTAGCTTATATTGCAATAAATCACTGTAGCTACTGCTATCGCCAACTAATACAGCCCCTAATAATTTTTTACCGTCTTCTGAAACAATAAGACGTTTATAGATTGATTTACTGCCATCTAAATACACATAACTTTGACAGTTTGGTGTACGGCCATTCGCATCACCGATACTACCGACATCAACACCTAACAGTTTTAATTTTGCGCTCATGTCTGCGCCAGTAAATGCATTTTCGTTACCTAATAACGTATCTACAGCTACTTTTGCCATGCTGTAACCCGGTGCCACTAAGCCAAAGAATTTTTCATTCCAAGAAGCACACTCACCAATGGCAAAGATATTTGGATCAGACGTAATACATTGATCATTAATCTGAATACCACCACGCGGTGCAGTTGCTAGGCCACATTGTTTTGCTAATTTATCTTGCGGGCGAACACCAGTAGAGAAAACGATAAAATCGACTTCTAATTCACTACCGTCGGCAAATTGCATGGTATTACGTGCGGTTTCGCCTGATGCAATAATTTCTTTGGTATTTTTACCGGTATGTACGTTCACGCCGATACTTTCAATTTTACTACGTAATATTTGGCCACCTTGTTGATCAAGTTGTTCAGCCATTAATACAGGCGCAAATTCAATAACGTGGGTTTCCACTCCCAATGCTTTTAATGCACCAGCAGCTTCTAGCCCTAATAAACCGCCGCCGATAACTGCACCACTTCTACTACGACGAGCAGTACTTTCTATAGCATTTAAATCTTCAATAGTACGATAGACAAAACAATCTTTGCTTTCGTTGCCTTTAATGGTTGGTACCCACGGATAAGAACCTGTTGCCATGATAAGCTTATCGTAAACGATGGCACGACCCGTTTGAGAATGAATCACTTTTTCAGCACGATTAATGGTTAAGGCACGTTCACCAACAAACACTTCGATATTATGTTTTTGGTAATAACCTTCTTTTACTAATGACAATTCATCAGCAGTATGATGAGAAAAGTATGAAGAAAGATGTACGCGATCGTATGCAACACGCGGCTCTTCACAGAAAGTAACGATATCAAAATGCGCTAGACCACCTTTATCAACAAACTCTTCAATAAAACGGTGCCCGACCATGCCATTACCAATAATGACTAACTTTTGTTTACTCATAATTTCCTCATCCACCAGCTAAAACTAAATTCAAGTGAAAGATAACCTACCCCTTCAAACAGAACTTGATAGATATCAATAGAAATCACATAACGCTTAAAATAAGTACGTTTATTTTAAGAAACGCTATAAACCCTACTTTATTTATGGTCTTTTTGTGGTATGGGATAAGTAATATAGGCGTGAGGCTGTATTAATTTCATTATTAATACAGCCTCATAAGAAGATATTATTTGCGAATCAAAAGAAATGGAGTTAACAGATGATATTAAATATATCAGGATAAATAAATTGATAACCTAGCTGTGTTTTTATTTTTTCATTGCACACTATTTTAGAGGCACTTGGCTCTGCAATAAAGCACTCAGGTTCTGGGTACCCTAGTGATAATGCCATTTTGGTATAATATGACTTTTTAGTGGGATGATTATCAGCACAACCATTAAACACTTCACCCCATGCTTGTTGCTGTAAAATAGTTTCAATTAATTTAATGCAATCAAATTGATGAATTAGGTTCACCTTAGCATAACCATCTTTAATACTTTTACCTCCAGCGAAGAATCTACCGGGATGGCGTTTACGTCCAATTAACCCAGCGAAGCGAATAACTGAACAATCAAAGTGTGCATTATCTGTAAATAACTTTTCTATTTTTCGTAAATTAGTTTCAGTTTCTAAGAGGTCACTTTCTTTACATATTCCTTGGTTATTTCCATAAACCGAAGTAGAGCTAATAAATAAAACGTGTTCAATGGGACTTGTTTCGATTTCAGCCACAAGTTTTTGAAATGCAGGTGATGACTTACTAGTAATATTGATAATAAGTGTATTAGCTTGTAAAAAATCTTGGACGTTATTTAAATTATCGAGGTCATCTAGGTTATATAAGCTGCTTTCTATATCAACCACATAAGATTTAAAGTTCAAACCAGTTAACTGTTTCGCTTTGCTTGCCGTTCGAGTTGATAAGCGCACCGTTTTCCCTGCAGCCTGTAAACTACTCGCTAATGGCAAACCTAACCAGCCGCTGCCCAATATACTCACCATATCGTTCTGATTCATACTCATAACCTATTTAAATATTAACTACGATGGAAATGATTGAGAGGCTTTAATCTTCTCACGGCGTATTTTTGTATTAACAACAATATCTTGCTTACCTGAGTCTGATGCTTGTGACCAGCCAGTGATTTCAGTCAAACTACGAAAACAACCTAAACAGATATCTTCTTCATTTAAACAGCAATTTGAAACGCATGGAGAGGCAGGAGTACTCATTTATCTTCCTTAATTAATATTCGGGGGGTAATCATCTTTTATGAACCTCTTGGATCGGTTACAATTTTACTCTCAACAGTCAATTACAAAGAGAAAAAAATGAAAATAATTCGCTGGCTATTAGGCCGTTTAATTTTAGTACTGAACTTTATTTTTGCACCTAAGAAAGTAAAACGCAAAGACGATTTACAACAAAAAGTTGACCAAGAAACAAAGAGCCTACAATTATATCAATTTGCTGCTTGCCCTTTTTGCGTCAAGGTTCGACGTGCGATGCGACGTAATGCGTTAAATATTGAATTAGTCGATGCACAACAACCTGAACACAAAAAGGTACTTGCTGAACAAGGCGGTCACGTAAAAGTACCTTGTTTACGTATAGAAGAAAATAACACCGTTACTTGGATGTATGAGTCATCAGACATTGTTAGCTATCTAGATAAAAGATTCGCTTAATAACTTGAGTACGCGAATCATAACAATATGATTGGCGTACTTTTAATATTTTTAGTGATGATGATGGCGATGTTCTAATAAGCTTTTAGGTAATAACTCCGCAATAAACGCACGCGCGCCTCTACGTAATAATGAAGCAAAATACAAAACAAGAATAATGGCCAAACTAACAAAATGCCACCAAGAAAAATCAGCATCTAACTCACCTAACCACGGCAATGGGAAAGCATCAATATACTCATTTAACGATAATCCAATTAAGAAAGCAGTCACCAGCATCACCATCGCAAAAGCAAAAGCGGCAAAGTAACCTTGTTGAAGCTTTAATTGTTTTAATAAATCTAAACTAATACTTGGTCCAATTAATAAACAAGCAATGGCCGCTCCTGGCGATAAACCCGCAATTAACATCACTGCAATAATAGGTGTCATTCCCGTTGCACATAATGCAAATGGGAAAGCGATAAGCACCATCACTAACACCTGTAACCATAAGGCTTGCTCAAAGAAAGCCCAAGCAGGTGTAGCAGATAAAGTAGCCGCTAACGCCCAACCAAAAATAACCCAAGGTGCAGTGTGATCTAATTGGTGTTGATAACCTTGTTTTATCGCCGTTATAAAGCGTGAAGTTGGATGTCCACCCTGACAACTTTGTGCGACAACAGCAGAGATTGGATTCTTAAAGTGTCTTCCTAATAACCATGCGATTATCGCAGCAAATAAAACCGCAAATACAATACGCAGTAAAACTAATTGCTCACCTAATAACGGTATAGAAATTAAAATAGCGTCAAAACCAATGATTGGAGTCGCAATTAAGAACGCAGTCGCAAAAGTTTGATTCGCTCCTAAGCTTAATAATTGTTGGTGCATTTTACTCGCGGCAGGTGAACAAATAGGTAAAGGAAGCCCATATAAAACACCTTTAATGGCATCTTTAAAGTGACCTTTATTTCCCTGGGCAGGTAACACATTTAATGCAGGTTTAAAGTAATGCATTAACCCACTTAACAAGTAAGCAAATAACAACATAGGTGCACTGTATAAAGCTAATTTACCGAAGTTAACTAGTGTTAATGCTGTATTGTGTTGTTGATGTAGCGCCTCGCTTTTTTCGATACTTTGATTATGATGTATATCTTCATGCTCATGTTCGTCATGGACTTCATCCTCGTGCAGATTTTCTAAGTGCACCCCGTCATGTACACCTTCTTGTACAAGAAGGTGAGACTCGTGAGCTTCATGCTCATTCGATACAGCATGATCATGGTTATGTTCTATATAGCCAAGCCAATGTGGTAACAATACAAACCCTAAAACCACTAAACCGAAGAAACTACCGATACCAGCAGCATATTTATGTTCTTTTGTATTACCTTGTTGATGTTTTTTATGATGCTGTAAATAAGGTCTATGCAATACAACATGCATAATAGAGCCCATAACAAAAGCTTGGAACCAAGCAAGTAACTGTCCATCTAATTGAGCCATAGACAGCTCTGCATAAGAAGCCCCCAGTAAAGTGGCTGCTGCCATACTAATTAATACAATAAAGGGTAAAACGACACCATATTGTGGGCGTAACAACCACCAGATAGTCAAACCAACTGGAAAACGATGTAATAAAACACCTAATGCTAATAACCATTCTGTATGGTCAGATTGATTTGCTAATAACACAGTACCATCAAGGCTAGCATGTAGTACTAACCCTAATACACCAAGAAACAAGGTTGTGTTATGCGCTTTATTAGCCGCTTTATGGAAGTATTTTTCTATCAGAGAGGGTGTTAATAGCCCTAAGCCTGTTAAGACCAGAACTAATAAACCACCTTCATATAATAATTCAGGGAGAATATGAAAGAGTACAAGGCCAGATATGCTAACAAATATAAAAGCATCTAATAGATCTAACCAACCGGGTTGTCGTTGTAATAGTCGGTATGTAACAGGACCTAAGAATAAGGCTAAAATGCTTAAAATGAGTAACATAAAAAAACCAATTAAATTAAAGGTGTTATAATATAACACCTAAAAATAACTGGCTATTAGAAATAACGATAAAAATTATTTAACCTCAATTCTGGTTAATGAAAGCAGTATTATATTTAAAATCATTAAGGTTATACTTTTTACTAGTCAGTACCTTTAGTTTTGCGTAGTTCAAGGCGAATTATTGAAGTAATAACTGGTTATTGAGAAATAATTTAACTCAGAAATAGCGGTGTTGTATCGCTTTGCTTATACCGATTACATTAAATAAGTGATCTAAATTTTGCGCAGGAAAAATGAGTTA
>NZ_JBAKBA010000012.1:0-103965 GCF_038155225.1 Psychromonas arctica | reverse complement strand
AATGTGGCTCCTCTTGCTGGGCTTGAACCAGCGACACACGGATTAACAGTCCGTTGCTCTACCAACTGAGCTAAAGAGGAATTGTAAACTTCTTACTATTAAATCTAAACATAAATTAACAGTGTCTCTATTGCTCTACCAACTGAGCTAAAGAGGAATTGTAAACTTCTCACTATTAAATCTAAACATAAATTAACAGTGTCTCTATTGCTCTACCAACTAAGCTAAAGAGGAATTGTAACTTTCTCACTATTAAATCTAAATACAAATTAACAGTGTCTCTATTGCTTTATAAACTGAGCTAAAGAGGAATTGTTCTTTTAAGTCTTCAAATTATCAGACTCGTTACACTCGACATAATCAAGTTTAACTAAATGTGGCTCCTCTTGCTGGGCTTGAACCAGCGACACACGGATTAACAGTCCGTTGCTCTACCAACTGAGCTAAAGAGGAATTGTAACTTTTTCACTATTAAATCTAAATACAAATTAACAGTGTCTCTATTGCTCTATAAACTGAGCTAAAGAGGAATTGTTCTTTTAAGTCTTCAAATTATCAGACTCGTTACACTCGATATAATCAAGTTTAACTAAATGTGGCTCCTCTTGCTGGGCTTGAACCAGCGACACACGGATTAACAGTCCGTTGCTCTACCAACTGAGCTAAAGAGGAATTGTATAGCTAGCCTTCTATCATATCAATTGATTATATAATTGATAGTGTAACCAGAAACTTATTTGCTTCAGTCACGTTAAAGACGGGCGCAGTATATTTTTTGCGTTTAATCATGTCAACAAAAAAGGTAGATAAAAAAATTGGTTGCTGATAATTCAAGCAACCAATCACAATTACAGGCTAATTCGCCCTTTTATTGTTCAATATTAGAGCAGGTTAGATATCCCACTTAATACTTTTATTTATTTTTTCTTTCATCATTTCAAGTGGCTCGTCCGGTTCGCCAACAATAACAACACTTGCTTTACCAACCTGTTCAGAAATACCTTTAAGATGTTTGTTGCTAAATTCAGCGGATGGTGTGAAGTTTCCACCTTCAGGTACAACAAATACAGTAACACGCCCTTTTTCACCCTTAAATATCATGTGTAAGGCTGAAGTACCTTCAAAGCTACAATAGTTAACAAACATCACTTCGCCTAGACCAGATTCTGCAGTACCACCGTAAACAGCTAATTTAGCATTAACAGTTTGTAATGTAGCATTCTCATTTGCTTTGGCAGTTAAAAAATATTCTTGTTGTACATGCTGTAAAGCAATTGTTCCAATATCTGATGGTCCACTATGCTCAGTCAAGCTATTTAACATAGGTAAACTTAAACCAATCACAAATGCAATTGATGCCGCGATCGCGACATGCCAACGAGCACTCATATTTTTATCACGTTCCAATGCAAAGCTTTGCTCTAACATGATCTTATCCGTCAGATCATCTGGCACTTCAATCTGTAAGCTATTTTTTAATAGTTTATCGAATGCTTTTGATTCATCTATTAATTTTTTTGCACAATCTGACTCTGTTGCACGTGATAAAAACTGTTCTGACTTATCATTTGGCGTCGCTATTGCAGTATGACGAAATAAAATATCATCCATGCGCTTCTCCATTATTATTAATCTCTACTTTTAAGTTAGTTTTAAGTAAATTCTTTGCTCTAAATAATCGCGTTAAGACTGTGTTTTTATTTAGATCTAATTGTGTAGCTATTTCTTCAGCAGTAAAACCAGCAATAAGTTGTAATAATAAAGGTTCTTTATATTCAACCGGTAAAGCTGCTATTTTCTGTTGAATCAACTCTTGGTCATATGGACTAGTATTATCTTCTGCTGCTATTTCATAATCGTCTATATCAACTAATGATAATTGCTTACGTTCAAAGCGCCTTGCATTTTCTCGCCTTAAAATAGTAAATAACCACGCTTTTGCTGATTTATCATCTAATAAGCTATCAATGTTCTTCCACGCTCTTAAACAAGTTTCTTGTACTAGATCTTGAGCAACCTCAGGATCTCGGCACACCCAGAATGCATAACGGTATAAATCCGCACTATACACATTCACTAATGATTCATATCGTTTTTGTTTTCTATTCATATCCTTAAGGACCGCGCATGACTCACTTTTATTTCGCTTTGATGTAAAAAAAATCATTATTTTCCTTAATTATTTACTTTAAGCCCAAAATAATGAGCTTATATATAAGTTTTTATCTTAATAAGTAGTGTTATCACTGATCGACGAAACACCTTAAAATTTGAAGCTTTTTAATTTAATTTAAATTTTTTAATAATTTTGAAATTTTTTCTAAAAAAAAACGGTATCTATTGGTACAGCTAAAAAATAGAATTAAATAGGTCAAAGAGATAACTGTACTTTCCCTATTATAAAATAAACTTTCATACTTACTAAAACTTACCTTTCTTATTTAATATTATATTGACTAGAGCTTATTGAGGAATAATAGAAAACTAATTTCTTCAATAGAAATTGGTAAGCCATATAAGAACATGTCTACATAAATAAATTTAGCATTATGATGAATAACAAGAATCTATTAAATAAGTTAAAAATTGATAATAGCACTTTGAGTAAGAAGAAAAATCACGCTTTTATAACAATTTTAAAATTGTATTACCCAACTATCTACTTTTAAATTAAATACAGATTCTATTTTATTTCTACTGCCCAATTTATTTAACGATTAGAAAGTCGTAATGTACATCAATTGCTTTTCCTTCAATTTCTATTATCATTTTCAGTCGCCACAACATTCTATCTTCAGTACAAACACCAATCATGCTTTTAGCATGAGATTGAAGCTCTCCACCTTTTTTTGTTATAGGAGAGAATTTAATTGGGATTTGTCCCATAAACATGGTTTTACCCACTATTTTAGCACTCATGACTTGCCAGTTTTTAGCATTACTTTTTAGTGTTAAGTTATACCAATGTTCAGGTACGATCTTTCCTTCATCAACAGATAAAACGAAGTTTCCTAATATTGAATTAAAAACACAGGGTTGAGAAAGATCACAAATTGTTTCATCAAGCTCTAACCCTTGTTCATCAGCTTTAGACTTATCCGTTTCTATTTCAGATAAATCAATGGTTCTCCAAATGAATAAACCAATCAGTAAACTAAGCATACTAACTAGTTGAATCAATCTACTTTTTGTAAGCATTGCAATTCCTTGTAAAAATAGTGGTTAACGCGCATTTTTTAAAACAAACATTAATTTTATTGACATTAAATCAATGGAAATCTGTTCATTTTTTTAATTGTCGCGTAAACTTCGGTCCAAATATAAATGTTTTCAGTTTAACTTTAAAACATTTTTGTTGAATACTTATTTTTACGTCATAACGAACGTACATTGTAAATACATGCATGGAATCAACACAATGACAACCGCAACCAATATCCAACCTGACTACAACATGAAAGTAGTTCGTCAGTTTACACTTACCACCATTCTTTGGGGTATCGTTGGCATGAGTGTAGGGGTGCTTATCGCTGCTCAACTCGTATGGCCAGCTTTAAACTTCGATACACCTTGGCTTACTTACAGTCGTTTACGCCCCCTTCATACCAATGCTGTTATTTTTGCATTTGGTACGTCTGCGTTAATGGCCACTT
Source organism: Psychromonas arctica (assembly GCF_038155225.1). Taxonomy (GTDB): domain Bacteria; phylum Pseudomonadota; class Gammaproteobacteria; order Enterobacterales; family Psychromonadaceae; genus Psychromonas; species Psychromonas arctica_B. The sequence goes on along the minus strand of NZ_JBAKBA010000012.1, from coordinate 100,312 downwards.
CTTTTTATGTCGTTCAACGAACCTGTCAAACTAGATTGTTTGGTGGCCCATTAGCCTCTATTGTGTTTTGGGGATGGCAATTAGTAATTTTATCTGCTGCTATTTCATTACCTTTGGGTTACACAACGTCAAAAGAATACGCTGAATTAGAATGGCCAATTGACTTGCTTATTACTGTCATTTGGGTGCTTTATGCCACGGTTTTCTTTGGCACAATGGCAATACGTAAAACGTCACACATTTATGTTGCGAATTGGTTCTTTGGTGCGTTTATTCTAACAGTAGCGGTATTGCACATTGTTAATAGCATGGCAATTCCCGTTTCAATGTCATCGATGAAATCATACTCTGTTTACGCAGGTGCAGTTGATGCGATGGTGCAATGGTGGTATGGGCATAATGCCGTTGGTTTCTTATTAACAGCTGGCTTCCTTGGAATGATGTATTACTTCGTTCCTAAACAAGCAAACCGCCCTGTTTATTCTTATCGTTTATCAATTATTCATTTTTGGGCATTAATTGCCGTTTATATCTGGGCTGGCCCACATCACCTTCATTACACTGCATTACCTGATTGGGCTCAATCATTAGGTATGGTGATGTCACTGATCTTATTTGCTCCATCTTGGGGCGGCATGATCAATGGTATTATGACGCTATCTGGCGCGTGGCATAAACTACGTACAGACCCTATTTTACGTTTCTTAGTTGTTTCTCTTTCTTTCTACGGTATGTCTACGTTTGAAGGGCCAATGATGGCGATTAAAACCGTTAATGCTTTATCGCATTATACTGACTGGACAATCGGTCACGTACACTCTGGTGCACTAGGTTGGGTAGCAATGGTTTCAATTGGTTCTATTTACCACTTGGTGCCACGTTTATTTGGCCAACAAGGCATGTACAGCACAGCATTAGTTAACTTACATTTCTGGTTAGCCACTGTCGGTACTGTTTTATACATAGTCGCAATGTGGATCTCAGGTGTTATGCAAGGGTTAATGTGGCGTGCAGTAAATGCAGACGGTACATTAACGTATACCTTCGTTGAATCATTAGAGAAATCTTATCCGTTCTATGCATTACGTTTCCTAGGCGGTCTCATCTTCTTAACTGGTATGTTTGTAATGGCTTACAATACATTTAAAACAGTGACTGCAGAAGAAGGCTCTATCAAGCCTCAAGAATTAGCTTAGGAAGGAGTTGATAATGAAACACGAATTTATTGAAAAGAATGTTGGGTTATTAGCAATCCTTATTATCATTGCGATTAGCTTTGGTGGATTAGCACAAATTACACCATTAATATTCCAAAAAGAAACCAATACACCGGTTGATACATTACGCCCATACACAGCATTAGAAATGGAAGGCCGTGATATTTACATTCGCGAAGGATGTAGCGTATGTCACAGCCAAATGATCCGTCCTTTCCGTGCTGAGACTGAACGTTACGGTCATTACAGTATGGCTGGCGAAAGTGTTTGGGAACATCCATTTTTATGGGGTTCTAAACGTACTGGTCCAGATTTAGCACGTGTAGGTGGTCGTTATTCTGATGCATGGCATGAAGTTCATTTAATGAATCCTCGTGATGTAGTATCTCAGTCAAATATGCCCGGTTTCCCATGGTTAGCAACTGATTTGTTAACAGGTGAAGACACTGCTCGTAAGTTAGAGATTTTCAACATGTTGACTAAAGGACAAGGTCATAAAGATGAAAATGGAGTAATGCAGCCAATCTATACTGAACAAGATATTGCAGGTGCGAAAGCAGCAGTCGAAGGAAAAACTGAGATGCAAGCATTGATTGCATACTTACAATCACTTGGTCATGCGTTTAAATAATTAAAGTTGGTGCCTAGCAATAGGCACTTTAGGCTACTGGAGGCTATATGGATTTTGGAACTTTTAACGGATTATATACATTATTTTTAATTATTATTTTCGTTGGGTTGATTTTATGGGCCTACAGTAAAAAACAAAAAAAGTCATTTGAAGAAATGGGTAATTCTATTTTGGAAGATGATCTGGACTCAACACAGTATGAAAGCACCTCAAGCGAACATACAGGAGCTAAAAAATAATGAGCATTTTTTGGACAATATGGATATCTGTCATTACGTTAACCGTCATCATCGGTTGTGCAGTACTTCTGAAAGCAGCAAATACAAATAACACAGGCGTTAAAGAAGGCGAACCAATGCCTCATACCTTTGATGGTATTCAAGAACTGAATAATCCATTACCAAAATGGTGGGTTGGTTTATTTTGGTTTACGATTGTTATCGCACTAATTTATTCAATTGCTTTCCCTAGTTATACTGCAAATTGGAATGGTTTTTTAAACTGGACTAGTGCAGATAAAGACGTTACTGACGTTTCTAAGCTGGATCAACGAGCGGAAACATCAAAATCACAATACCAACGTGAAATAGATGCTGCAGAAATCAAATATGGCGAAGTATTTAAACAACTAGTTTATACCGATGCAGGTGTTTATAAAGACATCGAAGTGATTGCTAAAGACGCTGAAGCAGTAAAAGTAGGTCAACGTTTATTCTTACAAAACTGTGCTCAATGCCATGGTTCAGATGCACGTGGCAGTAAGGGTTTTCCAAACCTTACTGATGACGATTGGTTATATGGTGGCGATCCATTAACCATTAAAGAAACATTAATGAATGGTCGTAACGCAGCAATGCCTGCTTGGAAAGATATTCTAGGTGAAGATGGCATAAAAGAAGTAACAAGTTATGTATTACAACTAAGTGGTCGTCGTGTAAATGACATAGATGCCCAAGCTGGTGCAGAACGCTTCGTAGTTTGTGCTGCATGTCATGGTGCTGATGGTAAAGGTTTACATGCATTTGGCGCACCTAACCTAACGGATAAAGTTTGGTTATACGGTGGCTCACGTAAAGCAGTTGAAGATACATTACGTAATGGACGAAATGGTGTAATGCCAGCTTGGAAAGATGTATTAGGCGAAGATAAAATTCAATTAATCTCTGCATTTGTTTACTCTTTATCACAACCAAAATAAGTTAAATTTAATCGCTGCTTAGCGTATTAAAGTGAACATTTAAAGCCTCGTTAATCGAGGCTTTTTTATAGCTAAAATTCGTCATAAATGCTAGATTATCGCGTATTGCCTCCCCCTACTTTTAATAACAGGAATTGTCATGCAAACAGAAGTAAAAAAGTCTTGGTTTAAACAATTTTGGCCTTGGTTTTTAATTATTTTACCAATGGCAGCTGTTGTTGCGGGTATCAGTACTTTCATTATAGCTTCTGATAATAAACCCGATATGGTTGTTGATGATTATTATAAAACAGGCAAAGCAATTAATGCAGATTTAAGCTTACTAACTAATGCTAAAAAATTAGGCCTATCTGCTGAAGTCGTACAACAAGCAGATGGCTTGTTAATTAAAATGGAGGGGTTAGAAACAAATACATCGATCAGCTTCTCTTTATTTCATTCAACTCAATCTAAGCGCGACAAACTTGCAATGTTAACAGCTGACGCAGAAGGCAATTATCATTTTGAAACAGACCAGCCATTGGTAGGTAAATGGTCACTTCGCCTTGAACCCTTTGATAAGAAATGGCGCTTAGAAAAGAAAGTAGTTTTCCCATCTGAAAAAATAGCATTGTAAATGCAACAAGTAAGTCAATGCTTTCACTGTGGGGAGCCTAACCCAACCAAGACTAGTTTTCAGGTTCTGATTAATGGAGAGCAACAAACAATGTGCTGCCCAGGTTGTCAGGCAGTGGCACAAACAATTGTTGATAGTGGCTTAAGTTCTTATTATGAGCACAGAACAGAGGTTGCAGCTAAAGGGGAATCGTTAATCCCTGATGAGCTTCAACAACTTGAACATTATGATATTGAACAAATTCAACTCGACTTTATAAAACAAAATGGCAACACCACTGAAATAACATTAACTGTTGAAAGCATTAGTTGCGCTGCTTGTGCTTGGCTCATTGAAAAGCAATTACGTTTTTTACCTGGCCTTATTTTTGTTAATGTGAATACCACTTTAAACCGTGCTGTAATTCGTTGGGATAATGAACAGCTGGTACTCAGTAAAATACTGGAACAAATTCAACGTATTGGTTACAAAGCCTACCCTTTCCAAGTTAATCAACAAGAGTTGTTTTATACTAAACAAGTAAAATCTTACTTACGTAGGTTAGGGCTTGCGGGCCTTGCAACTATGCAGGTAATGATGTTTGCGATCGCCTTATATGCTGATTTCTTTTCAGGTATGCAACAAGAGTTTATTACTTACTTCAGGTGGGTTAGCTTTATTCTTGCAACACCGGTACTCTTGTATAGCGCACAACCTTTTTATGTAAATGCATGGCGTAATATCCGCAATAAAACATTAGGCATGGATATTCCTATTTCTATTGCTTTATTAGGTGCCTATTCTGCCTCCGGTTATGCAACTATCGTAGGGAGAGGTGAGGTCTATTTCGAGTCAGTCTCGATGTTCACCTTCTTACTATTATTAGGTCGTTTATTAGAACTCCGAGCTCGTCGTAAAGCATCTGAAACCAGTAGTAACTTATTGCGTTTGCTTCCCTCGATGGCGACATTATTAGAAACAAATGATGGCATTATTAGCCATCAATTAATCCCCGCAAAAACACTCATACCAGGGCAATATATACTCGTTAAGCCAGGTGAAACTATTGCAATCGATGGCATCATTATTGATGGGCAAAGTAATATTGAAGAGTCGATGCTTACTGGTGAACATTTACCTGTTTTTAAAAAGTCACGAGATAATGTTTATGCAGGTACTGTTAATATTAGTAGTGTATTGACCATTGAAGTGGTGAATATAGGTAACAACACACTTATTTCAGACATCATACAATTACAAAATAGCGCACAGCAAAATAAACCCCAAATCGAAATAATGGCTGATATCGTATCACGTTATTTCGTGGCAGCCTTATTGTTGGTAGCAACACTGACTTATATTGGCTGGAGCCTTATTGATCCTGACCAAGCATTTTGGATCACCTTGTCGGTACTGGTTGCCACTTGTCCGTGTGCATTATCTCTTGCAACACCAACTGCGCTAACCTGTGCCACTGCGCAGCTTAATAAACAAGGTATTTTAATTAAGCAACATCACGTATTAGAAACGGTGAATAAAATACATCATGTTGTTTTTGATAAAACAGGCACGTTAACGCAAGGTGACTTTAAATTGCTTAATACGCATCTACCCGCGCTAGGCGTTGCAAAGTACCCATATAATAAACAACAATGTATTAATCTTGCCGCAAATCTTGAAATGAACTCAGAGCACCCTATTGCAGTTGCTTTCACTCAATTAAAAAACCAAACTTTAATATTAAACAATATTGAAAATATTCCAGGGCAAGGCTTACAAGCAACTTGGGAAGATAATGGTCAAAAATTACAAGTTAAATTAGGTCATGCAGCTTTCTGTGGAGTGACTAGAGAATTAAGTAGCCAAGAGTTATTGATCTATTTGACTGTGAATCAACAATTAATTGCAACCTTTGAGTTAGGTGATGAAATACGTGAATCAGCAATGGATTTAGTTAGTTTTTGCCATAAAAACAACTTAGAAACCACCATGTTAACGGGTGATATTTCAGATAAAAGTGAACAAGTCGCTAAGCAACTTAACATTAAAAATGTAGTCAAAGGTGTTAGTCCACAACAAAAATTAGCGCATATCGAAACGTTACAACAATCGCAGCAAGTTATGATGATTGGCGACGGTATCAATGATGCACCGGTATTAGCAGGTGCCCATATTTCTGTCGCATTAGCTAGCGGTACTGACATTGCTAAAAACAGTGCTGACGTTATTTTATTAGGCTCTGATTTACGTAAAATAAACCTATTAACGACTAATGCTAAGCAAACAACACGTATCATTAAAGAAAACCTAGCTTGGGCTATCGGATATAACTTAATCATAGTCCCTTTAGCGGTGATGGGCTTAGTTCCTCCCTACGTCGCGGTCTTAGGTATGTCTTTTAGCTCATTAATTGTAGTGAGCAATTCATTAAGGTTATTAAAATGAATATTATCTATGTATTGATTCCGATTGCAATGATCTTTGTATCCATTGCTGTATTAGTATTTTTTTGGGCCGTTAAGTCTAATCAGTATGATGACCTAGATAGAGAAGGTGTAAATATTTTATTTGATGAAGATGTACAACCATCAAAACCAATGAAAAAAACGCAGGCAGATATTGAACACTCTGAAGGAAAGGTATCTAAAACAACTCCCTTGAAAATAAGTGATATAAAACCAGATGCTCATTAATGACTTTTTAAGTGCTTTTTTAATTGGTTTACTAGGTGCTGGGCATTGTATTGGCATGTGTTCAGGGATTGCTAGTGCACTGAGCTTTTCAATCAACCCAGATCAAAAAAATGGATTACTTTCATTACTACTCTATAACTTAGGCCGCATAACGAGTTATTCAGTGGCAGGGTTTATCTTCGCAGCCAGTAGCAGTGTATTAATTATCTGGATGGGAGGCAAAGAATCCCTTATTTATTTACGTATTATCGCTGCCATCATGATGCTGTTATTAGCATTTTATATTGCTAGATTATGGAATGGCTTAATAATAGTAGAGCGAGCCGGACAATTTTTCTGGAAATTCATAAAACCTTTAGCACAATATTTTTTACCTTTAAAACACCCTGCTTTAGCTTTTCCTCTCGGTTTTTTTTGGGGATGGTTACCTTGTGGTTTAGTTTACTCTTCTTTGGTTTGGGCAATAAGTACTGCTAATGGGCTTAACGGTTTAGTTATCATGCTTGGCTTTGGGTTAGGGACATTACCTGCCATGATGCTAGTCGGCTCTTTAAGCCATAAACTGAAAAATATTCTAAATAAAAAATGGTTTAGATATGGCAGCGGATTAGTATTAGCACTATTTGCTTTTCAAACTATTTATGTCGCATTTACACAGTTATATTAGCACTTACCTTAACCCCCTTATGCTCCTAAAATACTGACCTAGATAGGCAACTTTGTGATTAACAATTTCAAAGGAACTTTATAAGGTGTTAGTATTAACACAAATCAATATTATTTAAGAGATGAATATGGATAAAAGCAATTCAAGTCGAGCACAAACAGGCGCTAATACAATTCACTGTCAAGATTGTAGTATTAGTCAACTATGCATACCTTACTCTCTTAACGAGACTGAATTAAATCGTTTAGACACTATTATCGAACGTAAAAAACCAGTTCAAAAAGGCAGTGAGATTTTCAAAGCTGGTGATAACATGAAGTGTTTATATGCAATTCGTTCAGGCACTTTAAAATCTTATACCATCACAGAGCAAGGAGATGAACAGATCACTGCTTTCCACCTTGCTGGTGATTTAGTTGGTTTTGATGGTATTAGTACAGGTACGCATCCAAGTTTTGCACAAGCGCTTGAAACTGCAATGATTTGTGAAATTCCATATGATACTTTAGATGAATTATCGACAACAATGCCTAAGCTAAGACAGCAAATATTACGTCTGATGAGTAGTGAAATTGTTGGTGATCAAAATATGATTTTACTTCTCTCGAAAAAGAATGCAGAAGAAAGATTAGCTTCATTTATTCATAACTTATCAGTTCGCTTTGCAGCTCGTGGTTTCTCGCCAAAAGAGTTTAGATTATCGATGACACGCGGTGATATCGGTAATTACTTAGGTCTAACGGTTGAAACAATCAGTCGTTTATTAGGTCGCTTTCAAAAAAGTGGCATGATTGCGGTTAAAGGTAAATATATTACTGTATTAGATAATGCTCAATTATCTGAATTAGCAGGATCAATCGTTTAAAATCAACAAGCTCTTATCTACTACGTAACTTGCCAGAAAATAAATTAATTTCCATTTTCTGGCAGATATCACTATCTGTTTGTCCTTATTTGATCTAAGTTATAGTTATATAGATTATTAAAAATTGGAGGCGAACATGCTTAAATACCGTAATATTTTAGTTTATATAGATCCAACACAGGAAGAGCAACCCGCTCTACAGCGTGCTATTGAAATAGCCGAAAAAGATAAAAATACTAAAATTACTTTATTCTTATCTTGTTACGATCTGACCTACGAAATGACCTCTTTAAGTTCTATGGAAGAACGTCAAGCAATGCAGTCATTAGTCATTCGAGATAACACGGAATGGCTAGATACACTTGCTGCGCCTTATAGAGAGCAAGGACATATAATAACTTGTCAGGTGCATTGGCATAATCGTCCTTTTCAAGCAGCTATTCAATTAATACTAAAAGAAGGATATGATTTATTAATAAAATCAACACATCCTCATCCGCGTCTTAGTGCTATTTTATTTACACCGACAGACTGGAATCTACTCCGCAAATGCCCAATTCCATTATTATTAGTCAAAGTAAAATCGTGGCCTGAGAATGGTAATATCTTATGTGCAGTTGACTGTAAAAGTATTGAAGATCCTGACCATCATAACTTAAATGAATCTATTTTAGCGGAAGCCAATGATATTGCAGAGATGGTGAAATCAAATGTGCACGTAGTAAATGCTTACCCTAGCCCACCAATGAATATTATGATGGAACTACCTGAATTTGATCCTATTCATTATGAAGATGGCTTAAAAAAATTCCATCACAAAACCTTAAATAATTATGCAAATAAATATCATATAGAAACACAAAACATTCACTTACATCAAGGTTTACCTGAAGATGTTATTAGTGATGTAGCACAAGAAATTAAAGCAGAATTAGTTATTTTAGGAACAGTAGGACGTTCAGGTATAGGCTTAACACTATTAGGTCATACTGCAGAACAAGTAATTGATAAACTTGATAGTGATTTACTCGCCTTAAAACCAGCTGGTTTTATCAGTCCAATAAAACTAGAGTAATTAACAGTTTCAAGCGACCAATACCATTAGGTATATGAATTAAACTTTACTCAAAACCACAACTCAATTTAAAACCTAAATTGAGTTGTGGTTTTATTATATTGTTGTGTTTTTTATATAGTTATTTAATCTCAATTCTGGTTAATGAAAACAAAATTACATTTAAAATCATAAGATTATATTTTTACTATACTGTGCTGTTAGTTTTGTGTTGTTCAAGGCGAATTATTGAAGCAATAACGGGTTATTGAAAGATAATTTAACGCAGAAATCCGCGGAAATAGCGATGTTGTATTGCTTTGCTTATCCAGAACTGAGGTTATTTAGTGAATCCCACAACTTAGAAGTGAACTTTCTAAGTTCGAAAATTAGTTCAGCTCTTTAATCGGAATAGTATAAATATTTAATTGCAATAAAATACACGTAGAATTGATAAAAACACACTAGAAGCCAAATTCCAATTATGTAATTAAATAAATGATTGGAATTTTTTATACCCATTAAATTAATGTAATAGAGCTAATTTATTTGGGTCCCAAGCAGTTTAAAAATATTACAGTTTAAATACCTCAACAGACTTATTTAAAGCAGCGGCAATGTTTAATAATTCAGTGGCTCTTTTAGTGTTATTCCTAGCACCATCAAAAGCAGTCTTGGCTATATTATTGATACCAGTAATACATTGATTAACTTCACCAACAACTACTGCTTGTTGTTCAGTTGATGTTGCAATTTGATCATTCATATCTTGGATAATTGAAATAGAGCGACGTATCTCTTCTAAAATATTATTTGCATCTCTCGATTTTATTACCGTTAATTTTGCATTATCTAGATTAATTTGTATCAACTCTATTGCATTTTTTGATTCATTTTGTAGACGATCAAGCATAGACCGAATTTCAACAGAGATGTCTTTGGTTTTATTGGCAAGATCTTTTACTTCACCTGTTGAAACAGCAGAGTCTTGCCTTCTTCCTTCAACTTCAGCCGCTTCAATAATGCTATTTGATGCCAATAAACTTGTTTTCTCTGAAACATCAATAATCAATTCAATAATGTAGCCAATATTCTCAACTTGCTTTTCTAAGGTGCATATCACTTGCTGAACATTAGTAATACCTTCTACTAATGTTGAAATACTGGCATTCATATCATTTACAATATGAATACCTTTAGTCGTCTTTTCATCTGCTTCGTTCACCACCGTTGATGTGTATAAGGTATTACGTGCAACTTCACTAACTGTTGCAACCATTTTATTTAATGCTGTAGAAGTTAGCTCTAGCTCTTTTATTTGTGTCCCTGAGCTATTGTTCACTCTGGAAGCTGATTCTGACATTTGCACTGATGAAATGTTTAATTGCCTTGTCGATGTATTAATATTTTTAATAATATCTTTTAAATTATCCACCATGGTGTGAATTGCACTATAAATACCAGTTTCACGGCCAGTAAGAGGAGCAACAGAATTTAATTCTCCTTGTGCAATTCTTTTTACAATAGCTTCGATTTCAGCCGGCTCTCCACCAATAGGACGATACATCACTTTCATTATTATCAGATAAGTGAGGTACAGCGAGGTAATAATAAATATTAATGCAATCCATAAGCTAACTTGTAAATTTTTACTTGATGCTTCGTTAATATCATCCCAACTGCTCCAGCTCCAGACAGTCCAATTTAACGAATCGATGACAACTCCTGAAACGGTATACTCCACCCCTTCTAAATAATAATCATGATTGCTGATACTCTTATTTTTAAACTCTTTATAAGAAGGACGTTCGTCATATATATTTTTACCGATTAAACCAGCTTCTTTCGCTGCAAGTAGATAACCATCTTGACGACTTACAAAAATATTGTTTTCAGGTGCAAGCTCTTGAATAAAGCCAGTAATTTGATTAATACCAATATTTAAAGCAAGCACACCTAACACCTTTTCATTACGCTTAATGGGTACCGCGAATGTAGTGACTTTATTACCATAACTACTTACATAAGGACTTGTAATTATTTTATCTTCACTATTAAATGCCCGTATGTACCATTCACGTTTTTTTTCTTTGGCATTAAAACCGGCCTCTAGACCATCATTTTGATGTGTATAACTACGTGCATCCTTAGTCGTAATATAGGCATCAAGAACTCCTAAGTTATTTGCTATTATATGTAACGATTGAATCGTTTTATTTATATTTAATAAACCAGTTTCATCGATTTCAATATCATTAGCCATGACATTGAGTACATCAAAATAACGTTCTATTTTCTGCTCAAGTGCTTTAGATATTAAAAAGGCTTGATTATCTAACTTTACGGTCTTATTTTCCGTTGATGCTGTTTTAAAATTATTGAAGCCAACACCAGAGACTAGCAATATGATTGATGTGAAAAGTAATCCGATTAATAATAATATTTTTGTTTTTGCAGTCATGTTTATTATGCCTAAAATGAACTGTGTTTATTGGAGAGGTGTTATATTTAAAGTGTTATTCATCTCTTTCTATCAATGTCTTATATATAATTTTAAATTTCATAACGATGTGTCAAAAAAATAATGGCAATCATAAATAATTATGTTGAAGTTATATTAATAACTAACGAGAAAATAACTGCTAATTCTACAGCTGTTAGGCAAGCTGATTAATTTAGCGAAATAAGTTTTACTTCATATTTTATAGTGCATAAATATTTTCAATACTTTTCTTAAACAACATTAATATTCGAAGTAAATTAGCTACAACATCGGCACTTTTTACCTTCAACTAGAGCATGGTTGTAGCTATACTTTTCAAGCTTTAAATTTAACCTTCTGATTTTAAGTAGTTAAGTACTACTTCATGATGGTCTTTGGTTTTAAATTTATTAAAGATATGCTCTAACTTACCATTTTCATCAATTAAGAAAGAAGTCCTCACTACGCCCATATTTTCTTTGCCCATAAATTTCTTTAATTGCCAAACACCATAGCTTTCACACGTGCGATGATCTTCATCGCCCAGTAAGGTAAAGTTAAGATCTTGCTTGTTGATAAAATTAGTTAACTTCTTAGGAGTATCTGGACTAATACCCAACACAACAACATTTAATGCAGTTAATTCATCTTTACTATCCCTTAAAGCACAGGCTTGCGTAGTGCAACCAGGTGTAGAAGCTCTTGGGTAAAAATAAACGAGTATTTTTTTACCAAGATAATCACTTAACGTAACAGGTGAGTTATTTTCGTCTGGTAATGTGAAGTTTGGTGCCAAGCTACCGATTTCTAACATAATATTTATTCCTATTATTTCATATTTAAAGTCATTGTTACTAATTTCGAGCTCAGCTTTTACTTAATAGCTGATGGTATTAACGGCTGAAACTTTAATTCATTTACTGCTTATTTCAAGAGAACAAATTACTTTTCAATAAGCTCTATATCATCCAAATCAGCTTGCACTGCTGGCCATGCATTTAAAACAGCTTTAACAAGTGTTGCTAAAGGAATAGCAAAAAACACCCCCCAAAACCCCCATAAGCCACCAAAGATTAAGACTGATATTATAATAACCACTGGGTGTAAATTAACTGCTTCAGAAAATAAAATAGGCACAATTAAATTACCGTCAAGCGTTTGAATGATACCGTAAGCTATCATTAAGTAAGCAAATTCAGGAGAAATGCCCCATTGAAATAAAGCAACAACCGCTACAGGAACCGTCACTGCAGCAGCTCCTATATAAGGTATCAATACAGACAAACCAACTAATACAGCCAGTAAAGCTGAATAACGCAAATCCATGAAAAAGAAAGTAAAGTAAGTCGCGACACCAACAATTAAAATTTCAGTTATTTTACCTCGAATATAATTCATTATTTGACCGTTCATTTCTGACCAAACTTGAGCCGCTAATTTACGATTTTGAGGTAAGAAACGAGCCATACTAGCAATTAATTGATTTTTATCTTTAAGCATAAAAACCATCATTAATGGTACTAGCACCGCGTAGACGAGTAACGCAGCAATATTCAATATAGAGGCAAAAGATTGTGATAATAAAAAACCACCACTATCAACTAAATAACTTTTTATAGTACCAATGATGTGTGTAATAGTAACAGGATCAATAGCATCGGGATAATGAGCAGGTAGAGTTAGAATATATGCTTGCCCTTGATTTAACATGGTTGGCAAATCACGAATAAAGGACGCTGCTTGCTTGAAAATAGTTGGTAAGACACCTAAGAAAGCAAAAATAGAAATAGATATAAATAACAACATAACAATTAATGTAGCAAACGTTCTATTTATTTTAAAACGCATTAAATAAGTTACAGGCCAATCTAATAAATAAGCTAATACTATAGCAACAAATAGAGGGGCTAAAATATTGCCAAAAAGATAGATGACAATAAAAGAAAATAACAAAAGTAGGAACAAAACACTTAAATTAGGGTCTGAAAAACGTGTCTTATACCATTGAAATAGTTGCATAAACATTGAAGATTAATCCTTCTATTGGTGCACATAGGTCGTTCTATAGGCCAGAAAACACTTACTAAACAACAATTTACTTTAGGTAGCTAAAGCGATTTTTATACTGATAATACATCACATTATTTATTATCTAATTGAATCAATAATGTATTTTGATTGCAGTGATAGCAATAGTTTTTTTTATCCAAATACCGTCGAATATCCTGTATTGCGACTTGGTTAGAAAATAACACCTCGATACTTGCATTTGTATCTAAAGTGAGTAATTGCTGTTTCAGTAAAACTAATGCTAATGGACAACGTACTTGGCGTAAATCTAAACTTTGCATAGATATTATCTTATTGCACTTAAATATGTGATAAATGAATGAATTATAGCATTTCATTCATTTGAATAGTCCATCATTGCGTAATAAAACAATTGTAATCCATAACAAATAGCGAATTGAAAATGTTATGCTCATTCTAAGATACCGTTCACCAATAGGGTTAACATTAATACTTATTTATGCTCTAAAAAAACATAACCTTTAACTGTATAATTATGATCTATTTAATCTTGTTTACGTAACACTTTTTACGTAAGTTAAATTACCTTAATTACCTAATTTAGGTAATCTTAAGCTAATCATTCACTTGGAGTTAGTAATGCGTTACAAATTAAAACTCGTTACAGCATATTTATGCTTATCTAGCTTATCTCCGGTTAGCTTTGCTAATAATGACTTACCTGAAATTGGTACAGTAGGCGCTGGCGCATTGACAATTGAAAAAGAAAAGCAATATGGCTGGGCATTTAATATGATAGCTAATCAAGCTTTGCCTATTATTCGGGACCCAGTGTTAAATCATTATATATCGGAACTTGGTCAAGATATCGTCAGTCATTCAGACTCTGTAAAATTACCTTTTAAATTTTTCTTAGTAAAAGATGAAGATATTAATGCAGCTGCTTTCTTAGGGGGAAATGTAAAGATTAACACAGGGTTATTTTTGTACGCTGAAACAGAAAGTGAGCTGGCAAGTGTTATTGCACATGAAGTTGCACACATTACACAGCGCCATTTAGCTCGAATATTAGAACAACAAGCGCTTAGTAATCCAACTTCAATAGCAGGTTTAGCTGGTTCAATATTATTAGCATTAGTTTCACCAGCAGCAGGGTTAGCAGCATTATCAACGACGGTAGCCGTCAATATTCAAAGCCAAATTAACTATACTCGTTCACATGAATATGAAGCGGACCGTATTGGTATTCAAACATTAGCAAACGCTGGCTTTGACCCTTATGGAATGGCTGATTTTTTCGGTAAATTAGCTGAAAAATACAAATATGCTAGTCTACCGCCACAAATGCTATCAACTCATCCCTTACCTGAAGCACGCCTTTCTGAAGCGCGTTTACGTGCTAGTCGATTGAAAAAAACGCATATAAAAAATAGTTTAGATTACCACCTTAGCAAAGCGCGTATCACTGTCAGGTTTCATCGTTTAACAGCGCCGACACTGATTAACCAATATCAAAGTCAGCTGCAAAATCATAAATATCAATTCAAAAAAGCAGCTGAATACGGTTTAGCATTAGCTTACTTTAAAAATGAGGAGTTTGAACAAGCCGAAAAGATTAATAAGCAATTAATTAATGATGATCCTAATAACTTCTTTTTTATTGATTTAGCAGCTGATATTTCATTATCAACTAAACATGTGCAACAAGCGATTGATTCACTAATCTCTTATGAATATCGTTTTCCTGGTAATGAAGTCATTTTATTAAATTTAGTCGTAGCACTTAAACAAGACAAGCAATATGCATTAGCAGATAAGAAAATAGAATACTTTTTGCGATCTCACCCTGATCATATCTTAGGGTACTTATTAGCAATAGATCTCTATAAAAAAATGCATGAAAAAGCCAAAGAATTTGCAATGAGAGCTGAATATTTAGCATTACTAGGACGATTTAAAGAAGCATCTGAAAAAATGAGCAGTGCCTTAGCTTATACAGAAAAAAAGCTAGATCAAGCACGCTATAGTGCCAAAATTGAAGAGTTTAAACGCGATGATATTCGTTTAAAAGCCTTACAAGATGAATAATTAATTTTTAATATATTCACTAAATGATAGATACAATCTTTAAATAATATTAAAAAAAATTTGGTGAAATTCGTTTTTTTATAAAAACATATAAAATTAAAAGCTATAGCGGTAATACTAATTATATTAAATATGTATTCTAAATTTGACGGAGGAAAGTGGCTTAATTTAAGGCGTAAATGGAGGCACTTCGAAGATTAACTTAGTTAATCGTCTGTCTGAAAATTAACAAAAAGATGTTAATGAGTGTAATTGGTATCATTATATCATGCGTTAATGAGTTAATGAGTTAATGAGTTAATGAGTTGCTATTTTACTAATGACATAATCGAATTAGCGAGCTAATTAACTCACTAATCCGAAAACGGTTACTTTAAAAAATAGGCACGTATGATATTAAGCTTGTAATATTTTTAAGAAATGTAGTTCTTTACTGTCATCAGCAATAAAACCCATTTTAATTAAATAGTTACGGTGCATATAATGGTTCGCAGCAGCTTTTAAAACTTTAACCCCCCTTTTCTGTAAAAAATGTTGATTAGTTTTAAAATAATAAGTACCTAATTTATAATCACGATATTTAGACACAACATAATCTAAATAGATTTCAAAACAACCGTCTTCATTTAAATCACCAACTAATAATCCAGCAATACTGTCATTACGCAACATATAAAAAACACGATTAGCTTGATACAACTGTTGTAATGAAACTTGCTTCGTTATTTCTACCTCATTGTTGCCAATAAAGTGTCGAAGGTACTCTGAATCAATTGAAGTAGAAACAATTTTAAACTCTTCTTTTGTTGCATAAATCTTATATAAGAAATAAACATTAATAACAGCAATGCCAAGATTCATAATCATGGTAGGCCATGAATTGATAAAATAAGCAAAAGCAGCAAACAATAAACAACCAATAAAATTGATTAGGCGTAATTTAATAATTGAACTCATTGTTAATGAGATCAGCACCACTAAAGATGCACAATAACCAAACCATTCAACCCAATTTATTGAGTTTAACTCAACCATATAACTAACTCCGATAAATAAAATACAACTATCATCTCCCCATAAAAATGGGTAGCACACTTTACGCCATTTAGACTCGCATAATAAGGGGAAATTAAATAGATAATGAGATTGAAATCAAAGTAGTTTGAGAAATTATAAATTTTTCATGTAAATAATTAAAAATTAAGTTCAAACATATTACTTTCAAATTTATTGTGAAAATAAAAAGTGAAAATTATAGTACTTCAATAGCAATAACAGTTTTAGAATAGAGAATAGAGAATAGAGAATAAAGGATAGGGAATACCTTAATTCATAAAGATAATCAGACAAAGAAATTTGTATTTAATCATCTATTTATCATTATAATGATTTATAACATCCAAAATATAATTCACATGAGAGTCTTATGGATCACAACCTATTATTGCTATTTATCCCCACCTTTTTTGCCGTGTCAATTACACCAGGAATGTGTATGACTTTAGCAATGACGTTAGGTATGACCATTGGTATTAGACGTAGTCTATGGATGATGCTTGGAGAATTAGTCGGTGTTGGCTTAGTCGCTTTATCAGCGCTAATTGGTGTCGCTACTTTACTGCTCGCTCGCCCTAATCTATTTTTATTCTTAAAGTATGCAGGTGGTGCATATTTATTATACCTCGGCATACAAATGTGGCGCTCTCGTGGAAAAATGGCCATCCCAGCCACACCTGTAAATCAAGACTCAGTCAAACGTACTGCATTAATTAGCCAAGGCTTTATTACGGCGATTGCTAACCCTAAAGGTTGGGCATTTATGATTTCACTACTGCCTCCTTTTATCAATGCAGATACGCCCTTGTTACCACAAGCAACACAACTAATCGCTGTAATATTATGCTTTGAACTAACTTGTATGCTTATTTATGCAACGGGTGGAAAAACATTACGTCACCTATTACAACAACAAAGCAGCGTAAAATTATTAAACAGAATTGCAGGCTCAATGATGATGTTAGTCGCGGTATGGTTAGTAGTCAGCTAAATTGACGCCTCAAATGATAAAAAGCGTACGCCTTGTGGCGGGCAAGTTTCAATGGAAAGTATTACCAAACCACTTGTCTCAAATACTTTAATAAACAATTTGAATATTCCAGAACCATGGCAGCAATGGTGGAAAAGCAGTAGTGCAGATCGGTTCTATGTGAATGATCTGTTTATTCTTAAATTAGCCAATGCAGACTAGCGTTATTATTCACATTAAGTGAACGTTAATGAAAGAGAGTATGAAAGCTCTATGACCAGATAACAAAAAAGCGCCGAAGCGCTTTTAATCAATATGATCACTATTAAGTTTTATTACTTATTAGTGATCGTAATGCCATTATCTGCAATCACGATATCGCCATTTTTATATAATTGACCAATGGCTTTTTTAAAGTTGCCTTTACTCATTTTCAAAATTTTAGCAATTTGATCCGGGCTACTTTTATCTGATAATGGTAAAAATCCATCATGTTGTCTAAGCGTTAATAATATACGGTCAGATAAACCATCCATTTTCGCATAACCTGTTTGCGTTAAGCTTAAATCAATTTTTCCATCTTCACGAATACGTCTAATATAGCCTTTACACTTTTTACCAATACCAAGGTCACCAAAGACATCATTTTCAAAAATAACGCCCCAATGTTTATGGTTAATAATCGCTTTAAAACCAATATCAGTACGGTCTGCAATTAGTAAATCAACTTTTTCACCGACTTTATATTCAGCAGGTACTTTATCTAAAAATCGATCTAATTTAGATGAAGCAAGTAAACGCTCACTGATATCATCTTGATATACATAAACGACATAACCAAAGCCAGTTTTCATTGCTACTTTTTGTTGGTTAAATGGTACCAATAAATCTTTTGGTAACCCCCAATCTAAAAATGCACCAGCCCGGTTAGTATCGATTACTTTTAACGAAGTAAACTCACCAGCAATCGCTTTTGCTTTTTGTGTCGTTGCAATTAAACGGTCTTCAGAGTCGAAATATAAAAACACTGTAATACTGTCACCAATATTCATTTCATCAGTAACATAACGCTTTGGTAATAAGACCTCTCCAAAATTTTGTCCTCCATCTAAATAGAGTCCAAAATCCACTTCTTTAACGATTTTAAGCTCGTTATAAGTGCCTACTTTAATCATAATTCTCTCTTTTTAAATAACCCTCATCATATGAAGATTTTAGTGTTTAGTTTTTATTGTTTAGGCTTATCGATTACGGCAACCGTTAATCTTGAAGTACACACTAATTGCTGACGCTCATTACAAATTTCTATCTGCCAAATTTGCGTACTATAACCAATATGTACTGCGGTTGCTGTTCCCGTTACTATGCCTTTCTTAATACTTCTAATATGGTTAGCATTCACTTCTAACCCGACACAGACTTTATCGTCTGCTACCGCTAAATTTGCAGCAACGCTACCGAGAGTTTCAGCTAAAACAACTGATGCGCCGCCATGTAATAATCCATGAGGTTGATGCGTCCTATTATCCACGGGCATAGTGCCTTGAATAAAATTATCACCGACCTTAGTGTATTCGATGCCTAACAGTTCAATAATAGTATTTTCACTTATTGTATTTAAGCGACTTATTTCTGTGCTTTTTTTCCAAATACTCATTGCGCCCTCTACTATTCTGTTGGCATCTACTTTCATTCAGCATCTTATAATAAACTCAGTAATGCTTGTACTGGGTGTTTAAGTGTTTCACCCTCAATACGTTTCACCTGGCTACGACAAGAATATCCCGTCGCAACACATTGTGCTCTATCGCGTTTTGCTATTTCAGCTTCCCAACTTAAACTATAAATAGCTTTTGACTCGGTAAGCTTACCAGCATCGTGACCATAGGTTCCAGCCATGCCACAACATCCCACTGCAACTTCAGATAATGATCCACCGAAATGCTTAAAGATAGATGACCAGTCATTTGCAGAGGTAGGCTCAGCCGTTTTTTCAGTACAGTGACCTAATAAGAAAAAGTCTGCATTTTCAGATTTTTTAGGTTCGCCTGATAATCGTGGTTTTAACCACTCTTGAAATAGTTGAACATTAAACTGACCACGTTTTTCACCTAACGCTAGCTTATATTCATCACGATAACATAATACCATCGCGGGATCTGTCCCAACCATAGCAATATTTAACGCCGCCATTTGATTCAAAAACTCAGCGGAGTCATTAGCCGTTTTAGCAAACTTACTTAAAAATCCTTTAATATGCTGTGGCTTGCCATTAGGCTTAAATGGTAAAACAACTGGCTTATAATCTAACTTTTTAATCGTTAATATCAAGTCACGTACTACGTCTGCATCATAATAAGTAGTGAATGGGTCTTGCACGATTAATACATACTGCTCACGTTGCTCAGCCGTTAATGCTTGTAATTTTTCTAAATCAAACTCTGTAATATCATTATCTTTCAATGCTGATTTTAGTGTTGGAGATGAAAGCTGCGGAATATCCACCATACCGACTATTTTTTCAGTCAAAACAGACGTCACTTTCAACCCAGTAAAGAAGTTAAAAAAGCGTGGCATTGTTCCCATTATTGGTGCGTATTGTTCAACATAAGCGACAAAATAATCTTTCACGGGGCGTAAATAACGGTCATGGTATAAATGAATGAACCGAGATCTAAACGTAGGTACATCAACTTGCACAGGACATTGACTACTACAAGCTTTACACGCTAAACAGCCTTGCATTGCTTCCATCACTTCATGTGAAAAGTCGTATTCGCCATTGCGTTTAGCTAACGTATTTTTGAATTTAGTAAAAATACTCGCATTTTTGCCTGCGTACAAATCACTTTCTAATTGTAGAACATCAATATCGTTATTCGCTAATTGACGTAACCATTCACGCATTAAGCCAGCACGACCTTTTGGTGAATGAACACGATCGCGTGTAACTTTAACAGACGGACACATTGGTGATTTTGTATCATAGTTAAAGCACAAACCGTTACCATTACAATCAACGGCTTGTTTGTAACTTTCTCGTATTTTGATCGGGATTTGTCGGTCAAAGGTACCGCGCTTAACCGCATCAACACTCACTAACTGATCCGTTGAATCGATTGGTGTACAAATTTTGCCTGGATTAACGCGGTTTTTAGGGTCAAACGCAGCTTTAATTTTTCTTAATTCATTGAATAAAACATCACCGAAAAAATCAGGGCCATATTCACTACGGAAACCTTTGCCATGCTCACCCCACATCAAACCTTTATACTTAGCCGTTAAGGCAACGACTTTGTCTGATACTTCACGCATCAATTTTTCTTGTTCTGGGTCACATAGATCTAATGCAGGACGTACATGTAAAACACCGGCATCGACATGACCAAACATGCCGTAATGCAAACCTTTATCATCCAATAATTGACGGAATTCAATAATATATTGCGCTAAATTTTCAGGCGGAACACAGGTATCTTCAGCAAAAGCGATCGGTTTTGCACGACTATCAGCTTTACCTAATAAACCGACTGCTTTTTTGCGCATACCGTAAATTTTGTTAATGTCGCTTAAATCACTACAAATTTGATAGCCGATCACACCTGCTTGTTTATTACTGATCAACCCATCTAGCATAATAATCAATGCATCGATTTTTTGTTGTTGGATCGTTTCATCAGCTTCTGCAAATTCAACGATATTAATGCCGTCTAGTACTTGCCCAGGCACATCGCTAATTAAATCTTTTACGCTATGCCAAACGATATCTTGCTTCGCTAGGTTTAATACTGTGGAATCGACTGTTTCAACGGATAATGCATTTGCTTCAACTAAAAAAGGCGCATTTTGTAAAGCCGATTGAAAACTATCATATTTAATATTGAACAAAGTACGATAAGTTGGAATTTTTTGAACGTGTAACGTCGCTTCAGTGATAAAGGCTAACGAGCCTTCGGCGCCACATAAAATACGCGTCAAATCGACACTGCCTGTATTTGGATCATACACATGCTTTAAATCATAACCGGTTAGAAAACGATTTAACTTAGGAAAAGTCTCTTCAATATTTTGCTGTTGGCTCTCACAAGTATCAATAACTTGACGGTAGATTGCACCAATAGCGTCATCACGTTCAACTTGTTCTATCAAATCAACGGGTAATAGAGGTTTAGTTTCTAACAAACTACCATCGATTAATACCGAGGTTAACGCAAGAACATGATCACTTGTTTTACCGTAAAGTAATGAACCTTGTCCTGATGCATCATTACTGATCATGCCACCAATAGTGGCACGGTTACTTGTCGACAAATCAGGAGAGAAGAATAGACCATGTGGTTTTAAATAATCATTTAATTGATCTTTAACCACCCCTGTCTGAACACGAACCCAACCTTCCGCCGCATTAATTTCAAGAATATTGTTCATGTGTTTCGATAAATCTAGCACAATATCATTAGTCAGAGATTGACCATTAGTACCCGTACCGCCACCACGAGGGGAGAAACGAATATCAATAAATTCAGGTAACTGAGCAAGCTGACAAATGACAATAATATCTTCTGTCGATTTAGGGTAAATAACCGCTTGTGGTAAACATTGATAAACACTGTTATCTGTTGCAACGGCTAAACGGCTTGCATAACTTTTAGCTATTTCACCTGAATAATCACTTTCGCTTAATGCTTTGATAAACGCAAAAGTATCCTGCTTGATATTCTCTTGGTGGTTTAAGTTTGGGATCATGTGTAGAGCGCTCTAATTCAGTAATGGTATTTTGAAGATAAAATAGACGAAGATGATAGCATAATTAACAATAAAATAAGGATTTAGCGCATAAATGATCATCCCTAAAGCTAAAATTTCAAACATTATTTAAGATAGTAATTATCATTAAGATTTACATGCGATAATTTTAATTGTTCAATTTCAAAGAAGCATTGAATTAAAGAGTCATTGGCCAATTAATGGTTTTATTAATTCGAATAATATTTGGTAAAAATGACGTTGAACAAAATGTGATAGAAAAAGAAATAAGTGAAGGCTTAGGAATGATGAGTTAGGAAATACTCGTCCAAAACAACCTAGCCATTATCTGTAGTAATGATACTTCACCATAGCAGAGAAGCTATTAAATCAGGATGATTAAGCACTATTATTAAACGGTAGCTATTAAAGATAGTTATTAAAAGTCGTTATTAAATACAGCTATTAAGCATAGCCCTTAAACAGGGCTATTGATCATAAGCATTTAGTATAAGGTTTAATATATAGACTGTTTAAAGGCCTATTAAATTACTACTAAAGCTAAAGAACCACGCTTTAAAAAGCGTAATTAGTCAACTTACTTGGCGGAAATTCAGGCTCTTTCACAACCACAGGAGCGACAGTTTTAGGAACTTCAACTGCAGGTGCCGGAGGCGATACAATGACAACAGGAGCAAGCTGTTCATATTCTTTTTCTTTTTGACTTAAGCATGCAAAAACTAACGTAGTCTTAGTATCATTACCAAAGAAACCAGTATATTCGTTGAGATGTTTCACTTCCATAAAACGATTTTTCTCTAAGCAGTATTCATTCGCTTGAGAAAGAATAGAAGCTAATAGCTTATCTTCTTTATCTGAAAAAACAGTTTGCTCTTTACTAATAAGGTAACTGTCTTCCCCTGCTTCAATAGGGCCGATAGAATTCGTTGAACAACCACTTAATAATAAAAAACTGAACATGAAGATTAATGCTTTAACAACCATCGCTATTTTCTCAACTCGTATATAATATGTATTTAGGCATATCGTGCCTGTACAAAAAAATATAGATTATACGTAATTTAAATATTAATTTCACGCTTTTGAATATGTCAAAAACATTAATCAATATAACACCTCTAAATATCCTATTTGATCATCATTAAGTTCTACGAATAGGGAGTATTATCAAAAAAATTATAACCATAAAAAAAGCCAATATCACATTGCTAATATTGGCTCTTTGATGGTTATTAAGTGTTTCGCTTATTAGCAGCTAAAGATTACCTTTAATTACTTAATTACTTACTTAAGTAATAAGCTACTGATAGTTTCTATGCCATGCCCTTTCCCACCGACAGCCCATTTACCATTTGCAGCAAGTTGATAACTTCCAGACAAATCAAAATGTATCCAATTGTGCTCAGGTGTTTTTACAAACTTAGCTAAGAAAGCGGCAGCTGTAGAGGCACCCGCCATACTTTCGCCACCACTGTGGATATTTGCAATATCAGCAAATGCAGAACCAATCTGTTGTAGATGAAACGATTCTAATGGTAAACGCCATAGTTTTTCATTTACTTCTTTTGCTGCTTCAAGTGCTGAATCAGTAAACTCATCATCCATACTTAAAATACAATTATAATCACGCCCAACGGCTGCTTTAGCTGCACCCGTTAAAGTAGCGGCATCAATGATTTGTTTAGCACCATCTTCTTGTGCTGCAATTAAACCATCAGCGAGCACTAAACGCCCTTCAGCATCAGTATTCAAGACTTCAACGCTAACGCCATTTTTATAATGAATAACATCACCTAGTTTAAAGGCTTTACCACTGATCATATTTTCAGCACAACATAAGTATAATTTAACGCGCTTTTGTAGCCCATTTGCAGCTGCTAATGCGAGAGCACCAGTAACCGTTGCAGCACCACCCATATCACTTTTCATTGCCGCCATAGAAGGGCTTGGTTTTAAACTGTAGCCGCCAGAGTCAAAGGTAATACCTTTACCGACTAAAGCAAAATCAACGGGAGCATCTTCATCACCGCTTGGGTTATAGTCAAGTTGCAGCATACATGGCATATTGACACTGCCCTTACCGACTTCATAAATCCCTACATAACCATCAACATTGAGTTGTTCACCAAAGATAAGTTTATACTTTAATGGTACTTTATCAGCACACACTTGCTCTAATAATAGACAGGCTTTTTCACATAACACTTCAGGGGTGACAACAGCAGGACCTAGATTAATGGTTTCTCTTACCCATTCATTAATTAGCTTTTTGGTTTTTAATGAATCGATCGCCTCTTCATCTAACTCAGGAAATTCAACATCTGCACCTGTTTTTGCGTTATAGAAACCTTGGCAAAATGCCCAACATAAATCTGAATTCCATTGTTCACCCACTAACTTCATTTTAGGTAATGACATGTTATCTAATTTACGCGCAGCACTTTGCACTTGAGATAATACGTCATCTCTATAATTAAGGTGAATCGTTGCTTGCTGTTGATCAAAAGATAATAAAGCGTTCTCACCCCAAACAGGGTTTGCCTTTTGATCCGATAAATTTACTAAAAATGGTTGGTTCATAACATTCCTTAATGGGTATAAATGCGAGTATTAGATCGCGTTTATACATTGATATTGTTAATCATTTTCATCAATCCAACTCAGTTGAATTGCTTCTAGAATACGTTCACTGCAATGCTCTGGCTTATCATCGAAACCTTCTAATGCTAATACCCAATCACGCAGGTCAGTAAAGCGTATAGCAAGTGGGTCTTGCTCTGGATATTGTTCAATTAATGCAAGTGCAATCTCTAAAGAATCGGTCCATTTTAATATCATTAAGTTATCCTTAAAATAAAATTGGGTGACTAACTGCTTTAATATTATTGGAAGCTAAGCTTTTAAGTTAGTTTTTAACTTGGCTACATTAATAAAAGGATTATTTAATCAATAACACTAATCTAAACAAGTATGTCTCTAATCTTACTCTTAAGTAATAAGGGACTTCAAGGCAAAAGCATATCTGTTTTACAAAAATCGAAAAAGAGAGATAATCAACTTAAAAAAACAAAATATGAGTAAAGATAAAGGCAGAAATTAATCACTAAAAGGGAGAAGTAAAGATAAATAAATAGAGATGGCAGGAGGTAGCAGTAGAAAGTTACAGCTTAAACATTAGCGGTAATAAAAATTGATTAAAAATCAGCTAATACAATAGATTATATTAACTGATTTTAAACAATGAGCATTAATAATATTAATACTCATTGTAATCGTGATGACTAGTGATTTTCTGACACGATGTTAACTGTGTACTTTGGAATTTCAACGACTAAGTCTTCACCTTTAAGGCAAGCTTGACACCCTAAGCGAGACTCTGATTCAAGTCCCCAAGCTTTGTCTAACATATCATCTTCTAATTCATCACTTTCTTCTAATGAATCAAAACCTTCACGAACAACTACGTGACAAGTTGTACAAGCACATGATTTCTCACAAGCATGTTCAATATGAATATGATTTTTCAAAGCAACATCTAAAATTGTTTCGCCATCTTCAGCTTCAACAACTAAACCATCTGGACATAATTCTTCATGTGGTAAAAATATAACTTTTGGCATCTTAAAACCTTTCTTTTATTAAATTTAGCTTAAATTTCGTCAACGGTGTGACCCGTTAAAGCAGCTTTGATTGATACATCCATACGTCGTTCTGCATAGCTATCAGTTAATTTATCAATTGCTTCAATCGCTTCTTTAATGGCATTTAAATCATCACCATTAGCAAGCGCCATTAACGCATCGATAGCCGTTGCTATTTGTGTATATTCTTGTTCATTGAGTAATTGCTTACCATCTTTTTGCATTGCTGCTTGTAGGTTTTCAACAACACGTTTTGCTTCTACTTGTTGTTCAACTAACATACGCGCTTGAATATCTTTTTCAGCAAAGGTCATAGAGTCAGATAACATTCCCATTACCTGTTCATCACTTAAACCATAGCTTGGTTTAACTTCAATATACGCTTGTACACCCGATGATTTTTCCATCGCTGTCACACTTAATAAACCGTCCGCATCGACTTGGAAAGTAACACGTATATGTGCAGCACCCGCTGCCATTGGTGGAATATCAGTTAAGACAAACTTAGCTAATGAACGACAATCAGATACTAATTCACGTTCACCTTGTAAAACATGAATCATCATAGCCGTTTGGCCATCTTTAAACGTTGTAAATTCTTGTGCACGAGCAACAGGGATAGTGGTGTTACGTGGGATCACTTTTTCAACCAAGCCCCCCATCGTTTCTAACCCTAAAGACAGCGGTAAAACATCCAATAATAACATTTCAGAATCAGGTTTATTACCCACTAAAATATCTGCTTGAATCGCAGCACCAATCGCAACCACTTTATCAGGGTCAATGCTGGTTAATAATGTTTTACCAAAAAACTCAGCAACTTCTGCACGCACTAATGGTACGCGAGTCGATCCACCTACCATCACGACTTCAACGATTTCTTCTAAACTCGTATTGGCATCTTTTAATGCACGTTTACAAGCTCGCACTGTTTTTTTCACTAACTTAGCAATTAATTGTTCAAAGGTAGATTTTGATAATGTACCTGACCATTGCACTTCTTGTAAGGTTATTTCAACTTGCTCGTTATCTGTTAATGATTGTTTTGCCGCACGTGCTGTTTTTAATAACTCTTGTTGTAATTGTGGCGTAATACCACCACTAATACCTGCTTCTGATTGTATCCATTCAGCAATTGCTAAATCAAAATCATCACCGCCTAATGCAGAATCACCGCCAGTAGCTAATACTTCAAAAACACCTTTATGCAGATGTAAGATAGAAATATCAAAGGTACCGCCACCTAAATCGTAAACGGCAATTAAACCTTCTTTACCAGAGTCTAAACCATAAGCTATCGCGGCTGCGGTTGGTTCGTTTAATAAACGTAATACATGTAACCCAGCTAAACGCGCGGCATCTTTTGTTCCTTGACGTTGTGCGTCGTCAAAATAAGCAGGCACTGTTATAACAACACCACTCAAGTCACCCTGCAAACTCTCCGTTGCACGTTGTGCTAATACTTTAAGAATTTCAGAAGAAGCTTGTACTGCATTGATAGGGCCACAAACCGTTTCTATTTGTGCTAAACCACTTTCATGGGCAGAAAACTCATAAGGCAAATGTGTTTGGTCTAAATCCGCTAAAGATTTACCCATTAAACGTTTTGCTGATACGAGGGTATTAAGAGGATCACTTACCGACTTTTCTAATGCTTTCTTGCCGACCAAGACTTGGGGGGTATTCTCAGCTGATAGCGCATAATTAACCACTGATGGCAGCATATCTTGCTGTTCCATATCAGTTAGCGTTGTCGCTTTACCACTACGCACGGTAGCGACTAATGAATTGGTCGTTCCTAAATCAATGCCAACAGCTAATTTATGCTCATGAGGAGCTGCTGATTGACCAGGTTCTGCAATTTGAAGTAATGCCATGCGATTATAGTCCTATTATTTCCGAATACTGCTAGTCACAGAGTTAGCCAAAGAAATTAGTCGAATAACTTCTCTTCTAATAACTCAATTTCAACTTGCAGTTTTAACATGAATTTTAATTTACGAACAAATGTTGCTGTTTGCTCTAACTGCTTTGCTTCTAAAGCAGCTTCAATCTCTGTTTCTAAACCCTTAACGAGTGCTGAAATTTCTTTATTGAAGTCTTCAATTTCATCTTCGTCATCCGCAGTAAAGTCAGCGATTTTTTCTCGCCATTCCATTTGCTGCATCAAAAATCCAGTGTCTTGCAAAGTACGCTGTTCTAGTTCGATATCTAAGCCACTCAGCTTTAATAGATATTGAGCGCGTAGGCAACTGTCTTTTAACGTTTGGAAAGCATCATTGATTTCTGTACTTTTTTGCATTGCCTTTAAACGAGTACTATCGTCTTGCATTGCAAACTTATCTGGGTGATATTGTTTTTGTAAGTCACGGTAGGTTTGAGATAACTGCGTTTTATCAACAGAGAAAACAGCAGGTAGAGAAAATAACTCAAAGTAATTCAAAACAATTTCCTAACTTGGCAAATACCGATTTCATTTAGATTAATCTAACGATTGGCATCATCGCCTATTTCGTTATTGAATAAAATTGGTATAAGAATAAAACAACAAAGTCTGACCATACAAATGTATCGGTCAGACTTCATGATATCAATACAGCGTCATTTATACGCTAAAGCTTTCACCACAACCACACTCACCATCGATGTTTGGGTTGTTAAATTCAAAACCTTCATTGAGACCTTCTTTAACGAAGTCTAATTCAGTTCCATCAATATAAAGTAAGCTTTTTTTATCAACTATGATGTTAACACCGTGGTCAGTGAACATTTCATCGTCATCATTCAGAACATCTACAAACTCAAGTACATAAGCCATTCCAGAACAGCCTGATGTTTTAACACCGAGACGTAAGCCTAAGCCTTTGCCACGGTTCTTTAAAAAGTTTGCCACATGATTTGCAGCAGGTTCTGTTAGTGTAATAGCCAAAATTGACTCCGTTTATTTAATTCATAAACAATAATAGATGATGATCAACGATCACCATCTAACATTGCTTTTTTAAGCGTTTTTACTTTTGTAATCTTCAATTGCTGCTTTAATTGCATCTTCTGCAAGAATAGAACAATGAATTTTAACTGGCGGTAATGCAAGCTCAGCTGAAATATCTGTATTAGATATTTTTGCAGCGTCTTCTAATGATTTACCTTTTACCCATTCTGTTACTAATGAGCTTGAAGCAATTGCGCTACCACAGCCGTAAGTTTTGAATTTAGCGTCTTCGATAATACCGTTAGCATCAATTTTAAGTTGTAATTTCATTACGTCACCACAAGCAGGTGCGCCAACCATTCCAGTTGCAACGCTTTTATCATCTTTATCAAATGAACCTACGTTACGTGGGTTTTCATAATGGTCGATTACTTTTTCGCTATAAGCCATGAGTGTATTCCTTGTATTCGTTGAATAATGTTTACGTGCGTATTAATTAATGGTGTGACCATTCAATACTGTTAATGTCGATGCCTTCTTTGAACATATCCCATAGAGGCGACATATCACGTAAACGACCGATATTTTCACGGATAATTTTAATTGCGTAATCAATTTCAGCTTCTGTAGTGAAACGACCAATACTGAAACGGATTGAACTATGTGCTAATTCATCATCACGACCAATGGCACGTAATACATATGAAGGTTCAAGGCTTGCAGAAGTACATGCGCTACCAGAAGAAACAGCTAAGTCTTTTAATGCCATTACTAATGATTCGCCTTCAACGTAGTTAAAGCTGATATTGATGTTACCTGCAACGCGGTTTTCTAATGAACCGTTTACATAAACTTCTTCCATATCGCTTACACCGTTAAGTAAACGGTTACGTAATACTAAAACACGTTCATTTTCGCTCGCCATTTCTTCTTTTGCGATGCGGAAAGCTTCACCCATAGCAACAATTTGATGTGTTGCTAATGTACCACTACGCATACCACGTTCGTGGCCGCCACCGTGCATTTGAGCTTCTAAACGAATACGAGGCTTACGACTAACATATAATGCGCCGATACCTTTAGGACCATAAATTTTATGAGCAGAGAAAGAGATTAAATCTACTTTCATTTTTTGCACATCAATCTCAATTTTGCCAGCACTTTGCGCTGCATCAACATGTAAGATTGTTTTATTTGCACGACATAACTCGCCGTAAGCAGCAATATCTTGGATAACACCAATTTCGTTATTAACATGCATTAAACTTACTAATACCGTGTCATCACGTAATGCTTCTTTTAATTGTTCTGGTGTTACAATACCGTCTTCTTTCGGGTCAAGGTAAGTGACTTCAAACCCTTCACGCTCTAATTGACGACATGTATCTAAAACCGCTTTATGCTCAGTTTTAGCAGTAATAATATGTTTACCTTTTTTCTTATAAAAATGCGCAGCACCTTTAATAGCAAGGTTATTTGATTCAGTCGCACCTGAAGTGAACACTATTTCACGAGAGTCAGCATTAAGTAAGTCTGCAATTTGCTCACGAGCAATATCCACAGCTTCCTCTGCTTGCCAACCAAAACGATGAGAACGAGATGCTGGGTTACCGAAGTCACCATCTGTTGATAAATATTGCACCATTTTTTCAACAACGCGTGGGTCAACGGGGGTAGTTGCTGAATAATCAAGATAAATTGGTAATTTCATTTTTTTCTCCACTGCCTCTATTTCGAGATAATATTAAGCAGTTCGCTATTAGTAAATTTATTGTTCTGTTGCTCTGACACGTTTTGTACATGTTCGCTGGCCATTAATTCTTCTAATGTAATACCATCTAAAAACGAACTAATACGCGTACTTAACTGTTCCCATAAAGAATGGGTAAGACACTGCACTCCGTCCTCTTGGCAAGCGCCCTTTCCTGAACATTTACGCACATCAACACTTTCATTTACTGCATCAATGATCATTGATACTGAAATCTCTGATTTGCTTTTGCCCAATTTATAGCCGCCACCTGGGCCACGTACACTGCTCACTAACTCTTTTTGTCTAAGCTTAGAAAATAGTTGCTCTAAGTATGAAAGCGATATTCCTTGACGCTCAGAAATTTCAGCAAGTGGTACAGGACCATTATGCTCTTTTATTGCAACATCTAGCATCGCAGTGACCGCATAACGGCCTTTTGAAGTTAATTTCATATAGAGTTCGCTATTGTGAGTGTTAATTAACTAAATCAGTTAATTGACGTGTGACTTAATACAAATATTATAAATACCTGACAAAATTAGTCAAGTAAATACCTGACAAAATTAGTCGGGTATTAAATACCTCAATTTGCTCACATAAACAGCACTACATTTACCTAAACTTAACTTCGTTTTATTTTTTATTAATTTCTTTTTCTTTATCAGCATCGGCTTCGATACTGTTTATTGATTTTTGCATGCTACTGAAAATACCACGAAGCATTCTTAATTCGTTGATTTCTGGTCTTGCTCTATTAAATAGGCGACGTAATTTATCCATTACTAATCCAGGATGAGCTGGCA
Organism: Psychromonas arctica; assembly: GCF_038155225.1. Lineage (GTDB taxonomy): Bacteria > Pseudomonadota > Gammaproteobacteria > Enterobacterales > Psychromonadaceae > Psychromonas > Psychromonas arctica_B. The sequence continues at coordinate 68,869 of NZ_JBAKBA010000012.1, read as the reverse complement.
CAATAAATCCGATTTGGAATAATGTTTTTTCAAGATGTGCAAGCATTCCTTCAAAATCAGAGGCTCTTGGGTATTCTTCCACCACTTCAGGAAAGGCTTCTGAAGCTAACGATGCCATACGGACTTCATAGCTTAATGTTTGTACTGCCATGGCTAAATTTAGCGAGCTATAGTCTGGATTTGCAGGAATAAACACATGAAAATGGCACCTTTGTAACTCATCGTTAGTTAAACCGCTATTTTCACGACCGAATACTAATGCTACTTTGTGTTTTTTACTTTCGCTTGCCGCTTTAACACCCATTTCTCTTGGATCTAACATAGGCCAATCAAGGGTTCTAGGTCGCGCGCTTGCGCCAACAACGAGTCCACAATCAGCAATCCCTTCATCGAGTGTTTTATAGACTTTGTGATTTTTTAATACATCACTTGCGCCTGCAGAAAGCGCGACAGACTTACCATCGATTTCACATTCAGGATCAATCAACACTAAATCAGTTAAACCCATTGTTTTCATTGCTCTAGCAGCGCTGCCAATATTGCCAGGGTGAGAGGTGCCAATTAATATAATGCGAACATTGTCTAGCATTGTTTTTCCTTCGTCATTCAGTGATTTTTTTGAGCGCAAAGTTTAGCACTGTTTATGTAACAACTAAACCATTCAGGGAGAGCATTTTAGACTAAATATAACGGTTATCGTCTAAAGAGAAATATAGAAAACTCTTCTTATTATAGAGAAGCCAATAATATCGAGGACATAAAATGGACCATGATAACTAAGTACTCCCAAAGCTTCCCTAAAAATAACTTCAAATTAATATTTATAACCAATTGAATTTAAAGATATCTATATTTATTAAGATTTATTAGAGTGCTAAAAAACCTAATGTTATGATAATAACAACACATCAACTTAGGTAATGTTGTTTAAATATGAATTGAAAATAACAACTACCTAAGCATTAACCCCCCATCAATCCTCAATAATTAATTCAAATTAATCAGGCTTATAAAAGCACGATTAACAATGAAGAGCTTTTATTTAACAGGCTAAAATTTAACCGATTAAAATATTGCACAATTATGTGACCTGTGTATAATTTCGCGCCGAAGGAATCTCCCTTCATGTTCTTTTAAAATCTAATGGTGATCCTATGCATCCAATGTTAAATATTGCGATTCGTGCTGCGCGTAATGCGGGTAAAGTAATTGTTAAAGGTTATGAAAATTTAGAGTCTGTTGAAGTTGAAGAAAAATCACTTAACGACTATGTAAGCAGCGTTGATAAAGAAGCTGAATTAGCAATTATTGGTACGTTACGTAAATCTTACCCAGACCACAGCATCGTAGCTGAAGAGTCAGGTATTGATAACGGTGCAGATACTGATCACCAATGGATTATTGACCCATTAGATGGGACTACAAACTTCATTCACGGCATCCCTCATTTTGCTGTTTCAATTGCATTAAAAATTAAAGGCCGCACTGAAGTTGGCGTAGTTTTTGATCCAATCCGCAATGAATTATTCTCTGCTGTTCGTGGTCAAAGTGCACAAATCAATGGTTACCGCACTCGTACAAGTACTGTACCAAAACTAGCGGGTACTTTATTAGCAACGGGTTTCCCATTCAAACAAAAATATAACCTTGAAACTTACCTGAACATATTCCAAGACTTCTTTACTGATGTTGCCGATATGCGTCGCAGTGGTAGTGCAGCACTAGATTTAGCTTATGTTGCAGCTGGCCGTATGGATGGTTTCTGGGAATTTGGTTTAAAACCTTGGGATATCGCTGCAGGCGAATTATTACTTAAAGAATCTGGCGCAATGATGACAGACTTTAATGGTGGTAACGATTACTTCAAGTCTGGTGATGTTGTTGCTGCTAATCCAAAGCTTTTAAAAGAAATGTTAACAGTTATCCGTAAGCATAACGCTTAATTGTTAAACTGATAAAACCATTAGATTTAAAATAAACCAGATCATTCGATCTGGTTTTTTTATGTCTACGCTTTAACAAAAGTCACGTTTTATAAACTTAAACATTAAACGTTGCCACCTAGCTTTAGCCTTATTCCTTACCTTTTAGCTCTTTACCTTTCAAATCTTTACCTTTTAGCTCTTTATCTTTTAACCCCTACCCTAACAAACTTAACTTCATCGAACTCTAGCGCTGAACTACAACCAATATACTGAAATAAATAATCACAAGACTGACCGTCTATTTGTACAACGCTTTAACCATGAGCCCTTTTCTTGTTTTAAGTTATTTTAAGTTATCGTAAATTTTTTTAATTTACCCACTAAAAAATTAATAAACTAAACTAGAAAAAAGCAATACATTATGAATACAACAAACTACCATATTTATATTCTAATTTAGACAAGCTATAGAATATGAAAGCTAACCTTATTTGCGTAATGTTAAATTGATACTGACCACTGCATGATCAGTGCTTTCACCATCGACATCAAAGCTTGGGTTAATTAAATGTTTATCAGTATTAATATAGTCACTGACTTCGAAGTAACTTGATTGTTCAGCAGCATCAAACTCACTAGAGAGCAGGATATAATCTAAGACTGAACTACTTTGACCAAAATAATGTGTCGCACCACGAGTTAACAATTTATCAGCTTCAACTTCTTGATTCGCATCGCCAGTCATTTGCTTATTAGCTTGATGATTGGCTTCATATAAATCCCATGCATCTCGTAAAGTATAAAACTTAACCAGTCTCTGCTGATTTTGATCATTATTGAACAACATATTGGGCGTGACCAAGTGTGCGAGAATACCGTCTTTTAATGGGTTATTAAAATCTCCCATTAACATCATGGCATTGCCTTTTTTAGCTCTTCTTTCAATCATTTGCATCATTAATAACGTCGCCTCACTACCCCGTTGAATAGATGATGCCCAGCCACCAGCGACCTGCGCTTTAAATTGCGATAATACATTGCCTTCTAATGAACTTAATTTATCGACTTCTCCCTGCCATGAAGCACGTTTAGATTTAAAGTGCACAACATAACAATCACATAAACCTAAATGAGGAAGCTCAACGGTTGCTCTTACCACTTGGCGACTAAAGTTAAATGTTTCTGTTAAACCTAATTGCACTGCGAGCTCTTTATCAACACTCACCGTAGCAACTTCCGTAATAGGAAATTTACTCGCTAAAGCAACAACGGGGTCTCGATGAATAAAATCATCAATGACTGTTGGCTTATCTACTACAGCAAAATATTCATAACCTTGTTTTTTTACCAATACCTCAAGAGCTTCAATACTAAAGACCTCTTGAAACCCGATAATATCAGGTTGATGTTTTTGCAAATAAGAAGCAATCCAATTTTCCTTTTTTTGCCACTGTTCTGCTGAATAGATACGATCAAAATCATAAAATGCATCAGGTGGAGCAAGGTAATTAAACAAATTAAAAGTCGCTACTTTAATTTGCGTTTGTTCAATTTGTTCCGTCGATGATAAATCATCAACGGAAGCTTCATTATTGGCAGATAGAAGGGAAATAGAGTTAATTGGCACAAAATCCTCTTTTCTATTCATGTTTAATCAGCATTGTTGAGCGTGATGATGAAACATGAATAAGATAACTTATTAATTAAGCAATAGTATCGCACAGAGAAGTCAGAGTATAAGCATAAATGCCCTCTATCGCTTATTTACTCCTTTTAAAGTCTGAGATTTAAAGTGAATAAGAATGGGGACAGAGAAACTATAAAATAACCACAGAACATGTAGCCTACTCATTAGTTATTTTAGCAAGATAGTGTGTAATACTATCTTGCTGCAAACTAATATCACCTATATTAGAAGCAACCCACTGCTGATCATAATAGCTATTAGTGTAACGCTCACCACGGTCACACATCAATGTAACAATCGATCCGGTTTGCCCTTGCTCAATCATTTTCTGTGCGAGCTTTAACACACCAAACATATTAGTGCCGGTACTTGCCCCCACTTTTCGTCCTAATAATGACGCAGTCCATAACATTGCAGCAATAGACTGTTTATTATCAACACACAACATATTGTCAATCACAGAAGCGATGAATGAAGGCTCAACACGAGGTCGACCAATCCCTTCTATTAAACTTCCTTTACCATTAATTAACTGTTTATCTCCGGTTAAATAATAATCATAAAAAACCGAATTTTCAGGATCAACAACGGTTAACTCCGTCGTTAATTGATGATAACGAATATAACGCCCAATAGTTGCACTGGTGCCGCCCGTTCCAGCACTCATTACAATATGAGTGGGTACTGGGTGTGGCTCATGCTGCATTTGTATAAAAATAGAGTCAGCAATATTGTTATTACCGCGCCAATCAGTTGCACGCTCAGCATTAGTAAACTGATCCATATAATACCCATTTAACTCTTTTGCTAACCGTTCTGATTCTGCATAAATTAAATTGGTTGAATCCACTAAGAAACACTCACCACCATAACGCTTTATCTCTGTAATTTTTTGTATGCTGGTTGATTTAGCCATTACGGCAATAAAACGTAATCCTAACAAACGAGCAAAGTACGCTTCAGAAATCGCAGTGCTGCCAGATGAAGCCTCAACTATCACCGTATCTTCTTTGATATTGCCATTACATAATGCATATAAAAATAAAGAGCGAGCTAAACGATGCTTTAAACTTCCCGTTGGGTGTGTGCTTTCGTCTTTAAGATAAATATCAATGCCCTTTAGTTGTGGTAAATCGACTTTAATTAAATGCGTATCGGCACTACGTTGGAAATCGGCTTGAATTTTGGCGATGGCCGCACTTACCCATTGACGTTGATGATTCATAATATTTATCCTGTTTAAATAATAAAGCTAGTTTACCTTTGCTTAAACAGAATTAACGCCCTATAAATCTTCTAACAAGCCACAATAAAAAACATTTTTCTGTTAAAGTTAAATATAAAGAAAATAACACTCATTCTGTAGGGCAACTTACCCTATATAAAAAATTGAAGAGGCAATATGAGCTTAGACGCTACGGATAAAAAGATAATCACCCTACTACAGCAAGATGCTTCATTATCATTACAGCAATTATCAGAGCAATTGAACCTAACCAGCACACCATGCTGGAACAGAATTAAACGCTTAGAAAATGAAGGTGTTATTCAAAAGCGCGTTGCATTAATTGCACCTGAAAAGGTAGGCCTAGAACTGGTCGCTTTTGTACAAATCAAAACGCAGCAACATTCGGAAGTCTGGCTCCGAAACTGTGTGCAGCAAGTAAAAGGGTTTGCACAAGTTTTAGAGTTTTATAGAATGGCAGGTGAATATGATTACTTGCTCAAAGTGATTGTTAAAGATATGCGTAGTTATGATCACTTCTATCAGCAATTAGTGAATGATGTAGATGGATTAACCGATGTAAATACTAGCTTTGCTATGCAACAGTTAAAATTTACTACCGAACTTCCTATAATGTAATCAAATAGTGATCCTGAACGTTTAACACATTACACTGTCACTATCTCTAATGAATACCTAATTCCCGTATAAGGATGTTTTTAATGAAATTGTTTCTAAAGTTAGCCGCCGCACTGATTGTGCTTTTAATTTTAACCGTGGTAATAGTCATCAATGTTGTTGATCCAAATGACTATAAGCAGCAAATCCAAGAACAAGTTAAAAAAAATATCAATAGAGATTTAGTGATCACAGGTGAACTCGACTGGAGCTTATACCCTTTATTAGGCCTTAAAAGTGGCCAAGTGACGTTATACAACAATCCTGAATTCGAAGAAAAAACCTTTTTAGATGTTCAAAATGCATCTATATCAATTAATGTATTACCACTTATTTCTGGGAAAATAGAAGTAGGTGAAATTATATTAGACGGTGTTGATTTTAACCTTATTACCAATAAAGACGGTTCATCAAACTTAGATAATTTACAAGCTGAAGGCACAGAAGTCGTAGCAGAAGCTGCAAAAGAAGAAACGCCTGCGACCGAAGAAGAGCAATCAACAGAAGCCGTTGACCTTTCTCAATTTGTTTTATCTGGTATCACATTAACAAATGCAGAATTGCAAATTATTGATCACCAAACGAATGAAAATCAAAAAATCGCAATAAAAAGCATGGTATTAAGTGAGTTTGCTTTCGACAAAAAATCACACTTTAGTTTAACGAGCTCGTTTAAGAATGAACAAGTAGATGCTGATATCGCACTAGAAGCCGATATATTTATAGATTCAACATTGAATAACATTGAACTGACTGGCTTGACCATTGAAAGTAAAGTATTAAGTGATGCGCTAGCAGACAGCACACTGAATACAACCTTCACTAGTGGCTTAACCTATAAGGTAGATACAAAGCAGTTAGATGTTAAAGCAATCATAATTAACAATAAATTCACTGGTTCATACTTAGATGGTGATATTTACATTAACAGTAGTGATATCCATATAACCAATCACAATGAATTGGAGCTTGGTAAACTAACATTAACAAGTAGTTTGACGGGCAGTGCTTTAAGCAATAATACATTAAACACAAATTTACAAACCAACCTAGCAGCAGACATACAAAAGCAAACTGCAAAAATAGATCAATTTGAATTAAAAAACACAATCGAAGGTAAAGACTTACAAGGTAACGTAAACCTTTCATTTAAAGAAATGAATGTCAGTGACTTTGAGAAAATATTAATTAAACAATTCAAACTAGTTAGTGAATTAAATGTACCAGCGGTCAGCAAGGATAAAATTAATAGCACAATAGAAAGTGAGATTAGTTATGACCTTGCAAAACAAAAATTAAGCATCGATTCACTACAATCAACAGTGAATGATATAGAGCTAGGTGGACAACTTAGCTTTATCCAACAAAGCGTACCTGTTATTCGTTACAGCTTAAAAGGTAATATATGGGATTTAAACCCATACCTAACGAAAACCACGGGTCAAAATAATGATGCAGCTAGCACAGAAAAAGGAGAGCAAGCAGCTGAAACAGAACCTGACTTAAGCATTTTAAAAGAACTTGATATTAAAGGTGACTTAACGATCGCAGGCTTGTTATATGAAGATATTAGAATAGGTAAAATCACTAATAACTTAACCGTTAAAAATGGTAAAGCAACCATCAGCCCATTAAATGCACAGCTTTATAATGGCTCATTAAACATTGATGCATGGGTTGATGAGAAAGGAGGTGCAAATCAATATAAAGCGACAACCTCTATCAAGAATGTTGTACTAATTGACTTGTTGAAAGACGCAGCTAAAGTAGAGCTATTAAGTGGTACTGCAAACTTTAACTTAGTAGCAGACGGTAAAGGGTTAACGTCAACTAAGATACAACAAGGTGTAAATGCAAAAGGTGACTTTAAAATTCTTAATGGGGAGTTATACGGTATTAACCTTTCACAAGAAATACGTGTTTTAAAAGCAAAAATCAAAGGTAAAACAATAGCGCCAGATAAACTTGTTAAGAAAACAGACTTTGCATCATTAATCGGTGAGTTTACGCTACAAGATGGTATCGCTAATAATCAAAAGTTACTAATGTCATCCCCTGTTATCCGTTTAGATGGCGCTGGCACTGCGAATACAATTACTGAAGCTCTTAATTATAAATTAGGTGTAACGCCTCTTTCAAAAGCCGGAGAAGAAACTGACTTCCTAGATCTTGATGGTGTAACTATTCCATTATTGATTAAAGGTACCTTTAGTAAACCGTCATTTAATTTAGATACTGAAGCCGCTTTAAAAGAGAAAATTGAAGCAGGTAAAAAAGCGTTACAAGAAAAAGCAAAAGAAGCTATTTTAGGTAATAAGTCCAGTGATGAATTAAAAGAAGAAGCAAAAGATTTGAAAGATAAATTGAAAAGTTTCTTTTAAGCAATATTAATTTAGAACCTAGAAATAAATATTAAGCTTCGTAAAAATAGCTGATTCAGGAAACTGATTCAGCTATTTTTTTACCTTCCCTTCATTAATATAAAATAAGAAAATAGAAAATAGAAAATAGAAAATAGAAAATTACGAGATGGTAGGATTCAAAACCCGATTAATGATATAACTAATTAATAAAGTGTATCTCATAAAACATTCAAGTAAACAGGTACACTAAAACATCTAAAATAACACTCCATACATAAACTTAATTTAATCTAAGGACTTCACTTACCATGCTTCCATTTATTAATGCACAAGATATAGAAAGTAACTTATCCTGGACAGAGCTTTGCACAGCGTTCCATGAAGGACATAAAGCCTCTCGTGCAGATATTGATGACATTTTATTTAAACACGGTGACAATGCTTTATTAAATCGTGCAGCGTGGATACAAAATAAAGGAATAGGTGTTAAGACGGCAACTATTTTCCCAAATAACGTGAAACTATCCCCTCCAGTCCCAAGTGTTCAATCTATATTTACCTTATTTGATGACCAAACGGGTACCCCTCTTGCTATTATTGATGGCAAGTTAGTGACTAAATGGAAAACCGCGGGTGATTCGGTATTTGCAGCAAAACTATTAGCAAGACCTGATAGTAAAATATTAACAGTGATTGGTGCAGGCGCAGTTGCATCATCAATCATTGATGCTTATCGAGCCTTATTTCCTGATTTGGAAAAAATAATTATTTGGAATCGCACCTTTGAAAAGGCACAGAAACTCGCTCAAGAAAAAGGAGTAGTCGCTATTCAAGATCTTTCTGAAGCCTTGAGTGATGCTGACATTGTTTCATCTTCTACTATGTCGACTTCTTCTTTCATTAAAGGAGAATGGATTAAAGAAGGAACTCATGTTGATTTAATTGGTGCATACCGTCCAGATATGAGAGAAGCAGATGATTCTCTACTGGTAAAGTCTCGCATTTTTGTTGATGCAAGAGAAACTGCAATTCACGATATAGGTGAGCTAGCTATTCCCATTAAAGAAGGTGTTATAACAGAGGGTGCTGTCATTGCTGATTTCTACCAACTATGTAATGGTGTTAAGGCGCGTCAAACTGATAAAGAGATAACACTATTTAAAAATGGGGGTGGCGCTCATCTTGATTTGATGACCGCGCTATACATTATGAAATGCCGCCGAAATAACAAAGCTTAAATAGAGAAAAAAGGCATTCTTTTATTGATGTTGGTATTGTTATTGTTATTGTTATTGTTATTGTTATTGTTATTGTTATTGTTATTGTTATTGTATCGAAGCTTTGCTCCAGTGCAATTTCATATTACTAATAAAATGTTAAGAAAAAGACCATCGAATAAAACGATGGTCACCTAACATTAACCAAATTAATCCTATGGGCTGAACTTTATACAAAATGGTTTAATTCATTAATCTAATTTTTTCAAAATTTGTAACCTAGTATTATGAGATGTTAGCGCACTAAATATATCAATGACTTTATTTAGTGCGACCTAATACTTAATGAATTAAAGAAGTACTCACAGGCTTCTTAGCTGCCTTTGCCGCTTTCTTCTCTTTTGCTGTTAAAAGCGGTTTCTTTTTGGTCGCTTTCTTACTGTCTTGGCCTTTACTCATGATACTTTCCTTTTTGAAGTAAACTCTAAATTAAAGTTAATTTGAGACTACCTAATGACTGAGGGTACATCGTTGAGCTAAAAGAAAATGCGCAACAATTCAATATGCTCTTAAGGTTAAACAATTGATATAAATAGATGAGATAAGTGATACTGAAGTTAATATGAGCCCTTTATAACAGTTCCATCGAGTTTGAGAGGCAATCTATTTTTCAGAAAAAATTATCCTGTTTCGGACAAGGACAAACAAGCAGAAAAAGGAATATTTCCCTTCACATAAAACAATGAAAATAATAAAAATGGCATACACAATGATACATACCACTCATAACTATTCCTCCATCCTTGGTTGTAAATGTATATAATACCAACTCTATGATTTCCTAAATGACTGTCCCAACAGAGGAACCAATCCAGTGAAAATGATTAATGGCCTTAAAGATATAATCGATACTTTTGACACCTTTATTTTGGATCAATGGGGTGTATTACATAACGGTGGAAATGCTTTTCCAGAAGCAATAGCAGCATTAACCTTTTTAAAGTCACATAACAAAAAAGTCGTCATCTTATCTAACAGTGGTAAAACAGGATCGTTTTCTTACGGTCGTTTAGAAGACTCAGGCATTACACGAGATTTGTATTTAGATGTATTAACTTCAGGCGATCATATGCGTCAAAATTTCGCGTCAGGAAAGTTTCAACACCTAGGTAAGCAAGCTTTGCACTTTACCTGGGATAACGACCACAGCGTAATTGATGATTGTGGGTTAACAGAATCAATACGAGATGAGGCTTCCTTCATTTTATGTTGTGGTGTTGATCGCGGCGATGTTGACGCTTACATGGATGATTTAGCCTTCGCTTATCAACATAACCTTGAATTAGTCGTCAGTAACCCTGATCTTGTTGCGATGACACCAGAAGGAACGTTAAAAACCTGCCCAGGTGCAATAGCGAATGCTTACCAAAAAATGGGTGGCACTGTGCATTGGCATGGAAAACCACAAAAAGAAATTTATGCAATGTGTAAAGAATTGGTAGGCGGTTGGGATAACGCCATCGCAGTAGGCGATAGCTTAGAGCACGATATTGCAGGGGCAAATGGTGCTAATATCAGTAGTTTGTTCATTACCTCTGGCATCCATACTAAAGCTATTAGTAATGAAAAAAGTATTGTTAACTTATGCGATGAATTTTCAGTTAAGCCTAGCTTTTATATTGATTGGTTCAAAGCATAACAAACCTAACTGTTACTGTGTTTACTCTTTATGTTGAAAACATTCATATCGATTTTTACCGCGTCTCTTGCTTTGATATAAAGCAAGGTCCGCTTGCTTAACTAATTCAATAGAATCAGTATTGAGTTGTGGAATAACGGATGAAACACCTAAACTAATAGTCACATGATCGTAAGGCGACTCGCTATGCTTTATTTGTAAGCTAACTTATATCTAGAGATAGGTGGCTTATTTGATTACGCCTTCAAAGGGCTAAAGTAAACGAACAAGGCATACTACATTTGAAACTTTAATTTATCTCGGTGTTCATTATCTTTTTATTGGTTGCGAATATACTCAATAACCATATTTTCATCTAAACCTACTATTAATAAAAAATCCTCTCGAGCTCAAAGCTTTCACCATTGAAGTTTCGTTGTCGTACTATAAAGTTTTTCGCTATTGAAATGGTGCTTTTCCTTTCAAATAACCAACAAAATTTGAGACTGAATATCGTGGAGGAATGCTTAGACAAATATGAACATGATCTTTCGTTAAATGCCCTTCCTCAATCGTCACACCTTCTGTCTACGCTAACTCATGAAACGTTTCACCTAAATACTTTCTAATCGATCCATATTCAACTTCTATTTTTTTAGGAATAAATACGATATGGTATTTACAATCCCAACGGGTATGAAAAAATTCTTATAGTCTTGCATAGGTTCTTCCTCTTTACTTTTAGTAGAGCAAAGAAAATACGTATACCGTTGACATGGTAAAACCTATCCGAATCACCGAGATTAGCAAGGGTTTATCAATGTTTATACCAATCATACGAATTAACTGATCTATTTTATACCAATTCCGATAATTAAGTTCCCAGATTAATCCAGTCTCTATGACATTGTGAGATGACTCTATTTTTGTCTTCACTGAAGCGATTCCAAGCATCACAACATTTATTGACAATATCGTTATAACCGTCAAAGCATCTATTCGCGATTTCATTATCCCGCATCCAATGCCAAACTTGTTCGATTGGATTCAATTCAGGAGAGTACGGCGGTAAGTGAATAATAGTTAGATTAGTAAACTCTTCAGCTAAATAAGACTGGTGCCAACTAGCTCGATCCATTATTACAACGGCATGTTTTCCCTTTGGGGTTGCATCAGAAATTAAGCGTAAATGAACCTTCATCACTTCACTATTACTGTAAGGCATTACTAATGCCTCGGTTTGACCTGTATTGATACAGACCGCACCAAATAAATAAGCATACTCAAATTGTTGCTGCTGAATAGCCCTTGGTCTGGTCCCTTTTTCTGCCCATATTCTAGTGGTTGCATTACGTTGACCAAACCTAGCCTCATCCTGAAACCAAATATGTACATCTTTTAAATGAACATGCCCAGGGATCTTAAGGATCGTATTTATTTGGAATTTTTTTAAAAGATGCTTGGACTTCTTCTGATTGTTTGGGGTGCTTAGAGCGAGTTGTTATCCAGCTTAGATTTAATTTGTTGAGTAAATAATAAATATTAGTTTTTTGATAAGTGACCCCGAATGTTGTTTCAATATATTCTTTTATATCCTTCCCCTGCAGACGGCCTCCTTCTGATTTTATCGCATTATCAATCACATATTGTTTTATGTTAGCAAGTTGCTCTGGCGTGAGTCGATGAGGCCTCCCGCTACGGGGCTTTACTTCCAGACCTGTTAACCCAGAATGAAGATATGCTTTAATCCAAATGTTAACACTTCTACGGCTTACCTTTAAAAAAGTCGCAATATCAGTTCTACTTTTCCCTTCTAAGAAATGCGAGACAGCGAGTAATTTTAATCGTTGTCTCGCATTGGTTGTCGCATTAATTAACTCAGCAAAATTGTGACTCATATTAGCTCCTTTGTAAGAAGCTTAATTAGATCACATATTTATCGGAAATGGTATTACTTGTTAAAAGAACTTATTTCTTCATTGTAATTTTCGCAAATGGAACAAAAGCTTAGATCAATTTACACCTTAAACTAAGTCACTTTTTCTGCGCAAAATTTAGATCACTGATTTAATGTAGTTGGTATTAACTAAAAGTATATATTGGTAGTAATGAGCTTATCGTAAGTAATAAACTGAATCATTCTAATAATAGAAGCTTAGATTCCAATAGTAAATGCGTAACTTGAATAAACAAAGGCAGCTCACCAGAGCTACCTTTGTTTTGGTTGAAATGATGAAAAGGTATCATCTCACTCCTAACAACACTTACCAACTTACAAGTACTAATCGACTAGCGACTGAAGCAAATTAATTTACTGTTGGATAATTTTATCTTGTTGATCTTTTAGGTACATAGGGTGATACGGACCAACTGGAATTGTTCCAACAAATCTGCCATTAGCTTGTCTAGCGTAAGTGGTATAATCAGCAGAAGCCGTATTAATAGCAGTAACAATAGCAGAAGCTAATAACCCAACAAGTCCACCTCCATTACCGCCTGATAAATCAACAATAACGGTGCCGTTATATTTCCATAAAACTTGTGATGTTTTAGTTGATTTTATTTCAGCGTCGATAGAAACAGTGAGACTCGATGACACAACAACATAAGAAGTATCCCATTTTTTTATTTTGGTAAACAATACAGCATCAGCACCAAAGTACTCATAGAACTTATTAAGTGGCATGTCATAAACAAGCTCAGAATCATAGACGCCCTGTTGTTTTAAAACTTCTGAAGTAATTTCATATGGCAGCGTATAATATCCTTGAAATGCAACAGGCATTTCAACAGTGGTAGAATAATAGTCTTTAGCATCGGCAGCTGTACTAAGATTAATAGGTGGCATGATAAGCAACGATTTAGGCTTTTCAATATACATCCCAGGAAACTCTGATTCTTTAGTTACCAATGTTGGTGCAACACAGGCACTCAGAAAAATAACCGGAACGATGGTAATAATTACATTTTTTAAAAAGCGCTTCATAATTTGTCATTACCTTGAAGGTTAGATTTTTTAATTAGATTACTCATGAATATTTCAGACTCAGGATACGTTTGTTGTTCTTGTTCAAAGTAACTAATCGCCTTCTCTGTATTATTGGCTTTAAGATGTATATACCCAAGGTTGGCATATACACCGGGTGGCACTCGTAAAGCTTCTTGATTAGACTCATTGATAATGTTTTCTAATGCCATTTTCCATTCACCTACAGTTTCAGCACCTGCATCTTTTTTCATTGCATAGAAACTTTCAGAATAGGTACCGTAATCGTACATTGGCTTTTCAGTTGTAGCACAACCAGAGACAAAAATTGTTAAAACAAAAACCGCTAACATTGTTAATTTCATTATTTACTTTCCTGATTAAATTTTGGAACATTAAATTCTTTCTCATGGCCATCACCCAACAATATGTGTCGATTTATTAGCACCTGGCTACCTTTTTTTATGGTAATAACATGTTTACCTGGAGAGACTTTATACAATTCTTTATTACCCATTTCAGTGACAATAAAAGCAGATACACTATCAATAAAAACCTCCGCCCCTTCTGCTTCACCAGTAAAGTAAAGGTATGACACAGGCTCAGAGGTACTAACACCGCTGTTATAACCGCAACCACTCGTCATAATAAGTATTATTGATCCGATTAATAATAATAATTTTTTCATTGTGAATCCTTATTGACCTCTTGAATATATAATTCAGAATAGTCCTGTTTTTCAATATAAGAATCAATGTTACCTTCAATCAATTTACTGATAGAAATTTCTGATTCCGGAGTATCACCAAACGAAGTGATAACCTCTATTTTCCCCACTGATTTTCCTGGCAAAGTAATATACATTTTAGTTTGAGGGTTTTTTATTTTTTTACCTGCTTTGAATATCTCAAACTGAGCTCCGCTCGTAATGTTTTGTGACTTTCCACCAGCAATGATCAACTGCCCATCTTCATAAGATAAGATGTATGAACGCCAAGGTTTATCTAACATATTCTCAATAACGTTTGATGCTAAATCAGTGATCGCAACGTCTAATACTTTATCGTTTAAAGAACTATCGTAACCTGCCTTATCACCAACACCGAATACCGTACCCGCTTCAGAATATGCAATGCCTTTACCTTGTTCTGAATAAATAATTTGACCTGTTACAACATCAATAATACGAATATGAACCGTTGCATTTGCCTGTTGTTTTTTTACACGAGAAAAAATACCTACTTCACTGACTTCTTTACGACCAAATTCACTAATAGAACCTACAATAATAAAATCAGCTGCATTTTTTAATGAAGTATTCCCGCCAATGGTTAATTCTTTTTCTATCTCGTTTAAATCAGCTCGTTCAAGCATGATAAATTTACCCGTATCAAAAAGCTTCGACGATAATATATCCATCGCTTGTTTACCAATACGGTTGTTATCTTTATCAATAAAGAATCCTTGTCCATAGGTGGTTTCATTTGTAAATCGACCAATGGCAACCTTTCGTTTTAATGATTTAGAATTTAAAACTTGTTCGGTTTGAGTTTTACTTATCGTTTGGGTAGGAGCTGAGGTTTGATGAACAGTCTTTTTTTCAAGTGTTGCACAGCCACATAATACAGATGTAGCTAAAGCAAGCATCCCTATCCTTTTTAATATCATTTCCATTCCTTTTTAATTTTTAAAATATTTAAAATCGGAAAAAACCTTAACACTATTATTTCCAATTTAATAACAACAGCTTAAAATACTTACCGCTATAAGATCTCAAAGTAATATATCACAAAATAAAAAAAAAACTCCACACAAGCACATAAAAGTATTTTAAATATCAAATTAACCCCCATCTATAGGAGCTTCTCGAATGTGTATATGAGAGTGAATCTGAAATTTACCCATCTCAATCGTAATCAAGAGAAAGAAATCCAGTGAAAATGATTAATGCTTTAAAGGTATAATTGATAGTTTTAACACCTTCATTTTGGATCAATGGGAAGTATTACATAATGGTGGTGACGCTTTCCCTGAAGCGATAGAAGTATTAACTTTTTTAAAGTCACATAACAAAAAAGTCGTGATCTTATCCAATAGCGGTAAAACAGGCACACTTTCCTACGAGCATTTAGGTAAGCAAGCGCTGCATTTTACCTGGGATAACGCCATCGCAGTAGGCGATAGCTTAGAGCACGATATTGCAGGGGCAAATGGTGCTAATATCAGTAGTTTGTTCATTACCTCTGGCATCCATACTAAAGCTATTAGTGACGAAAAAAGTATTGTTAACTTATGCGATGAATTTTCGGTTAAGCCTAGCTTTTATATTGATTGGTTCAAAGCATAACAAACCTAACTGTTACTGTGTTTACTCTTTATGTTGAAAACATTCATATCGATTTTTACCGCGTCTCTTGCTTTGATATAAAGCAAGGTCCGCTTGCTTAACTAATTCGACAGAATCGGTATTGAGTTGTGGAATAACGGATGAAACACCTAAACTAATAGTCACATGATCGTAAGGCGACTCGCTATGCGTAATTTGTAAATTATTGACAACTTGCCTTGTTTTCTCAGCAATGGCAAAACCTTCTACCAAATCACCTTCTAATAAAATAACAAATTCCTCACCACCATAACGAGCAAAAAAGTCGGTAGGTCTATTAATTGATTTTTGTATATTCTCAGCGACTTTCTTTAAACACTTATCGCCTGCTATATGCCCATAGGTATCATTAAATTTTTTAAATTCATCTATATCAATAAGTAATAACGTTAACGGTTCTTGGCTACGAGTTTTTACTTGCCATAATTTGTTAAGTGTATGGTCTAACCACCTTCTATTAAACACGCCTGTTAAATCATCGATTTGAGAGAGTGATTCAAGTGTAGCATTGGACTTTTCAAGTTTATCTCTACGCTCATTTACCATATCAATAACGGCATTAAAACCCACAATCAAGTCACCAATTTCATCATTTTTGTAACCTTCAATATGTTTTAAAGGTTGTTTATTTAATACCATTTCTTTAACGGACTCAGCAGCCTCTTTTAAAGGATTAAAAAAGAAAAACAGAAAAAAGGTAATCGCTAAAAAAACAGCCAAACTAACAATGACGCCACTGATAATAGAAGTTTCTAAGCTTTCATTTATCGTTTGATAAACTTTATCGACAGGCGTTCTTACAATAACAAACCAATTCAAGAAGCTAATATTAGCCGCTGCCGCCAACATTTCATCACCAGAGGCATCTACCGTATCACCAACCCCATTAAAGCCATCCATAACCTGATCATAGAAGATATCTTCTCCTCTTTTAGGGATGCTTTTGAATACTAAGCTTGGTGTACTGGAAGCTAAAAAAATCTGACTCGCTCTTGATATCACTAATGTATCGCTTGTCTCATTGTAATCATGGTCAAAAATATATTCCATAAACCCAGGACGATTCAAAAAAATAGGCGCTTCTAGGATCCCTAATACTTGACCGTTTTT
The DNA here is from genome assembly GCF_038155225.1 of Psychromonas arctica. Lineage (GTDB taxonomy): Bacteria > Pseudomonadota > Gammaproteobacteria > Enterobacterales > Psychromonadaceae > Psychromonas > Psychromonas arctica_B. The sequence goes on along the minus strand of NZ_JBAKBA010000012.1, from coordinate 51,614 downwards.
ATCTCTTAATGCTTTTGCAATGACAACAAGTACTTCATCAGTGACCTCAGAACGAAAAGGTGAACTAATAATAATATGTTGGCTATTTTTAGCATTTATTAACCATTCTCTATTTGAAAGATCTAAATTTTTTCTACTTGGAATAACTGGATATTCAGCTATAACACCTTTCCCGGTTGGATTTATAACAGCGAATCCTTGTGGAAAAAAATTAGTAAAAGCAATGTGTTCTTTGATTTTTTCGGTTAAAAAATCTTCGGACTGCATTTGTTCAGGAGGAATTAAATCTGCTAGAGCCACTAAAAATTTTGTTCGCTTATCAATTTTATTCTTTATATCTTTAGCGATAAATTTAGCTTTTGTATATTGCTCTTTATTAATTTGATTTTTTATTTCAGATTTAATGATTAGAAAATTGTAAATTTGTAACAATGTGAAAGCCACGACAATAAATGCCGAAACATAAATAGATAATTTAGTGGAAATACGCGATGGCGCCATGTGATCTAACAGTGTCTTCATCGAATCATAATTTATTGGTTAATACTTGGACATGAAGATACCTCTTTTAGCATACAAAAGTTAGTCGTTTTTTTGATAATGCGACTAAAAGTGACTAAATATTCACAGACTAGTTTAAAATCGTTTCAGTATTTAAAGGTATATCCGTTACCATTCAAGGTGAAAAACTCAGCAAGTCGTGAAGTAAACAGAACAAATTATAGACAGAAAGAAGCTGCTCTAAGCGTTAATCACTTATTTTAATAAAAAATAGGCGATTAAAAGTGCATTAGATAATTATTCTGTAAAAATGATGTTTAACAGAATGATTAATTCATTATAAAATCACTAACAATTGAAAATATACCTCTAGAAAAAATACTCCAAAAGTCACAATCAATTAGCTTATAACAACAAAAAATAAATATTTTTTTGTACGTTAAATTTCAAAATTCCAATTTGCAAATCATAAAATGCGACACAGATCGCCTTTTATAATTTATTTGTTATTTTTTTATGAACTTGATCAGAAAACCATATAGATTGGTCTACGTAATTTAAAAGACACGGATTGTCTGCATTTTAGCTGAAATAATTTTTATTATTTCAGCACTTACCTAAAAAATAATTTAATTATTACAATTTTTAAATAATTCTAAATAAAGGAAAATGAATATGACATTCAACAAATATCTAATTGCTATTACTTCTAGCGCGATCCTTTCAGCTCCTCTCTCTGCAGCAACTATTTACAAAAATGAAACTCAGGAATTTAATATCGGTGGGCGAGTTGAAGTAGGCGGCAGTTTAACAGATGGTGATTATTCTGATGAATCTAATGTACGTTTAAATGTAAATGGAAAAAATAAATTAAATGAAGGTTTAACTGTTTTTGGTCGCTACGAATTCGAAATCACAGAAAACGAAGATGATAATGAAGCAAATTTAAATACACGTCACCTTTAGGTGGGTGGTGAAACTAAATTCGGCACTCTTATTTATGGGCATCAAGAGAATGCTGTTACTTACCTAACAGACTTTACCGATTTAGCAGAAACGTATAGTGGTTACATTAACGAAAATACTGAAACATCGGCCGACCGCTCAAAAAACACATTACGTTACATTTATAAAACTGATGCATTAACTTTTCAAGCATCTGGAACACAAAATGCTAATAATAATGCCGATGGTTTTGGTTTGATGGCAGCTTATAAACTTACTCCTGAAGTTGAATTAGCTGCGGGTGTAACTAGCAGTGATCAAGAATATGGTAACGCAACAAATGTTGAAGATACTGACACCTCAAACTCTTACATACTTGCAGCGAGATACACTAAAGGCAGTATTTATTTAGCGGCAACAGGTATGCAAGGTAATATTTCAGCTGATGGTATTTCTGATTCTGATTTTGTAGCGGCAGATGCATTTGCCGCTTATTACTTTGGTGAAGATAACTCAAACATATTAAATATTGGTTATAGTTATTACTCTGCAGATGATATTGCATCATTAGAAACAAATTTTGTTTCACTAGAATATGCTCATTATATTGGTAACTTTGCAGTTTTCAGTAGTTATAAAATTGCATTAAATAATGATACCTCTAGTAGTACTGGTGACCGTGAAAATGAGTTGTTGTTAGGTGCGCGTTACGGTTTTTAACTCATATTTAAATAGAAATATCTATAAAGCACTCTTATGAGTGCTTTATAGTAGTAATGATTAAACTTATTTATCTAATCTAAGTTTACTTTTAAGAGTAAAAGCGAGAATTAAATATGAAATTACGGAATATTATTATAGTTGTCATAGTCAGTTTGTTAAGCCCGCAAGTACTCGCTGAGATCAATTTAACAACTCCCTCTCAGCTTAAGCTACAAGTTATTAATAATGAAATAGCAAAAAATGAGAATCCTCTCTTATTAGAGAATGGTAAAAATCAGATAGCATTTCGTTATGAGGATCGTTACCGCTCAGCTGGCGAAGATGTTTTTTTTACATCAGATATTATATTACTTACTTTTGAAGGTCATGATAACAACTACTTTATAACCTTACCTAAATTACGTACGGAAGGTGAACGTACAGACTTTAATAATAATCCTGTCATCATATTAAAAGATAGTAATGGTAAAACAGTATCATTTGAACAAGGGAAGCTACTGAAGAATGGTATTCAATTTAATCGTGACTTAATCTCAGAACTGCGTGTTTACAATCAAACATCTCAACCCGCTTCATTAAATCAACCTAAATCAATAATTAGCATGACAGGTAATGAATCTGAATCTGAAGCTGATGTTGCAGGTAAAATGTTAGATTATTGGTACAGTAAAGCGGATGAAAAGACTCGTGCAGCATTTAAAGCTCGTATTAATTAGAATATGCACACATAAAAATCAACTCTACTTGATTCAGTAGAGTTTGATAATTATGACTCTACATAACAGCCTCTCATTTCCCTCCCCTCTCGACCAAAAAATAATAATAAAGCCTTATTAAATAAAAAATACAATTTTTTTATATTTAGAAAGGTCAAGGTATCGACTCTAATGTCAAACACATCACTTTGTAAAAGCTAACGATCACATTAAAAATAAAACAAAATAAAACAATCACTTACATAAATATCGATTCGCTCATAAATCATTAAGACACGAGTAATTTTAATCGGTAAGGTTACCTAATCATTCCATACAACATCCTCTGACTCTATTAATTAGGGTTGTTACTGCTGTACAGAAAATAAATTAAAATCAACATATTAGAGCTGCAACAACAAGTTGGCACATATATTTCATTATGATCTGTAATATTTATTTTTTATCTTTTAAGCCCTATATATCCTTAATCACGCACTAAGAAATGATAAAAGCGCACTGAAATGAGGCGCAATGGCATTAAGATAATAAATATTAAACTTTATTGATTTTCGCATCAATGAAGCTTGTCTATTAAGCTTTGTATGTTATCTAAACAATACTATTAATATTGAATTAGTTTAAATATCTTATGAAATTTGAACCTATATTAGGAGAATGCTTTGACAACAATACCTGTTTGGGATGCTCATACTTGCGTTCCTTTAATTCCAGAGTACGATTTAGCATCGCTACAACGCCATATAGACTGTGGTGCCTATTATATCTCAATCAATATCGGGATGGACTTTAATCCTCTAAGCGACATTATCCAGATAATAGCAGGATTTAGAGAACGTATCAGCGAACTCGATTTTTTAATCCAAGTAGAAAGTTTTTCCGATGTTGAACGTGCCCAACGCGAAGGTAAATTAGCCGTTTCCTTTGATTTAGAAGGTGGCGTCCCCTTACATGAAAGCCCTGCGATGGTCGGATTGCTTGCAAAGCTTGGCGTACGACAAATACATTTAGCCTACAACCGCAGTAATTCCCTTGCCGGTGGTTGTCACGATGAAGACATTGGCTTAACGCCTAAAGGTCGAAAAATCGTAGATGCAATTAATACCAACAAATTATTTATGGATGTTTCTCATACAGGATACCGAACTAGTATGGATATTTTCGAATATTCCAACAAACCAGTGATCATTAGTCACGGTAATCCTCGCACACTCAAAGATCACGGTAGAAATTATCGCGATGATCAACTACAAGCCTGTGCAGCAACCGGTGGCGTCGTTTGTATTAATGGTGTAGCACGATTCCTAAACTCCCCACAAGCTAGCGCTGAAAGTATGGTGGAAGCCATCGATTATCTCGTTCAATTAATTGGGCCATCGCATGTAGGTGTCGGCTTAGATTATGTCTACGATACCCATTTAGATGATGGACCAGAAGGTTTAGAGACTAACCTTTGGTGGCCACCTGAACATGGTTACAATAAATCTAAGAATGGATTTTTAAATCTTTTATTCGCCCCACCAGAACGTTTTTTAGAAATGTCAGTACTACTTGAAAAGCGCGGTTACAAGCAATCTGATATCGCTGCTATCTATGGAAAAAATATGAACACCTTAGCCCAAAAAGTTTGGTGTTAACAATACATTGGAAATAAATCCCTGACCTCACCGTCAGGAAATATGGAGATTACAATATGAAGTCACTTTTTAAAAAAGCACGTCATCTAGCGGGAGCAACTGGTTTAGCCCTTGCACTTTCTACAGGATCAGTATCTGCAGCAACACCCAAAGATTCATTGGTTGTCGGTTGGCAATTCGATGACATTATTACTTTAGATAGTGCAGAAGCCTTTGAATTTTCAGGTTCTGAAGTGATAGGTAATACTTACGACCGTTTAATTAGTTATGATCCGAATGATGTCTCAAAAATATTTGGTCAAGCAGCTGAAAGTTGGACAATCAGCGAAGATGGTAAAACTTTTACCTTTAAAATACGTAAAGGGATTAAATTCGCTTCTGGTAATGAAATGACTGCAGAAGATGCGGCCTTCTCATTGCAACGTGCCGTTATTCTTAATAAAGCGCCTGGCTTTATATTGACCCAATTTGGTCTTAATGAAACCAATGTAAAAGATAAAGTCAAAGCCATTGACGCAAATACACTCGTATTTGAAACCGATAAAGCCTACGCCCCTACTTTCGTTTTATACTGTTTAACGGCCACCATTGCTTCAGTTGTTGATAAAGAAGAAGTCATGAAACATGAAGTCGATGGTGACATGGGACTTGCTTGGTTGCGTACTCATTACGCAGGTTCTGGTCCTTTTAAAGTAGAGCAGTGGAAACCGTCTGAAATTGTTGTATTGAGTGCTAACCAAAATTACTGGGATGGTGTTCCTGCAATGAAAAATGTGTTTCTTCGTCATATTGGTGAATCTTCCGTTCAACAATTACTACTTGAGAAAGGCGATATTGATATTGCTCGTAATCTTGAAACTGAACAGTTAAAAAGTGTCGCAGATAGCAAAAACATTAAATTAATTAAAAAAGGTAAAGGGACACTTTATTACCTTTCAATGAATATGAAAGATCCTATCTTAGCCAAACCTAAAGTACAGCAAGCGCTTAAATACTTAATCGATTACAAAGGATTGGCTGATACAGTTTGGGATGGACGTGGTCAAATACAACAAGCATTCCTACCTAAAGGTTTCCTTGGTGCATTAGAAGATCAGCCTTTCTCATTAGATATTGAAAAAGCAAAAGGATTATTAGCTGAAGCTGGTTACTCTGATGGTTTCGACGTTGAGTTAATCGTTCGAAATAGCCCTATTCGTGTTGATACGGCAAAATCAATCCAAACAACCTTCGCTAAAGTGGGTATTAACGTTAAATTGATTCCTATGGATGGTAAACAGGTTCTAACGGTATACCGTGCACGTAAACATCAACTATTCTTTGGTACATGGGGCCCGGATTATCAAGACCCGCATACCAATGCAGATACTTTTGCTAAAAACTTAGATAATAGCGATGATGCTAAATCTAAACCCGTCGCTTGGCGTAACGCTTATGCTCCTGAGCAAATGACTAAGGCTACGCTTGCAGCACTAGTGGAACGTGATGCAGATAAACGTGCAGCAATGTATTTAGCGATTCAAAAGGAACATCAACAAACAGCACCTTTCGCTTTTGTTATGCAAGAACAAGAAGTTGCTGGTGTACGTGCTAACATCGATGGATTTGTATTAGGTCCATCCTTCGATAGTAACTCTTACAAAGATGTTGTGAAAAAATAATGGGAAGTTCATTATCAAAAGGCGGTTATCTAGCTGCCTTTACTTCTTTTTATACTAAAAAAGCCAAACCATTCGTTCACTTTTTCAGTATGTTGGCCATGACTTTCTTCGGTTTATTATTACTCACCTTTGTGATTGGCCGAATGATGCCAACGGATCCCGTTATTGCAGTGCTCGGTGATAAAGCACCTGAAGCACTCTATCAGGCGACTTATATTGAAATGGGGCTCGACAAACCCATTATCACGCAGTTTTTCTACTACCTTAACGATGTATTACACGGTGATTTAGGTACCTCTGTTCGTACTGCAAACTTAGTCACCGATGACATTCTTAACTATTTTCCAGCAACCTTAGAACTGGCTACTCTTGCCACTATGTTTGGTATGTTAATTGGTATTCCAATGGGGGTCATCGCAGCCGTTAATCAAAATAAATGGCAAGATAATTTGGTGCGAATATTTGGTTTGATTGGACATAGTGCCCCGATATTTTGGCTAGCAATGATAGCCATTGTTGTTTTTTATCAGCATTTAGATTGGGTAGCCGCGCCTGAAGGTCGACTTAGCGTGATGTATGAATATACGCTTCCAAAAGTGACTAATATGGTGTTAATCGATACTTTATTGGCTCGAGATTGGGAGGCTTTTAAAGATGCCTTTGCCCATATTATTCTGCCCGCTTCTTTACTGTCCTATTACAGTATTGCCTACCTTAGCCGAATGACGCGCTCTTTTATGTTGGGCCAACTCAATCAAGAGTATGTCATTACTGCACGTGTAAAAGGCGTTTCTGAAACCGCTATTATATGGAAACATGCACTTGGTAATGCTTGGGTGCCTTTAATCACGGTTATTGCTCTCACCTATGCTTCTTTACTCGAAGGTTCGGTGTTAACTGAAATTGTATTTTCTTGGCCGGGCTTAGGTCGCTACATTACTGACGCCTTACTTGCGGCTGATATGAATGCAGTACTTGGCGGAACGATTGTCGTCGGTTTAGTGTTCATATTATTAAATTTAACCTCTGATTTGCTCTATAAAGTATTCGATCCCAGAGCAAAATAAATCTCTATATCACTAATCATTTCTCATCCAGAAGTGCTAACAAGGTTTGTTAAAAATGACTGAGTTAAAAGGTTGGCTGTTAGCCGAAAACCCAGATTCAAGAACACAGGCAGCGTTTGGTCGTGGCTATTTAGGCTGGCTTCGCTTTTATCATAATCCACTCGCTATGATTGGTTTTGTGATTGTACTTGCGTTGTTATTAATGGCGCTATTTGCCCCATATATCGCTCATGAAGGTATTACAAGCGGTCTCACCGGAGATGCACTTAAAGCATCTCGTTTTCTGCCTCCCTCTGCTGAACATTGGTTTGGAACAGATGGGCAAGCTAACGATGTGTTTAGTCGCATTATTATTGGTAGCCGCATAACGCTGGTTATCGTAGCCTTAGTTATTTTCACCGCCCCTATATTAGGCTTTATAATTGGTACTGTTTCTGGTTATTTTGGTGGCTGGGTGGATGTTTTATTAATGCGCATTACCGATGTATTTCTTGCTTTTCCTAAGTTAGTACTCGCATTGGCGCTGGCAGCTGCACTAGGTCGAGGTTTAGAATCGGCTATTTTTGCTATTGCAATCACCTCTTGGCCCGCTTATGCACGACTAGCCAGAGCCGAGACATTAACGATTCGTAATACCGATTATCTCGCAGCGGCAAAATTGCAAGGCGCAGGTCATTGGCGATTAATTTCAGGCCATATTATGCCGCTTTGCCTCTCATCATTAATTGTCCGTGTGACCTTAGATATGGCAGGTATTATTTTAACAGCAGCTGGTTTAGGCTTTCTTGGTCTAGGAGCACAGCCACCAACGCCTGAATGGGGCGCTATGATTGCTGAAGGTCGTGATTATATTCTTAGTTACTGGTGGTTAGCGACTTTTCCTGGTCTTGCTATTTTTACCGTGGCACTAGGCTTTAACCTACTTGGTGATGGGCTACGAGATGTATTAGATCCTAAATCAGGAGGCCAGCATTAATGACTTATATCGATAATAATAATGATCACTTATTAGAAGTAAAAAATCTCAATGTTGAATTTCCCTCGGTACATGGCTCTGTTCATGCGGTACGCGATATTTCCTTTAAAATGGGCCATGAAAAAATAGCCATTGTGGGTGAGTCTGGTTCAGGAAAATCACAAACGGGTCGCGCCATACTAGGATTGAGTCCGGGTAATGTCACTGCAGAAAAACTGATTTTTGATGGCGTAGATTTACAAAGTTTGTCCACACGAGATTACCGAAAAATCCGTGGTAAACGTATTTCGATGGTGATGCAAGATCCTAAATACTCACTCAATCCAGTAATGACCGTCGGTAAACAAATGATTGAAGCCTGCCAAATTCAAATGAAAGTATCTAAGAAACAAGCGATATCACGCTGCATTGAAATGCTTGAAGCTGTTCGTATTCGAAATCCACAACGAGTTTTTAATACCTACCCTCACGAAGTATCCGGAGGCATGGGACAACGTATTATGATTGCCATGATGTTACTGTCCAGCCCTGATCTGTTAATTGCCGATGAGCCGACATCAGCACTCGATGTAACCGTACAATTACAAGTATTAGCGATTATGGATGACCTAGTCAAAGAGCGTGGTATGGGACTTATTTTAATCTCACACGACTTGCCCTTAGTTGCCAGTTTTTGCGATCGTATATTGGTCATGTATGCAGGAAGAATTGTAGAGGAACTTGAAGCCAGCAAACTCGACCAAGCACAACACCCTTATGCCAAAGGTCTACTTTCTTGCCTACCAAATAATGCAATTAAGGGGCAACCTATAGCGACACTGCAACGCCAAGATAGTTGGTTGGATGGAACTTTAAATGCACAAGGTAAATTAATATGACCGACCCTAAAATACCCGCCATCACAATCAATGATTTATCGATTCATTTCGGTAGCGGTGACGAATTAGTAAAAGCCGTCGATCATGTTTCTTTTACCGTTCCCGCTCAACAGTCTTTTGGATTAGTTGGTGAATCAGGCTCAGGAAAGTCAACAATTTTACGTGCCCTTGCCGGGTTGAATACGCATTGTGATGGACAAATGTTACTGGAGGGAGAGTCATTACAAAGTGCTCGTAGTAAAGCTTTTTATAAAAAAGTACAGATGGTATTCCAAGATCCTTATGCATCGCTTCACCCTCGCCATACCATCGACAAAATACTCGCAGAACCACTTGCTATTCATGGTTTTAAAAACACCGAACAACGTATTGCAAAAGTGATGGAACAGGTCGCCCTTCCCAATAAATTTCGATTTCGTTATCCACATCAGTTATCTGGTGGGCAACGTCAACGTGTTGCAATTGCTCGTGCTTTAATTTTAGAACCTAAAATTTTATTACTTGATGAACCGACCTCTGCACTCGATGTTTCCATACAGGCTGAGATTCTCAATTTATTGAATCAATTACGCGAAGAATTATCTTTGACTTACATATTAGTGAGTCACGATTTGGCAGTCGTATCCTACATGTGTGAACAAATTGCGGTTATGCAACATGGTAAACTTGTCGAACTTTTGCAGGTTGATCAGCAAGGGAAAACAGATGCTAAAGATCCGTATACTTTGCAACTTAATTTAGCCTCAAAGGGTTACGATCGAGCAGTCATTGAACAATTTATCGACCATGATTGATATGTTAAATTGTTATGAGCAGGCAATGGAAAATCGATATGAGCCAGAAAAAATATGACTAAAAAATAAGTTTATGATGAGTATTGATCAAGTTTTGGGAGATGACAGTTATTGGAGCCTAGATAACCAACTCAGGGGCTGTTGTTATGTTTATTTTGAGACGGATAAACAGGCTAAGGTTAAAGACATGATATCAAAAGCTTTATTTGCGAATACATTACCTGAAAAATAGTTATTAAAGGCTGATGCCACAAAAACACATGGCTATAAACATTAAAAGCAACTTTAAAATATAAGCATGGTTAACACATTAACCATGCTTATATTTAGCTCAATATTAAAAGCGAAAGGCTTAACGTTTCGCTGCAATATCACGCAAAGCTTGTTTCTCAGCTGCTGATAAGAATGCGATGTCTAAGCCATTAATTTGTGCTTGTTTTATTTGCTCAAGAGACAAACCTGCTTTAGGCGCGGCAACTTCGTACTCGAAAGGTAACTCAATCCCTTCTACTGCTGGGTCATCAGTATTAAGTGATGCCATCACACCGTGGTTTAAGAATGTATTAATAGGGTGTTGGGTAATATCAGCAATGGTACTGGTTTGTATATTCGAAGTAATGCAAGACTCAATACCAATATTGTTTGCTACAAGATAATCCATTAATTTAAGATCTTCGATTGCTTTTACACCGTGACCAATACGCTCAGCACCTAATGAGTGAATTGCCTGCCATATACTTTCAGCGCCTGCTGCTTCACCTGCATGCACAGTAACGCGTAAACCTGCATCACGTACTTGTTTGAAGTGGTTAACAAATTGGTCACCTGGTTGACCTAGTTCATCACCCGCCAAATCAATCGCGACTAATTTATCTTTTTGGCTTAATAAGCCATCTAACTCTAATTGGCAGGCTTCAGTACCGAAAGTACGGCTCATTATTCCAATCAAATTTGTTTTAACATTAAAGTCTCGGCTACCTGTTGCCACACCAGCAACAACAGCTTCAACAACACCTTGGACAGGTAAATTATGCTTCATTGCCATATAGTAAGGAGAAAAACGTAATTCGGTATAATCAATCAGTGCGTTTTTAGCATCTTCGACATTTTCATATGCTACTTGATAACAAGCATCTAAATCACCTAATACAGCAACACCCCAATCTAATTTAGATAAGAAAGCCATTAAGTCAGGTTGTGTTTCAACTACTTGAACAAAGGGACGCAATGCATCAATACTTGTTGCGGGTAATGTTAGGTTAAACTTCTGGCCTAATTGTAAAATAGTTTCAATACGAATATTGCCATCTAAATGTCGATGTATATCAGTTAGAGGTAGATTTTTAGTGATCATTTTTTATTCCTTTGTATTGAAACCCTAATGGAACTCAAGCCACCTTAAAATGCAATTTCCGAGGTTACAAAATAAGGTAGCTTGAATTCAACTAGTATAAAGAGTGTGGTTATTTTTTGTTACTGGCAAACCTTTAATAAATCTAAATTTAAAAAATATTTTAAGTTAGTTAACATAATATGTTGTTATTAGCAGTTTATCATTTAACTTTAACTTTTTATTCATTGCCAGAAACATTTTAATTAAAAGTAGAAAACGGGCTTATTTTTAATCCTAGATTCGAATAATAAGGATATAGCTTAGTGAGTTATCACTTAACGGGTTATAACTCACTGAATGTACTTTTGTGTACTGGATACAACTAGCTATAGTCTAGTACTACTTTTAATACTAAACACTGTTAGCGCGAATAACTTCGTATACTTGCGGTTCAACAGCCACTTTTTTATCTTCACACTGGATCGCATTTAATACATTCTTTTGCGTTTCCATAAATTGTTGTTCTGTTTGAGCATGCACCATCGCAATAGGTGTTTGTGCATCTATTTTATCGCCAATACTAATCAACTCGCTTAAGCCTACCGCAAAGTCGATACCATCAGTTGCAACACGACGTCCGCCGCCCATATTGACTACAGACATACCAACCTCGCGCGCATCAATTGCACTGACATAACCACTTTGTGTGCTGTAGATAGGTCGAATAATGGCAGACTTAACCAAATGATCATCGTAATTTTCAACGAAATCAGTTGGACCACCAAGACCTGATACCATTTTCCCAAATAGCTCAGCAGCTTTACCGTTATCCAATACAGCTTGTAACTTAATATGTGCTTGTTGTGTATTCTCAGCTAGATTTGCTGATACCAACATTTCAGCACAAAGTGACATAGTGACTTCATGTAATCTTGGATTAACGTACTCACCGGTTAAGAATTGAACCGCTTCTCTTACTTCAACAGCGTTACCCGCACTACTTGCTAGTACTTGATCCATATTAGTAATTAAAGCAGAGGTTTTACAGCCAGCACCATTTGCGACGGCAACAATGCTATTAGCAAGTTGTTGTGATTGCTCATAGGTGGGCATAAAAGCACCGCTACCAGCTTTGACATCCATGACTAACGCATCTAATCCAGCCGCTAGTTTTTTTGATAAAATAGAAGCAGTAATCAATGGAATGGATTCAACCGTTGCGGTAATGTCTCGCGTTGCGTAAAAACGTTTATCAGCAGGCGCTAAGTTTGCGCTTTGTCCAATAATCGCTACACCTGTGGTTTTGACTACGTCTCTAAAATGTTGGTTAGTTACTGTGGTTTGATAACCAGGGATAGCATCTAACTTATCTAGTGTGCCTCCCGTATGGCCTAAGCCACGACCAGAGATCATCGGTACATAACCACCACAAGCAGCAACCATTGGACCGAGCATTAAAGAAGTAACATCGCCTACGCCACCGGTTGAGTGTTTATCTACGATAGGCCCATTTAAGTTCAATGAAGACCAATCTAGGACTTCACCGGAATTACGCATTGCAGATGCTAAAGCGACTCGTTCATCCATATTCATATCTTGAAAATAGATAGCCATCGCAAAGGCAGCGATTTGGCTTTCACTGATGCTATTGTCAGTAATACCTTGTATGAAGAAGTTAATTTCTTGGTTAGTTAAAATTTTTCCATCACGTTTATGGCGGATGATTTCTTGGGGGACTAGGATCATATACAAATTCCGATAATAAAGAGATAGTTAGATATCACTAAATGATTTGTGAATAGTTAATATTTACAAATAACTTAGGACGTAATGAGGGAAGAGGAGAATACCTGCAACACAGACATTATGCTGCAGGCAATAACAACATTTACTTAATAAAATTAAGCAAAGGCATTATTTATTAGAACTTATAAATGGCAGCAAAATAATGACTGACGCCAGTTGACTCGAACTCGCCAAAACCAAAGTTAACACCATCTTTGATACCGTAAACATCTTTATAAGCTTTAAGACCGTAACCTAATGAAAAACGATCTGAATGCCAGTAAATACCGTTAAACCAAGCTCCACCATTACTTGAAGTAGAGTACTCATCTTTTAAAGCAAATTGGTAATCAAAGTAACCTTGGTAAGCGAAGAATGAACCATTCTCGAAGAAGTAAAAAGGTTTAAACCAATTTGCTGATATTTGATATCCATTCCAGTCTTTATTGTTTACATCGTAAAGTGCATAAGCATTTAATCCGACTTTACCTAACCATGGCACGCTCACATCAGACCCAACACCGACAAATGCGTTATATAAATCCCCGTCACCATCAGCTTCAGTTGCAATTGAACCACCACCAATATTAAACAATGTCGCAAGATAAACTTCTTGAATTGGGCCAAATGATAAATCTTTACCGGTAATACCATCTAGAGAAAGGCGAGGAGCAAGTTTTGCAAAGACTCTACTAGTACCGTTACCTTTATCTGAGTTTTCACTACTTGTTAGATTGAAAAAATCAACGTAACCATAGAAATCTAGTACGCCAGAACGACCACCAAACTCAAGTTCAAAATAATCATGGCCGTTTTCATCAGCACCTTTAATACGCGGAGCTTCATCGATAGAATACATTAAGTTACCTTGCATCCATTTGTAGTCATTCTTGTGCGTGTCACCGTCCGTGTAATCGGCTGCAAATGTAGGCATGGCAGCTGCTAATCCAAGCGCTAGTAATGTTTTTTTCATTGTTAAATTCCTTTTTAAAAGTAAAAAATGCTAAATGATAATTTTTAATACTAAAGTGTTTCCAAAGCTCAATAATAAAATTTTGCATTCACTGTCGCGCACACTATGTAGTGAATACAAAATGCCTGACATTTACGCTATAAAATCAACTTCAAAGTCAGGTCTTTTTTCACACCTCTTTATTCTGCAACTACAGAATCAAGTGCGATTAGTACCATCTCATTAAAGCTCGTTTGACGCTCATCAGAAGATAGTTGTTCACCAGTGCGGATATGATCCGATACGGTTAAAATACATAATGCTTTTGCGCCGTACTCAGCAGCAACGCCATATAAACCAGCAGCTTCCATTTCTACACCTAAAATATTGTATTTTTCTAGTGTGTCGAATACTTCTGGCTCAGGTGTGTAGAAAGTATCAGCAGAAAAGATATTCCCTACTTGTGCTTTAATACCGTGTGCACGAGCTGCATTAACTGCTTTTTCTAATAGCTCGTAACTCGCGATAGCCGCGAAATCATGGTTAGCAAAACGAATGCGGTTTGCTTTTGAGTCTGTAGAAGCCCCCATACCGATGATCACATCACGCACTTTGATATCAGGACTAACAGCACCACAACTACCTACACGGATAATACTTTTAACGCCGTAATCTTTAATCAGTTCCGTTGCATAAATTGAGCAAGAAGGAATGCCCATACCACTTCCCATTACTGATATTTTCTTACCTTTGTAAGTACCAGTAAAACCTAACATGTTACGTACATCAGTTACTTGCACTACATCTTCTAAAAAGTTGTCTGCAATGTACTTTGCGCGTAGTGGGTCGCCAGGCATTAATACTGTTTCTGCAAATGCGCCATCGACTGCGTTAATATGTGGTGTTGCCATCTTTATTTCTCCAAAATTTTATTTAAAAATACTTTTACCGTATTCAAGATCAGGTAACTGGTGGTATTCCGCAATGGTTTGACCGATATCAGCAAACGTATCGCGAAGTCCTACCGAACCTGCTGGGACACTTTCTCCGTAGAAAATAACCGGAATATGTTCACGAGTATGGTCAGAACCAGGCCATGTAGGATCACATCCGTGATCCGCCGATAATACTAATAAGTCATCTTTATCCATTAACTCAAGCATTTCCGGCAAACGTGTATCAAAATATTCAAGTGCAGCGGCATAGCCTGCCACGTTGCGTCGATGACCAAAATCAGCATCAAAATTTACAAAGTTTGTAAAAATAATGATTTCTTTTTTCGCCTCTTTTAACGACTGTAACGTTGCATCAAATAATGCTTCAAGACCATTCGCTTTAATGGCTTGCGTAATACCTTGCGCTGCAAATATGTCAGAGATTTTACCGATACTAACCACTTCACCACCGCTGTCTTTCATGCGGTCAAGTAGGGTTTTTGATGGAGGTAATACTGAGTAATCATGACGATTACCAGTACGAGCAAACTCACCCGCTCTATCACCTGAGAATGGACGTGCAATGACACGGCCAATATTGTAAGGCTCTAATAATTCACGCGCGATTTCACACAGTTCATACAAGCGCTCTAAACCATACGTTTCTTCATGACAAGCAATCTGAAAAACACTGTCGCTTGATGTATAGAAAATAGGTTTGCCTGTTTTAATGTGCTCTTCACCAAGCTCGTCTAAAATGACTGTGCCTGATGAATGACAGTTTCCTAAATAACCGGAAATGCCAGAACGCTCAACAATCGCATCCAATAATTCTTGCGGAAAGCTATTTTGCTTAGATTTAAAATAGCCCCATTCATACAATACAGGTGCACCGGTTATTTCCCAGTGTCCACTTGGTGTGTCTTTACCAGTAGAAATTTCTTGCGCATGTCCATAAGCTGAGATGGGTACGATAGATTCATCTAGCCCCTGTGGGAACTCGCCTGAACTACCTTGGCAAGCATGTGCTAACCCTAACTTAGTTAGGTTAGGAATAAACAAAGGTCCTTTACGACCAATATCAGCTTCGCCGGCAGCACAAAGTTTTGCAATGCTACCAAAAGTATTAGCACCAACATCATTGAAAACGGTGCCGTCTGCTAAGCTACCTTCAAATTTTTCAGCATCGTGACTTGCGCCAATGCCTAAAGAATCAAGTAATAAAAAAATAGTACGTTTCATTAGTAACCTCCTGTCTCAACAGGTTTGTCAGCTAAATTAAGCTCTGATAATAAGCTTGCTAACAAACTTGAAGCGCCAAAACGGAAATGTTCGGCATTAACCCAGTCATCGCCCATAATGTCACGGGCAAGCTGCATATAATCATTTGCTGTCTGTGCATCTTTCACACCACCAGCGGCTTTAAAACCAACGTTTTTGCCCGACTTCTTAATTGTGCTAATCATCACTTCAGTTGCTTCTAATGTTGCATTAACAGGTACTTTACCGGTTGATGTTTTAATAAAGTCGGCACCCGCTTCAATACAGATTAAACTTGCTTGTTCAATCAGTTCAGATGTTTTCAATTCACCCGTTTCAATGATCACTTTTAATGTTACTGCTTTACCACAGACTTCACGGCAAGCTTTAACCATTTCTTCACCAACAACTGCATTACCAGCAATCAGTGCACGGTATGGGAACACTAAATCAACTTCGTCTGCACCATAAGCAACAGCGGCTTTAGTCTCTGCGACAGCGATTTCAATATCATCATTACCGTGTGGGAAATTGGTCACTGTTGCGATTTTAATATCGGCTGTATCTTGTGCTTTTAGTGTTTTACGCGCGATAGGAATAAAGCGAGGGTAAATACAAACAGCGGCGGTATAGCCTGCAGCGCTATTTGCTTGCTGACATAATTCAATGACTTTTTGGTCTGTATCGTTATCATTAAGCGTAGTTAAATCCATCAAATGAATTGCTTGTCGCGATGCTTGTTGTAAATCACTCATTTTAAAAATCCTTTGATTTCATTGTTAGTTAATATTAACCACTTAAATATTAAAGACTTAAAATCAGCACTTAACACGAACAACTTAAGGGTCAGTATTTAAGTGTTAGTACTATCAATGCCAGTACTTAAGTTTCAATAATTAGGGTTTAGCATTTATGTTTATAGCGAGAAACGTAAATGCTAAAACCTAAAAGAAAGTATTATTGAGGGCTCTTTACGAGCGCCTCAATATTTTTAGCTATTGCCTATATAACGCTATGCAATACTTAGTGCAAAGAAGATACCGACTAATGTTGCACTCATTAAGTTAGATAATGTACCAGCCATTACCGCTTTCAAACCTAAACGAGCAATATCAGGGCGACGTGACGGGGCTAATACACCTAGACCACCTAATAAAATAGCCATCGAAGATAGGTTAGCAAAACCACATAAAGCAACAGTGATAATGACTTGAGAATGTTCACTTAACGCATCTTTAACACCCATGAAGTTGATGTAAGCAACAAACTCATTCACTACTAGCTTTTGGCCTAAAAGACTACCTGCTACAACGGCTTCAGACCATGGGATACCAATTAAGAAAGCGATTGGTGCAAATAAGTAACCTAAAATTTGTTCCAATGTTAATGCTTGAATACCAATAACATCACCAAATGAACCTAAGATAGTATTAATTAAAGCAATTAATGCGATGAACGCAATTAACATTGCACCTACATTTAACGCTAATTTAAGACCTGAAGAAGCACCTGACGCCGCGGCATCGATAACATTAACAGGCTTATCTTCGTCACCATCGGCAGCTAATTCATCAGCAGACAGCTCTTTAGTCGTTTCAGTTTCTGGCTCTAGTATTTTTGCCATTAATAGGCCACCAGGTGCTGCCATGAAAGAAGCTGCGATTAAGTATTCAAGACTAACACCTAGCGATGCATACCCTACTAATACAGAACCGGCTACCGAAGCTAAACCACCACACATAACAGCAAATAACTCAGAGCGAGTCATATGTTTGATGTAAGGTTTAACGACTAATGGCGCTTCAGTTTGACCAACAAATACGTTAGCAGCTGCAGACATTGATTCAGTACGACTAGTACCTAACAATTTTTGTAATGCACCACCAAATATTTTGATAATGAATTGCATAATACCTAGGTAATACAGTACAGCCATGAATGACGCAAAGAAGATAATGATAGGGAGTACTTTAAAAGCAAAGACAAAACCGCCACCGCCAAATACTTCAAACATTTTACCAGAGACTAAACCACCAAATAGGAAGCTAACACCGGCGTTGGCACTATTAATTACACCTTGAACAGCAGCTGAAATACCCTGTAGAAATGACGCGCCCCACGGAGTAAATATAACAAAAGCAGGTATAATTGCTTGTATCGCGAAAGCACCACCAACAGTACGGTAGTTAATTGATTTTTTATGCTTAGAAAAAATAAAAGCAATTAACAGTAAGGAAATAATCCCCACTAAACCCATGATGATTTGCATATTTGTACTCCATTTCATTTATGTCAATTTGACTGAAGAATAACCCAACAGTCATCTTCATCTAATATCCTGGCCAACCCAGGCATGTATAATCCGAGATATTCGAATATTGGTTGGTTTGTTATTTCCTTAACAAACCAAATTTCTTAAACAATGACTATAATTTTTCCATAATCATGGTTTCTAATTTATTTTGATCGATGGCAAAATTGCGAATACCTTCCGCTAATTTTTCAATGGCCATCGGGTCTTGATGATGAGCCCATAAAAACTCAGCTTCCGTTAACGGTGCTGGGGCTGCTTTTACATCGACATCAGAAAATAATTTGGTTTCAACCTGCCCTTCTGTCTCACTTAGCTCTTGTAATAATTGTGGGCTAATCGTTAACCGGTCACAACCAGCAAGCTCTAAAATTTCACCGATATTTCTGAAACTTGCGCCCATCACAACCGTTTTGTAACCATGTGCTTTGTAGTAGTCGTAAATTTTACTTACAGACAATACACCTGGGTCTTCAGCAGCAGAAAAGTCTGTTCCCTGCTTCGCTTTATACCAATCCATAATGCGGCCAACAAATGGCGAAATTAAAAACACATTGGCTTCAGCACAAGCCTGTGCTTGAGCGAATGAAAAAAGCAGCGTGAGATTACAGTTAATCCCCTCTTTTTCAAGCACTTTAGCGGCCTGAATACCATTCCAAGTAGCTGCTAGCTTGATTAAGATACGATCATTGTTTATTCCTGCATCGTTATACATTTTTATCAGTTGACGTGCTTTCGCTAAGCTTGCATCGGTGTCATAAGAAAGACGTGCATCAACTTCGGTAGAAATACGCCCTGGTATTGTTTTTAAAATCTCTTTACCAATATTGACAGCTAACATGTCACAAGCGATTTCTACTTGTTGTTGCTTTCCTGTGCTTTGATTTTTTGCATAATCGATAGCATTTTCAATTAGTGGTGCATAAGCTTCGATAGTTGCCGCTTTTAAGATAAGTGATGGATTAGTTGTTGCATCCTCAGGTTGATATTGTTTAATTGCTTCAATATCACCGGTATCTGCAACAACGGTTGTTACTTTGCGTAACTGCTCTAATTTATTCTGCATATTTATTTCCTTTCACTCTATTAATCCTTAACAAGCTGAAACAACTTAGAAGGCATCTCATCTTTTTGTAAAAGAGATTGTGACGATAAAAAAAGGGATAAGTTGACGTTGCTAGGTGGTTAAACCAAATCAACCTCAATAATCCCTAAAAAATTCAAAAAATGCCTGGTTATATTATTCACTTGATAAAGATAAGGTTGAAAAACTGTCCAACATCTCTAAAATCTATCTGTAAACAACACCAACATTTTTCTTGACTCTTTCTTTCTTGCCATTTCGTTATTAACAAATTCTAGGGATTCGAACCATCTTAAAATGAGATCTAGATCACTAGATTTAACATTGGAATCTTTGCATTTACTGGTACTAACAAAATATGTTGTTTATGCTAAAGTGGCACTTAAGAGGTGAACATTATGTTTGATATGAGATATGACTTTAATTGTTGCAAAACAATAAGTTGCAAAAATTTTGGTGTAAATGGAAGCGAAGACTATGTTTATAAAAGTAGACGTTTAGGCTACCTTTCAGTTGAATGTAAAGCCTGTGGGAGCAATCCGCCCTGGATCAATAACGAATTAATTGAAAATATCCAAAAAGAAAAACTTGCTTTTCATTTCGCCAGAAAAATTACTCACTGTAAATACTGTTATCAATACTTCTTTTTTAACGAAAAAAATGGCGCAAAATTACATGGTTTTACAGGCGCAGGAACACAACGCTTAAAGTGCACAAATTGCAATCGCATATATAGCTTAGGTAAACACAAGAATATTGATGCGATTAGAGCAGTATTAGAAACGATTATTGATAATTTAGATATCAATGTTGCCATTAGAAAAACAGGGTTATCTGCACGGCTTTATTACTTCTACCTTGAAAAATTATCACTTTTATTGACTAATTATAGTCGTTTAAAAGAACAAGATGTGATGGAGCGCAAATACATTGCATTACAAACTGAAGGTAAAGTGCTGCATTTACATCATAAACGTGGCTTCTATACGCTGCTCAGCGGAGAAGCCGGTAGCGGTTATATTTTATTACAAACCAATAACCTAACCAAACAAAAGTTACTTGACCAAGATATTTACAACACCTGCGAAGATACGATCATTAAAGATACTCATGCTAACAACGTCGAAAATGAAATTAAACAACATTATCAGCAGACTTTATATCGTAAGCACTTTGAAAAATTATTAATTGGAGAGATAAAAGCCATTAATCATTGCAACTTGCTGTATCCCAATAAGCTCGTTTATGTACACTTTTCATTATTAAGAGCTTTTATTCAAAAAGCCCAGCGTTATAGCTATTACATCGAATTAGAAAGTAGTATTCGAGCAGCAGCAGTGATGTCCGCTTACCCTGAAATTAAGACCGGTACTGCAGATGTTTATTATTATTTGCCCTTTTTGAATAACCAAGAAACACTTAACAATAAAAAAATAGGTTGGTGGGGAGATCGTTGGTTTAGCTTTGAACTCGGCGCTTATTCTTCTATTACTAATAGCTTAAAGAATGATACGCCTTTTAGCTTAAATGATACCGAGCATTTAAATCGTTATTACACTTATTTAGAACAAAATTTGAATAAAAGTTTAAATAGTTTTAATACTATTGCTAACTTTTCAGAGGTTCATCGTGTGTTATTTAATTTTTGTGAGGTTTACAGAAATAAAACAGCTGCAATGTCATTTGGTTTAATAGACGCACCGTTAACCGCAAGTGAACTGTTAAACGAAGCTATTTATTTGAGTGATTACACCGATTGAGTATTGGATCAATATAGGAAAATAACAGTACGGACAACCTAACGTGTTTTTAATTGGTCAAGCTTAAGGTCTAATACATGCAATAAGGGTTAGAAGCTAGAAACATAAGACGAATACGACTGCTCCTATGCTTCTAACTAAGGTTCTTAAGCTTTAAAGCTCAGCCCCTAAAAAAGCAAAAGGCAATAAATCGGCAATCGAGTTCTGTGTATATACAGACTCTGATTCGTAGCTATAAACTAAACAATCATTCATTGATTGCTCTGCGATCACTTGACGGCACGAACCACACGGATGTGCAGTTACTAACAGTTTATCTGCGTTACGAGCTGCAATATGCACTTCTTGTATATCACCTTTACTTATGCCTTCTGCGACAGCAGTGAAAATAGCGTTACGTTCTGCACAAATAGTTGTTGGGTAAGCCGCAGATTCTACATTAACACCTTTAAACTCTCGTCCATCTTTACAGACAACAACAGAAGCTACATTAAAACCTGAGTAAGGTGCAGAGCTGTTATCTAATAACACTTTTAATTCGCTAAAGTAATTTTTTTTCATTTTATATTCCCTGTTTTTATAGCTCAGAACTTTAATAGCTAATTTTTTTATTTTAATAATTTTTTAGCGGCAGCAACAACGATTGATATCGCTTGAGACTCTGTTTTTTTCATGGTTGCTTCGTCTGGAATCTCTTGCTGCGTGCGGTTAACAATAACCCCAGCAACACAAGCGGCTGCCCATCCTTGCGATGCACACATAGTAAATAGGGTAGATGACTCCATCTCATAATTTAGTACGCCAAGTTCTTGCCACTCTTGCATCGAACCTTTTAACTGACGAATAACACGCCCAGAAACCGTATCATAGCGCTCTTGTCCCGGATAAAAAGTATCACTTGATGCAGTGATCCCGACATGAGGTTCAATATTTGCATCACGACAAGCAGCAACCATCGCCGTGGTCGCATTAAAATCAGCAACTGCAGGATATTCCAACGGTGCAAAATGTAAACTTGCTCCATCTAAACGAACCGATGCTTGTGCCACAATCACATCACCCACATTCACATGCGGTTGAATGGCACCAGTCGTACCAATACGTAAGAAAGTACGAACACCTAATTGTGCAAGCTCTTCCACTGCAATAGACGTTGATGGACCACCAATACCCGTTGAGCAAACCACCACGGCTTTAGCATCGATGTACGCAAGATAAATAGTATATTCGCGATGACTTGCTAAAAACGTCGCATTATCCATTAATTCAGCAATGCGCTTAACACGCTCAGGATCGCCCGGTACAATCGCTAACGTTGCACCATCTAACATCGCTTTAGTTAATCCTAAATGAAATACATCAGACATAATATTTTCCTTTTCAAAAGGCAGCCACACTGCCACAAGTTAGTTTATTTAAATACTTAATTTATAAGTTAATCGCAGCGCTCACTCAATTAGCAACAATGAAATCGAACACCTTAAATGATTCATCTGTTTAGTCTGCTTTAGTAACACGAGTTGTGCTGATCAGGCTGAAAATGAAAGGTGTATATTTAAAAAGTAAAATCAGTGTATTTAGTAAATAGGCAACAAAGTGAGATCTAGATCGACACAATGGCTAAAAAATAGAGCAGATACTTTCCATACACAAAATATGTGGTTATAAAAATAAAAGATACTTTGTAATTTTTGCTCATTAAGCTTAATAACATAGCATGTAATAAAGTATTGCTTAGCCATCAACCAAGTTCACATTAAAGTGTCTTAAACGCTATAGTGAAAGTGGCTTAAAAAAGTATAAGGGTAAATAGCATTCATTTTTTCCATTAAAACATCATAAAAATCAATTGCTTTAATTATAAAGAAAGGAACGAAACGAGAGAAAAATATAAAGCGACCGCTAAAGATAAAATTAAAGCGATAAACATTTCTGATATTGTTTATTCGCTAAATAAACCACTCGTTCACTCGCCCAACTTTCTAACTTCCAATTTTGGATAAATGCGCAATGTCCGCCATTTTTCTGTAAATCAATAGTTAACCATTCAGAAGAAAATAGATCATTTAACTGTTTAGCTGGAATCATAGGATCATCTAAAGAGGTTATGATGGTGGTAGGAATAGCAAGTTTACTTAAACCATTTCCGAGAATCGAATAACCTTCAAAATATTCTTGCGTGCTAGTAAAATCAGTATGTCCAATAACAAAAAATTCATTCATTTCATCTAATGTTTTTAGCTTTTTAAGTTGGTCGCCATAAGTGAAATGATTATGGTGTTTTAGCTTTTTAAATAAAGAGCTTTTCCATCGTTTAACAAAATACTTTTCATAAATAAAAAAGCCATTATTTAATTCATTCATTGTCGTAGGTGGATCTAATAAAGGACAAACTGCAATGGCTTGATCCAGCTTTATATTGTGTTCTTTGGCTAAGTTAGCAACGCGTAAACAAAAATTTCCACCTAAAGAATACCCGCACAGTAGATTATGTGGACCACCATATTTTTGACATAAGAATTTTACTGCTTCTACGATTTCTTCTAAACGCATTGAATTAAAAAGATCTTTATTTAAATGCTGGGTGCCACCATGATCTCTAAAATTTAAACGAAATACATCGTAACCATCATCTAATAACTTTTGACCATTAGATAACATATACAAAGATTCAGAGCACCCTTCCCAGCCGTGTAAAAGAATTGCTACCCCTTTACGTGCAGCTTTAGTTTTTGAAAGTGAGCCAAGTAGTTTTACACCTTGAGGAGTGGTAATCACTTCTGATTGGGAAGATGTTAGCAACTCAGCACTACGACGTTTCTCAAAGAACTTACGTGGGCCAGCACTAGACAATATAGATTGTAAATGCTTGTTAGAAAGGCCTTTTGCCGGTATAAATTGTTCCATGTGACTCCAAGATCATTAAGTTTGTCGGCTTACAAAACACAGTTAAACGAGTTATAAAACAGCCGTTCTGTTTTCTAAATAAATAACTTTAGAATAACGTTTTTAATGCCAAGTTAGAATATAATGAATAACTTTAATTATAAATCGTCTTACTAATAACAACCTTAAGAAATAATATGTGTTACTTCCAACCTTGTAACCATTGTTCAGTGTCTTTTAAATCATGCCAATTAATATCTGTTGTTCGACGTGAAATGATCGCTTCTAATAAACACAAAATTACACCTCCATCCTCGTCAAAATCGACTTCTGTAATTAAAAAGTGCTTCTCTTTGTTAATAGATTTAACTGCCGTCCATTTACTACGAAGCAGTTTTTTAGGGTTAATTTTATTGATGGCGAATACTCCCAGTGCATTAAAAAATAATATGATCAATGATTTAAATAATACGAAATTAATGAGTAATGAGATCAGACCGAATAAAAACAATACAAGAAAACTATTAAACAACGAAATACTTAAAGAGACTAATTTGGCTGGCTAGTAAGTTGAATGAGTTGGTTAATAAGATTATTTGATGAATAGGCGTGTTCGATGAATAGAGTTATTTAATTAATCATTTGCGTAGTTCAAGGTGAATTATTGAAGCCATAACAGGTTATTGAGATATAATTTAACGCAGATCCCCTTGGAAATGGCGGGGTTGTATCGCTTTGCTTATACAGAACTGAGGTTAGTTAATAAGCAGTCTAATGAATAATTTGGATCTCGTCATCTCACAATTTTATTAATAAAGGTACTGCGATAAAATTAACAGCACCTTTATTGTTTTTAATCACGATTGACTTTGAACAAAACTATCAACAGTCGACTATTGATGTTGATAGCTTTTTTCCCATAACTTAAATAGGTAAATAACAGAGAAAGTTAAACACATATATAAAACGCCCGCGGCTAAATAAGCTTCAAAGGGCGCATAATAACGAGCATTAACGACTCTAGCAGCGCCTGTAATATCAACTATAGTTACAACACCAGCAATAGCACTACCGTGAATCATAAAAATAATTTCATTACTGTATGCAGGCAAGGCACGTTTTAATGAATTAGGTAAGGTAATGCGTTTCAGTATCTGCCAAGGGCTCATTCCATAAGCTTTTGCGGCTTCTAATTCACCTTTAGGCATCGTATTGATCACACCACGTACGATTTCAGCAGTATAAGCACCTGTATTTAATGAAAAGGCCAATAAAGCACAGAACCAAGCTTCTTGAAAGTAATACCATAACCAGCTTTCACGCAATGAATCAAACTGCGCTACGCCATAATAAATTAAGAATAATTGCACTAATAACGGCGAGCCGCGGAAGAAATACATGTAAGCCCAAATAGGCCCTTTAATTAACCAATTTTGATGGCTACGTAAAACACCCGCAGGTATTGCAATTACTAACCCAATTAATAATGACAGCGCGACTAACCATGTCGTTGTCCATAAACCTTCAAGGTAAAATTGGTATTCATTAAGAATAATTGAAAAATCCATATTTACCTCGTTTGTATACTGTATTTACGTTCTGCCCATTTAAGAGCAGTAGTAGAAACAGCGGTATAAAATAAGAAAATTAATGCAACAACCAAGTAAAAGGTAAATGGTTTTTGTGTTGATCCCGATGCGTCACCGGCAATCTTTACCATATCTTGCAAACCTATAATCGACACTAATGCCGTTGTTTTTAATAAAACCAACCAGTTATTACCTAAACCAGGTAATGCATGGCGCATCATTTGTGGAAACATAACACGAAAGAAACGTTTGTATTTATTCATACCGTAAGCTGTAGCCGCTTCTAATTGACCTTTATCAACGGATAAAATAGCGCCTCGAAAAGTTTCCGCCATATAGGCCCCAAAAATAAAACCAATGGTAACAATACCAGCAAAATAAGGGCTAATATCAATATATTCTGGTAAATAAGCGGTCCACTCATGGTTAGGGTAATAACCTGTGATCGTTTCATTTAACCATTCATTAAGGTTATAACTCATATCATTGATAAGCAATTGCCCACCAAAAAAGATTAGTAACATTAAAATTAAATCAGGGATACCGCGAATAATAGTAGTGTATAGCGTCGCGATACTCGTCAAAATTGTTGAATGAGATAGCTTAGCTAAAGCAGCTAACAAACCCAATGCGACAGAAAGTACTAGGGATAACAAGGCCACTTGCAGTGTTAACCATGCTCCTTCTAAAAAAATATCTTGGTAACCATATAAAGAAAACATATAAACTTCTTTTTAATTAATGCCCGTTATAATCATTCGTTAGGCATAATAAAAAAGGATGAAACAACCTATAAAAAATTAAAAGTTGTTGTCACCCTTTCTGTTTTAACAACGCTTGTTAATAGAAATTAACAATAACAACGCTTATTCTTGACCGTATACATCGAAAGTGAAGTATTTATCTTGGATAGTTTTGTACGTACCGTCTGCACGGATAGCGTCAATTGCTTTGTTTAACTGCTCAACTAAGTCTTTATCTTGTTTACGAATTGCAATACCTGCACCGTAACCAAACCACTTAGGGTCGTTTAGTTTAGGGCCAACAAACTCAAACTTATCGCCGCCATCTTTAGCTAATAGACCATCAGCAATTGCTGCAGAGTCAGCCATTACGTAGTCAAGACGATCTGCTTTTAAGTCTAAGTATGCTTCATCAGCAGAACCGTAACGTTTAATTTTTGCAGAAGGGAAGTTATCCGAAATATATAAATCCATTGTTGTTGCACGCTGAACACCAATTTTTTTACCTTCCATAAATGCTTCAGTTGCTTCGTACGCTACGCCTTTTATAGCGACAAAACGAGCTGGGATATGTTGATATTTTTTAGTAAATGCCACTTTCTTTTGGCGCTCTTCAGTAATATCCATTGTTGCAATAATTGCATCAAATTTACGGCCTAATAGAGCCGGAATGATGCCATCCCAATCTTGTTTAACTAATGTACATTTAGCTTCTAACTCAGCACATAACGCATTCGCGATATCGATATCAAAACCTGTAATACTACCGTCTTCTTCTGTTTTACTAAACGGAGGGTATGCACCTTCAACACCGATACGTATTTCTTTCCATTCTTTTGCATGTGCAACATTAAATGAGAATGCAAATAATGCGATTAGCAGACTAAGTTTTTTCATGGTATTTCCTTATTTTATGATAGATAACTGTTTTATTTAGATATAAATTATTTTGTCACTGACTATGACAATCGTTTTAATATAAATGAATTAATAAACGGTTGATATAAATTGTTTAAAACGTTCCGAAGAAGGGTTTGTAAAAATATCTTCCGGCTTTCCTTGTTCTTCCACTAAACCTTGATGTAAAAATAATACTTTATTGGAGACGTCTCTGGCAAAAGCCATTTCATGTGTCACCACTAACATGGTGCGCCCTTCTTTAGCTAAGTCACGCATCACAGCTAAAACTTCACCTACCAACTCCGGATCTAATGCAGATGTTGGTTCATCAAACAACATAACCTCAGGTTCAACAGCCAATGCACGTGCAATCGCAACTCGTTGTTGTTGCCCACCAGAAAGCTGTCCAGGATAATAGTCTTTACGTTCGTATAAACCAACGCGCTGTAATAAGGCTTCAGCTTTAACAATAGCTTCTTTCTTTGGCACACCAAGTACATGCACAGGAGCTTCAATAACATTTTCAAGCACAGATAAATGTGACCATAAATTAAAGCTTTGAAAGACCATCGCTAAACGGCTACGAATACGCTCTACTTGTTTATTCGATTCAGGTATCGCACCACGTTTTTTATCCGATTTCATTTTAATTAATTCACCATTAACTAAAATATCACCAGACGTAGGCGTTTCCAATAGGTTAACACAACGTAATAAAGTACTTTTTCCTGAACCCGACGCACCAAGAATAGAAATAACATCACCTTTGTGAGCTTCTAAGTCTATCCCTTTTAATACTTGGTTATCGGCGAAGGATTTATGTAAGTTTCTTATTGATAGAGTAGGTACTGTCATTAGCAAGTTTCATTATAATTTAGCGGGTTCATTATGTATTGTACCTAGTTTGTTGAATGAGTTAATAAAATCTATACAAACGTTAACTTTGCACCAATGCTTTAAAATGTACAAACGATTAATTTTCATTTTTTATGAAAAAACAAAATATAGATCATTTTTTTTAATTTATTGCTGTATTTTTTTTAATTTAATACTTTAAATTGACTAAAAACAAGAGGGAGTACGGATTCCCTTTACAAAAAATGGCTTCATGGTATCGTGCGCGCGATTTTAATTTAATAAATAATACAAAAAGGTAAATGACGTGTCACAATCAATTAATTACGCCAATCCAGCCCCGTTAGGACTAATGGGTTTTGGAATGACAACGGTTCTATTAAACATCCACAATGCTGGCTTTTTCCCAATTAGTGCAATGATTCTTGCAATGGGTTTATGCTACGGCGGCATCGCACAAGTTATTGCTGGTATTTTAGAATTTAAAAAAGGAAATACATTCGGATTAACAGCCTTTACTTCATATGGCTTTTTCTGGATCAGCTTAGTTGCATTGCTGTTATTTCCACAGTTAGGTCTTGATGAAGGTCCAACTCAAGCAACACCTCATGCATTTATGGCATGGTACTTAGTCATGTGGGGCATTTTCACAGCCTTCATGTTTATTGGTACATTACGTGGCAACCGAGTGCTGCAGTTTATCTTTGGTAGTTTAACTGTATTATTCTTTTTACTCGCTATTCGTGACTTTACTGGTAATGAATTGATCGGTCATATTGCAGGATACGAAGGTATCATTTGTGGTTTAAGCGCAATTTACTTAGCAATGGCTGAAGTTATTAACGAACAATATGGCCGTACTATATTGCCTATCGGTGAACGTTAAGCTTTATTCGAAAAGAATAAATCAGTTAAGTTAGCACTAAGTACTTAACCATTAAAAAGCCGAACAAAATTTGTTCGGCTTTTTTGTATCTATTATTTAGCAGTAAAACGACTACTTTAGAATATTAAGTAATTACAAAGCTAGGTTGATGACTTTAATAAATTGGTTGCGATATTTAACTTATGTAAAGCTGTAAGTTTACCTACCTTAAGTATCGACCTTGTTCTTTCTCTGAGATTCTTTAAATCATGCTCATAAACTCTTAAACTTAGCTATTGAGCATAAACGATAAACTTCCCATTTCAGGGCAATGTAGCCTTGAACCTAGAGTGCAGAGCTTAGACAAAAAGTGTGTTGATGCATTAACTCTGTCGTCGCTATCTACAGCTTACAAAGCTCATATTTCATCCCTTGATAACATTAAACTCTACAATAGTAGCAGCTAGCATGAGTTACCCTCTATGTTGTAAATAGACAATATGAAAAGTAATAAAAAACACGTAAAGGTTAATCATTAAGCTCTATTCAGATTAATGACGGTTTCTATTTTCATGATGAGATTTAATAATATTTAAGACTGCTAACCAATACACTAAATAATGCTTCATTTTTAACGAACAACTCCGTTGAGATAATAGCAATACCTGAAAAGCGTATGAAAAGCCGTCTTCAAGTTTAAGCTTTAAGCAAAAAATGCTTTTTGCTGTTCAACATCTAAATAAGTCCATGCAATGAAACGACTAATTTTGTGCCCTTGCGACATTTCAATTACTTTTACTTGTTGTGTATTTTGCTTTTCTAACAATTTTTTAAGGGGACTCACATTTTCACTCTTTGACAGTAAGCACGTAAACCAACAAACGTTATTTTTAACTAATAAGCTTTCTATCGCCATTTGCTTAACAAAAGCAATCTCTCCACCAGCACAGCTAAGTTCATGTGCTTGCCCTGCAAAGTTTAAAGTAGGCGTTGAGGCATCTTTATTAACAGTATTGGCCACTTTAGACTTTTTACTGAGATTCTTCTGTTTTAACAAACTCCCTGCAGAAGCTTCCTCCATTGAAGAATGAAACGGAGGATTACACATAGTAAAAGCAAAGCGATCGCCTTTTTTTACTATGCCAGACAATATATGTTGTGCGTTTTTTTGCTGACGAATAATGATTTTTTTACTGATATTTTTATTTGCACTCACTAATAGTGAAGCTGTTTTTACTGCTATCGCGTCAATATCACTTCCCACGAAAGACCAATCATAGCTACGGCTTCCTAAGATAGGATAAATACAGTTTGCACCACAACCAATATCAAGTCCTTTAATTTGGCTTCCCGCTGGTATGTTGCCATTAAATGACTCACTTAATAAGTCAGCAATATAATGAATATAATCAACGCGTCCAGGGATCGGCGGACACAGGTAACCAGGCGGTATTTGCCAAAAACTAATATTATAAAAGTGTGCTAATAACGCTTTGTTTAATAGCAACACAGACTGAGCGTCACTAAAGTTGATTGTGAAATCGCCCCTAGGATTATTAATAACATAAGGCGCTAACTCTGGGCATGCCGCAATTAAAGTTGGAAAGTCATATTGCCCAACATGTTTGTTGCGTGGGTGTAAGGCGCCCTTACCTATTTTAACATTTGCAGCATTTTTAGCCGTGTTAAGTTTTTTATTCACGTGTAATAACCTTAAAATTCAGTGTTATATTTGATTAATTCACCATTGATATCTAACACTTTTCTTTCGTATTCAAACTTAACCATTTGATGGTCGAATCGAGGAGCAAACCACGCAATAAAAGTACGATCTTTTTTCCTTACCTGTTGAACACGGTAAGCTTCAACTTCACCAAATTTGGTTTTAATCATCTCTTTCCCTTTTACTTGGAAAAAGTAATGTGCAATATCATCAGACGTTTGCATATAAAACTCAAAGTCAGTTTTACCTACTTTTAAACCTTCACTGATCTGTAAGTTAATAGTATTAAAATCAACTATCGGCCCTTCTTCACTAGTGTATTCAGACTTATCACCATTATTAACAATTTGCGAATGATGCCCTGTCTCATCAAATTTAGCAGTCATATTAACAGTACTAAACCCAATGCTTTCACGGTAAAAAGAACGACTTAAAAATATTTGCTGCAATTCATTCCAGTAAATATCAGATTGTTGACTGCCGCCAAATGAAAACAATAAAAAAGAAAAATCAGCCACAGAGTTAACCGCTACATCTTTCCCCTTCCAACGGTACTCTTGCTTCATTTCACCGATTGAAATGCCTTTATAGTTAACTGCGTAAATAAATTGTTGATTAGGATTTTCTTTTACAAAAGAGGCCTCGTCTCTTTTAGCGCTAGCCTTCGTGCCTGTTGTAGTCACTTCAGATTGTTCTGAAATAGTATGTTCGTTTGTTGTTTTATCTACAGTCGTAATGGAAAAAGCTGGTTTTGTTAACAAAAAAAACAAGCTAGTAAAGATGATTAAAAATCGAATATTAGTCAATGTGATTGACTCCTTTAATGTTATGAATAATGGCAAATAGACCATTCGCACGTGACGGACTTAAATGACTTAGTAGCCCTAATCGCTTAAATAGTTCATTGCAATCTATTTGCTGAATTTGTTGTTTTGTTTTACCTTGAAAAATCAATGAGACAATTTTCATTAATCCTTTTACAACGCGAGTATCGCTGTCCATGGCAAAATCATAATGACCATTTTGTTCAGAAATAACTAACCACGCTAAGCTTTCACAACCTTTTACTTGGTTAGCTTCACTTTTTAATAACTCCGGTAGGCTGTCTAATAACTTACCCAGTTGAATAATTAATCGATATTGTTTATCCCAACTTTTGTTTTCTATAAAAGCATTTTCAAGTTGTTCAAAATTACTAATGGATGTTAATTGCTGCACGCTATTTTCCTATTTTTTCTTTCATGTAACCGGAGAATAAAACCAATGCTCCACTACTGCCGGTTAATTCTGCACTTTTGTTATTATCTTTTCCGACCCAAGTCGTCACCACTTCATCTGAGTCATAGCCGACGAACCAAC
Source organism: Psychromonas arctica (assembly GCF_038155225.1). Taxonomy (GTDB): domain Bacteria; phylum Pseudomonadota; class Gammaproteobacteria; order Enterobacterales; family Psychromonadaceae; genus Psychromonas; species Psychromonas arctica_B. The sequence continues at coordinate 19,376 of NZ_JBAKBA010000012.1, read as the reverse complement.
TATCATTCAAATTATTAGTAGTCCCAGTTTTACCTGCAAAATATTGTCCTGGATTACGCCAACGTAAACTACGAGCCGTCCCTTCTGTTGTCACTTTATGTAATGCAATAGAAAGTTGTGAGACAGAATCAGGCGAGAATATTTGACGTGCAGCAGGACTACGCTGATATAAAGGAACGCCATCACTTGAAACGATGGTGCGTATCATGGTTAACGGTTTATACACTCCACGCATGCCGATCGGTTGGTACATTTGCGCCACTTGAAATGGTGATAACGAGACACTGCCTAGCACCAATGACGGGTAAGCACGTATTTTTTCATCTATCCCCATTTTATGCAAACTATCGATGACATTATCCAAACCGATTGTCATCCCTAAGTTAACCGTCGGTACATTTAAGGATTTAACGAGCGCTTGTTCTAAGGTCACTTCACCACGGAATTTTCGGTCGTAATTCTTAGGTCTCCAACGTTGGCCTGTACTATTTTTAAGTACTATTTCTTTGTCATTCAAAATATCAGACAGTTTATAGCCGTTATCTAATGCGGTTAAATAAACCGGGGGCTTAACCAACGAACCAATAGGACGGCTTGCATCTAACGCACGATTAAAACCACTAAATTTAACGTCTTTACCGGATACCAATGCGCGTATTTCTGCATATTGACGGTCAGTGATCACCATTGCACCTTGTAAGTCATGCTGATCTTTTTTCTGTACTTTGGCAATACCATTTTGAATGGCCGTTTCAGCATTCTTTTGTGCAAGAGGAGAGATCGACGTAAATATTGATAGCCCACTTTGCTTACGAATACTAGCAGGCACATTACTGGTTAACTCTCGGTTCAACAAACTCACAAATGCTGGGTTTGCACGATTATTCAATGCTTTTACATTGCTTAGGTTAAGATCGCTTTTCACTGCAATTTTATATTGTGCAGTACTAATATAATGATGTTCAAGCATCAGGCGTAATACTAAGTCTCTACGAGCCATTGCACGCTTGGGATTACGACGAGGATTATAATAAGAAGGCCCTTTTATAATTGCGACCATTAATGCTATTTGCTCAATGCGTAACTCATCAATAGGACGAGCAAAATAAAAGCTACTCGCTAAACTAATACCATAAATGCCTGTGGCGCCATTCTGCGCAAGATAAACTTCATTCAAGTAAGCTTCTAATATTTTGTCTTTACTGTATTTATGGTCAATCAACACCGCCATGTAAGCTTCTTGAAATTTACGCCATAAACTTCGCTCTTGTGTTAAGAATAGGTTTTTCGCAAGTTGTTGCGTTAAAGTACTGCCTCCTTGCACCGTATGGCCTGCTTTAAAGTTAACAATAAATGCTCTTAAAATGGCAAAAGGAGAAACACCTTGATGATGATAAAAATCACGGTCTTCCATTAAAATTAAGGTATTAACAAACAAATCAGGAATTTTCTCAAAGGGTACAAAAACCCGATCTTGGATTTGTTTGCTATTAAGCCTATCTAACAATAAAGGCTCTAAACGAAACCCATTTATATTAACTTGCTGTTGATTTTTTAAAGCACTAACCCCTTGAGCGTCAAAGTTAACTCGCACTAATGCAGCAGGCTCAGACCGTTCAGGAAAATTAAAAGCACGACGATAGATAATGACCTCTTCGCCTTTAACTGCGAATTGTCCCGCACTTTCAATTGACCTTACAGCGCGGTAATTGAGCAATTTAAGCTCACTCACCAAGGCGCTTTTAGTTAAAGGTAACCCCACTTCTAATGATAATGGACGCGCGTATAAAGTGGCAGGCAATGTCCAAGTGGAACCATCTAATCGATTGGATATTTTTTTATCGAAATAAATTCCTGAAATAACAATAAAGGCAATAAACGCTAAACTTGCTTTCCAAATAAACGACCAGATAGACCTTAAAATACGTTGTTTCAAGGTCTTTTTATTGGATTTTTTATTTGTTTTTTTCGCTTTACCATCTGTCGTTTTACGTACTGTTTTAGGATTTTTAGTGGCACTTCTTTTAGTGCTCTCTTTAGGTTTAGCTTTAGGAGTCGCTTTAGTACTTTCTTTTTTAGGTGCTTTTGCCATAACAGGTTTATTTAACTCAATTTTTTAAAAGATAGAGATTGAACGGTAGATTCTTATTAACGCTAGCTTTTTAAAATGAGAGTTGCATAGCGAAGAACCGATCCTACGTTGTTTAGGTTTTCATATCATCATTTGGATAAATGTTTTTTTGTTTTACGCGTTGCAATTGCGTTTGCTGGATCATCAGGCCAAAAGTGCTTGGGATACCGCCCTTTCATCTCTTTTTGTACTTCTTTATATGCACCAGACCAAAATGAACTTAAATTCTGTGTTACTTGCAACGGTTTCATGGCTGGCGATAACAACGCTAATTGAATACTAATTCGTCCTTCAAAAATACAGGGGGTTTGAGCTTGCCCATATAATTCCTGCATTTTAACTGACAACAACGGATTTTGTTGTTCTCGATACGCTAATTTTATTGCCGATCCTGTTGGCACAGAAATAGTTAATGGAAAATGCGCCTCAAATGTCTGTTGCTGCTGCCAATTAAGGCGCGATAACAGTGCGGCTTTTAAATCGATTTTTTTAAATTGTTCTGGTTGTGTAATGCCAATACAAAAAGGCGCTAACCACGTTTCTAGTTCGGCCAATAAAATGCTTTCACTGTAATCAACTGAATCGATAATACCTGTTTGCTCATATTGTAAAGAAGCATAACGTAAACGAGTTAACAAGGCTTTATTCACTTCACTCCAATACAACATAGATAAACCTGCTTGACGCAATCCATTTAACAAGGCTTTCAGTTTTTGTTGTTTACTGACTTGAGCTAATGGTGCTTTATTAAGGGTAATTTTACCTAGCATTGTTCGTTGTTCAGCGATTAACTTATTTTCTTTTAATGACCAACAAAGGTAATCGGTAGATTGTATATAATGTGGGAGGTATTTTTTGATCTCTTCTAAATCAATCGCACAAGCTTTAAAAATAAGACTATTCGATTTCTGTTCTGAAAGCCCTAAATCAGCAACCACCAGCATTTTTTCGTTGAGCAGCATTGAATGGTTCGCTAAACATGCTCCAGCCCCGTTACTGAGTAAATAATCATGTTGCTGGCTATGCCCGCGACTAAAAGCAATACGGTCAGGAAACGCAATAGCTAATAACAAGCCACAGTATTGCACTGGTACAATACTTGGCGCGTTGACCTTACACTTTCTTAATAACGCTTGATATTGTGTTTTTACTGAGTATGAAATTGAATTGAGCTCGGCAATAATATCATCACTACTTTTTTCATTTCCTTCTAAAAAGGCAGTTAATAAGCAAGCTAAAGCAACCAGATTCGGCTCATCTAATGTTTTGGCTAAGGTTTGTGCTTTAATCACCATGTGCCCTAATCGTGGCGTAACGGCAAACTCAATAATTTTTTCACCATGTGCAGTGCAACGGCCACGCTCATCAATAGCATCAATACTTTGCAATAGTTGTTTGGCGACTTGCACATTTTTTTCATGGGGCTGAGTTAAAAAAGGCAGTTGACTCGGGTCAGTGACGCCCCAGGCACATATTTCTAACATTAATGACGTTAACTCACTTTGCAAGATAGGGACTTCGCTCTGTGCTGCCAGCCGTTTATCTTTAGCCCATAAGCGGTAACAAGTACCGGCACTTAGTCGCCCTGATCGTCCAGCTCGTTGAATTGCACTTGCTTCACTGATGGTTTGACTTTTTAATTTACCAAAACCTGTTTGAGCTTGAAATTTAAAAGTATTTTCGACACCAGAATCAACCACAACAGTAATACCATCAATGGTTAAACTGGTTTCTGCGATATTGGTAGAAACCACTATTTTCCGTATATTAGGTAGAGGCGGTTGAATCGCTAATTGCTGTTCATCTAAACTGAGTTTTCCATAGAGAGGTGCTAATAAAACAGGTAGCTTATGTGTATTAATCCATTGTTGTAAGTCACGACAACATTGTAAAATATCTCTGACTCCCGCTACAAAGACTAATATATTGCCTTTTTGTTCTTGATAAGCGGTTTCAACTAAAGACACCAATGCTTTGTGCTTATCCGTATTGAGCCCACGACCAAGCACAGGTTGATAAATATATTTAATAGGGAAACTTCTTCCATCACAACTTACATAAGCCGCGTCAGGAAGGTGCTGTTGGAGTGATTGATTATCTAAGGTTGCAGACATAATCAATAAAGATAAGTTTTCACGCAAACTGCCTTGCGTATCAAGACATAAGGCTAAGCCTAAATCTGCCTGTAAATTGCGTTCATGAAACTCATCGAAAATAACTAAATCAATCCCCGTTAATTCAGGATCATTTTGCAGTAAACGAATTAATATGCCTTCAGTGACAATTTCTAATTGTGTTTCTGCGCTTACTTTAGCTTCACCACGTAAACGATAACCAATTTGCTGTCCAACAGGTTGCCCTAATTGTTTGGCAAGATAATGTGCAATATTACGCGCCGCTAACCTTCTCGGTTCCAACATAATAATTTTACCAGTAAACCATTTTTCTTTTAATAGCATTAACGGTAAGTAAGTCGATTTCCCCGCCCCTGGAGGTGCTTGAAGAATAACCTGTGAACAAAGTGAAAGTTGTTGTTTAAGCTCAGGCAACACAGCTTGAATAGGTAACATTGATGCAACAACCCTTAAAAAATAAATAGATAAAAGAAATACAGTGAATAAAACAAGATTGTTGAAAACACAATACATAGCACAAAAACAAGATCATAAGTTTACAATTAGTAACACTTTATTTGACTTTACAAACAATACTTGCTATAGATAGCGCCGAAAAAAAACTGATGCCTCTATGTTAGCAAAGTTTGTTCGACCTATTGTTTATATTTATCACCGTTTTGATGCGTTTAAAGATTTTATTCAGCATCGGAAGAAGGAAAATTTATGCCTGCTATTAAAAGCAAAAAAACACTCGGTATTTTAGCAATTGCTGGAGTAGAGCCATACCAAGAGAAATCTGGCGAAGAGTATATGGGTAAAGCGCAACGTGAACACTTTACTAATATTCTTACGGCTTGGACCACTCAATTACGTGAAGAAGTTGACCGTACTGTTGATCACATGAAAGATGAAGCATCAAATTTCCCTGATCCTGTTGACCGTGCAACACAAGAAGAAGAATTTAGCTTAGAATTACGTGCTCGCGATCGCGAACGTCGTTTAATTAAGAAAATTTCTAAAACATTAAAGAAAATCGAAGAAGATGATTTTGGTTTTTGTGAATCTTGTGGTGTAGAAATTGGTATTCGTCGTTTAGAGGCTCGCCCTACTGCCGACTTATGTATCGATTGTAAAACACTAGCTGAAATAAAAGAAAAACAAAGTATTGGTTAATCCAAGCGATTAAACAAACTGAAAAACGGTTAGCATTTGCTAACCGTTTTTGTTTATGCAAAAAGTAAGATTGTAGGAAGTAAGTTGCCGTTAAAAGAGAATAAACCTTATATAGGTCGATTTGCTCCGTCACCATCAGGATCATTACATTTTGGTTCTTTGGTTGCGGCAGTGGGTAGCTATTTACAGGCAAAATCTCAACAAGGTATTTGGCAAGTTCGTATTGAGGATATCGACCCTCCTCGAGAAATTGCAGGCGCCAGTGAAGATATCCTTGAAACATTACAAGCTTATGGTTTGCAATGGGATGAAAAGGTGATTTACCAACATCAACAAAGCGAATACTATGAAGCCGTGTTAAAAGAGCTTAGTAAACGTAACTTATGTTATGCCTGTTGTTGCACTCGTAAAATGATTAAACAACAAGGTGGCTATTACCAAGGCCAGTGTCGTGATAAAAATAACGTAATGATGGGTAATGCGCTGCGTATTAATTTATTATCAATTATCAATAAGACAACACACTTTGAAGATAAGTTACAAGGTAGAGTGGTATTAGACTCCACTCAGATTGACGATGACTTTATCATTAAACGAAAAGATGGTTTATATGCCTATAACTTAGCCGTCGTCGTTGATGATATTCAGCAGGGTATTACGGAAGTTGTGAGAGGGGCTGACTTAATCAGTACCACCGGCAAGCAGATAAGTTTGTATCAACTATTGAATGCAGATATTCCAAACTATGTGCATCTTCCATTAGCAGTAACGGAGCCAGGGGTTAAGTTATCTAAACAAAACCATGCTGTTGCCGTTAATAAACAAGACCCAGTACCCACCTTAAAACGGGTATTAGCTTTTTTAGGGCACCCTGTTCCAGATAATATGGCGCTAAATACATGCAGTGAAATTTTAAAATGGGCAACAGAATATTGGTCATTAGATAACGTACCGAAACAATTAGAGATTCAAATATGAATCACGTCCTTTATAGTATTAAATAATAGACAACGTTAAGAGACATAAATTTAATTTGTTTTTAATAATTAGCGCACATAAAATAAGCGCATCATTTTTCAGACTAATTCCATCTAAATAGATGCAGAGGATAAAGCTATTAAACGCTTAAGCAAACTCGTAAAAAAAGTATTTCAAAAGAAAAAAACGACAGAAGCTGCTATTTCGTTAGATCAATATAAGATCCCACGCGAACAGCACTCTATTTCTCGATCTGATATTGATGAAAATGCATTAAAGGTTTTATACCGTTTACATAACGCAGGCTATCGCGCTTTATTGGTTGGTGGTGGCGTACGTGATTTATTATTAGGCTTAAAGCCAAAAGATTTTGATATCACAACAAACGCAACACCTGAAGAAGTAAAAGCACTGTTTAGAAACTGTCGCTTAATTGGTCGTCGTTTCCGTCTTGCACATATTTTATTTGGTCGTGAAATTATCGAAGTCGCTACATTCCGTGGCCACCATGATGAAACAGAGCAAGACAAACAAAAAGTAAAACAATCACAAGAAGGCATGTTGCTTCGTGATAATGTTTACGGCTCTTTAGAAGAAGATGCGGAACGTCGTGATTTTACGGTTAATGCATTGTATTACGACATTGCAGACTTCTCACTGTATGACTTCTGTGGTGGTATGGATGACTTGGCGCAACGTCGTTTAACCTTAATTGGTGAGCCTGAAGTACGTTACCGTGAAGATCCTGTTCGTATGCTACGTGCAATCCGCTTTGCTGCTAAATTAGATTTATCAATCAGTGATGAATGTGCAGAACCGATTCGCCGTTTAGCGCCATTATTGCAAGATATACCAGCAGCACGACATTTTGATGAAGTCATTAAACTATTATTGTCAGGTCAAGGTTTAGCGACTTACCGTCTATTAAAAGAATACAAGTTGTTAGCAGTGTTATTCCCCATCTTATTTAAAGATGGTGAAGATGACAAAGCGACTAAAATGATTGAACAAGCATTAATGGATACTGACAAGCGTATATCTGAAGGTAAGCGTGTCACTCCCGCTTATATTTACGCCGTGATGTTATGGTACCCACTTGAACAACGCGCACAAGAAATGAGCTTTGAAAGTGGTATCGAGCTGCATGATGCATTTATGCTCGCAATGAATGAAGTGTTAACGATTCAAGTTAAAACAATTGCCATTCCTAAACGCTTTACTGCTGCTATTCGTGATATTTGGATTTTACAGCATCGTCTACCTCGCTTTGGCGGTAAACGCGCTCAACGTGTTTATGCGCATGAAAAATTTAGAGCCGCTTTTGACTTCTTAGCATTAAGAGCCCGCGTTGAACAAAGCCGTGAACTCGCTGAGCTAACAGCATGGTGGGAAGAATACCAATTACATAACAAGTTACCAGAGCATAATTATGCACGTAGCAATGTTAATAAAGCAAAAGAGTTCAAACCTGATGCTGATAGACCAGCGAAAAAACGCCGCTATAACAAAGCAAAACGTAAGCCTGTCGTGAGTAAAAGCAATGATTAGTTATATTGCAATTGGCAGTAACCAAGCACAACCGATTGAACAAGCAAAACAAGCCATTACCGCACTAAACAATATAAAAGATACAACACTTGTCACTTGTTCTTCTTTATATTGTAGTGCGCCTATGGGCCCTCAGGATCAACCTGATTATATTAATGCTATCGCCAAGATAGACACAACATTATCAGCGATTGAATTGCTTGATGCGCTACAAGCCATCGAGCAAGCACAAGGGCGAGAACGTAAAGAAAACCGTTGGGGACCCAGAACATTAGATTTAGATATTATTCTTTATGGTGATAAAGCGATTGATAATGATCGTTTAACGGTTCCTCACTATGGAATGAAAGAACGAGAGTTTGTGCTCTATCCATTATTCGAAATAGCCCCTACTCTACAAATGCCCGATGGCACTTCATTGATCGAAATGCTTAAACACTGTGATAAAAACGGTTTGACCGCTATTACAGGTTGAATTAATTCATTAGCGCAGTAAAATCATTCACCTGTCAAATCACACTGCTAGTTAGGAGCAATAATGGCTAAAATAAGCGTTTCTCGTTTAGCTAAAATGAAACAAGAGCAAGAGAAAATCACCTGTATTACCGCATATGATGCTAGTTTTGCGGCTATTTTCGATCAAGCTGATATTCAAGTTTTATTAGTGGGTGATTCTTTAGGTATGGTATTACAAGGGCATGACTCTACATTACCTGTCACTGTAGAGCATATTGCTTATCACACAGCAGCTGTTGCAAGCACAACAGAAAAGTCTTTAATCATTGCTGACTTACCTTTCATGTCTTACTCCACTCCCGAGCAAACTTATAATAATGCAGCAACGCTAATGCGTTCAGGTGCAAATATGGTGAAACTTGAAGGCGGCACCTGGTTAAGCGAATCAGTAAAAGGGTTAATTGAACGTGGCATTCCGGTTTGCGGTCATTTAGGTTTAACACCTCAATCAGTTAATGTATTTGGTGGTTACAAAGTACAAGGTCGTGCTGATGAACAAGCTGATAAATTAATTGAAGATGCATTAGCATTAGAAAAAGCAGGTATTCAATTATTAGTGATTGAATGTGTACCTGTTGCATTAGCAGAACGCGTAACTAAAGCATTAAATATCCCCGTTATTGGCATTGGTGCTGGCGCTGAAACAGATGGTCAAATATTAGTAATGCATGATGCTTTTGGTATTTCAGCAGGTTTTTGTCCTAAATTCTCTAAGAACTTTTTAGTAGAAACGGGTGATATTCGTCGCGCTGTTGAGCTCTATAAAGAACAAGTAGAAAATAAAATTTTCCCAGGTTCTGAACATAGCTTCTACTAAAGCGAGTTGTATTCACGAATACCAGAAATATTGTCGTCATTAATCGTTTTATTAAGAGTTAGTAATGCAAGTAATTCAAGATCCAACACTACTACGCAGTGAAATTAAAAAGCTTAAACAGCAAGGTGCACAAGTGAGTTTTGTCCCTACCATGGGTAACTTACATCAAGGCCATTTAACATTAGTTAAAGCAGGTCAACAACATGCTGATATTTCAGTTGTCAGTATTTTTGTAAATCCAATGCAATTTAATAATCAAAGCGATTTGGATAACTATCCAAAAACCTTAGCTGAAGATTGTGCCAAACTTGAACAAGCTGGCGTTGATATCGTATTTACACCTAGCGCAAACGTTATTTACCCAAATGGGCTAAATGCACAAACATTTATTGAAGTACCCGGTATGTCTGATTGTTTGGAAGGTGAATTACGCCCAGGTCATTTTCGCGGTGTAAGCACTATTGTCACTAAGTTATTTAACTTGGTTCAACCTGATGTAGCTTGTTTTGGTGAAAAAGACTTCCAGCAACTGAGTATTATTCAGCAAATGGTAACTGACTTGGCAATGCCAATTAACATCATTCCAGTCGCTACCGTTCGTGAAGCATCAGGCTTAGCGATGAGCTCTCGCAATGGAAAGTTATCTGCAGACGAAAAATTAATTGCCCCTAAACTTGCAGAGGTTATGAATAATCTAGGTAAAAGTGTGCAATCAAATTTAGAAAACTATAAACAATCAATAATGGATGCCAGCCAAGCATTGGATCAGTTAGGCTTTAAAACTGATAAAATTCATGTGGTTGACCCAATTACATTAGCGCCTTTAAATGCAGCTAGTAAACAAGCTGTGGTACTAATGGCCGCTTTCTTAGGTGAGACTCGCTTAATTGATAACCTAGTTGTTAATTTGCGCCAATAAAGTTTTTACTTTATAGTCGCCCTGCTGAAAAGACACTCATTTTAAATTTTTAGAATCAAAGGTTCTGTATGAAAAAGACACTGCTAACAGGTAAATTGCATCAAGCTCGCGTAACTCACGCTGAATTAAACTACGAAGGTTCATGTGCAATCGATCAAGACCTTCTTGAGCAATCAGGTATTTTAGAATACGAACAAATCGAAATTTATAATATCGATAACGGTAACCGCTTTTCAACTTATGCAATCGTAGGTGAACGTGGTTCAAAAATCATTTCAGTAAATGGTGCAGCAGCTCGTCAAGCTGCCGTTGGTGACCGTGTCATCATCTGTACTTACGCAAGTTTTGATGCTAATGAAATTGAAGGTCACAAACCTAGCTTAGTGTATTTAGATAAAGACAATAACATTGTCCGCACAAGCAAAGATGTACCCATTCAAGTAGCTTAATAAGCTAACTTATTAAAGCAATTATAAAAGCCGCTAATATTGAGTATTAACGGCTTTTTTGTTTCTAACTTCCCCAGATAACCTCACATAACAAACACATACCAGAAAGACCGATTAACTATCTTTAATGACCTCACCTTCGAATTCAAAAACCTTTTAATAAAAATTCCTAATATTAGAATAAGGTATTACAGCAATTATATGCGTATACTTATTAAGCTTATCACTCCTATAAAATAGAGGTAGACATGAAAATAGTTATCGCCCCCGACTCATTTAAAGAAAGTTTAACGGCTAAAGAAGTTTGTATTGCTATCGAAACCGGCTTTAAACGTGTATTCCCAGAAGCGACCTATTGCTTAATTCCTGTCGCTGATGGTGGAGAAGGCACTGTACAATCCTTAGTTGATGCAACCCAGGGAGAAATACTTAATTTACAAGTAACAGGCCCTATTTCAGAAAGTATTGATGCATTCTATGGGCGACTAGGTGATGGCAGCCATACTGCAGTAATAGAAATGGCAGCTGCCAGTGGACTTCACCATATTCCAGAGCATTTACGCGATCCTAAACTAACGTCAAGTTATGGTACCGGCGAGTTGATAAAAGCCGCATTAGACCATGGCGCGACTAAAGTAATTATTGGTTTAGGTGGTAGTGCTACTAATGATGGCGGTATCGGGATGTTAAGCGCACTAGGCGTTAGTTTTCTTGATAAAGATAACCAAAACATAGTAGCTAATGGTGCAGGTTTACAGCATATAAAATCAATTAATATTGATGGGTTAGATGCGCGTTTAAGCAATTGTGAAATACTCGTCGCTTGTGATGTAGATAATCCTTTGTGCGGTAACCATGGTGCAAGCCATGTATTCGGGCCTCAAAAAGGAGCGACACCGGAAGATATTCAGTTATTAGATGATGCTTTAAAACATTACGGTGACTGTATTAAGCAACAATTTAATATCGATGTTCTTAATCAAGCTGGTGCAGGCGCAGCAGGAGGTATGGGTGCCGCTTTAATGGCATTTACTAATGCCACATTAAAGCCTGGTATCGACTTGGTCTTAGAAGCCGTTCAGCTTAACCACTATATGGATAAAACTGACTTAGTGATTACCGGTGAAGGTCGAATTGATAGCCAAACTATTTATGGTAAAACACCAATGGGCGTTGCGAAAATAGCAAAACAGTTTGATATTCCAGTGATTGGTATTGCAGGTAGTTTAGGCAAAGATCATCAAGCTGTTTATGGATGTGGGATTGATGCTGTATTTGCCGCAGTGCCTGGAGCAATTACATTACAACAAGCTTTTGCGGAAGCACATGACAATGTAGCAAATGTAGCAGAAAATATAGCAAAAATATTCGCATTAAAACGAGCTTAAATTTGTTTCTTAATTATCTCTATATTTGCTCTTACAAAGATGCTTTTTACGGATATATGTAAAAAGCATCGTTGTTTAAGTTGATAATTGTTTAAGTTGATATTTTTTTACGCGATTTAAAAAAAGGTTTTAATAATGATTTAAAATAATGACGACGTTCATTCAACAAAACAATACAGATAACAAGATAAATAGTTGGTTCTATCACACCTGATTTTACTGACCAATAATAATGTATTGCACCTAATACTAGGGCTGCGTATACCCAACGATGTAAAGTACACCAGCTTTTCTTCATTCTTTTTTTAATTGCGTTTAGTGATGTAATGCTTAACATTAATAAAATAATCCAAGCTATCATTCCTAGTGTTAAATAAGGTCTTTTAATTACTTCGTCAAATAAGAACTTCACTTGCCAGTCTAACTCTAACCAAAGAAAAGCAGTAAGGTGTAAGCTAATCCAAGCAAATGAATACAAACCTAATACTCTTTTTAAACAACCTAATAACGGTTGTTTGAGGCGTTTACTTAAAGGTGTAATAGCAAGTGTAATGACTAGGAAGTTTAAACCTGTTTTACCTAAAAAATGTATCATTTCTTTTACTGGATCTGCCCCAAGCCGATTACTATCAATTAAGAAGTACAAATACGTTAATGTACATATCGATATAAAATGAATAATCAATTTAATAAAAGTAATCGTTGCCGGCGGCAGTTTAGTCATAAAATAATCCTTTAAATTTACTCGTCATTATTGATGCCATTAAAAATAACGTGTTAAGTCGATATTCTTATACAAATGAGCAACTTCTTCACCATAGCCATTAAACATAGCAGTAGGTCGGCGTTTTTGTTGAAAAACATTTCCATTACCAATAAAACGTTCACTTGCTTGACTCCAACGTGGATGATCAACACGCGGATTTACATTAGCAAAAAAACCATACTCATCAGGGCCAAGCGCTTGCCATGTATTAACTGGTGCTTTATCTGTAAGGGTAATTTTTACAATTGATTTAATACTTTTAAAACCATACTTCCATGGCACAACAAGACGAATAGGAGCGCCATTTTGTGGTGCTAGTGTTTTACCATATAAACCAACTGAAAGTAATACTAATGGATTCATTGCCTCAGCAATAGTAAGTGCTTCGACGTATGGAAAGTCTATGCTACCGCCAATAAATCGAGATTGTTGACCACGCATTTGTTCAGGATCATAAACAGTCTCAAACCGTACAAATTTAGCATTAGATTTGATGCCTGCTTTTTTTAATAAAGAAGCTAGTGTGAATCCCAACCATGGGATATTCATTGACCAAGCTTCAACGCAACGCATTCTGTATAGACGCTCTTCTATATCAAATGTTTTCAACAAATCTTCGTAATTCAAAGTAATCGGTTTATCAACTAAACCATCAATTGTTAAAGACCAAGGATCTACTTTGAATTGTTGAGAAAATTCTGCTGGATCGCCCTTGCCTACACCAAATTCATAAAAATTATTATAGGCAATAACTTTGCTTTCAGGGGTTAAAGGGGTTAAAGATTGGAAGTTAGTGTTTTTAGTAAACTGTAAAGGAGATCGTTTAAAGGCACCTGACGCCTCTTCCAGCTCAACATTATTACCAAAAACATCAACCTTTTTATCATTACCAAAAAGATCAAACACTTTACAGCTTGCCGCTTTAGCCAAAGGTAAAGATAAAGCAGCAAACCCTATACCTTTTATGAGATTACGGCGTTTTTTATAGAACGACTCACTGGTTAAATCAGATTCTTTTAACTGCGATTTTTTCTTATTTTTTATAAGCATATCTTTTCCTCAAAGAGTTCAATAAAGACAGACCTATAAAATACAAATATTATTTCAATTATTTAATTAAAGTTCTAATAAAAGAAAATAATAAAATAGTTAATAACCTTTCTTATAAGTCACATATTAAACGTAAAGATTGTTGACCACTTGCCCAATATTTACGTTCAAAAGGGGTAATGGCATGATCAGTTTTATAAATTTCAGTACAACTTTCTACATTCGCAAGCTGAAGCGATCTCTGGAATTCTTCTACATAAGTAAACCAATTACTTCGCAACTCAAATTTACCTCCTAGTTTAATAATAGCAGGAAATACCGCACTACCATGCCAGCGACGCTGTAAATGTTTAGATTTAGGCCACGGATTTGGATACAACAAATAATGGTGTGAAAGCGTCCAATTAGCTTCTACCGCTAAACGCCAGAAATCATTAAGGTTTACTTGTAATAAACGATAGTTATCCAGCTCTTCAATCAATGCTTCACCATCACTTGGATGTTTTGATAACCGATCTGCAGATTTATCCATACCTAATACAATCGCTTCAGGGTGCGCTTTAGCAATGTGATAAGTACTCTCACCTACCCCACAGCATGAATCGAATATAATAGGTTTCCCCTGTTGCTCGACCCATTTTTCAACTTCTTTAAAGGCCGCTAATGTATGTGTTTGATAAGGTTTTTTAAAGTCATGTTGCAAATGCTTTAATACCACTTCATCTAACTTCTCATGTAAACCAACTTGGTTAGATGAAATAACTCTTGAATCTCCCGTAAACTCATTCATGAACGAATACCTACGCCTTTTTTAAGTAAAATAGCCACTAATGAATAACCTATAATAATGAAGGTAAATATCACCACAAAAGACCAAACAATAGGCACATCAGAAACACCTAAGAAGCCATAACGAAAAGCATTAATCATATAAAAAACCGGGTTGAAATGAGAAACACCTTGCCAAAAATCAGGCAGTAGAGAGATAGAGTAAAATACGCCACCTAAATAAGTTAAGGGTGTTAAAACAAACGTAGGAATAATACTAATATCATCAAAGGTTTTAGCAAAAATGGCATTTAATAAACCACCGATTGAAAAGAGAATAGAAGTACATAGCACACTTGCAATCAATACCAATACGTTATAAATGTGTAAGTCGACAAAGAATAATGACACTAAAGTAACAATGAATCCGACCATTAAACCACGTGCAACCCCTCCTCCAACATATCCAAAAATAATGAGATAATTTGGTACGGGCGCAACTAATAACTCTTCTATATTATGTTGAAACTTAGCGCTAAAAAATGACGAAGCTACATTAGAATAAGAATTAGTAATAACCGACATCATGATCAAACCCGGCACAATAAAAGCCATATAGCTAAAACCATTCATGTCGCCAATTCTTTCGCCAATGAGGTTACCGAAAATAACAAAATATAAAGACATTGTAATAGCAGGCGGTACTAAAGTTTGTACCCATATACGTAAGAAGCGATTAACCTCTTTAGCCCAGATACTTTTTAGTGCTATTACATATTGTTTATTTAGCATCGATAACTCCATTTTTAACTAATTCTAAAAATAACTCTTCCAAGCGATTGGATTTGTTTCTAAGACTTTTCACTTCAATGCCTTTCGCGGTTAATAATTCAAAAACATTATTTAATGAATGTGCCTTAGCTAACTCTAACTCTACCGTTCGCTCATCGATTACCGTGAATTTGAAATCGATAGTCTCAGGTAAATGCGCAGTAGAATTGACATCTAAAATAAACGTTTCACTGTCTAAACGTCCAATTAACTCTTTCATGCTCGTATTAATAACCAATTCACCTTTATTAATAATACCGATATTACGACATAAACTTTCAGCTTCCTCTAAATAGTGAGTGGTTAAAATAATAGTCACACCTTGTTTATTAAGCTCTTTTAAAAACAGCCACATAGAACGACGTAACTCAATATCAACACCTGCAGTTGGTTCATCAAGAATTAATAATCTTGGTTCATGCATTAGTGCTCTGGCGATCATTAAACGACGTTTCATACCACCAGATAACTCTCTTGCAGGTTCATTACGTTTCCCCCATAAATCGAGTTGCTTCAGATACTTCTCTGCTCGGATAAATGCTTCTTTTCGTGGAGTACCATAGTAACCGGCTTGGTTAACCAATATTTGCAAAGGTGGCTCAAAAGGGTTGAAGTTAAATTCTTGTGGCACTAATCCTATTTGGCTTTTTGCTAACTCAAGCTGTGTATCTAAATCATAACCAAATATACTTACTTTACCTGAGCTCTTATTCACTAGAGAAGAAATAATACCAATCGTCGTCGACTTACCAGCCCCATTCGGACCTAACAAAGCATAAAAGTCACCTTCTGCTACTTTCAAAGAAACGCCATTTAATGCTGTTACTCCGCCTCTATAGGTTTTCGTTATATCCTGAAGTTCAATTGCATTCATACCAATAAGAGCCTTAATAATTAATGAAACATACACCGTAATAATGAGACAGTTACGATGAAATAAATATTTAAACAGTCGTAAATTATATCATCAAATAGAACTGAAAATAGCATTAACAAATAAAGAACGTTGTTATGTTTTATCAAAGGGAAATAAGTTAAGACACAAAGTTACTCGCTACGCACAAGTTCTGCTCTTCTTGTATTTAAAGATGGGGGTTTAATAGTTTGTATTAACAAACATAATGAAACTAAACAGACACCTACCCAACCGATCACTTTAAATTTTTCACCTATAATACAAACCGCAAGAACAGTAGCGATCAACGGTTCAATCAGCGTAATCAATGTTGCCTTACTTGCATCGATAAAATTCAATCCAAAGCCAAATAATAAATACCCCATAAATATAGGAATTATCCCTATATATAGAGAAATGCTTATATTTGTTGAATTAGAAAATAAATTATCGCCGGTAAACCAGAGCGGAGGTAACAATAAAAGCGCTGCACAACCAAATAAACCAGACATAGATGAACGTGAATGAACGCCATTTTCAATTAATCGCTTTGCAACCCATGAGTAGGATGCATAGGCTAAGCCAGCAACACAGCCTAATAAAGCACCGAATGCTTCTTCATGTAAATTATTAGCTTCAAGGTGGCTTTGCTCTTTACCTAGTACTAATAAGATAATACCTATAGCACCAATGATGAAACTCAAAAACCATTGTAATGAAATGTATTTTTTACTTATTAAACGATCAAGGACAGCTGCAAATAAAGGCGCAGAAGCAATAGACACAACAGTACCAATTGCAATACCAGACAGACGCATTGAGCTATAAAATGCTAAAGGATAAATAGCAACAGAGATTGCCCCTAGAAGTAACAATGCAGGTTGTTGCAACATTAGTTTGTAATCTATTAATAGTTTGTTACGAGAAGTAATCACTAATAATATCCCACCTATTAGACTAGACAATGCGCCAATGGCTAAAGGACTTACGGTTTCAGAATAGCTTGCAGCAAGACCTGTTGTCCCCCACAAAAAACTAGCAATAACAATGGCCAAAATACCTTTAAAATATCCTTTATGACTTTCCATTTTTAAACCTTTAAGTGGTAACTGTAGATAAGAGCTTTAGAAAGAAGAGGATAAGTTAATGGTGGGGAGAGTATTTAACAATTAAGACGTAATTGTTAACAATTACGACTAACTTTATCTTTTAAATTTATTGGGTGGAAAACCAAAATACTGCGAGAATTTTCGGCTAAAAGCAGATGGTTCTTGATACCCTACTTTTTCACCAATGATAGGTAATGGATAATCGGTATGTGTTAATAAAGCTTGTGCCTTTTCCATACGAAGTTTTGTTACATACTTCATAACTGTCGTATTAGTTTCTTGTTTGAAAAGCTTCTTAAATTGGGTTTCACTGAGGCAAGCTAATTCCGCTAAATTTTTTATTTGTAACTGTTTCATCATATTTTGTTCAATAAATGAAATCGCGGTACCAATACGATGATCGATTTTGGCTAATATAGGCTGCTCTTGTAATAACAAAGTAAACATTTCAAACATACTTTGTTCAACTTTTTCATTAATTTTGTTTTCTAATTGGCTTTCAATGAAAGTTAAATAACAGCTAAGCGAATGGTTAATTGCAAAAACGATACGCTGTGAATAGTTAATATTATCAGGTAGATCTTGCATATCCGCGACAACAAATCGAGCTTGCGCATCAGCAGTAAATAAATGTTCTGCATCCGTTTTAACAACAACACATTCACCGGGTGCAACTTTTCCATTGAAATCACCAACACGTATATTGATAACTCCGCGCAGAGGAAGAACAAGTTGGTTAAAAGGATGTGAATGAGTAGCAGGTTTTGTACTATATGAACGAATGGATAACAAATTTTTTACCATGATATAACCTTCACTATTCTGTTGTTTTAATTGGATCTAATCAGTGCAAGTTTCGTAAAATAAAAGCTTATAAGTAAGCAAATCGTTGTTTTACAGGAGTATTAGACTCACTAGAGAACACTTTAAAGGTTTTATCTGCTATAACTGTAGCATCGAGTTCAATTGTCATATGCCATGGCCCGCACTTATCTTCAATAGGTGACCAAATAGTGTCCCCTAGATAAAAGCTCCAATCGTTATTGGTAATGTGTACTTCGCCAGTAAACGCATCACAAGGTTCACCTGATTTATTATGGATGTTGGGATGATTGATACAATAAAATACTTTCTTACCACGTGCATTTTTTACGTTGACTATAAAACCAAATTCGATATCTATCTCTGCAGGGATATCGGTGGTAAATGTTAATATTTTAGGCAACGCTTTAGATTTTGAATCCCATTTAGAGTGAATGCCATATGTTTGTATTTTGACCTCAGGCTTTTTCTTAGCCATATTTTCCTACCAATTAATAAAAATACACCACAGTATACCAATAATAAATTAAGAGCTAGTCAGCAAATATTATTAATGACTAAATCACTAAAACGAAAAAATCCCTAAAACGAAAAAATCCCTACTGACGTCAGTCAACAGGGATTATCGTATTAGGCGCTTGGCAATGGGAAAGGTGTCGCAGAGCTCCACCGCTTATCACATATTGCTGTCGCGATACTCGCCCTACTTTCTACGTAGCTCATAAATCAACAGAATTAAAAAAACCCAGTAAGAAAAAACTTACTGGGTTCGTTTAATTAGGCGCTTGGCAATGACCTACTTTCACATGAGGAGACCTCACACTATCATCGGCGCAGCTGCGTTTCACTTCTGAGTTCGGCATGGGATCAGGTGGTACCACAGCGCTATTATCGCCAAGCATAAAAAATAAATTAGAAAAGCTAATAGTCGATATGTTCTAATTCTGAAATTGTTTCATCTTACAAATTTATCTATGTAAATATACTTCACAAGCGCTAGTTTAAAGAGTATCCACTCTATGTGTCTTGGTAAACACCAACACCACTTAGGTGTTGTATGGTTAAGCCTCACGGGTAATTAGTACAAGTTAGCTCAATA
>NZ_JBAKBA010000011.1:0-105140 GCF_038155225.1 Psychromonas arctica | reverse complement strand
CTGCCGCCAGCGTTCAATCTGAGCCATGATCAAACTCTTCAATTTAAAGTTTAATGTGCACTTACTTTATATTTCAAAAGTAAAGTGCGACTCAATACTACTGACTAAAACTTACTGCTAATGACTCATATAAATATAAGCAATTAACAATTTATTATTCTGAAATAATGAATTATTTCGTGTGTCACTATTATTGATAGAGTAATCTATTTCACGAAGTGAAAAGTTACTGCCTTTACAAGAAAGGACTTTGATTTTTTTGAAATCACATCAACAACAAGTGCTCACACAGATTGTTTGATTAAATTGTTAAAGAGCGTGCCTTTCGGCTAGGCGGCGTATATTACGCGCCTTTCGAACAATGTCAACGTCTTATTTTAACTTAATTTCAAACCGAAGTTTGAATCGTTAACGCGTTTCTTTTATTCTCAGTCTTGGCTAGTGGCTTGCGCCTCCGTCCTTGTCTGTGCGGCGTATTATAGGGATCGCGAAACTATTCGCAAGCGTTTTATTACGATTAATTATCGTTTGCTTAAATAACAAACAACCCCTCATTTTCTTTCATTTATATGCTATTTTTATTTTCCCCGCATTTATTCTATTTAACGCTAGTATGTTTGATTAGGATTTAGGTAACATACGCGGCTTTTCTGCTATTAAGTTTTTTAGTTACAAATGATGAGTGAGTTTTTATGACATTTTCGTTAGGCCAGCGTTGGATTAGTGACGCGGAATCAGAGTTAGGTTTAGGTACTATTGTTGCAATTGAAGGACGTATGTTGACGCTGTTATTTCCAGCTTCAGGTGAACAACGCCTTTATTCTATTCAAGAAGCTCCCGTAACACGTGTTCGCTTTAATATAGGTGATGAAATATTAAGTCACGACGATTGGACTTTGTTAGTGACGGATATAGAAGAAAGTAACGAGATTATCACTTACATTGGTACACGTATCGATACTGGTGAAGAAGCTAGATTAAAAGAAACCTTCCTTAATAACTTTATAAAATTCAATAAACCTCAAGATAAATTGTTTGCTGGACAAATAGATAAATTCGATCGTTTTGTTTTACGTTATAAATCATTACTTAATCAACATGAACAACAACGCTCTCACTTACGTGGTTTATTAGGTGCAAGAGTCGATCTTATTCCACACCAATTTTATATTGCTGAAGAAGTTGGGCAACGTCATGCACCGCGTATTTTATTAGCAGATGAAGTTGGTTTAGGTAAAACAATCGAAGCAGGTTTAATCATCCACCAGCAATTAATTACTGGTCGCGCGAAACGTGTATTGATTGTTTTACCTGAAAATCTACAGCATCAGTGGTTAGTAGAAATGCTGCGCCGTTTTAATTTACATTTTAGTATTTTTGATGAATCACGCTGTGAAGAAGCTTATTTGGATGCAGTTAATCCATTTGATACTGAACAATTAGTGTTGTGTAGTATTGATTTAATTCGTAAACAAAAACATTTAAAGAATGCATTACTGGCGACTTGGGACTTATTAATTGTAGATGAAGCTCATCACCTTATTTGGGATAAAGAAAAACCAAGTGCTCAATATAACGCAATAGAAAAACTGGCTAACGCTATTCCAGGTGTATTGTTATTAACGGCAACGCCTGATCAACTTGGTCATGAAAGTCACTTTGCTCGATTACGTTTACTTGATCCTAATCGTTTCTATGATTACCAAGCATTTGTTAATGAAGAAGCAGGGTATAAACCAGTTGTAGATGCAGTAAACCAACTGTTAGATGGAAAGTTTTTAAGTGACGATGCAAAAAATAGTATTACTGAATTGTTATCTGAACAAGATGTTGAACCTTTATTAAATGTAATCACTGATATTACTATTGATGAAGCTGAGCAACAATCTGCACAACAAGAGTTAATCCGCGGTTTATTAGATAGACATGGTACTGGTCGTCTATTATTTAGAAATACGCGTTCTGCTATTAAAGGTTTTCCAAAACGCTTATTAAAATCAGTTGCTTTACCGTTACCTGACCAATATAAAACAGCAATGAAAGTCTCTAAAATGATGCCTGTTGGTGATATTGCACAACAAGCTTTCACGGCATTATATCCAGAGCAAATTTATCAAGCATTTGAAGCTTCAACCGATAACTCATGGTGTGCATTTGATCCTCGTATTAACTGGTTGATCGATCTGATCCAACAGAATAAAAATGAGAAGATCTTAATCATCGCTGCACAAGCACAAACCGCTTTAGCCATTGAAGAAGCATTACGTACTAGAGAAGCCATTAAAGCAGCTGTATTCCATGAAGGTTTATCATTAATTGAACGTGATAAGTCAGCAGCCTACTTTGCACAAGTTGAAGACGGTGCTCAAGTCATGGTGTGTTCTGAAATTGGGTCTGAAGGACGTAACTTCCAATTTGCTCATCACCTGGTTTTATTTGATCTACCGATTAACCCTGATTTATTAGAACAACGCATTGGCCGTTTAGATCGTATTGGACAACGTTGTGATATACAAATCTATACTCCTTACTTAAAAGATACATCGCAGGAATTTCTGCAACAATGGTATGAGCAAGGTTTGTCTGCCTTTACGCAAACAACTCCTACTGGCCATACGGTTTACGAAGCAGTTAAAGACCAATTAATTAGTTTATTAGCAACGGGTGATAACAGTGATAATCAACTCGACAAACTGATCCAACATACATCAACATTGAATAACGAATTAAAAACTAATTTAGAGCAAGGTCGCGATAAGTTATTAGAAATCAATTCAAGTGGTGTATTACAAAACAGTAACTTGCTAGATGACATTACAGAGATGGATCAACTTCCCCATTTTACTGGTTTTGCATTACAGATGTTCGATGTTCTAGGTGTACAACAAGAAGATAGCAGTGAACATTGCTTAATTTTAAAACCAACTGAGCACATGCTAGCTTCTGATTATGCCGGCTTACCAGAAGATGGTGTAACAGTTACTTTTAATCGCCAAACCGCATTAAGCCGTGATGATGTATCTTATTTAACATGGGAACATCCAATCATTACTAATGGATTAGATATTGTATTAAGTTCAGAGATAGGCACTACGTCGGTTGCGATCTTAAAGAACAATTCATTACCAGCAGCATCAACTTTTTTAGAGTTAATTTATGTTGTTGAAGCGATCAATACTGATAATGCACAATTAAGCCGTTTCTTACCAACGACACCGATTCGTTTGTTATTGGATAAAAATGCCAAGAACTTAGGTGAAAATGTTACTTTTGATAGCTTTAATCGCCAATTAACCCCCATTAATCGTCATATTAGTCGTAAAGTAGCCGCAGCTTCACAATCATTGATTGATCAGCTGATTAAACAATCATTGCCTACCGCACAAAGCTTAATGGCAGATATCATTGATGAAGCGAAACAAAATATGCAGCATACTTTGCAGCAAGAAAGTGCTCGTTTATTAGCTTTAAAAGCAGTGAATCCAAATATTCGTGAAGATGAGATTCAATATTTAAGTGATCAACAAGCGAACTTTGAACAAATACTCGATAATACGCAGCTAAAATTAGATGCTATTCGCTTTATTGTTTCAACTCACTCGTAATACATCACCATAAAGCATAGGCGATAAATAATTCCTTTATCGCCTTATCTCTTTAAGCTTCAATACAGATAATTAATTATGCCAAACTTTGTTTATAACCCACCAATGCATCCGTACTTAGATATTATCCATCAAGATGAAGATATCGTTGTATTGAATAAACCATCAGGCTTATTAAGTGTACCTGGCCGCGATACTTGGCATAAAGACAGTTTAGCTTTACGTATTCTTCGTGTTTGGCCCAATGCATGTGTAGTACATCGATTAGACATGGCCACATCTGGCATTATCGTTTTAGCGTTACGAAAGTCTGCGCAAAGCCATATGGGTCGTCAATTCCAACAAAAAATTATTGATAAAACCTATTTTGCACGTGTAGAAGGGATCATAGAGCAAGACGCAGGATTAATTGATTTACCGTTACGCTGTGATTGGGAAAATAGACCCAGACAAATGGTAGATTTTGAGCAAGGTAAAAGCTCACAAACAGAATGGCAGGTAGTCAAAAGAGAAAGTAATACAACGTTAGTCAAACTCACTCCCCTTACCGGTCGAACACACCAATTACGAGTACACATGCAACAATTAGGTCATCCCATTGTAGGTGATGAGTTTTACGCAACCGAATTTGGTAAACAGATATCACCTCAACGCTTAGCTTTACATGCGGCCAGTATTACATTAACTCATCCCACAACTGAATTACGTGTTAGCTTTGAATGCCCTCCTCCTTTTATATAAAAAACGTTTTATATAAAAAACTTTGTATAACTAACCTAGTAAAAATTTAACATAATCGTAGCAAATTAAGCAGATAAGCCCTTTCCATTAACATCACGTTAACAAGTGAAGCTTCTTATTATTAATGGTTATATTAAGTAACCTTAATGTTGCATAAAAAGCCTTTAAAGCACCTTAAAATGGTGGCGTAAGCGTTGTTTTTTCACTAAGCTTTAGCATGGTGAAATTTTTTGTCATAAATAACAACCCAGAAAACTTTACAAAAACAATCATATAAATTGTCCTTTGTATGTAAGTGTTAAATATCAATAAGGCAAAAGATGTTCTCAATCTAATTGACCTTTTTTAATGACACGTAAGATACACTTTTTATAACCATTTATTACAATAAGCGATCATGGAATTACTATGCAGATAGGTATACCTAAAGAGATCCAAGAAAATGAAAACCGCGTAGCCGCAACACCAAATACTGTTGCCCTATTGATTAAACAAGGTTTCACTTTTCTTGTAGAACAAAATGCGGGAACAGCGGCTAGCTTTTCTGATTTAACTTACCAAGAAGCAGGTGCTGAAATTAGCGCTGATGCGGCAACGGTTTTACAATCAGATATTATTTTTAAAGTAAACGCTCCTACCCAAGCTGAAATTGAACTAATCAAAGAAGGCGCAACACTTGTTAGCTTTATTTGGCCAGCTCAAAACCCTGAATTATTAAAACAGCTAGAAGCTAAGAATATCAGCGTGATTGCGATGGACAGTGTTCCTCGTACTTCTCGTGCACAAGCTTTAGACGCACTGAGTTCAATGGCAAATATTGCCGGTTACCGTGCTGTTATTGAAGCAGCAAACCAATTTGGTCGTTTCTTTACAGGTCAAATTACGGCTGCTGGTAAAGTACCACCTGCAAAAGTACTGATTGTTGGTGCTGGTGTTGCTGGACTTGCTGCTTTAGGTGCCGCTGGTAGCTTAGGCGCAATCGTTCGTGCATTTGATACTCGCCCTGAAGTAAAAGAACAAATCGAAAGTATGGGTGCTGAGTTCCTTGAAGTGAACTACGTTGAAGAAACCGAAGTAAGCACTACTGGTTACGCAAAAACCATGAGTGAAGGTTACCAACAAGCACAAGCAGAAATGATGGCTGAACAAGCTAAAGATGTTGATATCATCATTACTACTGCGCTTATCCCAGGTAAACCTGCACCTAAGATCATCACTGAAGCGATGATCAAGTCAATGAAATCTGGCAGTGTCATTGTCGATTTAGCAGCAGCCGCTGGCGGTAATGCAGCATTAACAGTAAAAGATGAAGTCTTTACTACTGAAAATGGCGTAAAAATAATTGGTTACACCGACTTACCAAGTCGTTTACCAACACAATCAAGCCAACTTTACTCAACTAACTTAGTTAACTTAATGAAACTACTTTGTAAAAACAAAGATGGTCAAATTAATATCGACTTTGAAGATGAAGTTATTCGTGGTGCAACGGTTGTTAAAGAAGGTGAAATTTCTTGGCCACCACCAGCTATCAACGTCAGTGCTGCACCTCAAGCAAAAGTTGAAGAAAAAGTTGAAGTGGTCGTTGAAGAAAAAGAACCAAACAAATGGATCAAACCTGCTGTAGCGATTGTTGCTGCTGGTTTATTCGGTTGGTTAGCAAGCGTAGCGCCTTCAGACTTCTTAGCACATTTCACTGTATTTATGCTGGCATGTATTGTTGGTTATGGCGTAGTTTGGAATGTTGCACATTCTCTACATACTCCATTAATGAGTGTGACAAATGCAATCAGTGGCATCATCGTAATTGGTGCATTGCTACAAGTCGGTAGTGACAATAACGCTGTTACTGCTCTATCTACGATTGCGATACTAATTGCAACCATCAACATCGTGGGCGGTTTTACCGTGACACACCGTATGTTGAAAATGTTCCAAAAGGATAAATAAATATGTCTCAAGGATTAATTACAGCTGCTTATATCATTGCAGCCATCCTATTTATTGCCAGCCTTAATGGTTTAAGCAGTCAAGAAAGTGCAAAGCGCGGTAACTACTTCGGTATTATAGGTATGATAATCGCAGTCATTGCAACGATTGCAAGCTCGCAAGTATCGGGTTTAGGTTACATTACGATTGCAATGGCAGTCGGTGCTGGTATTGGTGTTCGTTTAGCATTAAAAGTTGAAATGACTTCAATGCCTGAACTTATCGCAATCTTGCATAGCTTTGTAGGCTTAGCGGCAACCTTTATCGGTTTCAACTCATACTTAGACCATGCTGTTTTAGCACCAGCGGCTCAAACAATTCATGACGTTGAAGTATTTTTAGGCATATTCATTGGTGCAGTGACATTCACTGGTTCAATCGTTGCTTATTGTAAACTGAGTGGAAAAATAAACAGTGCTGCGTTATCACTACCAGGTAAGAACTGGATCAATATTGCAGCGGTTACTTCAGCAGCATTATTACTGGTTGCCTTTGTAAGTGGTGACTTAGGTCTTACTGCATTAATCATTATGACAGTGATTGCATTAGCATTCGGTTGGCATTTAGTAGCTTCTATTGGTGGTGCAGATATGCCAGTAGTTGTTTCAATGCTTAACTCTTACTCAGGTTGGGCTGCGGCAGCAACTGGTTTCATGCTAGCAAATGACTTATTAATCATCACTGGTGCATTAGTAGGTTCAAGTGGTGCAATTCTGTCTTACATTATGTGTAAAGCAATGAATCGTTCATTCGTAAGCGTAATCTTAGGTGGTTTCGGTACAGAAACATTTGCCCAAGGCGACCAAGAGTACGGCGAGCATAATGAAACAACAGCACAAGAAGTAGCAGCATCGCTAAATGCAGCGAAAAACATCATTATTGTACCTGGATACGGTATGGCTGTTGCTCAAGCACAATACCCTGTTGCTGAAATTACTAAGCGCCTACGTGCTAAAGGTAAAAATGTACGCTTCGGTATTCACCCTGTTGCAGGACGTCTACCTGGTCACATGAATGTATTATTAGCTGAGTCTAAAGTACCTTACGATATCGTATTAGAAATGGATGAAATCAACGAAGATTTCCCTAGCACTGATGTGGTATTGGTTATTGGTGCAAATGATACAGTTAACCCAGCTGCAAACGAACCAGGTACACCGATTTCAGGTATGCCAGTACTAAGTGTTTGGGAAGCAGAGAAAGTAGTTGTGTTTAAACGTTCAATGGGCGCTGGCTATGCTGGTGTACAAAACCCACTGTTCTTTAAAGAGAACTCTGAAATGTTATTAGGTGATGCAAAAGCATCTGTCGATGCAATTTTAGCTAACCTATAATTTATAAATTTATAAACAATTAATAAGCTTATAAATAAGTAATAACATTCACTCAAAAAGCCGAATCAATTGATTCGGCTTTTTTATTGGTACATTCTCACTTTCTTATACACTCTCTCACTTCCTTATATACTCTCGTTTTTATTTATTAGCGCTGACCTATCAATTATTAACATTAACTTACCAAGACTAATTCTTAACTTATACCGATTACATTAAATAAGTGATCTAAATTTTGCGCAGGAAAAACAACTTAGTTCAAGGCGAAAATTGAGCTAAATGGTTGTTCCCTTTACGAAATTTACAACGAAGAAATAAGTTATTTTAACAAGTAAAATAGATAACTTAATTAGTGTGATTGGTATTATTACAGTTCAATGGCTGTACTGTGTTTTACTGTGCGTAATGACACTGATGTATGAAACTTTCTAATATTCAAATCTGTGTGTAATACGCGATCTACAAAGGCTTCATAGGCCTGAATATCTTGAACACAAACAATCAGCACAAAATCGTATGCGCCTGATATTTGATAACATTGCATCACTTCGTTAGCTTGAATAATTGAGTGTTTAAATTTCTGATAAATATCTGCTCTATCTCGTTCCATCTCAATAGAGACAATCAAGGTCATTTTATTACCCGCAAACTGTGCATCAATGATTGAAACATCACTGATAATGACTCCACCTTCTCGCAAACGTTTAACTCGCTTTAAACAAGCAGGTGCGGATAACCCCACTTTTGCAGCAAGCTCAATATTAGGTAACCGGTTATTTTTTTGCAGCGACATTAATATCGCACGATCAATTCTATCTACATCCATTAGATTGCCTCACGCCATGATTTACTTTAAAGCTAACTCACTCTCATTACTTTCCAAAACAAATTATTTCTTTAAAACCACATTATTTAAAACCATATTTCCTTTACCCAAGCCAAAAAGAAATATTAAAAATAGAATCAGTCATATTTGAAATTTTCATTCAGTCTTATTATGTATCATATAACCTATTAAAATTTTAAAAAAATAAAGGTTAGTCTTATGCAATCTATTAAACATTTTTTCATTGAATTAGGCAGAGACATTTTTAATGTCACATTTACTCTGTTTAAAGTCATGATCCCAATCTTAATTACCATAAAAATTATTGAAGAATTAGGTGGTATTGTTTTATTAAGCCAATTACTTGGCCCTTTAATGCAAACGGTCGGCTTACCAGACAGTATGAGCTTAGTATGGGCAACCACGCTACTCACTAATATCTATGGCGGTTTAATTGTACTAATAAGCATCGACAATACTCTGACCGTTGCCCAAGCATCTATTCTTGGCAGCATGATGTTACTTGCGCACTCTTTACCAATTGAAGCGACTATCGCGAAAAAGGCAGGTGTTAACTTATGGGTAACCTTAGTCTTTCGTATTGGTGGTAGCTTATTGCTCGCGTGGATATTACATCAGACCTATCAGTTAACAGGTAGTCTTAATCAACCAGCAAAAATGCTTTGGTCTCCAGAGGTCAGTGTCGAGAATGGTTATCTTGATTGGGTAACTAGCCAGCTACAAAATTTAGCGATGGTCTTCCTTGTTATTTCGACGTTGCTATTTACTTTAAAGGTTTTAAAAATACTCGGTATTGAAAAGTTAATGGCGATCATCTTAAAGCCTTTTTTAAGGTTATTAGGCATTAGCCAAGAAGCAACGAACATTACTATTATTGGTGCCACATTAGGACTTTCATTTGGTGGTGGGTTATTGATACATGAGGCACAAAAAGGACATGTCGCAGCACGAGATGTTTTCACTTCCATTATGTTATTAAATTTATTACACAGTTTGATTGAAGATACATTATTGATTTTATTAATTGGTGCAGATTTTAATACGATTTTCTGGGGAAGGTTATTATTTTCAGTCATTATTATTGCAGCATTAGCAGCGACGATTAGAAAGCTATCGCCAGTATTTTGTGAGCGTTATTTATATCGAAGTGTTGCACGCAACTAAACAGCGACAGATGTGGAATTAAATAAAGCAGGAAGGAAGCAGCTAAGGAAAAATCCCCCTTAGATTAACCTTAATCTAAGGGGGATTTTTAAAGAAGTACTAACAAAGTGTCATTTCTAAATAGATAATTACAATGTGCAACTAGGTGCAGTTCTAGTACTTTTTGTTAAGTTCTTTAACTCGTCTTGTAGGTTACTAATACGCGTTGTATTTGATGGATGAGTAGACAAAAACTCCATTGGCTCACTACCGCCAGAAGCGACTGCCATGTTTTTCCATAGTTCAACGCTCTGTTGTGGATCAAATCCTGCATCATTCATTAACTGTAAACCAACGATATCTGCTTCAGACTCTTGAGCTCGCCCATAAGGCATCGTAATACCATATTGTACGCCTAAACCTAATGCCGCCATTCCCACTTCAGAGTATTGAGTAGTACCGATAACCGTTTGTACAGCTGAGGTACCGTAGCCTGTGATTTCACTAGAAGATAAACGCTCATTAGAATGATTCGCTTGTACGTGAGCAATTTCATGT
Source organism: Psychromonas arctica (assembly GCF_038155225.1). Lineage (GTDB taxonomy): Bacteria > Pseudomonadota > Gammaproteobacteria > Enterobacterales > Psychromonadaceae > Psychromonas > Psychromonas arctica_B. Next base: position 94,923 of record NZ_JBAKBA010000011.1, on the reverse strand, counting down.
CCAATAACCGTTGCAAGTTGATCTTGGTTTTTAGCGACTTCTAATAAACCTGTATAAACACCAATTTTACCACCAGGTAATGCAAAGGCATTGACTTGATCGCTTTCAAAAACAACCACTTCCCATTCATCAAAATCAGGCTGCTTACCTAACGTATCCGTTATCTGTTTACTAACGCATTGCACATAAGTATTTACTTTTGGATCTTGATTAATAGTTTCTTGTTTTTTTAATTCCTCAAATGAATTAACGCCTAATGTAGCCATTTCAGCCCCATCAAATAATAAAACTTGATTACGTCCGGTTGGCGACGATGTTACACAGGCGGTCAACAAAATAGAGCTGCTTAATAATGATAACTTTAAGATTGAATTTTTCATCATGAGTCCAATTTATAAAAGAATAATAAAACTATTATCTCAGGCTAAAAGTAATAATGCGAATGTATTTTAAATCACTATAAATGCGCTTTAATGACAACTTACTTGCTCTTGATGCCAGTGTTTGTAAGCGGGTAATGACATAGTTAATAACAAAATAACACCTCCTGTACCTATCATAACCACACTCGCATAAGGAGCAGAAAATTGAGTTTGTTGTAACAAACCAGTTAATAACGCAGCACCACTCATTTGAATACAACCTAATAACGCACTAGCCGTTCCAGCCCTTTCACCAAAAGCACTTAATGCCATCGATGTCGCTGGGCCCAATAACAAAGCAAAACCAACGCACAGTAACAGCATAGGTAACATAAAATATATCCCAGCTAATAATGCACTTTCAACGGGTATTTGTTGCATAACCACTTGCGTCACCGCTGACAATATAAACAGCCATAATGCAACCACCACTGTTTGATGATTACCTAATTGTTTAATTACTTTAGGTGCAATAAAACAAGCTGCGATATTAATCAGAGCATTAAAACCAAACAAATAACTAAAGGTTAATTCACTAAGCTGTAAATGTTTAATTATCCAACTTGGTGCATAAGAAACATAGGTTAAAATACTTGCCATACCCATCATGCAAGTCAATGCATAAAATACAAATTGGCTATTCGCTAAAATAGGTTGATAACGTGCCCAACGATATAACGCGGTATGATTATTTTTATGATCTGGACGAGTTTCAGGCAACCTAAAAGCAACAATAAACAAAACTAAAATAGCAAATAAGGTCATGAAAATGAACGTAGAGCGCCAGCCAAAATGCAAAGCAAGAAAACCACCTAGTGTCGGTGCTAACGCAGGAATAACACAAATAACGCCGTTCAAATAACTGTAATAGTGTGCGCTTTGCTGTGCATTAAAACGATCTCGTACTGCACTAAAAACAACAATTGACGTTGCACACGCAGCAATTCCCTGTAGTACACGCGCTAATTGTAGATATTCAAACTCCACCACCGATGCCGCAAATAAACTACTCGCAATATATAAACAAATACCCAGTAATGCGATCGGTCGACGACCAAAGCGATCAGCTAATGGACCAATAAGAATCTGACCAATACCCATCGCTAAAATAAAGAGTACTAACGTAGATTGAACTTGTGTGTCAGAAACAGAAAACTCTAACGCCATTTCAGGCATTGACGGTAAATAGATATCGATAGCTAATGGGCTTAATACCACCATCATCATTAAAATAGGCAATAACTTACGGGTCATAACAATCTCTTTTTTGAAAAAACAGGTTTGGCTGAATTACGATAATAAAGCGACGTTCATTGAGTCACGCTTTATGAAATAAGACTCAATGACAGTCAGTGAATAACAAAGCGAGTTTAAATCAGCTATGATATGAATAGAAGTGACATTAATTCAGATCTTAGTTTCCTCATGGGAATATCTAGGAGTAGCTAGGAATACCTATGAATATCGATAAACTAATGCGCATCGACTTAAATTTATTAGTCGTTTTGCAAGTCTTATTAGAAGAGGAAAGTGTTACACGTGCAGCAGTTCGTCTAAACTTAAGTCAATCAGCATTAAGTAAAAGCCTCACTCGCTTAAGAACAAGCTTACAAGATCCCTTATTTACACGTACCGCACATGGTTTAAAACCAACTACACATGCTTTACAGCTGCAACAAACACTACCGAATCTATTACAGGGTTTATATCAGTTAACTCAAGCACCAAGTTTTGACCCAGCTAGCAGTGACAGACACTTTTCCATCAGTATGTTAGAAAGTGCCTATGCAACATTATTACCTTGCTTTATCGGACCATTATTACAACAAGCAAAAAGTATTCACCTTGATGTCTTAAGTTGGAAAAAAGAGTCTATGCAAGCACTACAACAAGGAAAAATGGATTTTGGTATTACCGCATTAGACTTCTCTGAAGATCACCGTCTAGAGATACAAAAATTACCAGATGGTATTGAACATGTCATTTTATTTAATGACCATCAAACCTGTTTAGTCCATCAACATCATCCTATTTTAACAGCCGTAGAAAATGGTTCATGGAATCAGGACGCTTATCTACAACAAAATCATATACAAATCGTATGTGAGGGTAATAAATGGTGGGCATTAGATTATTTTTTAGAAAAACAAGGAAAGCAGCGTAACATTATAAGCACCTTACCAGACTTTTATGGAGGTGCGAGTCTTTGTGCACATAGTGATTTAATTTTCACCCTGCCTTCAAGCTTTATTACTCATGCACAAAAATTATATCCACTTAAACAAATCCCATTGCCTTTTGCTTTTTCTGAGATGGCTTATGTATTGATATGGCACCAACGAAATAATGATGAGCCAGGGCACAAATGGATCAGAGAAATGATCTGCAATAATGTTGAAAATACATTTGGAAGTTAAAAGGGAAGTAAAAAATAAAAATAAAAAAGGCGCCAAAAGCGCCTTCTATCACATCAAGATAAAACTAAACGTTAGAAGTCTACTTTTTCAATCCAGCCAAATTTATCTTCACGTAAACCGTACTGAATACCCGTTAATTCATCGTATAAGTTACGAGAAACAGTCCCTGCTTTATTGTCATTAATAAAGTAATCTTCGTCTTTCCAACATAGTTGACCAACAGGAGAAATAACAGCAGCAGTCCCACAACCAAATGCTTCAGTAATTTTTCCGCTTTTAATATCAGCTAAGATGTCTTCAATGGCTACTTGTTCTTCAGATACTGTGTAACCTAATGTTGGAGCAAGTTGTAAAATTGAATCACGAGTAATACCAGGTAAAATACTACCGCTTAATTTAGGTGTCACAATATGGTCACCATAAACAAAACAGATATTCATCGCGCCAACTTCTTCAATATATTTACCGTGTATCGCATCTAACCAAAGTACTTGAGAGTACCCTCTTGCAGCAACATCTTCAGACATATATAAGCTAGCCGCATAGTTGCCGCCAGTTTTAGCTTCGCCAACACCACCCACTACAGCACGACGGTACTTATCAGCAACATAAACAGAGACAGGTGCAAACCCATCTTTAAAGTAAGCACCAGCAGGGCCAGTAATGATAAAGTGTAAATACTTATCACTTGCGCCTAAGCCTAATTTAGCACCTGTTGCTATCATAGTCGGGCGAATATATAACGCGGTACCATTTTTTTCAGGTACCCATTGGTTATCTATTTTTAGTAATTCCATTAATGCTTTAAGGTGAAACTCAACATCAACTTCAGGCATTACCATACGCGCAGCAGAACGGTTAAAACGTTTAAAGTTTTCACGAGGACGGAATAAGTTAATTTCGCCACTTTCTGTACGGTACGCTTTTAAACCTTCAAAAATTTCTTGCCCATAATGTAAAACTGAAGCAGATGGGTCTAATTGCAGCATTTGATAAGGTTTAACTTCAGCATTTGTCCACTTTTGAGTCGGCTCGTATGTTTGTGTAAACATATGGTCGGCAAATACTTCACCAAAACTAAATTCTGCAGGGCAAGCATTGCGGTCAGCAACTGCTAGCGGTTTGATCTCAATTGACATGTAAATCCCTTATGTATCTAAATGCTTTAACAAGCACAAATATTCTACGTGTGGATGGACGAGCAATAGATTTTAAAAAATAATCTACAATACATCCACAATTCTTTTACAAATAAACCACAATTAATCAGATTATTGAATAAACAGTGATCATTTTCGATTTTGATTGATGAAAAATAAGGGTTGTTACCTTTCAACTTTATTTTATTCTATTTTTATCTATTTCACTTTCAGGCTTTTTATTACTCAACAAGACAACGTTTAATATAAGCAGCTAAATACGTAATGCTCGATTCAATATGTTGTTGATGCGTAAAGCCGCTTTTCACTCGAGGCTTAAAATCATGATCACCATCTTCTAACCAATACCATTGAAAGGTTTCTGGTAAAGAATAACCGATGACTTCATGTTGGTCGCCAAGTTTATCACGTGAGCCTTGAATAATAGCAATAGGTTGCTTAATAGTCGCTAAATGTTCTGTGCGCAGCTTTTCAGGCTTCCCCTGAGGGTGAAAAGGATAGCCTAAACAAGCAATTCCTTTAACCTGTTTTAATTGCTCAGCAGTAGACTCGGCTGCTAACAAAGTAGCCATTCGCCCTCCCATAGACTTTCCGCCAATCACCATTGGTTGATCCAGCCCTTGCACCACTTCTAAAAACTGTTTCAATAAATGAGGAGCTCGCTCAGGAGGTCGACGACTTCCGGTTTCTACACGCTGCTGCATGTAATTAAAATTAAAGCGGGCAACTCGAATACCTTGTTCAGCCAAGCCAACACTTACCTTTTCCATAAAGTCTGACGTTAGTGGTGCGCCTGCGCCATGGGAAAAAACAAATAAAGGACCATTTTCAGGTCCATTAAAAATAAGCTTCATATTACTCTCAAGCTAATATATAAAGGGTCATAATGCGATTATGTCGCTAAATCGTCAAGTGAAGAAGCCGATGAATTAAGATAACTTATTAGTTACAATAAAATTAAGTAAATGAAGATAGGGATTGAGGAACAATGTTTAAAAAATCAACTTCAACAATAGAGCCATGTCATTTATCTCAGGTTGCATTATTACAAGATGTAGCGATAAGAACCTACCAAGAAACTTTTTCTGATACTAATAGTGAAGCTTTACTGCAACAGTATTATAAAGAGTCGCTCAATATAGAGAAATTATCTGCACAGCTTCAAAATACAAACAGTGAATTTTATTTTCTTTATGCCACTTCTAATACATCAGAAAGCATATCTGAAAGTGAAGCTAAAAATACAGACGCTAAGCTAGCTGGTTTTTTGAAATTAAATGTCGATGATGCACAAACAGATATATTTGATGCAAAGGCATTGGAGGTCGAAAAAATTTATATACTTAAAGACTTTTTATCACAAGGTTTAGGTAAAAAATTAATCTCATTTGCTATTGAGCGAGCCATTGAACAGAATAAAAAATACTTATGGTTAGGTGTTTGGGAACATAACTTCCCTGCATTAACGTTTTACCAAAAAATGGGATTTGAACAATTTGGTGAACATGATTTCAATATGGGTGGAGATATCCAAAAAGATTTATTATTGAAAAGGGTTCTGTAAAAAATCTATAACGATATCAGTAGAAATTAAATCACTAATGTCAGTAATCAGTTAACAGTTAACAGTTAACAGTTAACAGTTAACAATCTAAGAATAAAGCACTCGTTTTAGCACCTGTTAGCACTCTAAAAATAAAGCACTGGTTTTAGCGGCCATAATAAAATCATTTTGATGTAAGCCTTTAATATTATGGCTCCACCATTGCACCGTCACCATCCCATATTCAACAATGATCAACGGATGGTGATTGACTGATTCTGCTAACGCAGCCACTTGATTAGTAAAACGAATTGAATTGCTATAACGCTTAGTAACAAATTCACAAGATAGTTTCCCTACCCCTTTATCTTCTATCAAAGACCAATCATTAAATTGTGTTTTTAGCTGCACCAGTAACTCAGACATGTCACTTACGGTTAATGGTTGCTCTGTTGAATTAGCATTGCATGCACTACATGTTTGTTCGGTTAACAATGTCATGATATTTTCCTATTTTAATTTGTAATCAGACTTCTATTTTTCAACTAACTATTCTACTTTCAACTAACCAATTATTCTGCCGATGCTTGTAGATGAAAGTATGCAGGTTTGGTTGAAATACGCCTATCCTCAATATGTTTACCCACAGTAAAATGATATAAACTCTGCCACTGCTGATCTTTTAGTCCTAATAGATCATGAACGAGATCGTCAAAGAAACACCCAATCCCAGTACCTCGATATCCATCACTTTCAGCGGCTAAATATAATGCTTGTCCAATCATACCTGTTTCCCAAAATAACAAAGGATATTGGTTTGCCGAACGAATTAGGTTATCTTCAAATTTAGTTAACATCCCTAAGCTATAGGTGCTGTCTGCAGCTATATCTTGCTCACAACTTACTGCCTTAGCTATTTTTCTATAGTCACCTTTTTTTAATAAATATAAAGGCTGATTTTCTATTGTTTGTGACCATTCAAAATCACTATGCATTGCTGACTTTAATGCATTTAAATGAGATGGATTACGCAACCAAAGGTATAACCCCGAGTTTATCTCTTCAACATGATGAACAAATAGCATTAAATGAGTTTGGGCTGGTTGTGGCAGGAGAGAAAATAGCATATTTTTCTCTGGTAATGTTTTTTGTAATTGAGAGACAAAAGTATCAATAGACATCGTACTCGCGATCGCATCAAAACTCTGCGCACTTCGACGTTGATGAATAAGTGCTTGTGCGCTTTCTTCAATTAAAAAGGAATCAGTTTGCTCTCCATGATTTTTTACAGAAAGAAATTTTTCAGAAAGAGCAGATGAAGAAGGTGTTGTCTCAGCGGTTAAAAAAGTAAGAGCTTGTTGATGAGTCGCATTAAAAACATCATCAATAATCGGCCAATCTTGATGTGACTGGCTTAATTGATTAGCAGGATCAACATACGTTATCTCCGGCAAGTCGTTTAACCAGTCTTTAACTTCTTCCAGGCTTTTGACTTTTTCTGGGTTTTTAACCTCTTCGATATGATCGTTACTACAACTCACCCAACAAATACAATCAACATATTCAACTTCTTCTGCTACTGTATTTGATTGATTAAGCCCTAGTATTGACTGCACTTTTTTATTTGAAACATTCTCAAGTACTTCAACTTGCCAGCCATTTAAATTGGCCGCAATATTTAAAGCTGCAAGCGCATGGCCTAAGTCATGTTGACAATAACGGTAAGCTCTCTCACCATATTTCCAAGCTTCACGCCATGCAATACTTGTTAATACGACTGCAAAGCCTTGCTTTTTATTAAGCAGCTCACTAGATGATTCAGATAATACTGCGCGCTTTTCTAAGGAATTAATATATGGATTATAATGGGCACTGTAAGCATTTTTATGTTCTGAATTTAAGTTACCTTCGGTTTCAATCTCAAGATCAGGCAACAGTAAATAGCACTCTGTCGGATGTAAATTGCCACTTGATGGATTAACACGTAATGCCCATTCTGTTCCGTTATAAGACTTCCATGCAGATAATCCTAAGCTGTTCTGTAATAGTGCAGCAATACTCTCAAGACAAATCACTTTTGCAGGTTTAGTAGAGCGTTCATATAGATAACTAGCAGGGACATTATCTAACTCATTCTTTAATAGTGACGGTAATGGTAAACGTATTTTTTCAGCACCTTGATATAAACGATAAGGTAGTGGTTGATTTACCCAATCCATAAAACCAGATGAACGAGCGTATGCTCTGGGTCTATGTTTAGTTTGTTGATGATAGTTTTTAATGGTGTTTAATGCAGAAGCTGACATAACAATATCACTTTTATGATGAGTTAATAACGGAATAGTTAGTTGATGGTAAGGATGTCATTAACTAACTGTCATTAACTAACTGTCATTAACTAACTGTCATTAACAGCAAATCAATAATTGGTTTTATTGTACGCTGCTAAGGTTTATTAAATGAAACATTAACAAACCTTAAAGCTCATAACATGTTGATTAATGACTATTCTGGATTAACAGAAAGTTTGGTTCTAATAAAATCACTATGATTAACATAAATTAATGCTGCAACTTTACGTATTAATGCTTCTTCCATTTTATCTAAGTGGCCATCCGCATAAGCGATTTCCCACATTGCTTTAATTAGGTCAATACGAGCTTCACTGTCTAAATCACCTAATTGAGAAGTAAAATCAAAGACTGAATTACTGATAGTTATTTCTTGCATCCCTACTTTCAACAACTCAGCTGCTTTTTCTTTATCAATATCAACCAACTTTTCTAACGTATTAATAATTGCAATTTCTTCTTCTTTAGAAGCGTTTTCATCTGCAACACAGACTTCGCAAAGTAAACAAACAATCGCTAATGTACTATCAAACTTAGGACTTTCTTCGGGAATTAACGTATTCAATAATCGCTTAATTTTTGTAATCATGTCGTGACCTACCTAAATAAAAAATGTTTAAAAATAAATGTAGTGAAAATAACACTATCATAAAGTTTAGTTGTAACTAAAAGGGAAGGAATATATTTGTTAAAAAAATGATATTAATATGCATTAAGAATGAGTAAGTTGATGGTATGAAACGACTTGATTTCGGCCATTATCTTTAGCTTTATATAACGCGATATCTGCCTGCTCAAGTAATTCTTTTAGGGTTTCATTTTTAACCTCATTATGACTGATACCAATACTTCCTGAGCACTCAACAGAATCTCCTTGTGAAGTGGTCAAAGTAATCTTTTCAATAGCACTTCTAACATGCTCAGCGATAACTTCTGCAGATTTAGGGCCACAACGAGGTAATATAATAGCGAACTCTTCTCCACCAATACGAGCACAAAGTTTATTTTCAGGTCCCACATTTTGTAAAGCATCGCTAACAATGATCAAGCATTCATCACCTACAGCATGCCCATATTTATCATTAATATCTTTAAAATAATCTAAATCGATGAGCAGCAAACTATAGGATTTATTTTCTTTATTCTTTTTTGTTAATAACTTTTCACCTTCTTGAAAAAAGAACCGACGGTTATTTAATCCCGTTAACATATCCGTAGAGGCTTGCTTAATAAGCCCCAATTCATGCCTCTCAATTTGTTTACTAAATAAAGTCAGCGCCAATATAATAGCGAACATATCAACTAAAAAAGCCGATTGGGACAATAAATGATTCGCAGCTTCACTAAATACATGTAACGGATTTTCATTAAGGGTATTTTCACAATATAAAAATAATGATGCGGCTACCAAACTTAAAGTAGTTTTAAGCTTTTTTTCTTTTAATTCAAATAATAATAACGCGCCGATAGGCACTAAGAAATAATAAAAATGAAAGCCACTTTCTTGAGTAAAAAAGAGATTACCACAAATAAATAAGTGCAGCATAATCAAGGAGAAATACCAGGTTTTAGCTGCTTTATGATGATGTTGATGACTAAAAAAAAGTGAGAGGAAGTAACCACTGGTCAAAACAAGGTTATACAAAGCAACCAAAGGTGCATTTAATACATACATGTAACTAATGGAATAAACTATCGCAATCAATATAGTCAAAAGAACGAGCATATTTAGCATTCGAGTCTTTTGTACAGCACTTGAATGTTCATTTTTAGTGCCAAGCGCCACAATAGATGAAAAAAGATCAAACATAATATTAAGCACTCTTAGGCATAAAAATCAGGTAAATATTTAATAATAAAACCGTAATAACTTAACGCTTTTTATTCACCGTCCGACATACGCTCTAGGCGATCTAATTCCTCTTCACGCGCTGCATTTATTTCATGTAAAACAGTATCAACGTCAGCACTGATTTCTGAATCGATAAATTTTCCTGTTAATACTGTTTTAGGGGTTAATTCACCCGTTTCAAATATAGCCCAAATTTCATCACCATAACGAGTAGAAGCAAGGCTAGGAGCAAACTGTGAATAGTATTGAGTCATATTATTCACATCGCGCAATAACATTTTCTTTGCATTGTTATTACCTGCAGCATCAACTGCTTGTGGTAAATCAATGATCACAGGTCCTTCATCATCAACTAATACGTTAAATTCTGATAAATCCCCATGAATAACACCAACACTTAACATGCGCACGACATAATCCATTACTTTCGCGTGATCAATTAGCGCTTTTTCTTCTGGCATAGTGACATCATTTAAACGTGGCGCAGCAAAGCCATCAGCATCAGTAATGAGTTCCATAATCAACACACCACCAAAACATCCAAAAGGTGTTGGTACTCTTATGCCTGCATCTGCAAATTTATAAAGCGCATCTACTTCGGTATTTTGCCAAATTTCTTCTTGTTGTTCACGACCAAATTTAGAGCCTTTCTGCATTGCTCTCGCGTTTCGGCCATTACGAACTTTTCGTCCTTCATTGTACAAAACAGCATTTTTAAAACTACGCTTGCTAGCTTCTTTATAAACCTTTGCACAACGTACTTCATCGCCACATTGAACAACATAAACTGTTGCTTCCTTGCCGCTCATTAGTTGTCGTAAAACACTATCTACAATGCCATCGTCAACTAATGGCTGGATTCTTTTAGGTATTTTCATTTATATAATTAAGTTTTCTAATATTTGGTTGAAATAGCTGAATGCTAAGTAAATTTGTAAGCTGATTTAACAGAAACAATGATAGGCCATAATACTATAGTTAGGTAAATAGATAAGCATTGTTTCTTTTTTATTCAACTATAGTCATTAAAAATAAATTTAAGTTCATTTGAAATAGACCAAATATATTTTTAAATCATTCATTTATGCCGTATTAGTTCATTTTATGATGTTGAACGGTATTTTATGTATTTAAATAATCATCTAGTAAAAGATCAAAATCTTACTGCTTTTTTTTACTGCCAAAAACGTTAACTAACGCCCCTAAAATGATCAATATGCCACCTATTAATGTCCAAAAAGAAGGAACTTCATTAAAGATAATCACACCTAATATAGTTGAGAATATAATTTGAACATAAGAAAAAGCACTGACTTTAGCGGCAACTTCACTTTGCATCGCTTTGGTTAAACCGACCTGTCCCATCTGGGTAAATATCCCCACAAATAACAATAAAATTAACGCTTCTGTATCAGGCATCACAAAATTATCGCCTAACAAAATAATGGATAACGGTAATGCAATCAGAGGAAAATAAAAGATAATCACCGAACTATCTTCGCATTTACTTAATCGTTTTACGATCACATATGCGGTACCACTGCCTAATGCCCCCAATAAAGCAATAAAAACACTAAACCAAGGTAGTACAACTTCACTATTAAGCGATAGATTCGGTTTAACCATCGCAAACAAGCCTAACAGACACAATAAAATACAAATCAAGGTTGAACGTTGAATTCTTTCTTTTAAAAATAAAAACGCCAAAATAGCAGTAAATACAGGATAGAGATACTGTAATAACGTTGCTTCTACTAAAGGTAATGTTGTCACCGCGTAATACACACACAGCAAAGCAAGTGTTCCAACAACTCCACGAGCTATTAATAGAACTTTATTGTTTCCCCATATCGGTATTTTTTTTCTTTTAATATCAACATAACTAATGATTAATGATACTAAACCACGTGCAGCAACAATTTCAAAAACAGGAATATGGTGAGTACTGACTAATTTCACACAAGCGGTCATTAATGCAAAAGAAAATGCAGATAACAGCATAAATCGTAAACTAATAGGTATCGACAGGAAAAAAGACATCAAAATAACAATCCTAATATAATCTAAAATAAAGAAAATGTATTTTATCGTATTATTATCACCTTACTCACTTATTTAATAAGTTATTTTTGTTATGTTATTTAAAGCATTACAACTCTATTTAACTAAAACGTTAAATTTATTCATAACAATGGAAATACAAATGAAAAAATATCTACTGCTATTATGCACTACTTCAATCCTTCCTTTTTCAGCATTCGCATTACATCATGAGTCTGTATCAGATCAGGTTATTGAAGCACAAAGAGCTGAGTTACAAAAAAACACAATAGGCAAAGGATTCGGCCCTCAATCTCCTCGTGATATAGATGATTTAAGTGGCACTAATCAACAATTATTCTCGGCAGCACCAAGCGCTTCTAAAATGAACCTATGTAATATTCATTTCCATAAAAATGCCGAACATAAAGGAGGAGAATTTACACAATATGCAGGTAATGGCAATGGTGATGGTTATAACAGTGGTTACCAATATACTGGTTTACTAACAAAAAATGAGCTTGCTCCAACGAATAACGCTGTAGGCAAAAATTCACATAGTGAATTATTTCCTGGCGACACAATTGAAGTACATTACGTATACTCTTCTGCACAAGTAACACCTGGCCCTACACTGGGCGCTTGTTTGAGTGATTCGATTAAAAATCCTGAGTTACGTGTAGAGTCACAAGTTCTTGTTTTAGTAAATGATAAATCTGCACTTAATTTTATTGAGTTAACTAAAAATGCGAATAAAGGGGGTTATCAACAAGCGATCAACATCCCTTCTAACTCAGGAAATCCCGTACAGTATAAAGGATCAACAACAGGACCTAGTTACAATGAAGCAGGATCACCATTTCAAGTAACTTGGAACGTAAGACCCAAAGTGTTAAAGGTTGATATTAAGACAGTAGACACTTGGTTAAAAGGTAACCAATATAAAGAAGACCATGCTCACGGCGTTAGAAACTTAGTTATTAATCCTGCGTTACTTTCTGCAAAATAAATTTTATCAAAATTTATCATTCTAATAAAAACTAAAGCCAGTATAAAAATGCTAATACTGGCTTTCACCTCAACCTACTTAACTTATTTTAGCTCAATCTAGGTGTTAATAAACCTAAAAACTCAGCTAATGACTCAGCGAGTACTGACTCTTGTTTCTTACCCAAGGTTTCTAGTTGTATTTGCCCAGTTTCATTCAAAATTGAAATAACTTGCATTTCATCGCTACAAGTAGCTATAAACATCGATGCAGGTTTTTTAAGGCGTTTTTGCATCATAAAATGCGCAATCATATTTTCTTGTAAAATTAAAAAATCCTGATCATTCCATACTTGAATAAGTTCAATAGGATGGCCTTCAAATTCACAAGTAATATGCTCACTGTAAGCACTACAAAATAGATCTTCAATAGAAGGATGTAATGTAACTTCAAGTGCTTCCTCAATATTACTCAAGGTTACTTTTTTATCTCGTACGAGGGCTTTCCAGGTAATCTTTTGATCGACAACATCGCCGACTTGGCATGGAGAAATCCACTCTGCATCAAATTCTTGAGTAGGTAAAGTCTGATGTGTTGATTGCCACAGTTGTTGATGACGTTGATACAAAGCAAATAGCTCAATTTGGATATCTGTATTCATAGCTCGAATAATTCTTCTATTTAGTTACAATACTCCATATTGTAACGATTCAGGCTCTGTTGTCTTGTATTTATAACAAACCTTGCCTTTTAAAAATGAGAAATACCATGTCAGATTCAAGTTTATATAGCCAAAACGATGCTTTAAAAGATCTATCATTGGGTAAAGTCACAGAATATAAATGCCATTATGATAATTCGTTATTACAGGCTGTACCTCGTAGTTTAAACCGTAACGAACTAGGATTAGAGGCAACTTCGTTGCCTTTCTATGGTGTCGATTTATGGAATATTTATGAGCTTTCTTGGTTAAATAAAAAAGGGAAGCCTGTTGTTGCAACTGGCGTGATAAAAGTCCCATTCGATAGTGAATTCTTAATTGAATCAAAATCTTTCAAATTATATTTAAATAGCTTTAATCAAAGTCATTTTGATTCAGTTGAAGCTGTACAGGAAATATTAACTAAAGATCTTAGCGCTTGTGCAACCAAACCAGTTGAAGTAACGCTCAATGCAACATTGGATAAAATAACTGACACGCTAGGCACATTTACAGGCATTAACTTAGACGAGTTAGATATTGAAATCTTCGAGTATCAACTTTCACCAGTGCTTTTAAAAAATATTAGTTTAGAAGAAACGGTAACAGAGACTTTATACTCGCATCTGTTAAAATCAAATTGCTTGATCACCAGCCAACCAGATTGGGCAAGTGTTGAAATTAGTTATACTGGTAAACAGTTGGATCGCGAAAATTTACTACGGTATTTAATTTCTTTCCGTCAACATAATGAATTTCATGAACAATGTGTAGAACGCATTTTTTGTGATTTAATGGCCTATGGTTCATTAACATCGTTAACGGTCTACGCAAGATATACTCGTCGAGGAGGATTAGATATTAACCCCCTACGAAGTACTTCTACATCGTCAACTATTCAAAATGTGCGTTTAATAAGACAGTAATGTTATATTTGTTACAATAACGAACATTTAAATAGCAATAAGATTTAATATCTTAATAGGGTTTAAAGTATTAATGAATTTTTTTTCACGTGCACTTTTAAGTTGCTTATTACTCTCTATTAGTCATTCTGCATCGGCTATTGGCCTAACAGATGCGCTGATCCCTGCATCAATAAAGAAAAGTTATAAAACACGTCAACTTGAGCCGTTAACCTGTATAAAATCAGTCACTCAATTTATAGAAAAAGTAGCGGCATTACCGCCACCGGTAAATACTAGAAGCAGTGAAAACCTACTAACCAATAATAAAAGAGTAGTAAATAATGCTCCTACGCATTTACTAGCCTCTTGCTATATTGAATTAGAAGATTATGAGAAAAGTTTAACGTTATTAATGCCGCTATTAAAAAACCCTAGTGTTACACCTGATGAAATTAGAACTTTAAACTTAATTTCGAGTGAAATCCCAGAATCGGAGCGCCCACAATTAAGCAATGAAACACTCATTAATATGATGCAAAATTCACTTAAATTAATGAAAGAAGAAAAACGTAAGAACAAAAATAATTTAGATGAGATATTAAATTTATCGATCACAAAACTAGCGCTCGAGACACATCAATATCAACTTGCAAATGAATCGCTAAGTAAAGTTAAACAAAACCTGAAAAATTCTAAAGAAACAGAATTATTAGCTTGGTTAGCTTATTTTTATGGACACTATTACGATCAAATAAACCAACAACAATTAGCAATAACAAACTTTCAAAATGCTAACTCAATGGCAGACAAACTAGAACTGATTAAATTAAGCAGTTTAGTAAAAGAAAGCTTATCTACCCTATACCAACAAAAACATCGCTATAAACGTGCCATCGATTTCGCGAGTCAACGTGTAGAATTATTATTACCAACAGAAAACTACGTAGAACAGGCTGACAGCCTATTAAAATTTGCCATTTTGAAGCGTCAAAATAAAGAATTTAACCAATCATTAATTTATTTATTTAATGCAATGGAATTAGTAGAGAAAAACAACAAAACCTTACTAGCCTATATTTATTTAGAGCTGGGACGTACTTATGCCTCTATTCCCTATGATCTGCAAAAGAATACCGATCTTGCTCAGAAATATTTACAAAATGCGCGCCATCATTTTCAAAAGCTAAATAAGCTAGAACAGCAAACTGCAAGCATCTTATTATTAGCGCAGCTCAATATACGCAGTCAAGACACTGGCCTCGCTATCTTACAATTAGAGAATGTACTGACTCTTGCAAAAGATAAATTTCCAGAGTTACGCGTAAAAGCCTTTGAAATGTTAGCATTAAGTTATGAGCTTTCAGGCGATCATCAACAAGCGAATTTCCATTTTAAAAATTTCCACTCTTTACAAAATGCAATCAAAGAAAAACAGTTTGCCTTACAACAATTAAAAATTAACGAACAATTTCAATTGATCGAACAAACTCAACAACAGATACAATTAGAAACAAAAAACAATGAATTGCTATTAAAGAATAATCGCTTTAAAAATGTAGCTTATGTAGCAACTCTTTTGCTATTAATTTCCTTTTTAATTATTTTTGCTGTTCTACGTCGCACTAAAAAATTGGTTATTTCTGAGCAAATCACACGTAAGAAACTACAATTACATCCAAGAACCAAATTACCATCGCATCAAGTACAAGTTCAAAACAACGATCTTCAATATCAAGGTAAACCACTTTTTTATGCATTAGTTTATGTCCCCTTCTTAAGTAATTTAAATGGTTCAAAGGGGTTATTTAGTTCAGAGAAAATTGAAACGGCTTTAGGCGAAGAGTTAAAAAATAATTTTCAAGAACATACAATGATTACTCAAGTTCGCGATAACCAATTATTATTTATTTCCGAACAAGCTCATCATGGCGAAGCTAAGAAGTTTGCACAGGAAATAGAAGTGTTCTTTAAGTCTTTTGCAGATACTTACTCACTTGATGGGCAAGTTGCGAGTGGTGTTGTTGCTTTTCCTTTTTTACATAATGTTTCACGAGCAATTGCACCAGAAAGAATGCTTAACTTAACAAGCTTAGCATTATTTGGTGCTTGTAAAATACGAGAAACAGTAGGTGAAAGTAGCTGGCTAGAGCTATATGCGATTGAGAAAATACAACCCGCATTTTTTGACGGTGACCTATGGATACTGGGTCAAGCAGGTATAGATAAAGGAATTGTAAAGTTAAAATGTAGTCACCCAGGTACTACAATCTGTTGGCCAGAGCTAAATCGTTAATAATTTGCGTATTTAAATTTGACTTATCACGCTTGTACTTGTCCCTTAACTGATTGATAATTAATAAGACATTATTAAAAGGAATCAACTAATGGCATCATCTATCGCAATAGTTCGATTATTGCAGCAATTATTGAAACTAAGTCATCGTCAAAACAAAACGATTGATAAGTATCAAGTTAAGTTTTTAAAAAAATTGCAATCTACTTCAACTGTTGAAGCTGAAATAGAACTTTTTGATGAATATACCCAACAACTTGAAAGTATTCCAAATAATTTAGATGATAAGCTTTTAGAAGGTCATTTAGTTTCTCGCCAATCTCAAGCTCAGCTGCAACAGATACAGTCACTTTCAGGATCTATTAAAAGTAGAATTGAAAAGATGAAAAGCTGCCCTGAGCCCTACACTGTTATTGAATACCATTCTGAATTAAAAGAGCTCATTAAAATTTATCAACGAGCTGTTATTGAGCTAAGTAAAAATGCAATAAAACCAGAGATTGACAATAAAGCTGACGTTGAATTTATTAATGATGAATTGCAATTACTCATTCTTGAGTTAGATGTAGGTCAAGCTTTTGTTAAAAAGCTTGACCATATTCGCCTTAAAATACGTAATGAAAATGACCCTTTTAGTTTACCTCATCACTGCTTAGAAGTTATTACTATCATTATTGATAGTACGCGTGAAGAGCGACGATCTTCACGCCATTTTTTATACACATTAAATGACAGCCTAACGCAATTTTATTTAAACTTTGCACAAACCTTAAAGATAACTGAAACTGATTTTGAAAAGCAAAAAGAAACTTTTGTTACGATAAAAAATAATGCTGAATTGTTAAAAGAAACGAGTGAAAAAGAACAAAGTATCGAAACCTTACGTGAGCGTATTTCAGAATATGTTACTGATGTACAGGAAGCCATGGCTGAACAAGAAAAACAACAAGAAGAAAAGTTCCGCTGTAAATTTCAAGGAATGGTTAGGCAAATTAAAGAATTACAAAATGAAACTCAAAGTTATCAAAAAACACTTAAACAACAAAACAAACAATTACATATTGATTTTTTAACTAAAATCCCAAACCGTGCAGCATGGAGCGAACGTTTAAAGATTGAAGTGACACGTTTTAAACGTTATAAAAACACGCTTAATATTGCCGTTATTGATATTGATAATTTTAAATCTATTAACGACAGTTTTGGCCATCTAGCCGGTGATAAAGTACTTAATGTGATTGCACAAACATTGCAAAAATCTATTCGTAATGCTGATTATATTGCCCGTTATGGTGGTGAAGAGTTTGCTCTATTATTACCAGAGATATCTCCAGCACAAACAGAATTGGCATTAAATAAGTTACGTGATCGTATTAAAAAAATCCCTTTTCAATTCAAAAAAGAAAATTTATCGATCACCATTTCTATTGGTTTTACTACTTTTCTACTTTCAGATGACGCAGATGATGCTTTCGAACGTGCTGATACAGCGTTATATCAAGCTAAAAATATAGGTCGCGATAAAGTTATCTTTTTACCAAAAGATAATGAATAAGCTTTAATTAGGAATAATTAAAACACTTTAGTTTATTTTTATTTCAATTATTTATAATAAATTAACGCTTTTAGATAGCTTATCAACCCAACTAAGTTAGTCTTAACAGACAGTTAAAAGGAGAAGCTATGATTTCACATATTAGTCCCGTTGGTAGTATGGCACTACTTTCTCAATTAGAAGTAAATCAACTTAAATACAGTGCCTCTTGCGAAACTTATCAATTATTCAGACAGTGCTCTTTAGCCGTATTAAAATCAGGTAGTCATACCGATAGCAGTAAAGAGATACTAGAAAAACATAAAGATTTTGAAATTAATGTACTTCATCAAGAACGTGGCGTTATTTTAGAGCTGCTAAACCCACCTGAAGATGCTTATATAGATGGTTCTCTCATTAGGGGTATGCAAGATCATTTATTTTCTGTATTACGTGATCTATTGTATGTAAATACACAATTACAACCCGCTGCTTCATCAGTATTTAACAGCGAGCAAGCTACCAGTTTAGTGTTTTCAATTCTACGTAATGCCAATGTATTAAAAGCGGGTGTTGGGCCTAGTGTTGTTGTTTGCTGGGGAGGACATTCGATCAATGATATTGAATTTGCTTACACACGAGAAGTAGGCAATCAATTAGGCCTAAGAGAACTTAATATTTGTACTGGTTGTGGGCCTGGCGCAATGGAAGGTCCGATGAAAGGTGCCGCAGTTGGTCATGCAAAACAACGCGTCAGCAACGGACGTTATATTGGTTTAACAGAGCCAGGAATTATTGCAGCTGAGCCACCTAACCCGATAGTTAATGAACTGGTTATTTTACCTGATATCGAAAAACGCTTAGAAGCTTTTGTTCGTTTCACCCATAGTATTGTTATCTTCCCTGGTGGTCCAGGTACAGCAGAAGAGCTGCTATATATTTTAGGGATCATGATGCATCCTGAAAATAAACGTCAACCTTTACCGATTGTATTAACAGGCCCAGCAAGTAGCGCAGATTATTTTAAAGCAATTGATGAGTTCATTGTTAATACATTAGGTACTGAAGCACAAGAACACTATCAAATCATTATCGATGATGCTCCATTAGTGGCTAAACTGATTAAAAAATCAATGCATCGCGTGAAAGAATATCGAAAAGCAATTGGAGATGCTTACTCATTTAATTGGACACTAAAGATTGCTGAAGACTTCCAAGTTCCTTTTATTCCTAACCATGAAAACATGGCTGACTTAGTTTTACATCGCGACCAACCAAAAGAGCAATTAGCATCAAACTTACGACGTGTATTTTCTGGTATTGTAGGTGGTAACGTTAAGGATGATGGTATCAAATCAATTGAAGAAAATGGCCCATTTTTACTCACAGGCGAAAAAGATTTAATGTTACGCGTCGATAAACTATTAAAAAGCTTTATTGGACAAGGTCGCATGAAACTACCAGGTTCTGTTTACACTCCTTGTTATAAGATAAAAACATAATATGAGTGCTTCCTTATTAATTATAGATGCGATGAATTTAATTCGTCGCATCTATGCAGTCCAAGAAAAACAGAATGCTAAACAAGAGTTTGCCTTAAGTGCCACCAACAACACAGCCTGTAATGCGCTACAAAAAATGTTGCGAGCACACCAACCGACTCATGTTATTTGTGTTTTTGATAGCCATCAAGAAAGCTGGCGTCATCAACTCTTACCTGAATATAAACAAGGTCGAAAACCAATACCTCCAGCATTAAAAGCGTATTTACCGACCATCCAAGATGCCTTTTATGAAATGGGTATCGAATCTTTAATCACAGAGCAAGATGAAGCGGATGACTTAATTGCAACCCTTGCTTGTAAAATAACAGATAGACAACAACGTTGTATTATTGTCTCGACGGATAAAGGCTTCTATCAACTACTAAATGCTTACACCAGTATTTATGATTATTTTCAGTCGTTACATATGGACAGCTATTATGTAGAGCATAAGCTAGGGCTTAAAATTAATCAGTTAACTGATTATTGGGCAATCGCTGGTATTAGTAGTAGTCATATCAAAGGAGTAGAAGGTGTTGGCAATAAAGGCGCATTAGCATTGTTACAACAATATCAAAGTTTAGATAGCATGTTAGCTCATACACAAACAGAACCCGTTGATAAGCGCTTGTTAAAAGTACAACAACATCATGATGATGCTTTATTATCAAAACAATTAGCGTCATTAAAAACACAAATTAAACTTGGTTTTAATTTGAAAGACTTACGTTACCAAAAGAAATAATGCTTTAAACTTTAAACGGTGGCTAAAAGTGCAAATATCGAGTAATTTTAATGAACATTATATCAAATTAGATGACCAATAGACTTACCCCCCTGAAATACGCGATTTGAGTTAGTACTATATTCACTAATATGCTCCTCGATAGCGTTATTTAATATCAGTTGGATTATATAAGATCTTAATTTCACGTAGGGAAAATGGCTTAATTAAAGATATAGGTTGCCGTAAATAGTTGCTCGTTTTACTCAACTTATATCGCCGAAGTAAGTTATTTTAACCAGTAAAATAGATCAGCTATTTATTCGGATTGATAGAGTATTTTTTATAAAGTGAAAGTGGCTAATAATTAGTCACAGTACTCATAAATGAATTATGGAGTTTTAACCGTGAAAAAATTATTAATCCCTATCGCTGTAGTTGCCGTTGGCGCTTCTGCTTATATGTATCAACAACAAAGCTCAGATGATAATAATGTATTAAGCTACGTTCCTTCTGATACTCCATTATTTACGGGGCAGTTAACGCCATTTCCTATTAAAGACTACATTGCGTCTTCTCCACATTTAATTGATCCGTCAGATCAAGCTCAAATCGAAGCTTTACATGATCAAGAAACACCGTCATTGCACTTCTTAGCTAATTTAATGAAAGCTTATCAAGATGGTTTAAAAGATGCTGACTTATTAGTTAAAACTTTTGGTTTAGCAGATCAAGTACGAGGTTACTTTTATACTTTAGGTTTATTACCTGTTTTAAAACTTGAAGTTGCTAATCCGCAAGCAATCTGGGATCTACTAGACCAAAATGAACAAGAAACAGGTTTCATACATAAAGAAGGCAAGCTTAAGGATGTAACTTACCGTATTTACCCTCTGACAGAAAACAATAATGGCAAATCAATCAACCTACTGGTTGCACAATCAAATGGCATATTAACCATCACTATCGAAGGTGATTTTGTATCTGAAGATCTTTTAGCAATGGCACTCGGTTTAGAAAAGCCAAGTAAATCCTTAGCTGATACAACCACTATTTCAGATATCATTGAACAACACCAATTCTCAGATACGAGTGTTGGTTTCATTAATAATATTGAAATCATTAAGGGCTTAACCAGTAAAAATGGTAACCAACTTGCTCAACAATTAACTGAACTTAGCGAAGAAGAAGGCCAACATCCATTTGAAATGTTACAAACTGACGTATGTAAAAATGAGTTAAATAGCATTGCACAAAACTGGCCTCGTACTGCCTTCGGTTATACTCAAGTAGATATCAGTAAAGATGAATCAACATTAGGCTTTTCAGCTATAATCGAAAGCAAAAACCAAGCAATATTAGGTGCCCTTAAAGCATTACGCGGTTTTATTCCAAACTATACTCAAAACTTTGAAAATAACGTCATCGCAACGTCAATTGGGTTAGATGTTAGTCAACTATCTAATTCTCTAACGACTATTTTAGCCGATCTAACAACACCAAGCTATCAATGCGCTCCGCTTGCAGATATTCAATATCAAATTAAAGCCAGTGGACAGTCTTTGGCAATGTTAGGTATGGGCGCAAATATGGCAGCTGGCGTTAAAGGGATTAGCGCGGCAATCTTTGATTACAGTATTTCTGAAAATAATGACCAAGCACAACTCGATAGTTTTGATTCATTACTAGCAATCCATCTTGATAATCCAATCGCTATTTTTAACTCACTAAAAATGTTTGTTCCTCAATTACAACAAGTTGAATTAAGCGATAATGGCCCAGCTGTTTCCTTAAACAAGTTATTTCCTACACCGCCAGAGTTAAACCTAGATGCAAAATTAGCGATCAAAGGTAATCATTTAGTTATTTATAATGGAAACAAAGGTTTGCAGGAAGCTGAAAAATTAGCACTTGAAAAGTTATCAGCCAATGGTATTTATCAATTATCTTTTGATGCGAAGAAAATATTAACGCCAATTTCAGACGCTGCAAAACTAGCGGGTGAAATTATTCCAGAAGAAGCAATGTTCTTAATGGATTACGATGCGCGTATGAATATCACTTTAGATATTAACGACCAAGGCATCCGCTTCGATTCAATCGTTAATAATAAATCTCCTAAAAAATAAGCATATTTTTCCAGTAATATCCTTTATATAACTCAAAACTGGCTTCGGCCAGTTTATACCCTCTAAATAACTTTAAAATTAAAAAACACCTCTCGTTTACCATATGAGATTAACGCTAATTCTATAAATATTTAATAAAAAACATAAGATTGTATTCAAAATAATAAAAAAGATAATAACACTTCAAAACTAAACATATTAAAACCACTTCCACCCCCTAAAAATCAAAATAAAATAATAAAAAAAGCTTTATCGTCAATTTTTTAGTAACATCTATTTATTAAATTAACCTGTTTAACCATTATTAATAAGCCAATTATTTAAAGTATCAATAAATAACATAAATAAGCTTATTAATATTTATATGGTTCTATTCTCTAACAAACGTTTAATAAAAAATAATAGTAATAAAAATCAATATATTATGGAGCTTTAATCGTGAAAAAATTATTAATACCTGTTGCCCTTGTTGCCCTAGCTGGTGCAGCTTACCTTTATCAGCAACAGCAACCGCAACAAACAGAACAACCTGCTTATAACGTACTAAATTATGTACCAGCAGATACTGCAATATTTACAGGTCAATTAACCCCTTTTCCGATAAAAGATTACCTTACTTCGATTCCCTCTTTTGACTCTCAAAAAGAA
Source organism: Psychromonas arctica (assembly GCF_038155225.1). Lineage (GTDB taxonomy): Bacteria > Pseudomonadota > Gammaproteobacteria > Enterobacterales > Psychromonadaceae > Psychromonas > Psychromonas arctica_B. The sequence continues at coordinate 71,670 of NZ_JBAKBA010000011.1, read as the reverse complement.
ATTTTATTATCTGAAATTTTAGAGGAAGAAAGTCCTGCAATTAACTTTGCACAAAATATATTGAGCACTTATCAAGACGCATTAAAAAACCCAGAAATTTTATCAACTAACTTCGGTTTAGCAGATGAAATACGAGCTTATTTCTACACAATAGGTTTATTACCTGTTTTTAAAGCTGAAATAGCAAACCCACAAGTGCTTTGGGACTTTTTAGATAAGAATGAAAAAGAAACGGGATTCAATCATATACAAGGCAAACTAAATGAACAAACTTACCGCCTTTATCGTTTAACCGACGATAGCGTAGATGCAGATAAAACAATTAATTTAATTATTGCAGAAAATAACGGTATTTTAACCTTAACAATAACAACGAAAGGTGTTTCCGAACAACTATTATCAACAGCTTTAGGTTTAACCAAACCAGTTAATCCTATATCAGATACAAGCATTATTTCGGATACGGCTAAACAACATAATTTATCTAAATCAAATATTGGATTTATTAATCACGTTGAAATAATTAAAGGATTAACAACAACCGACGGTAATTTAATCGCTAAGCAAATAACTGAATTAATGAAAGAAGAGAGCAATGAATCGCTTACAATGATTCAAAATGAAGTTTGTCATCGAGAGTTTAACTCTATTGCACAAAACTGGCCACGTACCGTATTTGGTTACACAAAAATGGATATCACAAAAGAAGAAACGACTATGGGAATGTCTACGATTATTGAAAGTAAAAACAAAGTTATCTTAGACTCTCTTCAAGCGTTACGCGGTTATATACCAGCATATGTTCAAGGTTATGAAAATAAGATCGCATCGATAGGTATTGCATTTAATGTAAGTAATTTATCAGGTTCATTAGCTAATATTTTTACAGACTTAGTAACACCAAGTTATCAATGTCTTCCATTACACATAGTACAACAAGAAATAGCCAAAGGTAGTAAACCGTTAGGTATAGTAGGCATGTTTGCAAATATGGCAACAGGTATTCAGGGTCTAAGTGCAACAATATTTGACTATAAAATAAAACGTTCTGATACAGATACAAAAAAAGTAGAGCATTTAAATATTGATGCATTAATTGCTGTTCATGCAGAATCACCAAAAACAACTTTTGACACTTTAAAAATGATGGTGCCTGGTTTATCGCAACTAAGTTTAACAGTTGATGGACCATCAGTTTCATTAAAGTCTATGATTCCATTTCCTCCGGAATTTAAAGAAGATCCACAGGTTGCTATAAGGGGTAACCATTTTGTTATTTATAATGGAGAAATAGCAAAGAAAGAAGCAGAAAATTTATCAAATGAAAAACTATCTGCTAATGGCTTATATCGTATGGCATTTGATTTATCAAAAATGATGAGCCCAATAATAAATGAAATAGAAAAAGCAGAAGAAGATGATTTACCACCAGAAGTTAAAAATTTACTAAACTATGAAATACGTGTTGACACAAATGCTGATATTAATTCTGAAGGTATACGCTTCGATGTTACTTTCAACACCAAACCTGCTAAATGATATAAATAAATAATTTTTATCTTATTATTTGAATTTAAGAAACTGGCTTCGGCCAGTTTTTTTATTAGCCATTCTGCTTGCTTTTTCCTCTAACGACACCTCAATCTATTCTAATTTAGTTTTTACACTAGCTAATAAAACCAGTTATTCTATAATTGCGCAAAATTCACACAAAGAATTTAACCCCACAGGCTAGAGGGAATAGGCCTCCACATCCGTTAGTAATGGAAAAATTATGTTAGAAAAATTATTTAAACTAAGCGCGAACAACAGCAATGTAAAAACAGAAATTGTTGCTGGTTTTACGACTTTCTTAACCATGGCCTATATCATTTTTGTTAATCCTTCAATGTTATCAGCAACAGGTATGGATTCAGGTGCAGTATTTGTAGCAACATGTTTAGCAGCCGCATTAGGTTGTTTTATCATGGGTTTTTACGCTAATTACCCTGTAGCGTTAGCTCCAGGTATGGGGCTTAATGCTTTCTTCTCATACACAGTTGTTTTACACATGGGATACACTTGGGAAGTGGCATTAGGCGCGGTATTCCTGTCAGGTGTTTGCTTTACTTTATTAAGTTTATTTAAAATTCGTGAATGGATAATCAACTCAATTCCATTACCAATGCGCAAAGGTATTGCAGCAGGTATCGGTTTATTCCTTGCTCTTATCGCACTTAAAAATGCAGGAATTGTTGTTGCTAATCCAGCCACATTAGTGAGCTTAGGCGATTTAACGGCATTACCAGCAGCATTAGCTTGTTTAGCGTTTATCGCGACGATCGCATTAGCACATTACCGTGTTAAAGGCGGTGTAATGATCGCTATTTTAGGTGTGACGATTATTGGCTTGTTAATGGGAGACGTTCAATACACTGGTATTATCTCTATGCCGCCAAGTATTGCCCCTACTTTCATGCAAATGGATATCGCTGGTGCATTTAATGTTGGCATGATTAGTATTGTTTTTGCCTTCTTGTTCGTTGATTTATTTGATACGTCAGGCACATTAATTGCCGTTGCAGACAAAGCAAAACTATTGGATAAAGACGGTAATTTACCACGCTTAAGCCGTGCCCTATTAGCTGATAGTGGTGCCTCAATTGCAGGCTCAATGTTAGGTACTTCTACTACAACAAGTTACATCGAAAGCGTATCTGGTGTTGCTGAGGGTGGTCGAACGGGTTTAACTGCTGTTGTTGTCGGTGTGTTATTTCTATTAGCGTTATTCTTTGCGCCATTAGCAGGTATGGTGCCAGCTTATGCTACAGCAGGTGCTCTGTTATATGTTGCTGTATTAATGGTCGGCGGGCTAAAAAGTATCGATTGGGATGATATTACTGAATCTGCACCAGTAGTGATTGTTGCGTTGATGATGCCATTAACATTCTCAATCGCTAATGGTATCGCGATTGGTTTTATCGCTTACGCAGCGATTAAGATTGCAAGCGGCAAGTCAAAAGACTTAAGTCTCAGTGTTTGGTTCTTAGCTATTTTATTCCTAGCTAAACTTATTTTCTTTCCTGGTTAAGCTAACACTAAGATTATTGATGGTAATTCATAATCTATAATTAACAATTAACATTAAAAAGCCCCGCTTTATACCAATAAAGCGGGGCTTTTCTTTACGTGTTGTTAATAGTTTTACTGGCTATCTACAAAACTATTAATGTTATCTACAATTTTACCTATTAAGCATTCACGAGCTTCTACACTTGCCCAAGCAGTATGAGGTGTTACCACTAAACGATGTGATGCTTTTAATGATAAATAAGGATGATTTGCTAACATAGGCTCGACCGCTAATACGTCAGTTGCATGATAAATATCTTGTGTTTCTAACGCCTCTGCCATCGCGGCTTCGTCGATAATACCGCCACGTCCTAAATTCATAATCACAGCCCCCGCTTTTAACTGTTTTAGCTGTTCAGCACCAATCAGGTTTTCAGTTTGTGCATTAAATGGGGCATGAATAGAAATAACATCACATTCACTTAATAATACTTCTAAGCTAACTTGTGGAATGCTTTGTTGTGTATTTTTACCTGACGTCGAGTAATAACAAACATCACAACCAAAAGCACCGGCAAGTTCAGCAACACGTTGCCCGATAGTGCCCATCGCAATAATGCCCCAACGCTTCCCTTTTAGCTCATAAAAAGGACGTTCTATGTGCGTAAATATTGGACTATCACACCATTGTTTCTCTGCAATATATTGGTCGTAATAACGGCTTTGATGAATTAACTGAAACAATAAAGAAAAAGTAGATTGGCTAACGCTTTCAGTTGAATAACCCGATACATTTTTAACTTCAATTCCCGCCTTTTCAGCAGCTACTAAATCAACATTATTAGTGCCTGTCGCTGAAATACAAATTAACTTTAACTCAGGATGATTCGCCATATGCTCAGCAGTGATCACCACCTTATTGGTAATAAGAACTTGTTGCCCAGCCAACCTTTCTGACGTTTCTTCTGAGCTTGTTGTTTGATAAACAGTTAGTTTTCCTAACCCATCAAAAACCGATAAATCACTATCACCTAACGTTAATGCATCTAATAAAACAATATTCATTTCTATTCCTTAATCCGAAAAAGCCAATAAATTGAGAGTCTTAGATATACAGGATTTTTAAGTAGAAGTACAAATTGTAATACCGATTACATTAAATATGTTATCTAAATTTTGCACTGGAAAAACAGTTCAATTCAAGGCGTAAATGGCTGTTCCCTTTACGAAATTTACAACGAGGAAGTGAGCTGTTTTAACAAGTAAAATAGATAAGCTATTTATTGTGATTGGGATAAGTATTAAAAATCAAGAAGAGAGAAGAGTATTAAATTATCAAACTTAAATCGTAGTATTAATAAATCAACCAAAGATAACCACATGGTTAAATACTTAAATTTATGTAACGTTTATAAGAGTGGCTTTATTTATTGGCTATAGCTATATAGATACAAATAAAACAGACGCTGAATAAACGCATCGATTACTGTATTATTCGCGCATATTTTCTAAAGCCAAGTTAATGAAGGCCTAAAATAAGTGAAAAAAACTTAGCTAATAGCGAATACAATCACCAATATAACTAGTAGTCACATGATGAGTCATAACACGGAATAAATGAGTAGTAACAATGAGTGAAGATAACGAATCACATTTAGTAAAAAATCGAGAATGTGGAGAATGTACAGCCTGTTGTGTAGAACTCCTTATTGATGACAAAAACTTCAAAAAACCAGCTAACCAAGCCTGTGAAAATTTAATGGAAGCTGGCGGTTGTAAAATTTATCAGCAACGCCCTTCTGTTTGCCAAGACTGGTATTGTGCATGGCGCTTTATGGGTCAATTGGATGACAGTTGGCGCCCAGATCTTTCAGGTATCATGTTACGTTCTGACGAAAATGGTATTATCTTTCAACCAATACAAGATCCTAAGGTTGTCTTAATGAGAGATCGTGCTATAGAACTGATTGGCGGAGGTGTTGCGCAAGGCATTCCGATGTCATTGTCTATCCCAACAAAGGCCGGGTATCGTAGTTATGGTTTGTCTTTAAATGAACCGTTAGAAGAAGCCGTGCAGTCTAGAAATTTAGTGATCATCCAAGACAAGCTACTAGAACTGATCGACTTTGCCGCATCACAAAATACTAGCCCAATTCCTATTCTTGAAGTCTAAAGCTGAAAGCTTAGATTTTAATTCCTCTGAGGCTTTAATTACGCTTAAATAATAAAAAAGGTAATCACGCTTAATGCGAGATTACCTTTCTCAGTTTTACTTTATTACTTTATTACTTTATTACTTTACTTAAAATAAAAGAATAGCTTAATAAATTAAGCTTCTAAATCAGCCAACATTTTTAACGCAACTGCTTCAGCAATTTTAATTCCATCAATGCCTGCCGATAAAATACCACCAGCATAACCAGCACCTTCACCACCTGGATATAAACCTTGTGTATTTATACTTTGGAAATCATCACCACGTTTAATTTGGATTGGCGATGAAGTACGTGTTTCAACACCTGTTAGCATTGCATCTTTACTATCAAACCCACGTATTTTCTTAGCAAAAGCAGGTAATGCTTCACGAATTGCATCAATGGCAAATTGTGGCAATGCTTCGCTTAAATCAGTCATTTTTACATTTGGTTTATAAGATGGTTCAACATTCTCATAAGGTTTACCGCTACCCGCAGCAAGAAAATCACCCACCATTTGAGCAGGTGCATCGTAATTACTGCCACCCATGATATAAGCATGACGCTCTAATTTACGTTGTAACGCAACCCCTTGTAACGGGTCATTATTAAAGTCTTCAGGTGAGATACCAACTACAATCGCACTATTTGCATTACGCTCACTACGTGAATATTGACTCATACCATTGGTTACTACTGCATGTTCTTCAGAGGTTGCAGCAACCACTACGCCACCTGGGCACATACAAAAACTATAAACACTACGGCCATTTTTACAATGATGTACAAGTTTGTAATCGGCAGCGCCTAAAATGGGATGCCCTGCATTGAGACCAAATCGTGCTTGGTCAATCATCTCTTGTTTATGCTCGATACGGAAACCAATAGAGAATGACTGTGCGTCCATGTGTACGCCTTTGTCATGCAGCATTTGGAAAGTATCACGGGCACTATGACCAATAGCAGCGGTGACGTAACGAGAATGAATCACTTCACCGCCATTTAACGTCACACCAGTAACTTGTTTATGGCCATCAACTTCTTCCATATTAATTTCTTCAACGCGCGTTTCGAAACGGATCTCACCGCCTAATTCGATGATTTGACGACGCATTTTTTCTACCATAGTCACAAGCTTATAAGTACCAATATGTGGTTTACTTACATAGATAATTTCAGCAGGTGCGCCCGCTGCAACAAATTCTTGTTTTACCTTTAAGCCTTTGAAACCAGGATCTTTAACTTGGCTATATAATTTACCGTCAGAGAAAGTACCCGCCCCACCTTCACCAAACTGCACGTTTGATTCAGTATTTAACTCACTGGTACGCCAAAAACGAAACGTATCTTTTGCACGTTCATGAACAGATTTACCACGTTCTAATACGATCGGCTTAAAGCCCATTTGTGCCAACATTAACGCAACGAATAAACCACAAGGTCCCATACCAATAACAAGAGGACGCTCAGTTAAATCGGCTGGCGCTGTCGCAACGTATTTATAATCGGTATCTGGAGAAACACGTACGTTTTGATCTGTTTCAAAATCACTTAACAATTGTGCTTCGTCAACATCAACTAACGTAATATCAAGCGTATAAATAAGCGTAATTTGATTCTTCTTACGGGCATCATAACCACGTTTAAATACATGAATATTAACCAATTGCTGTGCTGTAATATTTAGCTTTGTTAAGACAAACTGCTGCAACGCATCTTCATTGTGGTCGAGCGGTAATTTAACTTGGTTGAGACGTATCATGATTCACCTGAAAAGTGGCTTAAAAAATAAGCGCGTAGTTTACGTGATCTGTTTAGGAAATGTAATAATAGCCAGCATATTAAATAGCGATTTAATCATATTCGTTTAGTGAAATTTAAGGAAACCTTTAAACAACGACTTGCTTAACGGCTTTTATCTGACAACAGTAATAAAAAAGGCCAACATCTATATTAAGCCCTCTATATAGGGCGTAAGTTAAAACAAGCCAAGCAATCTAACATTTAAATAAGATCCCTTGAGATCATTGATAAATGGAAAAAGCTAGTGTGCTTGTTTATACATAGCAATAGGGATATTGCAGGTAATTGTTTTTAAACGTTTAGAGCAACTAGTAAGGCATAACTTAGAGACTTGTTGCTTTGACTCACTATTTAAACAACGAAAATCAGAAGCACATAACACGCCCTGCTCGAATAAGTGCATTAACTTTTCTTCGTCTATTTCAATTTGAATGGTCATATCAGACTCCTCCATTTCCATGTGTTTTTAGTACTCCCTTTTAAAAAATTTTAATCATCGTTTGGGATTAATCAATCATCAACAACGTAATGGTAATGATTATCATTTAAATAGTAAAGAGGTGAATAATTAAAATATGACTAAATTGTTATAAAATTGTTGGTAAACTATTAAAAACAAGTAATTGATAGATTAAAAATAATGAGTTAAACCATAAAGGTATAAGTAAAAATGCTATTTGAAACGCCTCTTAAAAAAGCAATATTAATAAAACGCTACAAGCGATTTTTAGCTGATGTAATTCTTGAAGATGGGACTGAAACGACCATTTACTGTGCAAATACAGGTGCAATGACTGGCTGTGCAGAACCAGGTGACAGTGTTTTTTACAGCACCTCTAATAATAAAAAACGTAAATACCAATACACATGGGAATTTACATTCACTCAAGCTGGCGACTGGATATGTGTGAATACCGCTAAAGCCAATGCATTAGTTTCAGAAGCGATTGAACAACAAAAAATTCCAGAATTACTCGACTACCAACACTGTAAAGCTGAAGTTAAATACGGTGAAGAAAATAGTCGTATCGACTTTTTATTAACTGATGACCATAAAGCGAACTGTTATGTAGAAGTAAAAAGCTGCACCTTATTAGATGAACGTAATCAAATCGGTGATGGATACTTCCCCGATGCAGTAACCACACGAGGGCAAAAGCATTTACGTGAATTAATTGAAATGAAACAACAGGGTCATCGCAGTATTCTTTTATTTGCAGTATTACATTCAGGTATTAAACGAGTACAAGCAGCGGACTTTATTGATAAAAAATATGCAGTTTTATTTGAGCAAGCTAAAGAAGCGGGTGTGGAAGTGATTTGTTATTTCCCAGATTTAAGCAATGTTGTTAATCCATTAGCCTAATTTAGATTAATGTTTTAGAGCAATGTTATAAAGGGTGATGTTATAAAGGATGATGTCATTCACCGCTTAAAGGTGAATTATCAACGTGACTAACAGCCATGAAAAAATTAAAAGAACAACGACGGGAAACCTATTGGAATAGCCCCACCTAACAACTGATTATTTTACATCTACTTTTTAGACCATTTAAAAAACAATAAAAAACGGAAGCTCAGCTTCCGTTTTTAGATACTTTTTTAGAGCCGATAGTGGACTTAAAGTACTATAGTTTGAATAGCAGCGTTAACTAAGCGACTAAAGCGCAGCTAATACCGTTTCAGCAGTACTTGCTTCAAACTCACCAGCAGCTTCAACATTTAATAACGTCACTGTACCGTCTTCAATTACCATTGCGTAACGTTGTGAACGAATACCGCCGAAACCTTCAGTATCCATTGATAATCCTAATGCTTTAGTGAAGCTTGCATCACCGTCGCCTAACATTAACAATTCAGACGCGTTATGCACTTCGCCCCATGCTTTCATCACAAAGGCATCATTAACTGCAACACAAGCAATTAAATCAACGCCCTTTGCTTGTAACTTATCAGCAAGGACAACATAACCTGGCAAATGCGCTTCAGAACAAGTGGGAGTAAATGCACCAGGGACAGCAAATAAGACGATTTTTTTACCAGCAAAAAGTTCAGTCACATCATGCTTAACCATACCATCAGCAGTGAGTTGACTTAATGTTGTAGCAGGTAGTTTTTGGCCTAATTCAATCATGTTTTATCCTTTAATTGTGTTAACAATATTAGAGTAGAAAAGTGAATAAAGAATACCTATTTAAATGTTCATCAAATTGAAATGCGCATCATAAATTTAATAGGCGATGAAGTTATACCAATCTGGATTAATAAATGATCTATTTAGGCGTTAGGGAAAATGGATGCTAGCAAGGCGTTGATTGCAGTAACTAGTATTCTCATTACAAAATCAACAACGAAGCTAGGATTCATTTTAACAAGCATAAATGACTACTAGATAATGACTTAGATTGGCATTATTACTTTATGAGATCTAGTTTATCCCTAAAGTTACGTAATAAACACAGAATAAAATAAAGGCTATTATACCGTTATCAATAAAATCATCGCTAAAATAAACGCTTATTAATTCTACAGTAGAGATAGCATAGTAAAACGCCAAGGATAAGGGTAAACTCGCGCCTCAAAATAAAAATGAATCAAATAGATGGTGAAAAGTTATGAGTAGAAAAATCGAATTATTAGCCCCAGGTGGCGATGTTGACGCAATCAAAGCGGCAATCATTGCTGGCGCTAATGCCATTTATTGTGGTTTAGATATTTTTAATGCTCGTAACCGTGCTGCTAACCTTTCCTTTGATGATCTAGTCGGTATCATTAAGCTCGCACACGAATATGAATGTGAGGTTTTTCTCACACTAAACGTCGTAATTTTAGAGCATGAAATCCCAACGCTCACTAAACTATTAAACCAGCTCGTTAATACCGGTATCGATGGCATCATCGTGCAGGACTTAGGTATTTTTAACTTAGTTAAAAAGTTTTTCCCAAGTTTACATATTCATGCATCAACACAACTTACAACGCACAATGAAGGGCAAATTTTATTCCTTGCTAAAATTGGTGCAACCCGCGCCAATTTATCACGTGAATTAAATCTGACAGAAATTAAGATCCTCACTGCATTAGCACACGATAACGAAGTATTAACCGAAGTGTTTGTACACGGTGCATTATGTATCGCGTTTTCTGGCCAATGTTACTCAAGTTCAGTCAGTGTTGGTAACTCAGGTAACCGTGGTCGTTGTAGCCAAGCGTGTCGTGATGAATATGAAGTCACTGCAGCTGGCAATAAATTCCCACTTAATTTAAAAGATAACTCTGCGTGGTTTGATTTACCTGATTTAGTAGAAGCAGGTGTTGACTCATTAAAAATTGAAGGTCGTATTAAAGGCGCACAATACGTGCATACCGTCGTCGACAGCTGGCGCCAACAGATCAATACGTTTGTTGATACCGGTAAACTCTTAGCCGATGACTCTGCTTTATATAAAGTATTTAACCGTGATTTCACAAACTCATTTTTGAAAGGCAATTTAACTAAAGACATGTTTATCGACAATCCACGCGATAACAGTTTTACCCATGCCAATGAAAAAAATAATGCAATTTCAGTCGTACAAATTCAAGAAGTACAACAAGACTTACGTGACGATAAAAATAAAATCGTTGATGAAGTTGCGGCTAAAGTAGCGACCTTAAATATTGATAAAAGTGATTTAGCATTAAGCTTTTCAGGGCAATTAGATACTCCGTTCACCGTGACTATCGTGATTGATGAAAAAACCTTTATTGTAGAATCTAACTCAAAAATGATTGCTTCAGAGCAATCAGCCGTGACATCAGATGCGATTGCAAAGCGTTTTAAAAGCTTTAAAAACAGCCGTTATAATGTGGCTGAATTTGATTTTTCACAACTTGCTGATAGCTTAACAATTCCATTTAAAGAGTTAACTGACGTTAAAAACAAAGTGGCTTACTACCTTAATGGTGAGAAAGACGTGATTTCTGCGGTAACACTTCCAGCGTTAACGTCGCACCCTAAGTTAAATGAAACGCCTACGTTATCAATATTAATTAGCGATGAAAAAGATGCACACTTAGGTGACGTAACGAACGCAGATATCTACTTTAAATTACCTGAAAGTTTTAAAAAGCGTTGTAACAAACAGCGTGACATTTTAGCCCGTAATCCACGCTTTATTCCATGGTTCCCAGCGGTATTAATTGGCAAAGACTACATTGAAGCCGTGCGTATTTTGGAAGAGTTAAAGCCTGAACGTATAGTGACTAATAATACGGGTATCGCTTATAAAGCATTTGAAATGGGTATCGAATGGATTGCAGGTCCGTTTTTAAACACCACTAACTCTTACGCACTATTAACCATGCAAGAAGAGCTTAATTGTGCTGGTGCATTTATTTCTAACGAGATAAACCGTAACCAAATCAAAAATATCAAACGCCCAGCTAACTTTAAAATGCTATACAGTATTTACCACCCAATATTGATGATGACTAGCCGCCAATGTTTCTTCCAACAAACCGTTGGCTGTAACAAACCAAGTATTGAAGATGGCTGTATGTTGAAGTGCCAAAAAGCGACAACAATTACCAATGTTAAAGGTATCTCTTTCGCCGTTGATAAGCAGCTAGGTGGTTACCCAAGTATTTACAATCATGAACAGTTCTTAAACTTTGATGCGGTAAGAGACTTCTCTGATTTATTTGACGAGTTCTTTATCGACCTAACTGACATCGGTTCAGGTTCAAAAGAGAAGCAAGATAAGGTGCAATTAATTAAGCACTTTGAGGATTTCTTAGCGGGAGATCAGCAAGCAGCAGCAACAGTGACAGGCATGGTAACTGTCTCGACTAATGCGCAATACCAGCAAGGTTTGTAAGCTAAGCTTAATAATATCAGCGTGCTAAACAATCTAATGAAGTTAATCGAGAATAAGTCGATTAACTTCATACTTGCTTCTGTTGAGGGCTATCTGAAAGGGAAACTTGAGAGCAACGAGATTGAGTCATAAAAACTACCTCCTAGATGCAAAATAAGCATCTATAAAAGATAGTTTGAGAAGTTACATCTGTCAAAAGTTTTGGCTGTCCAAAACTTTTTTTTCAATTTATTCAGGAGCAATCCATGCATTCAATGGACGAATTATAGCATCCACACCACGAGCATATTCGTCTTGGTGATAGGATGCACCTTGATAAAGAATATAATCGTGTTCTTCAGCTAAAGACTTATATAAATCATTACTTGAAGCACAGGAAAATAAAAGAGCTACTTTTATAACATTATTGTTTTTCTTAGCTTGTAAGGAGATAAACTCACCATCTTGAACTGGAGCAGATATAGCGTAGCAGTCCCAATTATTATCTCTTAGCCTGATGATAACCTCGTTATTCATTTTATCTGAGAGAATCGTAGCTCTAGTTAACCAGCCATCTCCTGAGCTAGTAGGGTTAAAAGGCAGATTTTGAGAGTTTTTTTGCTGAGAGAGAACTTGTTGCTTAATAGCCTGATAATTAAGGCATGCAAAAACTTCTTGGCGCAAAGCCTCTGAGTTTTCGTCATGCCCAGGTATAGATATAATAATTTTGCTGTTATCAACGGCAAAGCTCTCGACAAAAGCCATTGCTTGAATAACGCCTAACGCTCGAAAAAAGTTATTAGAGTTATGCCATATTTCAGATTTAGCATGCGCAAAAACATGTCTATTAAAACCAGAATGGCTTTGGTAAGTATCGGTTTTCTTATAAAAGCTATTTAGCAACCAACTCCGTATCGTTTCAAGAATAAAGATCCTCTCATTTATAACTTTAAGAACATTAATATCTAAATATTCATCCGGAATCCAATCAGCACTTAACAAATGAATATCAATTACAGCTTCACTAGCTTTATCGATGCATTTATTAACCTTATCTGTAATTGTTAAATCATTATTTGAAGATCCGAGAATTGTTGTAATTATATTCTCAACAATTGGAATTAATGCAGAAATAGCAACTATTTTCATACCACTATAAAATGTAAGAATGGATTCCCTAATTAGAGGAACATGTCGAGATATTGCTACAGAGTTAAGAAACGTGATTTCCGTTGTTGAAATTATATTTCCTAAATTATAAATCGAAGTCAAAGATCTTTCGAACCGCTTTTGAATAACCTCTGGTCTATAAATACCGTGATTAATAATTTCAATGCCACTTTTTTTAATTGCCTCATAGGTATGAGCATGAGATATAAATGCAGGAGAAAACCAATCAACAGCATTCCAAAAACTTTCAAGGTTATTGGTTGGAAATATATTTTTTTGATATAACTCTATATCTTCTAATTTTTGTCGAGGGAAAATAGCCGAGCCTACACTTGTTTTTAGCAAAACCCCTTTAATCTGATGCATAAAACCGAAGTCAACTTCAGCAATGGAAATCACTTCAAGTTTTTTTTCAATTGCAAATCTCTCAACATCTTCCAGAGAAATATTTGCCCACTGATTCAGTCCATTAAATTTATGCCATATTGCAGATATATCTTTATGAATATTTCTAGTGACCAATGCATTCCCCTTTTTTGCCTAACGAGGCTGTAGAATTACTCTATTTTCGAGAAAACACAGCTATTATTGAAATGTATTAACCAAATAAAACAACAAGTTAAAAATTACAATTTCTTATAAATTTACAAAAAACGAGTTATTCTACAACCTCTACACCCTGTTAAGAGGCAAAATGTAGTTGGCTAAAATGTTGAGGAACGAAAACAGCCAACTGTATTTTGTCCTGTTTTAACCGCTTGTTATACATCGATTGCACCGTACTCTTGGTTCAATAAACAACCTGCTGTTATAACCGTATTTTTAACGGTTAATGTGACTTTTAATACATCTTCAGCCCATAATTTTTCATATGGTTCGCCTTTAAATTTAAAGCCTTTAAACTGTACTCCACTTCTATTTTCCTCGAATGAAACTAAAGCTCCAAAATCAACTAAATTACGATGTTTAATGGTATTTACAAATGCATTTACATACTTGAACTCAAATGAATCTAACAAGTTTAACAGGGTAGTCTTTAACTCACCTTCTTCAAGTTTTTGAATTACTTTATATACATCACAATCGTGGACAGCTATCGGATTTTTAAACAGTAAACCATTTACAAGTTGCGCAAATAGATCATGTATTGATCTTGCTGTGTGTATGCAAGCTTGAGTATTAGCTTGTATTGCTAATTTCCTTTCCCACACCTCAAGCCTTTTTTCTTCTGGAGGCATGACTAACTCCATTTGTTCTCGTGGTGTTGAACCTATGGTTAAATCATTGTGGATTTTGGCTTGTTCAAGATGGTAGCAAAATATATCTATGGCTCTACTCGTAGAGTTAATTCTCTCTATACTTGATTTATCTTCACCATTGATTGCAATTGAGCGTTCTTTAAGTACTTTTAAATTCCAACTACCCACATTGCTTCCTTAGATGTATAACAGTTTATTAACCCGATTTATTCCGTATTTACGGTGGAAAGGCGGAATAGTTTAATTTGATAAATTAGGTGTTACTTTAGTGTAATAAAACATTAAATCAAACGATTAAATAAAAAATATAAAAACTTACTCAGCGTGACTACAATAAGGTCACCGTTAAGCTTTCCCAAGCAATTGATAACTTCCAGCAACAGCAGAAAGCGATTCGGTATCAGTCTTTTGCCTGTTGTGGGCAAGAAGTTTCTTGTGACCCAGGACAAGTAAAGTCACCAACAGGGCGAAAACACAGCCAAACAATATAAAAATGAAAAGATAAGCGCAGACGAACCTAAAACACAAAAGAGTAACCTAACTTCCCTGTACAAAAATAAAACAAAAAATAATCTGCTTTTACTCACATAATTCGACATTTTAATTGCTTAATCTGTATACTTCGCGACCTTATTATTTCTGCAACGTTGTTGATAGCCAATTGGCAAATGACCGCTTGCTCTAAACTGATGGAATCTTTACTTTGATATCTACCGCAAACATTACGATGCAATTTGGCGCAGAGCCTTTATTTGAAAATATCTCTGCTAAATTTGGTAACTTTAACCGCTACGGGTTAATTGGTGCTAATGGTTGTGGAAAATCAACGTTCATGAAGATTTTAACGGGTGCGCAAGAGCCAAGTTCAGGCAACGTATCATTAGACCCAGGTGTTAAAGTCGGTACATTAAGCCAAGACCAGTTTGCTTTTGAAGAGTTCACCGTTATTGACGCCGTTATCATGGGCGACAAAGCATTATGGGAAATCAAAAAAGAGCGTGACCGTATTTACGGCTTACCAGAAATGACTGAAGAAGACGGCATGAAAGTCGGTGAGCTTGAAAGTGAGTTTGCTGAAATGGATGGCTACACGGCAGAAAGTCGTGCAGGTGACATTTTGTTAGATGCAGGCATCGAAGAAGAATTTCATTTTGGTTTAATGAAGCAAGTGGCACCAGGCTGGAAGTTACGAGTGCTATTAGCACAAGCGTTATTTGCAAACCCTGACTTATTATTACTCGATGAGCCAACCAATAACTTGGATATTAACACTATCAACTGGTTATCTGATGAGCTAAACAAACGTCGCTGTACTATGGTTATCATCTCGCATGACCGCCACTTCTTAAACTCTGTTTGTACACATATGGCAGACATTGATTACGGTGAATTACGTATTTACCCAGGTAACTACGAATATTTCCTTGAAGCATCTTCACTTATTCGTGAACAACTATTAGCAGAAAATGCGAAGAAAAGTGCTGAAATCGATGAACTACAAGACTTTGTAAACCGTTTTGGTGCAAATGCCTCTAAAGCAAAACAAGCAAGTTCACGCGCTAAGAAAATGGATAAAATCAAACTGGATGATGTGAAAGCAACCAGTCGTATGCACCCTTCTCTTTCTTTTGATGAAGGTAAAAAAATGCATCGTCAAGCATTAGTGTTAGAAGGCCTAGGCCATGGTTTTGAAGAAGGTCCATTATTTAGTGGTGGTGATCTTATTTTAGAAGCTGGCGCTAAACTTGCGATTATTGGTGAGAATGGTGTAGGTAAAACGACCTTCATGCGTTGTTTAGTGAATGACCTTGCTCACAATGAAGGTGTTGTTAAATGGTCTGAAAATGCGGCTATCGGTTACTGTCCACAAGACAGCACTGAAGATTTTAATAATGACTTAACCTTGATGGATTGGATGGGTCAATGGCGCACTAGCAAACACAGCGATTTAATCGTGCGTGGTATGTTAGGTCGTTTATTGTTTACCGATGATGATGCGAACAAAAAAGCACGTAACTGTTCCGGTGGTGAGAAAAACCGTCTATTATTTGGTAAGTTAATGATGCAAGACGTTAATGTACTAGTAATGGATGAACCAACTAACCACATGGACTTAGAAGCAATTGATGCATTAAACAATGCATTAAAAGAATTCAAAGGTACGCTTATTTTTGTAAGCCATGACCGTGAGTTTGTCTCTTCATTGGCAACACGTATTATCGATATTAAAGATACAAAAGTGGTTGATTTCCAAGGTACTTATAATGAATACCTAGCAAGTCAGGCAGAAGCTAAAAAATTAGCGTAACTTCTACAGAGTCAAATGTGTAACGCCTCTATCAGTGTATAAAAATATAGACGCTGATAGAGGAAAGTTTAAAATACATAAACAGTATTTTTAAAAATAAAAATTAAATAGACTATTAAGCAACGTATAATTAACGAATGATTTAATTAACTATTAAACTAGTAATGTAATTAATAACAAACCCATAAAACCTGTCACTTTTCCATTTCTGTCATACATCTCACCGTTGATTTTCAAAAGCAGTGAAATACGCTTGATACTTTGATTATGTAAAAATGTGGCCGTTTTATACCATTTTAACTTGATAAGTAGAGACAAAAAATGACATTTTCATCCCTTGGTTTAAGTGATCCAATTGTACAAGCTGTAACAGAACAAGGTTACGAAGCGCCAACACCCATCCAAGAAAAAGCAATTCCTGTTGTGTTAAAAGGTAAAAACCTGATTGCAGCAGCACAAACAGGCACAGGTAAAACGGCAAGTTTTGTATTACCTATCTTACAAAAATTAATTGATGCGCCTTTAGTTCGCCCTAAACGTGTTCATGCCATGATTTTAACACCTACACGAGAGCTAGCCATTCAAGTTGAAGCTAATATTCAACTCTATGCAAAGCACCTAAGCATTACCTCAATGGCTATGTACGGTGGTATCGATGCTGAACCACAAAAAC
Source organism: Psychromonas arctica (assembly GCF_038155225.1). Lineage (GTDB taxonomy): Bacteria > Pseudomonadota > Gammaproteobacteria > Enterobacterales > Psychromonadaceae > Psychromonas > Psychromonas arctica_B. The sequence goes on along the minus strand of NZ_JBAKBA010000011.1, from coordinate 54,373 downwards.
AACGCCTTATTGAAGGGGTTGATATTTTAGTCGCAACGCCAGGTCGTTTATTAGATATGTACACGAGTCGCTCTATTCATTTCGATGAAACCAGCACCCTAGTAATAGATGAAGCAGACCGTATGTTGGACATGGGATTTATCAGCGACATCAATAAAATCGTTGAGAAGTTACCGTTAGAGCGTCAAAATTTATTATTCTCTGCAACTCTTTCTAAACAAGTACGCTTTTTAGCAAGAACGGCTGTAACAGATGCAGTTGAAATTTCAATTGCACCTGAAAATGTTACCGTACCCAAGATTGAACAACACTTGATCACCGTAGATAAAGAATTTAAATCGGCACTATTAAGTCATTTAATTCATGAGAATAAATGGCAACAAGCGTTGATTTTCATTGAAACTAAACGTGGCGCCGCTAAATTAGTAAGCCAATTAGAGAAACGTGAAATAGCAGCGGAATCTTTCCATAGTGGACGAAGCCAAGCGGTACGTGAACAATTAATGGCAGACTTTAAAGAAGGTAAAATTCAGTTCTTAGTGGCAACAGGTATCGCAGCGCGTGGCATTGATATTGACGATCTAGAACGTGTTGTTAACTATGATTTACCTGATGAAGCTGAAGATTACGTTCACCGCATTGGTCGTACTGGCCGAGCTGGTGCAGCAGGTGAAGCCATTTCATTAGTTTCACGTGATGACTTCAGAAACCTATGTGCTATCGAACGCCATTTAGGTTATTTCATTAAACGAGACGTTGTTGAAGGTTTTGAGCCAAAGTTAGTTGTACCTGATTCAAATGCAGCCCATGCACCTAAAACAGCACAAAAAGGCCGTCGTCGCCAATCTAACAAACGTTAAATCAATAAGCATAATAGTTTAGTAATTTAATAGATAAAAGAAGCCCAGTATTTACTGGGCTTCTTTCGTTTAAGCTTTCTAGTTTAAGATGTATCAATTCAAACAGCTCAATTGAAAAGTAAGTTCAAACAGATATTAATACCAATCACACTAATTAAGTTATCTATTTTACTTGTTAAAATAACTTATTTCTTCGTTGTAAATTTCGTAAAGGGAACAACCATTTAGCTCAATTTCCGCCTTGAACTAACTCATTTTTCCTGCGCAAAATTTAGCTCACTTACTTAATGTAATCGGTATAAGAACATCAGAAACGTGACCCCCCTTCACAAGGAATGCCATCATAATCCCCATCCATTTTAGTATTTGGACAGTTATTAATAAAAAACTCAGCTTCGGCTCTTGACCTCATTTGACTACAATAGGTTCGACCATCACATTGAAATTCTGAATATTGAAACCCTGAATTAATATTGTCACTTTTTTGGTTAGATGCTTTATTGCTGGTTTTCTTATCACTTGAAAGTATAACGATTGAGGCTTTAACTGATTCTCGTCTTTCACATACGACGTCGTCAGGTACCTTCCCATATAAAATGCGACCTTCTTTAGTGATGCATTTGATTTTATCATCAATCGAGACACTTGATGAAGAAGGTTGTACAAAAGGCAATTCATTATTTTTATACAACTTATTGGCGTACCAACCAGCCGCTAGCACGATACAAATTATTAGTATTTTTCTCATTTATGCCTTGTTTTTTATTAATGTATTTTCATTATTTGAAGTTATTAGTCATTATTAATCTAATTGAGATGGCTTAAAAAAATTCACAACTATTATCTACTTAAAATGCTCCCTTAGCAGTTTTAAGTAGCTTAGTTTATCGGCAACCCGTGATTTATTAAAAAATAATTAAAATATTTTTAAAAAATGTGAAATAAAATGAATTTGATGACGGTCTTTGTTATCTCTGCACTAAAACTATTATATTTTATTTAAGGAAAAACCATGTCACAAGCTTTATCAACAGATACAAAGAATCGTCTTCAGTGTGCTCTTGTTGCACTGCGCTTAGGTGTTTTTATCGTTATGTTTATGTGGACTATGGACAAGTTTGTTAATCCTGGTCATACCGCTAAAGTGTTTGAAATATTTTATGGTATAGGAAGTAGTACAACTATTGTCTACATTCTCGGCGCTTTACAGCTAATCCTAGTACTTTCATTTTTGGCTGGCATTAAAAAACGCATCACTTACGGCATTATATTACTAATGCATGCTGCATCAACATTCTCCGCTTACAATCAATATATAGATGGTTTTAACAACCTACTATTCTTTGCTGCTTGGCCAATGTTGGCAGCATGTTTTGCGCTTTACCTATTACGTGATGAAGATGTGAAATTCACTATCAAATAATTAATCATAATACCCAGCTTTTTAGCTGGGTTTTTTATTTGTATTAATAAAGCTAATTTTTTTAATCTCTCTATAAAAAAACCTAAAAGGAAAATTCAATGTCTCAGTCTATTTCACCAGCTTTAACAGATCGTCTACAAAATAGTTTACTCGCACTTCGCCTAGGTGTTTTTATTGTTATGTTTATTTGGACTATGGACAAGTTTGTTAACCCTGCTCATTCAATTGGCGTATTTGATAAATTCTATGGTATTGGTGGCTCTAGCCACATGATCACCTACCTACTAGGTGCATTACAGCTATTGTTAGTACTTGCTTTTGTAACCGGTATTAAAAAACGTTTTACCTACGGTCTTATCTTTTTAATGCACGGTGGTTCAACATTATCTGCGTTTGCAAAATATGCAGACCCATTTAACAGCCTATTATTCTTTGCCGCTTGGCCAATGTGGGCAGCATGTTTTGCACTTTATTTATTACGTGATGCCGACGTTAAATTTACAATAAAATAAAATAAATGCCCCAATAGTAGGCTACTGGGGCATTTTTTGTTGAGCTTGTTAAAACAACTTAGTAGTTATTTAGTAGTTACCCATAAAGCGTGAATGATGCCAGGCACCCAAAAGAAAATACTTAATATTAAATTAATAAAAAAGTCTTTTCCTAATCCAAACTTTAACAGTACAGCTAATGGTGGTAAAAAAATACAAATAAGGATATTGATTAATTGATTCAAAGTACTCTCCTAGTTAAAAGTTACAATCTTTAAAAAAGCACATCATATCGTTTTCATTGAAATAAGTCTTGGTTAACCTATTTTCGACCATATCAACAGATCTACTTTAAAATTATATTATTTCAATAACACTAATACCAATCTGGATAAATAAATGATCTATTCAGGCGTTAGGGAAAATAGATGCTAGCAAAGCGTTGATTGCATTAACTCGTTATTCTCATTACAAAATCAACAACGAAGCTAGCATTCATTTTAACAAGCATAAATGACTAGATAATTACTTAGATTGGTATAATTAACTGATCTATTTCACTTATTGAATATCATTAGTCTTGCTTTATTAATACTTAACTTTTATTTCTCAGATCTACATTTACTTATTTTGCTTTTTAAATAGCAAACCAATTAACCCAAGGCCTAACAAGAATAAAGTTTCTGGCTCAGGAACGTCAACTGGGGAGGTAGCCACTTGCAAAGCAGCTTCTAAATTAGAACCATCTAAAAAGCTCATGCTCAAAGTACTCCATGCATCAGCGTAACCATTTTGAGCTCCAGCAAGCATATTTGACACAATAAAAAAACTTTCACCAGCTTCTATATCAAAACTAATAGTATCAAAAACGTTTACATCCAAACCATCACTAATATAAAGCGACATAGGACTTAACAATGGTTGGCCAATTTCATACACTAACGTGGCGTAGCTTGGATACCAATCTAATGAAGTACCACTGAGGACAGCAATAGATGCACCTAAGTAATTATTGGCATAACCTGATTCATTATCACTAACTGAGCCATGAAGATTTACATTCAAATCAACTGTTTTTGTTTCAGTACCCGTATTAGTGAAGTTTTGTACTGCAAATGCAGTGGCACTAGTACTCGAGTGTGCAATAGCACTCGTTTCTACACGCAATAATGGCAGAAATGAATCACTAACAAAAGAAGAGTACGCTTGACCACTTCCGTACCCATTAACACCTAGGCTAGTATAAGATTCCGTTTGTCCTTCATCATCGTTGTAGTCAGAAGAGCGAGAACTGCCATTACAATATGATGGACAATTAGTATAATTACCCACTGAAGTATAAGTACCTACACCTTCAATTGCAGTAGCATGAACATTAGATAGAAATAAAGAAAATGCACTAACAAAAGCGACTTTGTATGATTTATTAATAGACAGTTTAGCCATATTTTACGTTCCTTGTAGTTAAAGTTATATTTTTCAATGCGTTAGAAGCAAGGTTCATTCCAAAACAAAATAACAATTAAATATCAACAAGTTACTTACCCAAAAGGATAAAGAATAAAAAAAACACCTATTAAAGTGTAAAAAATTCAGACACTTACCTAATATCAAAACAACAAAAAAAGGCCAAACACATTAAGTGTTTGGCCTGCTGCTAATACTAGCCCTCGCTAAAAGAGGAGCTATAACAAAAATCGTATTACTTATTTATAACTATAAACTAAGCAACTTCTGCAACTTTAGCGACAGGAGCTGGTGTTCTGATCAAGTGGTCAAAGGCACTTAGACTTGCTTTTGAACCTTCACCCATTGCAATAATAATTTGCTTGTAAGGTACCGTTGTTACGTCACCTGCGGCAAATACACCTGGTAATGAAGTTTCACCTTTTGCATTCACTTCGATTTCACCACGTGGTGATAAAGCAACACCACTGTCTTTTAAGAAATCACTGTTTGGTACTAAACCAATTTGAACAAAAATACCTGCAAGCTCAACTTCATTTTCTTCATTACTGACACGGTCAAGGTATTTAAGCGAAGTAACACGCGTCCCATCACCAATCACTTCAGTTGTTTGCGCACTTTTGATAATAGTTACGTTACCTAGGCTGTTTGCTTTATTTACTAGTACTTGGTCAGCACGTAATGTATCTGCAAACTCTAATACTGTAACGTGCTCAACTAAGCCCGCTAAGTCTATCGCCGCTTCGATACCTGAGTTACCGCCACCAATAACCGCTACTTTTTTGCCTTTAAATAATGGTCCATCACAGTGAGGACAGTAAGCAACACCTTTGTTGCTGTATTCCTCTTCACCTGGTACGTTCATTTTTCTCCAACGAGCACCCGTTGAAAGAATAACACTACGACTTTTTAAGATAGCGCCACTTTCAAGTTCAACATGAATGTAACCATCTTCTGTTTTTTCCGCGGCAACCACTGCGCCAGCACGTTGCTCGTTCATGATATCAACGTCGTATTCTTTAACGTGTTCTTCAAGTGCAGCAGCTAATTTAGGACCTTGTGTTTCTTTTACAGAGATGAAGTTTTCAATCGCCATGGTATCCATTACTTGTCCACCAAAACGTTCAGCAACCACACCAGTACGAATACCTTTACGTGCAGCGTAGATTGCAGCTGATGCACCAGCAGGGCCGCCACCAACCACTAATACTTCATACGGTTCTTTTTCATTTAATGCCGCAGCTTGTTTTTTCGCTGCGCCAGTATCAACTTTGCTTAAGATTTCAGTTAGTGTAATACGACCTTGGGTAAAAACTTCACCATTTAAGTAAACACTTGGTACTGCCATGATGTTACGTTCAGCGACTTCAGCTTGGAATGCACCACCGTCAATCATCGTTGCTTTAATATTAGGGTTAATCGCCGCCATCATGTTTAGTGCTTGCACTACATCAGGACAATTCTGACAACTTAAAGAAATAAAGACTTCAAAGTTAAATTCACCTTCTAAATTTCTTACTTGTTCAATCACTTCAGCATCAATCTTCATAGGGTGTCCGCCACTATGTAGTAACGCTAATACTAATGATGTGAATTCGTGTCCCATAGGTAAACCAGCAAATCCAATAGCAGTATTTTTAGTTGGATTAACTACTTGCATAATAGGCTGACGAGTACTTGCCGAAGCATCTTCAATAACCGTTACTTTTTCGTGCAATGAAGCAATATCAGTTGCTAAAGCCTGTAATTTTTTAGCGGTTTCACTATCGTCTAAGCTAAGAACAAGCTGCACTTCTGTTTTTAAGTTTTCTAAGTATGCTTTTAATTGAGCTTTCATATTTTGGTCTAACATAACGGTACCTTTATAATATTTTTTGGCTGTGTTTATTTACGCTTAGTTAAAAACGTAATGAGCAATTTGGGTTAATTTAAAAATCGACTCTCTCGTCAATAAGGCTTTATAAAAATCTATTTTTAAATGACCTCAGCGACATGGCCAAGGTCTATTTATTACTAAGCAGTTAAGTCATTAAAATAATTAAACTGCTTAGTTTTTTTAGACTTAGATTTTACCTACTAGGTCTAGTGAAGGAGCTAGTGTTTCTTCGCCTTCTTTCCATTTAGCAGGACATACTTCACCTGGGTGAGCAGCAACATATTGTGCAGCTTTAACTTTACGCATTAGGTCTTCAGCGTCACGGCCAACACCTTCAGCAGTTACTTCTAGTGCTTGTACAACACCTTCTGGATCCATCAAGAACGTACCACGGTTTGCAAGGCCTTGACCTTCACGCATCATACCGAAGTTGTTTGTGATAGCGCCTGATTGGTCACCAACCATGAAGTAGTTGATTTTACCAATTGTGTCTGAACTATCGTGCCATGCTTTATGAGTGAAGTGAGTATCAGTAGATACAGAGAAAACTTCAACACCACGTTTTTGTAGCTCTTCGTAATGGTCAGCAACATCGCCTAATTCAGTAGGACAAACAAAGGTAAAATCAGCTGGGTAGAAGAAGAAGATAGACCATTTACCTAGTACGTCTTTTTCAGAAATCTCTACGAATTCACCTTGTTTAAAAGCAGTTGCGTTGAATGGTTTAAGTTTAGAGTTGATCATTTTGTTATTCCTAATAAGTGAGTTAAATAATTACTATTTAGACTCTCTGCGAGTCCATGGAAAGCATTATGTAACAAATCACTTAATAGGTGAAATTGTTAGTTTCGATTGGATCAATAGCTAAATACTATAGATAAGAATATGTAGATAAAGGTGTATAGATAGGTATACGTAGGTGATTAATTTCAGATATAGAGATCACGACTAAAGACGAGTGCCTGTTTAGGTAAAGCATAATAGTGATGCGATTATTATTAACGGTTCATTATGCCAATAATTAATACTTGAAATGGCGTTAACTTGTTTTAAGTCGTTAATTATTTTGATCATTAAATAACGTAAATTGATATTACCGTATTTATTCAACACTATCTATAAAGAATATGTCACTTTAAATAAGTTGTTATTCAAACTAATACGAGTAAAAATAAAGCATAGATTGCATTAAAATAAAGCACTTAGCGCCTCTTAAATAATGACTGAACTTTTACAAATCAAAACAGTCTATTTTATTCGAGCAAAAAACAATCAAAATAAAAATGTAATTATGTTACACTATGTTAATTACATGATAAATAATTGTATTTATTTATGTGATTCATCTTTAAATCAACCATCTTTAAATCAACTTAGTAAGGCAGGACGTAGAGTAATGGCTCTCATGAGAAATTATCATATATCAACAAACCTTCCCCCTCCTAGATCGACCAGTTCCCACACTTAATTAATAAAAACAGTTATTTATACAGCAAATCGCTTTTTACTCTTGCGGTTAATGTTGTGCATAAAAAAAGAGTAATGCAGTAAAGTTAAAAGAGAAAATATGAAAAATCATAAATGGAATCGAATTGTACTTAAAGTCGGTAGCGCACTAATTGCACCAGAAAGAAAAGGTTGTAGTTCACGCTACTTATTACATATCGCCAAATTTATATTACAATGCAGAGATATGGGAATAGAAGTTATTCTTGTCTCTTCAGGGTCAGTTGCCGCAGGTGCACACTTTTTTGGTAATATCGAAAAGCCCTCTCTCCCAATTAAAAAAGCAATGGCGGCAGCCGGACAAAATGAAATGATGGCAGCATGGGATCGATTCTTTGATTTCCCATCAGCACAAATTTTATTAACACATGGTGATTTCCAAGATAGAGAAAGATACGACAGTGTTCGTGAAACTATCTTCGCATTACTTGAACATGGTATTTTACCCGTTGTTAATGAAAACGATGTAGTAACGACAGATGCGTTAAAAGTAGGTGATAACGATAATTTATCAGCAATGGTAGCAGCGGCAGCAGATGCTGATGCGCTGATCATTTGTTCTGACATCGATGGTTTATATAATAAAAACCCGCATACTCATGACGATGCAGTGATGATTAAAAACGTTAATACTATCGACCAGAGTATTTATGATATGGCTGGTGGCGCACACAGCAGTGTTGGTACTGGCGGTATGCAAACTAAAATAGAAGCTGCTGAGAAAGCCACTTCTCACGGTCTAACAACCTATATTATCAATGGCTTTAAAGAAAGTTCATTTGAGCAGTTAATACTTGGTAATAACCCCGGTACTGTATTTGCCCCTTATGCAAAACCAATGGAAGAAGACTTACATTGGATGACGCATACGTCGAGAGCACAAGGTGAAGTGGTTATTGGAGATGGATTTGAATATCCGCTTGATGAAAACAGCGATCAATTAACCAGTAATGAAATAGTTGAAGTATTAGGCGAATTCTCTGCTGGTGATACTATTTTAATACGCAGTGATGATGGTAAACATCTCGCTAAAGCTGAAGCAAATTACAGTAGTTGTCTGCTGAACTTTATTTCAGATCACGATAACAATGATGACGATAATGAATTTCTACATCAGACAGGTCCATTAGTATCTGATAAAAATATTGCTGTTTTAGACCAGGAAGATAAGTAATATTTTAGAATAAAGTTATAACCTCAAAATAACGTTATAAACTAAAAGTAACGCTATAAAAAAGGGAGTTTACGATTAATATCGTAAACTCCCTTTTTATTATTCCGCTTTTAACTTTTAACTAGGCTTATCAAATCTAAACTTATTATTGTCAAGTTTGCTTAAATACAGATTAAACAACAACAGCTTCTTTCATTTCCTCTTTATTTTTCAAGAAAGCATAAGTAAAGCCCGTCACCGCGGTTCCAGCTGCAATTGCTACTAAGTACAGTAAGACCGGTGAGATAGCATTAGGAATCAACAAGACAAATAAACCACCGTGCGGCGCAAGTAATTGAGCACCAAACAACATTGAAAGACCACCTGTTAATGCCCCACCTGCCATACAACTAGGGATAACACGCATCGGGTCTTTTGCTGCAAATGGAATAGCACCTTCAGAAATAAAACATAAACCTAACACAAATGAGGCTTTACCGGCTTCACGTTCGCTATCAATGAATTTTTTCTTCGCAAGGAATGTTGCCAATCCCATTCCTAGTGCAGGTACCATCCCCGCCGCCATAATCGCAGCCATCGGACCGTATGATTGAGAAGCTAATAGACCCACACCAAAAGTGTATGCCGCTTTATTCACTGGACCACCTAAGTCGAAACACATCATACAACCCAACACGATACCTAGCAGAACAGCATTAGTTGACCCCATGTTGGTTAGGAACTCAGTTAACGCCGCCATAATGCTTGCAACGGGACCACCGACAACATAAATCATCACTAAGCCAGTAAATAAACTCGCGACAAAAGGAATGATTAAAATAGGTTTAAGTGCTTCCATTGACTGTGGAAGTGACACTTTATCAGCAATAAATTTCGCCGCATAACCTGCGATGAAACCTGCCGCAATACCCCCTAAGAAACCCGCACCTAATTGGCTTGCTAACATACCACCGATTAAACCAGGTGCTAAACCAGGACGATCAGCAATTGAGAAGGCAATAAAACCTGCTAATACTGGAATCATTAACGCAAACGCAGCACCACCACCTATATCCATTAAGGTTGCTGCGATGGTGCCTTTTTCTTTAAAAGCTTCAATACCGAATACAAACGACAGTGCAATCAATAAACCACCCGCAATAACAACAGGAAGCATATGTGAAACACCTGTCATAAGATGTTTATATACGCCCTTCTTCTCTTCATTTTGAGGAGAACTTGCGTTGCCCGTTACTTGAAAAACCGTCGCTTGTGCAAATGCTTTTGTCACCTCTTGTTCAGTTTTTTTAAGTGCTAAACCAGTACTTGTTTTGTATAGACGTTTGCCATTAAACCGGTCTAATGACACTTCAATATCAGCAGCAATAATCACTAAATCTGCATCAGCAATATCTTGATCAGTTAATTGATTTTTTGCACCGACCGAACCACGAGTTTCAACTTTAATGCGATGCCCTTGACGCTTAGCCTCAACTTCCAATGCTTCAGCAGCCATAAAAGTATGAGCAACCCCAGTTGGACAAGCTGTGATAGCGACAATTTTCTTAGCACTAGATTCGTTAGTAGTACTATCAGCTGTACTTATATTAACAACAGCCCCTTTGCTTGCTTTATCGACCGTTAGTATTTGAGCATCATTAACAGCGCTCTCTAACCAGACTTGTGGGTTTTCAGTACAATTAGAAATCACACCTTGATACACTTTTTTACCTATAAAACGTGTTGTGTCGATATCACTATTTGACGCAATAATAATCACTTCAGCAGCTTCTATATCGGCAGCCGATAACACTTCAACGGGTAAGACTGTTGATTGACACTCTATTAAAGCATTAATATTTAATTTATCGCTTGCTTGCTTTAATAAACCAGCCGCAATAATACTGTTTGCAACGCCGCTTGGGCATGCAGTTACAATGGCTATATTTTTCATACTCAATCCTTAAATAAGTTATTAACGCGTTTATACGTTTGTTGAAATAGGGTTACTGTGAGTGATCTGTTTTTGTAAATCAGTTACGACTTGAACACTTGGTACACCGACACCGACTTGCGACACAGCTAAAGCGGAGAGTGCTGTCGCAAAAGAGAGCGTCTGCTCTGCTTGCCACTGTTTCATGTACCCCCAACAAAATCCTGCCACCAAGGTATCGCCGGCCCCAACCGTACTCACGACATTCATTTTAGGTGGTTGAGCATAGCGCCATAACGCGTCATTTTGGTCGTCTTTACTCAACCACATCACACCCTTAGCCCCTAATGAAACAACGATATTTTCAATACCTTTACTCGCTAAATCTTGCGCTGCTTGTTGGCATGCTTCAGGCGTCTCTAACTCACGCCCAACAAATTCAGATAACTCTTCGTCATTCGGTTTAATTAACCAAGGATGTGCGTCTAAACCTGCCGCTAAGGCCGCTCGACTACTATCAAAGATTACTTTCTTATCAAGTTGATGCAGTTTTTCTATCCAACTTGCACACAATTCAGGTGAAATACCCTTAGGTAAACTTCCTGCAAGCACAAAAAACTGATGCGTTTCAGCTAGCTTAAATAAACAAGTTTCAAACTCAGTGATAGCTTGTTCAGAGACTTCCACACCAGGAAAATTAATATCGCTAACTTGCCCATCTTGCTCAACTAATTTGACATTAATACGGGTTGAACCATCAACTCGGATAAACTCATCTTGAGCATTCATTTCACTAAATAATGTGCAAAATAATGCTTCATTATCACGTCCTAAAAAACCTGTTACCGTCACTTCAGCACCTAAATCAGAAAGGACTTTTGCAACGTTAACGCCTTTGCCTGCGGCATGTAGTGAACCTTTATTCGCTAAACTTACTGAGCCAATATTTAAGGTATCTAAACTCCCTGTTAAATCTAATGCTGGGTTTAATGTAATAGTGACCACTTTATTATGAACAGTGGCATCTTGATTATGAATAATAGTCTGTTGGTCGCTCATTGTTTATCCCTCACTCAAGCCAGAAACAATAGCTTCGCCAATGCCCACTAATGCTTCTTTAGCATCAGGTCCGTCAGCGCTAAATTGCAATGAGTCGCCATGCTTAACCCCTAAACCAATGACCTTCATTAAACTTTTAGCATCAACAAATTTATTTTCGCCATCAATATTTGAAACTTTAATTGTGGATTTATATTGCTTCACGGCAGCTACCAACATCGCACTTGGACGAGCATGTAAACCATGCGTATTGTTAATTTTAAATGTCGCTACGTTATCTTCATCACCAACCATTTGTTGAGTTGAACTTGTAAACAACTCAACTAATTCCGCCGTAGTTGAAGTCAATATTTTTGTTTGTTGTTGACCAAAGACTAACTGACTAATGGTGCTTAACAATGAACTGTGTGTACTATTACATGCCGCAATAGCAATCAGACCTTTTACAGGCAAACCTTTAAACTCACAGGTTTCGTTAGTCGTTAAAATAGACATTGCAGAACGTTTAACGCCTTTATTTCCACTGACTAACCATAAGCCAATACCTAAGTGTGTAGCTTCTTTAGTCACTAATTCAGCAACAAATTGATTTTCAACATTGCCACTATTTTTTAATAACCCACCAGCAACCGCGCTCATTTGGATCATGTCAGTCGCAGGGAAGTTTAATTGTATTAATGCTGGTGAAAAATCAGCTTCAAACTGCACTTCGCCATTCAATAACTTAATAATGTCTTCTTTGGTTCGAGCTTGTTTTAATTTGTCTTCTACATTATCAGCAGATAACACTTTAGTTAATTGTTTTAAAATACCTAAATGTTCATCAGACTTAGCAGCAATACCAATCGCGACATAAGCTATATTCCCATCACCCCAATTCACACCTTCAGGGAAATGGTGTACAACAACACCGGTCTTATTCACCAAATCTCGTGTATCTGTTGTGCCATGTGGAATCGCAATACCATTACCTAAAAACGTTGAATTTTGTTTTTCTCGGTTAAGCATACCTGTGACATATTGATCAGCTACTAAATCATTATCAGTCAGTTGCTTAGCAATCGCTTTAATGGCTGTGGTTTTATCAGCAGCACTTTGTTGTAAGGTTATATCGTTATTAGTTAGTGTCAGCATCGGTCTTAACCTCTCGCTATATTAATGAGTTATCAATTACTTAATAACTTACTGAATCGATTCAGCAAATCATTCAAAAAAAAGTTCAGCAAGTACTTATTAAATTTATAAACCAATAATTGATAGGTTATATTGCTCTCAATTATTATAAACTTTAAGTGTTACTGAATCGTTTCAGCTTTTATAGTGAATCGATTCAGCATACAATGCAAATACTAAACAAAATAGACTTCCATTAATTTGATCTTGTCGACATAAATAAGGATCTTGACCGTGACATTAGATAACATTGCCAAATTAGCAGGCGTATCAAAAACCACTGCAAGCTATGTCATTAATGGTAAAGCTAAGCAATATAGAATCAGTGAAAAAACCCAACTGAAGGTAATGGCGGTGGTTAATGAACATAACTATAGCCCTGACCATGCAGCTTCTGCTCTTCGTGCTGGTAGCAGCCGATCCTTTGGTTTGATCATTCCGGATCTTGAAAATAGCAGTTATACAAAACTGGCTAAATTATTGGAATGTAATTCTCGTAAGGCCGGATATCAAATTCTTATTGGCTGTTCTGATGACGATCCTGAAACAGAAAAAAACTTAGTAAAAGCATTATTAAGTCGCCGAATTGATGCACTTTTTGTTGCCAGTGCTTTACCTGATGGCAGCGATTATTATCTGAAAATACAACAACAAGGCACACCTATTATTGCACTCGACCGTGCATTAGATGATGAACATTTTGGATGTGTTATTAGTGAAGATTTTGATGGTGCTTACGAGTTAACGGGGTCGGTCATTACAGAGAATATTAAATCGATTGGTTTGATTGGTGCTTTGCCTACATTAAATATCTCTCGCCAACGTCATGCAGGGTTTGAAGCTCAAGCTAAAAAACAAGGGATAACTTGTACTTCAATTTATGGAGAACACTTTAATAGTGAATCGGGTAAAGCTGTTTTTAAACAATGGTTAAAAGAAGACAAGATACCCGATGCCATTATTGTCACGTCTTATACTATGTTAGAAGGTATTTTAGATGTGCTTATTGAGCAACCTGAACTGATGAAAACGGTCAAACTAGGCACCTTTGGTGATAACCGTTTATTAGACTTCTTACCGATTAAAATTAACTCATTAGCACAGCAATTCGAACTGATTGCGGATAGTGCATTAGCATTGGGTTTGAATGCGTCTGCTAAACGCTATCAAGCTGGATTAGAGCTAATACCAAGAAAAATTGTGATTAGGAAATAAAGACACAAAAGCCCAAAAAGATAAAATAGGTTTATGACAACATTCATAAAGCACTACTTATAGGTTTTGTAAAAAGAGCGGCTATTCAATGGAATGAATACGACCTACCTGCGCACTTAAAAAATGTGCTAAATGCTTGTTTGGATGAGTCACTTTAAGTTGATCTATGCTTTCAGCAGTGAGTGCTTTTCCATGATCAACAAAAATAAAATCAGAAGCGACAGCTAATGCATCTTCAATATGATGCGTCACCATTAATACAGTTACATTTTCTGACTTTGCTAAAGATTGCACTCGTTCTAACATGGCGACTCTCAATATCGGATCTAATGCCGAAAAAGGCTCATCAAGTAATAAAATCGGTTTATTTTGTACAAAACATCGCGCCAGAGCAACGCGTTGCTGTTCACCACCAGACAGCTCTGCAGGAAAACGCGTCAGTAATTCCTCTACACCAACTTGTAACGCGACGGTTTTTAGATGTTCTTTTTGTTGGTCTGTTAACTTTAAGCCTGGGTGTAAGCCTAAACCGATATTGTCATAAGCAGACAGGTGAGTGAATAAGTTATTATCTTGAAATAAAATAGAGAGTGGGCGTTGATAAGGTGCTTGCTTTAAAATGGACTGTTCATTTATTTTAATATCTCCTTCAATAGGCGAAATAAACCCCGCTAATAAATTCAATAAGGTACTTTTACCGGTCCCACTAGGCCCTAAAATAGCAACTAGGCTACCTTGCTTGATTTGTAAATTAAAATGAAATTGCTGCTGTTGGTAATTATAATTTACCTTCGAAAATTCAATCATGGTCTACTCTTTTACCTTAACGACTTTTTCTTTAAAGACACTTTCAACCACAATGAAGACACCAACACTTAATACTAACAAAACCAACGCAACAACGGCTGCCGATTCCATTTGATAGCTGCCTAAAAGCTGAAAAAGATATAGTGGCAAAGTACTAAAGGAATGACTACCAAATAAAGCAATGGCGCTCAAGTCCCCTATTGAAAGCACAAAGCTTAAGCATAACGCTTGTAATATTGGTTTTCTCAATGACTTCCACTCAACCCAATAAAATCGATTTAATGAAAAAATACCTAAGCTAGCACACAATAACTCATATTTTTGAGCATTTTGTAACATAGGTTGCGCTAGACTTTTTAAAGCAAAGGGTAATGCCATCAAGGCATTTACAGCAATCACAATATACAGCGACATTGCAGATAAACTCCCAAATTCACGTAGCAACAAAAATAAGCCCGTGCTGATCACAAGCCCCGGCGTCACTAATATAATGGTCGCTAACATTTCAATTTTGTCAGCTCGCCCGTTAAGCCCTATTAAACGCCATTGGCGACTGGCTAATAAAATAAAAAAAGCACAACACACAGCAATGAGCCCTGCAAAAAAAGCAATCAATAATGAATTTTTAAATGCGTACCAAAAGTTAATATCACTTAACACGACAAAAAATTTGAAATTAATACCCGATATTAACACCATGAATAGCGGCGGTAGCACTAACAACCCAGTTAAAATTATCCAGCTAAAGTCCCAACAACGAGAGAATACTGAGTCATGTATAAATGTATTTTTAGTACTATGGAAGTTACTACTTAATAATACAGAGCCTGATATTTTCTGAATAAATACGGCTAATACTGCACATAAACAAATTTGCCAGAGCGCCAGTAATGCCCCAACTTGAAGGTCAAAATCAAACTTTATAGCCTGATAGATAGCGAGCTCAATGGTGGTGGATTTAGGACCGCCGCCCAATGCCATTACCGTCGCAAAACTGGTAAAGCAGAGCATAAAAATCAACCCTGCAATATGTGGTAATTGCCCACGAATATAAGGCCATTCTACGAAACGAAATTTATACCAATTTTTTAATCCTAAATGAATCGCTAACTGATGTTGTTTATCTGGAATAGAACCTAATGCCTGTAAAAATAAACGGCAAGCAAAAGGTAAGTTAAAAAAGACATGCGCCAACAAAATGCCGTTTAACCCAAAAATAGAAAAAGGTAATTTAAGGTTAAAATAGGCAAAAAAAGAGGCTAATAATCCACTGTTACCGTAAATAGCAAGCAACCCAAATACGGCAACTAAAGTGGGCAAGACTAAGGTAGTAGCAAATAGTTTCAGTAATAAGGTTTTCCCCCAAAACTCACGTCGAGATAACGCATGGCTAATGGGGATAGCTAACACGACACTTAATAGCGTCGATAAAAAGGCCTGATAAAAACTAAATACAGTAATATGCCGATAATAAGCATCCGTCCATATATCAGTAATATTTAAACTAGAAGAGTGTGTTAATAATGCAGTCACTGCCATCAATACAAAAGTAAAAATACCGATCGACAGTAAAATGCCAGGAATCTGGACACGTTTTATCTGTTTTATTACCACACTCAAAGTCTCTCTATATAATGATAATGGTTAATCTGTTAATGAAATTAACCATTCTCTCGTCCATGCTTTACGATTTTTAGCGACTTCTTTACTTGGAAATGAAAGCGTTTTAACAGGTAAGGTTAATTGATCAAACTCAGTAGGCAGTAACACATCAGTCACAGGATACATCCAGTTACCTGTTGCGATTTGAGATTGGAAACTATCACTCAACATAAAATTCATAAACTGTGTTGCTAGTTTTTTATGTTGACTACTTTTAACTATCGCCGCGACTTCTGTTTGTCTGTAATGTCCTTCACTAAAGCTTGCAGCAACATACTGTTCTTTGCCTTCAGCAATGATGTGATAAGCAGGAGACGTAGTATATGACAACACCATATCCGCCTCTCCATTTAAAAACATGTTATATGCTTCAGACCAGCCTTTAGTTACCGTAACAGTTTTGGCTGCTAAGTTTTTCCAAGCTTCATTGGCTTTTTCACCATAGACTGACTTCATCCATAACATTAAACCTAAACCTGGTGTTGAAGTGCGCGGATCTTGGTAGATAATATTAAGATCATCGCGTTGTTCAACTAACTCTTTAAGGCTTTTAGGTGGATTCTTTAATTTTTCACTATTATAAATAAAAGCGAAATAACCATAATCAAAAGGAACAAATGTATTATCTTTCCATCCATTCTCTACATTAACCGCACTTAAATCAATATTATGTTTATCAAGTAGTCCGGTTTTCTTAGCCGTTGCCATCAAGCTATCATCCAGCCCTAATAGAATATCCGCTTCGCTACTTTTCCCTTCTAAACGCAAGCGATTCAATATAGTGACACCGTCATCTAAAGCAATGAACTCCAAGTCACATTGGCAAGACTTCTCGAATGCAGCCTCAATTTTAGGACCCGGTCCCCATTCAGATGCAAATGAGCTATAGGTATAAACAGTTAATTTTTCTGGTGTGGGCGAAGCAGCCAAAGCAGGCATCGCTATTAATGTAGCGAAGGTAATTAAAGCAGTTATTTTCTTTTTCACTATGTCATCCATTTTATAGTTATTGAAAAGAGTATCAGTCATTCTACCGATAAGAATAGGGTAAGTTTTATTAAAACTTCACAGGCGTGTATTGTGATAGATTACTTTTGCATGAGCAATCTAAAGATCTATTTAAGTCGCTATGAATGAACTGATAGAGTGTTTTTATTAAAAAAAGTTTACTTGCAGATAAAAATACCATGATAGGAAAATATATAATTAAAATTAATCGATAATAAAAAATAGCAAATAGCAGCAGTTAAAAGTGATGGTTAAAAGAACCATTTACAATAGTCTAATATTAACGAGGTTTAGTATGGGTTTTATCCTCTCTTAATAAAGGCCTAAATTTTTTATTCGCACAAATACAAAAAAGAACTTTACCTACTAATTTATTGGGTATAATCCATCCCAACTCCTCTGGTTTTAAGCTACTTTCATTTTCGCCAGCAATCCAAAGTAATCCATTACAATCAATCTCGACAACTCTCTTAATAATGAATCGATATAAAGCATGATCAACAACAACGAGATCGCCTACTTTTAAGGAGCGCTGCCAATGACTAATAAAAACAAAATCTCCATGTTGTAAACGAGGAACCATACTTGTTCCTTGTACTTTAATCATGCTAAACATAACAACTCCAGTGAACTTAAATAATCCCAATTGCATTACATAAGTAATAGGGGCCTAGATAAAGTAAAAAGACTTACAGTCCTTAATACGGTTAAACCCCTCCTCTTAATTTAACCTTTTAAGTCAGGGTAAACCGTTTCCAACATTGGAGGGTAAGGACAAGCAGCGCTATAAGTTGCTACACCTTTAGTTAACCAAAAAGCAGCTGCAAATTCATTGACTAAACAGACTAGCTTCTCACCTTCTTCTCTATCAATGCTTTGCTTACATTTTGATGCTTGTAACATAATGCTATGAGTAAGTTGATGTGCATTAGGTAACTGTTCAAATTGTGGTGCTTTAAAGTAGTCGCCCCAAATAATACGAATCGCTTCTTTTACTTCTGTGCTAGCAGATTCTTTCTCATTCACTAAACGAGCAACCTGCGCATAGTCTGCGACATTCAATGTGCCTTTATCTTCAACTTCTTTTATTAGGTCCATTAAACGAACACAACTTAACGCGGCAAGCTGCGCTGTTGATGGATCATAAATTTTACATGGAATATCACAATGCGCTTGTGCTGTTTTAAAGTTAAGCATTTTATCAATATTTTTAATCAGGCTATGTAACATGCTTATTCTCCTTTAGTAGAAATAGTAGAAACGTTTTTACGACGACGAATAACTTGTTTATAAACGAGTCCAGCGACAATCACTGAAGCAATAGCAGCAACAGTAAGGAGATGAATAGAATTACTTGCCCAATGTGCATGGTCATGACCTGGGTGTGCTTGAACTACTTGGCTGAAAGCCAACATTAAGCTTAAGATAATTGAATGATTAAATATTTTTTTCATATTTTCTTCCTTGGTTTTAACGTAAAACACCTTCTTTGAAGGCAGTGATAAAAATGATTTATATTGTTTTAGAAGACATTTAACTAGGTGAATGGAGCATTAATGACGTATTGCTTTTTTAGGAGCAGAAACAACATTTGAAAATGTTTCCATTAAAGGGTTATTTTGCACAGGTAATGCAGAGAAATGACTTTGGCTAAACAGTTGCCACTCGCAACGAATACGAGTGAGAGTACGTATAATAATGCTGTATTGTTGGTCGTTTACATCTGATCGCATCATCGCAACTTGAAGAAAGTGAATTGCATTTTCATACTGGGCATTGGCTAATACAAACTCGCCTAATACCGTATAAGATTCAGCAAGGTTTAAAAAACTTACAGTGGCCGCAGCAATCGTTGATTCCGCATCACGGTTAAAATCATCATCAAATGAAACTTCTAATAGCGATAATGCTTGTTTATTTAAATTAACAGCATCATCAAAAGCATGATTCGAATAAGCGTTAATCGCTTCTTTCGTTAAACATTCCCAATTGTAATTCAGCATAATTTTTCCCATTTCAACCAAACACCAAAAGTAATAGGAATCATTATTATTTAATTAAAAAGATAAATCCACCCTATTTGATAATTATTATCATTAATTTTAATGTGCTAAGTATTAAACGATGAATTGAGCTATGCATTAGGCTATGAAAAGGTCTACTAACTCGGCTATGAATTAAATGGTTAACTAAATATGTAGCCGTTTTTTTAAATATAAAGAGATAGGTAAGCATTGATAAATAATAAGAAAATTAATGATTTAAAAGTACAGTCAAAATAATCAACAGATTAGAGTATTTTCTTAAAGGTCTGCAGTAATTATTTAAAGATTAAGTCGTTAATTAATAGGTAGCTTCAGCATTCAAACTTATGAATAAAAAGAACCTCTATTATAAGATTCTTTTTATTTGAATTTTAAAGATGGTTTATTGAGAGAATTTATCGAATGTTTTGGCATTAACAGCTTTGTCATACCAACTTGCTTTCTCTGAACAGAAAATATGACTGTCTGGTTCTATATTGGGAGAACCATTTAAACTCCCAGCAGGGACAACCAATGCTTTCCTAGTACGCGAGATATATGGCACATTACTACCACAGTTATTACAAAAAGCGCTAGAGATTGCACGACCAGGTACATCAAAACGTTTAACGGAGTCTAAACCACTTATCCATGTAATATTCTTTGGCGCTGTAAATAAATTAGACGCATGAGCCGATCCCGTGGCTTTTTGACATTGAATACAATGACAAAGGTGGAATTTTTTAAAGTCATCTTCACTTTCAAATGACACTTTTCCACATAAACAACTACCTGAGATTGTAGACATATTAGTAACCTTAAGTTTTATATTTAATATTTATTGAACGTTAATTTGACGGTTGAAACTAGTTTCATCTCTAATACCCATACGGTTACCATCAGGATCGTAAATATTAATTGTAGAACCCCACTCACTTTCTATCAATTCAGTGGGTATTCCGAAATGCTTCATTCTTTTCATTGCGGCATGAATATCCGCCACATTAAACCGTAATTTAAATGGACAAGCTTTGATTGATTTTCCATTAGGCTCTGCAAAGCCCTTTGTTTCTATCATCAAATACCCAGAGCCAAATTCTACACAAGTCAGTTTAAAATCACCTTCTATTTTTGAAAACATAACCTTAAGGTCTAAAACATCGCGATAGAAAGCAACACATTCATTATAATTTTGAATATTTAAAATAATGTCATAACGTTGAGTATCCACTTAATCCCTTATTGTTGAAATGACATTAAACAATTGAGCTTGATGTTTTTATTGCCAATAAACAATAAAAAAAACAATATTAATGACAGGCTTTACACTATTGATAAGTTCTACCTTGATGTTTTAACCAACCACCAACATGGTAACCATTAGGGTCGCTGTGTGTCCAATGAACCACACCACCACGATCATTCCATTCATATTCACCATAAAACTCAACTTGGTCACCCTGTGAAATTGAATTAATACGTGGTGCTAAATCTATATTATGTGCAATTAAAATAGTGTGTCCTGAGCCTAAACGCAAAATAAATTTCTGATGACGAGAGCCTTTATTGTCATCGTTTAATAACTTAATAACAGTGCCTGATCCATTGACTTGGACATCACTACGCCTATTTTGATAAGCCACTTCAGCACTTTCATTAGTGGAGCTAGCAGTAACGTTATTATCTGCGACTACCTTTGAATCTTTAACAGAGGCAGAAACATTGCTGTTATTAAATGACCACTGATAAAATGCAATCACAATTCCAATAACAATAAAGACTAATATCTTTTTCATTTTAAACTCTCATTCTTTTTAAAAACAGTTAATTAAGAACAGATCATTAAAAACATCTTATGGTTAATCCACCAGCGAGAAATTAAACTAACATTAACGCAGTGCAAGCTAATAAAGCAGGTAAGCCTTGCACTAAAAGAATAGATTTTTTAACGGTAAACGACCCGTATAAGGCTGCAACAATAACGCATAAGACAAAGAAGATTTGAATTTGACTGCCCATCACTGAGTCAGGGTGTAGTAATCCCCAGAATAAACCTGTAGATAAAAAACCGTTATAAAGGCCTTGGTTGGCAGCCATCACTTTAGTCGTTTCAATATCTTCTTTTTTAATACCAAATACTTTTTGTGTACGTGGTTTATCCCATAAAAACATCTCTAATATTAATATGTATAGATGCTCAACTGCGACTAAAGCGACCAATATGATTGATAAGGTTTCCATGGTGATATCCTGTCATAAGTTAATAGAATTTAAAAATAACAATTTAGTTTCTTTATGGTTTTACTACCGCTATTAATTAACCATTATTTTATTTTTTTAAATTGAATCATCTGTACCCTCACGTTAAAGATAAGACAATTTATCGCTCAAAATGAAGCTGACTATGGATAATATCATCCATATTCATTGGTTCTATTCACTCTTTCCTATTCGTTAACATAAAGCAAAATAAATTTTCATTGAATGAGCAATACAACAAAAAAATAACGACAGACTATTTATGACTACAGTCCCTTTAACCGTATCCATAAAAATAAAGTATTCTCGCCAAAAATAGGAATTAAAATGATCGTACAAGTCATTAAGTTTGATATAAAACCAACTCATATCGCATTATTTAAAGCACTGCTTGAAGATGATAAACAAGGGTCAAAAAATGAAGCCGGTTTATTGGAAATGCGCTTATATCAAGATAAGAATTTACCTAATATATTTTTTGCCTATGAACGATTCGATAATCAAAGTGCAATAGACCATCACTCAACACAACAATACACAAAAGCATTACTTGATGCATTACCAACAATCAGTGAGAAAGCGCCAGAAATATTTTACTTAAATGGCACAACACCAGCCCCTCTTTTCGAAAAAAATCCTAAAACAGTTAACACTGAAGATGAATTATTTATTATGTTCTGTATTTTAAAAATAGACACAGACTATAAAGCAGAATTACTAACTCAGTTTGAAGCTCATATAACGCAAACTCGTCAACAAGAACAAGACAACCTACTCTTTGATTTATATACAGTAGAAAACCAAGAAGATACATTAGTGATATATGAGCATTGGCGTAAAGAGTCTGACTTATGGGACATTCGTTTTAGTCAGCCTTACGTAATAGAAACAGCTCAATTAATGGAAAAAGCAGTGATAGGTGAGATTAAGCAATATATGAGTTTTGTAACTGAACTTTAAAATAATGTAAAATAACCATAAATCCACTTTGATAAGTCGACTAATGAGAAGCAGAGTGTTTAACTATCACCTGCTTCCCTAAAGTCAGTTTCCACTTAACGACTTAAAGCTTAAGTGCAATAAAGAATAAACTTACTTTATAAAGACTAACTACAGCTGCCTGTCATTGTCCATGATGCGTCACTTCCTGGAATACTATTCGTATACCAGTTAGCAGTATAGGCATTACCACTGTATTGCATCGTATCTCCAGATTCATTATGCGTGTACGATCCTTCTGAATAGTCTTTTTTAACCCAATCAGGGTAAGTATTGATACTAGAACAATTAACATTAACAGTCGTCACTGTATCAATGCTATCAACTGTGTCGGTACTATCTGCTACAGTGTCAGTACTGTCTATTGTATCAGTTGTTTCCTCATCAGTGTCAGTACTCTCTGTTGTTTCTGCACTGTCAGCTGAACGAGTACTACTATCCCAACCTTGAACGATCTCTTTTACTTTGATGCCAGAGTCAGTTAAAGAATCCCAGTCACCGCCTTCGGTAAAGATTGATGCACCTTCATTTTTATCATTCAGAGCCCAATTAGCGTGGCTGATATTATTTGTTTGTAAGAACGTCATCCAAGCATCAGTTTCTGATGTATTGACACCACCGTTGCCATCGGAATTTACCGTTCCCCATTCCGTCACAAATAAAGCAATACCATTATCTAAAGCCGTTTGTGCTTTATCTCGGTATGACTCGCCATGAGTACCTGCATAAAAATGTAACGTGTAAGCAATATTAGTACGATCGATAGGATCTTTAGAAGCCACATCTACATCTTGAGACCATGTCGGGGTTCCGACGACAATCAAATTATCAGGATCTATTTCGCGAATTTTATCAATGACAGTTTCAGCATAAGGTTTAATATCATCAGACCAAGAAACACTTAGCGGCTCATTGTAAATTTCATAAATAACATTATCGTAATCACCATACTTGGCAGCAACTTCCTCAAAGAAGGCGATCGCCGTTGTTTGGTCTGTATGTGCATTATGGCTATGTAAATCAATAATAACGTACATGTCTTCTGCAATTGCAGCATTAACAACGGTATCAAGACGCTCCATATTAGCGTCCCAATCATAATTCAAGCTACCGCTGTAATCTGTGCTATGCCCAATAGCAGCACGAATTATATTGGCACCAAACTCTAACTTGGCACTATTGACGATATCAGCAGTATAAAAATTTTCGCCTCCCCAACCTGTATTGCTCCAAAATAAGCTAAGACCGGCAAAGCTAGTATTTTCTCCACCTGCTAACACTTGGTTTCCAGTAACGGTTAATGGTTCAACGGCAGCGTTGGCCATTGTCGTCATTCCTAGTAACAAAGCTAAAGATAAGTAACTTCTCTTAAATACTCCTTTTGTTTGGTTATTTAAAACATGATTCATAATATTTCCTTTAAATTAATTTATTATCCATTTTTAAAGTGAACTCATATAAGGTTGGTTTTCACCTTTTTTGATCAAAACCTCCTCATATTTGCCATCAATAAATACCGAAAATTCATCATTTAAAAGTACCTAATCAATAAAGTCTTATGATAAGACTAATTAGTAAAATTAAACTTTTAACAGCAAATTTCGCTTTGAATAGTTGCCTTTAAAATTCAGAGATAAAAATAAAACTAAGGCTTAACAACAACCAAAGTTTCTATATAACTTTTCTAATGTCTACAACTTACACATCAAAAAACTGATAACGATTATCAATGTCATATAAAAGATTAAGTCTATAAAGATCAAATAAAGTTCAATCATGATTTTTAGCGCGATATTTTATAAATAAAAAAGTCAGGAAAAAACCTAAAATTACGAAGATAATATTTCATATTTTGAAATAACGGAAAGTTTGAGCTAGCGAAGATGTTGATTCAAAAAAGACAATAGATATAAAGTGCCATATCTGAAATAGTTGCTGGTGGTTTCAATCATTGAGGAAATACTAAAATAAAAATAGGATAAAAAATCTTCTCAGATAAGTAAAATAAGAAGTATTTTATCTTTAAAAATCTAATTAGATAATAGAAGTATTACCAAAGGCAACAAAACCTCATTAGGTGTATATCGACCCTATTTCAATCCTGAAACTAGGCCGATATTAATGACGGCTTATTAAAATACATTTTTACAATAAATTATTACGATGAGTTAGCAATATGAACGTTTATTTATAGCTTAGAATGGCTAAAACTAGCTATTACCGCTTATCGCCACTTTTACACCAAAACCAATTAACACACTACCCACTACTTTCTCTATTTTTTGTTTATGGGTATTAAACTTTTTCACCAGTGCAGGGTGACTAAAGAAAAGAGAAACGATACTAAACCAAACAACATGCGCTAAGCAGATAATTAACCCATATAACAATTGCACCCATACAGGCGTAGACGGATTGACCACTTGTGTAAATAAACTAAGGAAAAACAATGTTGTTTTAGGGTTTAACGCATTAGTAATAAAGCCTAACTTTACGGCACCAAAACGAGACAACTTAGGTTCGCTCGACACCCCTTCGGCACTTAATTTACTTTTTGAAGTAAACGTTTTATAACCAATATAAATTAAGTAAGCCGCCCCCATATACTTAATCAATGAGAACAATACGATCGATTTCGAGATAATAATTGCCAACCCCGCGATTGAATAAGCAACGTGTATCCAAATAGCTAACCCAATGCCTAATGCTGAATATAATCCACTTTGTCTTCCGTGAAACATACTATTACGAGAGATCATAATGAAATCGACACCAGGACTAATCGCCATAAAAATAGCAATAACACTCACTGAGATCAGTTCAGGTAAATAATTTAAAATATCCATTGTTAACGTCCTGTTTTTTGGATTGCTAGTAAGGTGACGGCAGTAAGGAAAAAGGCCTTATAAATGTTTAATGCCCACATTCAATAAGTGAATGAAGACATTTAATTCAATTCGGTTTTTATATTTGTTTCTGATATTACATTATAAAACTAAATACAACGTACAAAGTTTCAGATAAATTATGACAAAAGACATATCAATAAAAAAGAAAGGATAAAAATGGCATTTCTACAAGAAGAGAATATAAGTTGTCCGTATTGCGGAGAAACAATCACTATATTGCTTGATCCGTCAGATACTGACCAAGATTACATTGAGGATTGCCAAGTTTGCTGCCAACCCATTAACTTTTCTGTCGTGGCGAATGAACTAGATGAGCTTGAGGTAATTGTCAGTAGTGATTATTAGCAATGGTGATTATTAGCAATAGTTATAGCCGTTAATTTACTTGGAGTGTGAGTGCCTTATATAACATTCCAACACTGAAGATTTACACATAAAAAAAGCCACACTGAACAACTCCGTAAAGTTATTCCATGTGGCTCCCAATAAAGCGAAGCATTAAACTAAATAAGGTAATGCGACGTTAATTTTGCATGAGAAGCGTTGAAAATTAAGCGTTTAAATGCGCCACTAATTTTTCAGCCACCAGCTCAGAGCTTGCTGGGTTTTGACCAGAGATGATCAAGCCATCTTGTACTGCAAATGCAGCAAAATCATCTACTTTTTGGTAATCTGCACCGCGCTTAATTAACTCGTCTTCTACTAAGAAAGGTACGATATCAGTTAATTGCACTGCATCTTCTTCACTATTAGTGAAACCTGCAACAGCTTTACCTTTAATAACAAACTCACCGCTAGCATCTTTAATATCTAATAAAACTGCGCTTGCATGACATACTGCGCCAACAGGTTTATTAGCGGCTAGGAAGCTTTCAATTAATTTAATTGAATCGGTGTTATATGCAAGATCCCATAATGGTCCGTGACCACCAGGGTAGAATACCGAATCGTAATCACTTTCATTAACCGATGATAAAACAACTGTATTAGCTAATTCTTCTTTTACAACTTCATCTTGGTCATAGCGTTTAGTTGCATCTGTTTCAAAGTCAGATAATTGACTTGTTGGATCAATCGGTGGTTGACCGCCTAATGGTGATGCTAATGTAATGTCGAAACCAGCATCCTTAAATACGTAATACGGTGCTGCAAACTCTTCAACCCAAAAACCTGTTTTATGGTCTGTATCACCTAATTTATCGTGTGATGTTAAAACCATTAATATTTTTTTGCTCATGATAATGCCCTTAATACTGAGAGTGTTTGATAGCCAACTAACGGCTGATGTGAACAGTATAGGCTTACTTAAGAATTGAACAATGTATACTTTATGAACTTCATTGTTACAATTATTGATACAACATCTAATACAATCACTAATGTAACTATTAATATCGGCTTATATTAGGTAAGTAGTTTGCTCATAGACTTAAAAGAGATACCGCCAACACAAACTAAAAGAGGCATTAATGGAACTGTCATTTGAACAATTAAAAAGTATGGTGGTCTTTGCACAAGTCATTGAACAAGGTAACTTGAGCGCTGCTGCTAAACACGTTGGTTTATCTCGCGCCGTCGTCAGCTACCATATAAAAAAACTTGAAACACAGTTGGGTATTAAATTACTTAACCGCTCTACACGTAGCATTGCATTAACTGAGGCAGGTAGCCAATACTATGAGCGTTGTAGAGTGATTGTTGAGCAAGCCTTAGCCGCTAATCAACAAATCGAAAATCTTAAAAATAATCCTACCGGTTTAATTAAAATTGCGTGCCCTGTGAGTGTCGGTTTACATACCATTGTTCCAGCGTTAAATTCATTTCGTCAACTCTATCCAAATATACAGTTAGAGATAAATCTCAGCGATGAAGTAGTAAATATTATTAAAGATGGATTTGATATTGCCATTCGTGGGGCTGCTTTAGCCGATTCAAGCTTACAAGCGACTAAACTATCGACCTTAAGCACTTGTTTGTGTGCCTCACCTGAATACTTATTAAAATACGGTCGCCCTAATACGCCCGCACAATTAGCGAGTCATGATTGGGTAGTTTATAAATTAGCTGCTAGTGTATTAGAACTTAAAAAAGGTAATCGATCTTATAGTGTTAAATTTAAAGGTAATATCAGCACCAATAATGCAGCGGCTAGAACGGCTTTTGTTGAAGGAGGTCATGGTTTAGGTCGTATTCCAACCTATGATGCAGCCCCTAAAATCAAGGCAGGTAGTTTGGTACAATTGTTGAACGACTATCAATTAAACGACATAGATGTTTATGCGGTATTTCCTCCAGGTGCAGCGGAGTCTAAAAAGTTGCGATTATTAATCGATTATCTAAAAGATTACTTTAAAAAAAATAAACTTACATTAAGCTAACAGAAATTGAAAAACTTTAACGTTATTTAATGAATAAGTAACAGTATTTTTATAAGATAAAACTTAAAATAGAATAACTGTGAGCGATTTATTAGATGCGAACGCTATTTTCAAACAGCTACACTCAAAAATACGATCAAAAAAATGATCAAAAAATTAGTTTTGAACCAACTTATCCGATGCCTTTATTTACTGAGAAGATTTTATTATGCCGAACAAACGTCCTCTATATATTCCCTTTGCTGGGCCCGCATTATTAGAAGCCCCACTATTAAATAAAGGCAGCGCTTTCTCATCTGAAGAACGTGATAATTTTAATTTAACAGGTTTATTGCCTCACAATATTGAAACCATTGAAGAGCAGTCACTTCGTGCTTATCAACAATTATCCTCTTTCTCTAGTGACTTAGATAAGCATATCTATTTACGTAATATTCAAGATACTAATGAAACATTATTTCATCATTTGATTGAGCAACACATCGAAGAAGTAATGCCATTAATTTATACCCCTACGGTTGGCCAAGCTTGTGAGAAATTTTCTAAAATATACCGTCGTAAACGTGGTTTGTTTATCTCTTACCCTGAGCGTGACAAAATTGATGACATGTTACAAAATGCCACTAAACAAAATGTAAAAGTTATCGTAGTGACCGATGGTGAGCGTATTTTAGGGCTGGGCGATCAAGGTATCGGTGGTATGGGTATCCCAATTGGTAAATTAGCGTTATACACAGCTTGTGGTGGTATCAGTCCTGCACATTGTCTTCCTATTTTGTTAGATGTAGGCACAAACAACAGCCAACTACTTAATGACCCAATGTACATGGGATGGCGCAATCCACGTATTACTGGTGAAGAGTACAATGAATTTGTCGACTTATTTATTCAAGCCGTTAAACGTCGTTGGCCTGAAGTGTTATTGCAATTTGAAGATTTCGCGCAAACTAATGCAACCCCACTATTAAATAAATACCGCGATCAACTATGTTGTTTTAATGATGACATTCAAGGTACTGCAGCAGTATCAGTAGGGACGTTAATTGCGGCTTGTTTAAATAAAGGGCAGAAACTTAGCCAACAAAATATTGCCTTTTTAGGGGCAGGATCTGCAGGTTGTGGTATTGCAGAACATATTATTAGACAAATGCAACGCGAAGGTTTGACTGAAGACCAAGCGCGTAAACAAGTATTTATGGTTGACCGTTACGGTTTATTAACTGACAACATGACTGAGCTACAAAGCTTCCAAGCACCGCTTGTACAAAAAGAAGCTGACATTGTAGGTTGGGATAAGAGCCAAAAACTAGGCTTAGAACAAGTTGCTAAGCAAGCTAAAATAACCGTATTGTTCGGTGTAAGTGGTCAAAAAGGATTATTCACACAAGGCGTGATTGAAGCGTTATGTGAGAATACTGAAAACCCAATCGTCTTACCACTTTCAAACCCAACATCTCGCGTGGAAGCAACCCCACAGGAGATAACAAATTGGAGTAAAGGTAAAGCGATTATTGCAACGGGTAGCCCTTTCCCAAATACACTTTACGAAGGTCAATCTTTTGAGATTTCTCAATGTAACAATAGTTACATTTTCCCTGGCATTGGTTTAGGTGTATTAGCAGCACGTGCAACGGGTATCAGCGATAATATGTTAATGGTGGCAAGCCAAGCTTTAGCGGATGCATCAATGGAATATGAGAAAGCACCGGGCGCGTTATTACCTCCATTAAAAGTGATTAAACAGATCAGTGAAAAAATTGCCTGTGCAGTGGCACATCAAGCAATTGAAGATAAATTAGCGCTACCAGTTACCGATGAAAACATGCAACGTCGTTTAGAGGCTAACTTCTGGTTACCTAAGTACCGTAACTACCGTCGTACTTCTTTCTAATAAAGTGACAACAAATTAGGCTGTAAACAGTCTAAAATAGACACTTAAAATTACTATTTTAAAGCACAATAAAAAGCCGTGTAGTGACTTAACGAGATCAATTTAAGTTACTACATGGCTTTTTTAATGCGTGACAATTATATGTCTATGGCAGATATTCTATGACTATACATTTTGTCACTCGTTAATTAATGCCCATCGCATAACGCATCACACGATTTTTAACTTGTCCTGATTGCTGTGCAAGCCCCAAAAAACCTTTACGTAATACACGTATCACATCAGAATCTGATTTACTGACTTTATAAAATACATCCATACCCGTTTGCATTAACAAGTTGGCAGGTCGTCTCTGGCATTGATAACGTTTTAGCATTTCAGGTATTGGTAAATCACTACATTGCGTTAGCAACTCAACAAGACATTGCACATCTTTAAAACCTAAATTAACGCCCTGTCCAGCTAACGGATTAATAGTATGTGCTGCATCGCCTAACAGCACTACACGGCCTTGATAATAATATTTTGCATGACGACGAGTTAATGGAAAACCACCTTTAGCCTCGACTTTAAAATCAAAGTCTAATTTAGGAAATTCAGCTAATATAGTGTCTTTGAGCTGCTGATTGGTTAAGCTTTGTAGATGCTTTATTTTTTGTGGGCTGTGATACCACACTAAACTGGCATTATTGCCAGCAAGTGGTAAAAAGGCACAAGGCCCTGTTTCTCTAAACTCTTGCCAAGTAACGGCTTGCTGTGCGCAATCAGTAGTAATATTAATGAGCAAACAATGTTGGCGATAATCCCAGCTTGTCACTGGCAGTTGTAAATGATTACGTACCCCTGAATTTGCACCATCACAGGCAAGCAGTAATTCTGCCGTAATTACTTGTTGGTCTGATAGAGTCACTGTTACTTGTTGTTCATTTTGATCAATATCAGTGACTTCACAACATTCATAAAAATGAACATTATTTAATTGTTTTAAACGTTGCCACAATACCGCTTGGATCCAACGGTTTTCAGCAATATAACCTAATTGCTCAGCACCAATATCATCACTTGAAAACATGAGTCTCTGGCTACCTTGCTCCCAAGTATGTAATCCTTGATAGGCACAAAGTCTGTCTGACGGAATATCTTCCCATACACCGGCTTGCTCAAGTAAGTGTTTACTTTGCGCACTGAATGCTGAAACACGGAGATCAAAGGCATCATCATCCTTTGGCATAGTAAAAGAAGACCTTTCAATTAGGTGTAATGTATCACCTTGTTTGGCAAGTAATAATGCAGATAACGCACCGACCATTCCCCCGCCAACAACAATCATTTCTCTCTTTGTCATTACACCCTCAACTGTTTGTCTTACACCGATTTAATGATTGTACGTAAAAGATGCCTTGTTGGGAAAATTAACCTAATATTTTAATGTTATAAAACCAAGATATTTGGATCATCATCAATAATAGGGAAGCGAGCAAACAAAAAGTAGCATGATTGCTTTGATGTGCGTAAAATGCGACCTCGTTTTAAGAAACACACTAATTAGTCAGCATAGTAGGCAGTGAATATGAGCATGAAATTACACGTTAAAACATGGGGTTGTCAGATGAATGAATATGACTCATCAAAAATGGCGGACCTTTTAAGTGCAAGTAACGGTTATGTTTCCGTTGATGAAGCTGAAAATGCTGACGTAATTTTATTAAATACTTGTTCTATTCGAGAGAAAGCACAGGAAAAAGTATTCCACCAACTAGGTCGTTGGAGAAAACTAAAAGAAAAAAATCCTAATATTATTATTGGTGTTGGCGGTTGTGTTGCTTCCCAAGAAGGTAAGGCTATTCGTCGTCGCGCTCCTTACGTAGATATTGTTTTTGGACCACAAACGTTACACCGTTTACCAAAAATGATTCAAGACGTGAAAGACAATAAAGGTAATGTGGTCGATGTCAGTTTCCCTGAAATTGAAAAGTTTGACTCGATGCCAGAGCCTAGAGCTGAAGGCGCAACCGCCTTTGTGTCTATTATGGAAGGCTGTTCAAAATACTGTACTTTCTGTGTTGTGCCTTACACGCGTGGCGAAGAAGTTAGTCGCCCATTAGACGATATTCTATTAGAAGTTGCACAACTTGCAGAGCAAGGTGTTCGTGAAATCAATCTATTAGGTCAAAATGTAAACTCTTACATTGGTGATATGCACGATGGTGAAGAATGTAGTTTCTCTGAATTACTACGTTACGTTGCTTCTATCGATGGTATTGATCGCTTACGTTATACAACTAGTAATCCGATTGATTTCACTGATGAAATCATTGATGTTTACCGCGACACACCAGAATTAGTAGATTTCTTACACCTCCCAGTACAAGCTGGTGCAGATCGTATTTTAACCATGATGAAACGTGGCCATAATGTAGCGCAATACAAAGAAAAAATTGCAGCATTAAAATTGGTTCGTCCTAATCTTACTATTAGCTCTGACTTCATCGTTGGTTTTCCAAATGAAACCGATGAAGATTTCCAACAAACAATGGATCTGATTAACTATATTGGTTTTGATACCAGTTATAGCTTCATTTATAGCCAACGTCCTGGTACGCCGGCAGCAGATATGCC
This sequence comes from Psychromonas arctica, assembly GCF_038155225.1. GTDB lineage: Bacteria > Pseudomonadota > Gammaproteobacteria > Enterobacterales > Psychromonadaceae > Psychromonas > Psychromonas arctica_B. Next base: position 21,661 of record NZ_JBAKBA010000011.1, on the reverse strand, counting down.
AGATGATGTAACCTTAGAGACTAAGAAAAAACGCTTAGCAATATTACAAGATAGAATACATCAGCATTCTCAATTAATTGGTCGCCGTATGGTGGGTTCTGTACAACGTATTTTAGTTGAAGGCCCTTCTCGTAAAAACATCATGGAATTATGTGGTCGTACTGAGAATAACCGAATTGTAAACTTCGAAGGAGACCATCGTTCGATTGGTGGTTTTGTTGATGTTGAAATTACAGAAGTACATACCAACTCAATTCGTGGTAAGTTTATCCGTGGTGAATCAGAAATGAATCTACGTGAATCAATTCGCCCAAGTGATATTGTGAAAAGCAAAGCAAAAAAATTAGGTGTTGAAACGTTTATTCCAGCATAATTTTTGCTTAGAATGACTTTTATCCAAAATAAATAAGGCCTTAAATTTGACCACAAAATTAACTACATTACACCTTGATTTAGAACCTGCAGATAAAGATCGCCTAGCGGTTTTATGTGGTTCTTTTGACGACAACATCAAACAAATAGAGCGTCGTTTAGGTGTTGAAGTAATTTATAAAGATGCACACTTTCAAATAGTGGGTGAAGAACGTTACGCTCAAGCCGGTAGCGAGTTAATCAATGATTTATACATTGAGACTCAGTCTATAAAAGGCAAAGCAGCACGTTTATCTGATGAAGATGTACATTTAGCGTTGCAAAACGTAATCAGTGAACATCGTTTATTGGAAGTGAGTGTAGCGTCTGAAGAAGTTGGTTTTAAAAGTCTAACGATTAAAACTAAACGTGGTGTGATTAAACCACGTGGTGAAAACCAAACAAAGTACGTGAGTAACATTTTACGTAATGATATCAGTTTTGGTGTTGGCCCTGCTGGTACTGGTAAAACTTACTTAGCCGTTGCTTGTGCTGTAGAAGCATTAGAACGTCAAGAAGTGCGTCGTATCCTATTAACGCGCCCTGCTGTTGAAGCCGGTGAAAAACTAGGTTTCTTACCGGGTGATTTATCACAAAAAGTAGATCCGTACTTACGCCCATTATATGACGCTTTATTTGAAATGTTAGGTTTCGAGAAAGTTGAAAAGTTAATAGAGAAAAACATCATTGAAATTGCACCACTTGCTTATATGCGTGGGCGTACTTTAAATGATGCGTTTATTATTTTAGATGAAAGCCAAAATACGACGACAGAACAAATGAAAATGTTCTTAACGCGTATTGGTTTTAACTCTACAGCGGTAATTACCGGTGATATTACGCAAATTGATTTACCTCGCCATCAAAAGTCTGGTTTACGCCATGCAATTGAAGTATTGGGTGAAGTCGATGACGGTATCAGCTTTAACTTTTTCTTAGCAAACGACGTAGTCCGCCATCCAGTAGTCGCTCGTATTGTTAAAGCTTATGATGCTTTTGATAGAAAAGCTGAAATAGCAGAAAGCGAAGCGAGAAACGCTTAATGGAATTGTACGTTGATTTACAGCTTGCTAGTGAAAACCATCAAGCGTTACCTGAACTCGCACAGTTTGAAGCTTGGGTTAGCGCAACTTTAATCGCAGCTAGCGAGCAACTACGTGATGAAGCTGAACTAACAATACGTATTGTAGACAATGAAGAAAGTCAGCAGTTAAACCACCAATACAGAGAAAAAGATAAATCAACTAATGTGTTATCTTTTCCTTTTCAGAATCCACCGGGGATCACATTGCCTTTGTTAGGGGATCTGGTAGTCTGTAAAGAAGTGGTTGAAAAAGAAGCAACGGAACAACAAAAACCGTTAATTTCACATTGGGCACATATGACAATCCACGGCACACTCCATCTTCTAGGTTTCGACCATATTGAAGAAGATGAAGCCGAAGCGATGGAAAGTATTGAAACCAAGCTCATGATTGAGTTAGGTTATAGTGACCCTTATTTAAGCGAAAAAGAGTAAATAAAATTAATGTCGGAAGATTCTCATTCTAGTAACGAACAGCCTAAAGAAGGTCTGTTCGATAAAATCGGTAACCTATTTCAAGGTGAGCCTAAAAGCCAAGATGAATTATTAGATGTGATTGATAGCGCTAAACAGCGTCAAGTTATCGATCAAAAAACCAAAGAAATGATAAAAGGTGTTATCGACGTTTCTAAAATGCGCGTTCGAGATATTATGATCCCGCGTTCACAAATGGTGACATTGGGACTACACCAGCCTGTTGAAGAATTATTGCCTGAGATTATTAACTCAGCTCACTCTCGTTTCCCTGTTATTACTGAAGATAAAGACCACGTTGTTGGTTTATTATTAGCAAAAGATCTCATTCAATATGGTTTTAGCTCAGATCCTGATGATTTTAAAATCGAAGATATTCTGCGTGAAGCGGTTGTTGTGCCTGAAAGTAAGCGACTAGATACTTTATTAAAAGAATTTCGTAGTCAACGTTACCATATGGCGATTGTTGTTGATGAATATGGTGGTGTATCAGGTTTAGTCACTATCGAAGATATTTTAGAAGTGATCGTTGGTGAGATTGAAGATGAATTTGATTACGAAGAAGAAGATGAAATTCGTAAAATAGGTAAACGTACTTACACTGTGAGTGCATTAACCACATTAGCTGATTTTAATGAGTTCTTCGAAACTGATTACAACATTGATATTCAAGATACGATTGGTGGTTTAATTTTGCATGAACTAGGGCATTTACCTAGCCGTGGCGAAAAGATAACGATTAATGAACATAAGTTTAAAGTCACTAATGCCGATAACCGTCGCTTAGTACAGCTGCAAGTTCGTGTTCCAAAAGAATTGAAAAAAGAGCTTAAAAAAGATTGAAAAAATACCTGAGCAAACTGCTAAATAAAGCAACGTCTTCTTTATCAGCGCAATTATTAACAGCTGCCTTTTTAGGGGCGATACAAGTATTTGCTTTTGCTCCTTTTCAACAATGGTGGGTTTTATATCCATCATTTGTTGGCATTTTTCTACTCCTCAAAAAAGTCCAACAGCAGCATAAAAAGCTATTTCTAGTCAGTTTCATTTTTAACTTATCGATGTTTGTTGCAACCTTACATTGGATCTATGTCAGCATGGATCTCTTTGGTGGTATGCCACTGATTATCAGCGCGTTATTAATCGTCTTACTGTGTGCTTATTTAGCCCTATTTCCATCTCTTGCATTATGGCTTACTTATAAAATACCGACCAAATCATCAGTTATTCGATTACTACTTATTATGCCTAGTTTATGGCTAATAACTGACTGGCTAAGAGGCTGGGTACTAACTGGTTTCCCTTGGGCTTATTTAGGCTATAGCCACGCAGATACGGTATTAGTTGGTTTCGCCCCTATTCTCGGCGTACAAGGTATCACCCTAGCGATATTGCTTATTTGTGCTTGCCTTACTCTACTCACTCTTAAAAAATCACCAAAGCTTGCATCATTATTAATACTGGCTGTTGTAATGAGCGGTTATAGCTTAAAACAACTTACTTTTACTGAATTACAACCGGCAATTAAAGTGGCTTTGGTACAGGGTAATATAGATCAGAACAAAAAATGGGAGCCAAACGAGCTCTACCCTTCTATATTAAAATATTTAGAATTATCAGGGATTAGAAACAGTAAAGATAACAGCGGAAATGACCTTATCACCGCTAAAAAACCAGCAGAAACTGAACTTGTTATTTGGCCAGAATCAGCAATCGCTGGCCTTGAAGTTGATATGCAACGCTTCTTACAATCTTTGTCTTTAAAGTTTACACAAGAAAATAAAGCATTATTAACAGGTATTATTAATTACGATGTTAATAACAAAGACTATTACAATAGCATCATCATGTTAGGAAAATTACCTCCAGGACAAGGTTACTCGCAAACTAGCCCTAATCGCTACGCCAAACATCAATTATTACCGATTGGTGAATTTGTTCCCTTTGAAGATCTTTTACGTCCTTTAGCCCCGTATTTTAATTTACCAATGTCGAGCTTTCAACGTGGCGGCGAAATACAAGAAAACTTAAAATTTTCAAACAGTACACTCGCACCAGCGTTATGTTACGAAATTGCTTTTCCTGAATTATTACGTAAAAACGTTCATGAAAAAACAGGATTAATCATCACCCTCAGTAATGATGCTTGGTTTGGCGATTCAATCGGCCCAGCTCAGCATTTGGAAATAGCGAGAATGCGTGCCATTGAACTTGGCCGTCCACTACTACGCAGCACTAACAATGGTATTACCGCCATTTATGACAGCCTTGGCAATGAACTTGGTCGATTACCTTCCAATACCGATGCGGTATTACGACGCGCAGTTCAACCCGCTTATGGGCAAACGCCTTATCAGCAAGTAGGCCAAACTCCCTTATTTATTTTCTGCCTATTATCATTAATATCAGCATTTGTTTTAATTAAAAGAAAAGCTGCTTAATCGTAACGCCTTAATGAACCATTACTTTCATGACTATTGATATAAATAAGTTTATTAAGGCGTTTTATGAAAAATAAAATAATAACTTTTCAAAACAAAACTTTTCAAAAAAAGCTTTGGACCATCGCTCTGCCGATTGCTCTGCAATCATTACTGTATTCTTTTTTAGGCTTAGTCGATATTTTAATGGTGAGCCAGCTAGGTGAGGCAGAGATCGCTGCGGTAGGCTTAGGTAATAAAGTCTTTTTCTTTAATCTATTAATGATGGTGGGTGTTAGTCACGCTGGAGGTGTACTTGCAGCTCAATATTATGGAGCAAAAGAACTGTCAGGATTACGCCGCAGCTTAGTTACTTCTCTCTTAATTAGCGTGTTAATTACCCTCCCCTTTGTTCTTTTTTATGTATTTTCGCCCAGTACCGTGACAGGGTTGGCGAGTAACGATATTGAGTTGTTGAATTATGCAGATCAATATTTAAAAATCACTGCCTATAGTTTTCTATTTATTGCCGTTGTATTGCCATTAGAAACAGCATTACGCTCCGCTGGTGACACCAAAACAGCGATGAATATTAGCTTTTTAGTATTACCACTAAATGCTTTCTTTAATTACATTCTTATTTTTGGACACTGGGGTGTACCAGCAATGGGAGTAGAAGGTAGTGCTTGGGGAACTTTTTTAGCCCGAGCGATTCAAATGGTATTGTTAATGTTATTTATTGCAAAAAAACGAACGTTTGTTATTGCAAGTATCGAAGAGATTAAAACAGCGCTTTCTATACTTGATATACGCCGTTATTTAAAGTTAGCTATTCCAATGGTATTACATGATAGCGGCTGGGCATTAGGCGTATTTGTATACACCTTAATATTTGCCATGATTGGCGTACAAGAATTAGCAATAATGAGTATGGTGTCGACAATTGAACAAACTATTTTTGCTCTGTTTATTGGTGTTGCTATTGCGAGTGGAACAATGATCGGGCATGAATTAGGTGCAAAGGCATTTGATAGAGCATGGCAACAAGCTTGGACTTTTATTTTATTTGTACCTGTCTTAGCGTTTATATTTGTACCGCTAATTATCTATTTTAGAGAGCCGGTATTATCTTTTTTCCCAGCACTGTCAGAGTCAGCGACAGCAAGTGCTTCACAGGTTTTATTAGTACTAGCCTGTGCTTTATTTATACGCGTAATAAACTTTATTGGCATTATCGGCGTATTACGTAGCGGAGGCGATATCAATTACAGTACATTCATGGATATTTTTTGCATGTGGTGTGTCGGAATACCATTAACTTTTATCGCTGTGAAATATTATAACTTCACTTTAGTTGAGGCTTATATTATCGCATTATCAGAAGAATTAATTAAAGTATTAATGGTATTACAACGAGTTCATAAAAAACATTGGCTTAAAAATGTTTTACCTACTTAATTAAAGGTATTTTAATTCATAAACAAACAATCATGATCATAATTTATCACTGCTATTTATAATGCAAACTGATACCATATTTTTTAATTTTTAACGTCTATCAAAGGAACCTTCATGCTTTTTAAGAGAACGGCCATTATTACACTTTCAACCTTATTTCTGACCGTTGGATGTATTTCTATTTCAACAGACGAAGAAGCGCAAAAAGTACAAACAACGCTTCAAGAACAAGCAAATAAAATTGCAGATTTAGAAACTGCTTTAACAGAATCCAAAGCAGATATAGAAGAAAAACAAAAAGCATTAGAAAAAAATAAAACAGATTTAGAAAAAGTACAACAAGAGAAACTGGATCTTGATGAAAAATTAAAACAGAAAGCAACTGCAGTAAAATCAACAAGAAGAAGTAGTAATGTTGTTACTAAAACAAACACCAAGAAAACGACTTCAGATAAAAGTATTTTAGGTCAAACTGAATGGATTTATGTCACTAAAGCAAAAGAAAACTTTAAAGCTCGTATCGATACAGGTGCTGCAACTTCTTCTATCAATGCATTAGATATTCAAGAATTTGAACGTGATGGAAAAAATTGGGTTAAATTCAATATTTCACATAATGCAGATGCAAAAGAACAAATCATTGAAGCACGTGTTCTTCGCTATGTAAGAATATTACAGTCAAGCGAACCAGGTGAATACGATAGACGCCCTGTTGTTGAATTACATGTAAGAATTGGCGGTGTTGCACATCGTTCAGAATTTACCTTAACCGATCGTCAGCACATGGAATATGCCGTTTTAATTGGTCGTAGTTTTATGCAAGATGTCATTGTTGTCGATGTGAGTAAAGATTATATTTACCCAAAATATCAACCACAAGATACAAAATAGGACACATTTATGAATGCGCGCATTTTCTTTTTTACTTTAGTCGCCGGGTTATTTTTACTGGGGATATTTCAGACAGTACAACGTCATTTAGCATTTGATATTCCATGGATGCCAGGTGAAACTCGTTCTGTATGGAACATCGATGCTAAAGTTGAGTTTGAAGCAACAGGAAAGCCTGTACTAGCTTCATTAACGACACCAAATAGCCAAGCAGGTTATACACAAATAAGTCAAAATGCAGCATCGCCAGGTTATGGTTTATCTTTCTTATATGAAAATAATAACCCGCAAGCACAGTGGACTATTCGCAAAATAAATGGTCCTCAAACCCTTTATTATAATATTCAATTATTGGTTGATAATGGAAGTACTGATCAATCGATTACCGAAATGCCTGAGCTACATGAAGTTGAATACGGAGCAGCAGGTGTCGCTGCTGATTTAGCTGCCGGTTCAGATATTATCAAGGATGCTTTAAAAACCAGTGCTGATGCATTTAGCTTCACGCGGGAAGTACTAAAACAACTTAATGCAAGCGATCCTAATCAAAATGTTAGTTTAGTCTTAGCGGGTAAAGCATCAAAGACTGACATCCTCATTACGCTTTTAAATGAAGCTAAAATCCCAACAAAAAGAATTGGTGCATTAACATTGGAAGATGGCCGTCGTCGCCAGCACTTGCAACCGTTAATTGAAGTTTTTCAAGAGAAAGATGGTAAAATTGAGTCTCGTTTATTTGATGCTTCATCAGTAAAAGAAGTGGATCGTAGTGATCTATTATTATGGGACCAAAGTGGAAAAGCCTTATTAGAATTAACTGGTGGTGTTAACTCAAAAGTAAGCTTTTCGATGATCCAACAAGATCAGCCTGCACTCGCGGCTATCTTGCAAAAAACTGATAATGAACATCTATTTAACTTCTCAATTCATAGCTTGCCTGTTGAAGATCAATCTTTATTTAAAGGTATTTTAATGATCCCGCTGGGCGTATTGATTGTTGTGATCATGCGAGTATTAATCGGATTAAAAACATCAGGTACTTTCATGCCGGTGTTAATAGCAATGGCCTTTATACAAACGAGCTTGGTTACTGGACTAGTTGGCTTCATTTTACTTGTCGCGGTCGGCTTGTTTATTCGATCATACTTATCGCATCTTAACTTGCTCCTGGTCTCCCGAATATCGACCGTGATCATTATGGTTATTTTATTGATCGCACTATTTGGTGTCCTATCTTACAAATTAGGCTTAACGGAAGGCTTAAAAGTGACGTTCTTCCCAATGATCATCTTATCTTGGACGATTGAACGTATGTCTGTTCTGTGGGAAGAAGAGGGTCCAAAAGAAGTATTTACACAAGGCGGTGGTAGTTTAGTTGTTGCGGTACTCGCTTACTTTGTAATGAGTAACGAAGTCGCTCGTCACTTAATGTTTAACTTCATTGGTTTGCAGTTTGTAGTTATGTCTTTTGTATTGGTATTAGGTAGTTACACAGGTTACCGCTTGTTAGAATTGCGTCGTTTCAAACCTTTAGCAGACAAGGAATAATCATGTTCTTTTCTAGTCCTTTTAAGTTAAAAAAGAAAGGCATTATGGGGATGAACCAACGTAACAGTGGTTATATTGGTCGTTACAATCCCCGCCGCTTATATCCTTTAGTGGATAATAAACTAAAAACTAAAATCATTGCACGTGAAGCAAATGTGACCACTCCTGCCCTGCTTGGTGTTATTTCGATGCAGGCTGAAGTTGAAGGCGTAGAGCAGTTTATAACAGATACAGCAGGCTTTGTTATCAAGCCAGCTAAAGGCAGTGGCGGTAAAGGTATTTTAGTCATTACTAAAATCAAAAACGGTCGCTACTACAAACCCAATGGCAATGAAGAAACTTTAGCTGAAATAAAACGTCATGTGACTGATATTTTAGCAGGGCTATTTAGTCTTGGAGGTAGTGCTGATGTCGCAGTGGTAGAAGGTTTGATTCAATTTGATAGTGCCTTTGATGGTTTCAGCTTTGAAGGTGTGCCTGATGTACGAGTGATCGTATTTAAAGGTTTCCCTGTGATGGCAATGATGCGTTTATCAACCGCCGCTTCCGATGGCAAAGCTAATTTACATCAAGGAGCTGTTGGAGTAGGTATTGATATAGCGACAGGAAAGGCTGTTAATGCGGTTCAGTTTGATTTACCTGTTGAACGCCACCCTGATACAGATAAAGAGCTAAAACTGCTTAACGTGCCAAAATGGGAGCGTTTAATCTACCTAGCCGCAAGCTGTTATGAAATGTCAGGTATGGGTTACCTTGGTACCGATATGGTACTCGACCGTGATTTAGGCCCTATGTTATTAGAACTCAATGCTCGTCCAGGATTGGCGATTCAAATTGCTAACGGGACAGGTATTCTGCCGCGTTTAAAGCTCATTGAAAGTTTAACCAATGCAGACCAAATGACGGTAGAAGAACGTGTTGCTTTTTGTAAGAAACATTTTGCAGAAACACCATTAGTTGAAATAGCTTCTTAACTGAATATAAGGTCATAATAAGCAATTAAATTTATAAGGCCATTACATTGAATGTAATGGCCTTTTTTATTGCGTTCAATTTTTTAGTTATACCGATTACATTAAATATGTCATCTAAATTTTGCGCTGGAAAAACAGTTCAATTCAAGGCGTAAATTGAGCCTTTCCAAGATTAACTCCGTTAATCGCCTATCGGAGAATTAACCAAAAGAGGTTAATTCTTTAATGTTTTTCCCTTTACGAAATTTACAACGACGAAGTGGAGTGTTTTAACCAATAAAATAGATAAGCTATTTATTGTGATTGGTATAATACCGATTACATTAAATAATGTGATCTAAATTTTGCGCAGGAAAAATGAGTTAGTTCAAGGCGAAAATTGAGCTAAATGGTTGTTCCCTTTACGAAATTTACAACGAAGAAATAAGTTATTTTAACAAGTAAAATAGATAACTTAATTAGTGTGATTGGTATAATTAAAGATTTAGATTTAATGCTGAATAGAGCTGACGAAATAGCCCCTTATTTAAAATACATAAATAGACATGGCGCCTTTTCAAATAAGTTGCATATCGCTTTTTAACTTTATGTACTTGAGAGGATTAGCTCAAAAGAATAGTTCGCAGGGGTAATTGAACAGGATAAATAAAAACAGCGATAATTAATGAGAAAGTGATTCAATATATTGCTGTTATCAACGCTTATTCACATCAAACAACACGAATCATTTAACTAATACCAAAAGAATTAATAAGGTGATCACTCTTGCTGGTTAAAATCACCTCTAACTGCGTTCTGAGTTTTGAAGTGAGAACAACTATCTTCTACAACTCACGCCTTATTAGTGTTAATTTTTCCTGCGCAATTTCTAATCACTTATTTAATTCCATTGGTATAAGGTATAAAAACAAAAAAACCGAGTAAAACTCGGTTTTTAATTAAAGATTAATAACAGTTAAACATGTTATTAATCTAATCAGTTATTTTACTACCGTTAATGTCGGCTTCTTACCTGAACCTTTATTGCTTGGTTTTGCTTCTTTATTATCTTCGACAGACTGTAAAGGCATATCAAACTTTTCATAAGCAGGCTCTTCAGGGAAGATAGTACCTGCACCATTTTCACGCGCATAAATTCCTTCAATAGCATATAAAGGAACGTACACTTGCATTGGTTGACCAGAGAATCGAGCATTAAAAGATAATGCTTCGTCATCTAAAGAAAAAGCAATTACTGAACTAGGCGCAATATTTAATACTATCTTGCCATTTTCAACAAATTGTTGTGGTACATCGACATGTGGTTTTGTTGCATCAACAATTACATGAGGCGTGCATTCACTATCAACTATCCAGTTGTAGAAAGCGCGCATTAGATAAGGACGTTGTACTAACATTTCCGACATTTTAACTACCTACCAATTTGAAGAATTAACCGCCGATACGGATTTCACGCTCAGTTTCAGTCATTGAAGCTTGGAATGATTCACGTTCAAATACTTTAACCATGTAGCTTTTTAGACCTGTTACATTATCGTAACCTAAGTCGATTTTTAATTCTGGTAGACGCCATAATAACGGAGCCATGTAACAATCAACAATCGTAAACTCTTCAGACATAAAGTAAGAGAAGTGATCAAATACTGGTGCAACTTCAAGAATTTTAGCACGTAATTTAATACGAGCAGCTTCAGCTTTAGCAACATCATTAGACATAACGATAGCAACCAATGGGTACCATTCGCTTTCAATACGTTGCATTAATAAACGGCTTTTAGCACGTTCAACTGGGTATACAGGCATTAGTGGCGGATGAGGAAAACGCTCATCTAAATATTCCATAATAATGCGTGAGTTATATAACACTAACTCACGATCAACTAATGTAGGAACATCACTATTTGGTGTTAATTCAGCTAACTCCTCAGATGGGTTCTCTTCATCAACAGTCGTGATGTCGACATTAACGCCTTTTTCAGCCAACACGATACGTGTTTGGTGACTATATAAATCAGATGGTCCTGAGAACAACGTCATTACTGAACGTTTATTTGCAGCTACAGCCATGGAATACCCCTAGTAGTTAAAAATGTGTGCTTAAAAAACACAAACGGCAATGATGTCACAGTGACGCCATTGCCGAAAAAATGATAGAAATAATATTAGTGCTTAGTGAATATCGCGCCAGTACTCTTTCTTCAATAAGTAACTCAGTATAAATAAGATTATTAAGAAACCGATTACCCAAAAACCTAAGCTTTGACGTTCAAGTTTGTTCGGCTCTCCTGAATAGACTAGGAAGTTTACCAGATCTAGTACCGCTTCGTCATACTCATCGGATGACATCTCACCGGTGCCACTACTTTCAAGTCCGATAACCGTAAGATGTTCAACACCTTGGTCATCAACATGAATTTCTGTAATAGCAGTTGGGATACCTTGTAACTCTTCTAAGACATGTGGCATACCTACATCTTTAAAGACAACATTATTCACACCAAATGGGCGACCAGGGTCTTTGTAGAAAGAGCGTAAGTATGTATATATCCAGTCAGGGCCACGTAGACGTGCTTCTAATGTCAAATCTAATGGTGGGTTACCAAACCATTTAGCAGCATCTTTTTTCTCCATGCTGTTAATCATTAGCTCACCAATTTTACTATCTGTAAAAATCAGATTATCTTTCATTAACTGATCTGGTATGCCTAAATCAGTTGCCACACGTTGGTAACGTTGATGTGCTGTAGAATGACAAGCTGAACAATAGTTCATGAATAATTTTGCACCATTTTGTAATGACGCTTTATCCGACAAATCATAATTAGCTTTATCTAAATGAACTGCTGCACCACTGGCAAATGCTAAACTAGGTAAAAGTGCCACTAAGGCTATCAATAATTTTTTCATTAGTGTTTCAACCTCGTTGGTAGTGGCTTAGTTTTTTCATTTTTACTGTAAATAAACAGTGCAATAAAGAAGCCGAAATATCCGACAGATGCAATTTGAGCAATCAATGTATATAAAGGCGTTGCAACTAAAGTACCTAACACACCCAACACAATGAAACAGATAATGAATTGTGTAATATTTAGCTTATGTTTCCAGCTACGGTAACGTATTGATTTTACTTTACAACGATCTAACCATGGCAATAAGAACAGAATTGCAATAGAACCACCAAAGAAGACAACACCAATTAGTTTGTCAGGGATCGCACGTAAAATCGCATAGTAAGGCGTGTAATACCAAACTGGTGCAATGTGATCGGGTGTTTTCAAGCCATTGGCTGCTTCAAAGTTAGGCGCTTCAAGCAAGTAACCGCCACCTTCTGGAATGAAGAAAAGAACAGCACAAAAACAGATCAAGAAGAACGAAACACCCATGATATCTTTCACCGTAAAGTACGGATGGAAAGGAATAGCATCGACGATATCTTTCTTACCACTGTATTGTTTATGGAAAGTAAATTTACCTTTTTCTTCTTCTGTAGCTGAACCTTTTTTACGTTTAATCTCAACACCATCAGGATTATTAGAACCCACTTCGTGTAAAGCAACAATATGTAAAAAGACCAATGCCACCAATGCTAATGGCAACGCCACCACATGTAATGCAAAGAAACGATTAAGTGTTGCACCAGAGATAACATAATCACCACGTATCCATAGTGTTAAATCATCACCGATAATAGGAATCGCACCAAATAGTGAAATAATTACCTGGGCTCCCCAGAAAGACATTTGTCCCCAAGGTAGCAAGTAACCCATGAATGCTTCAGCCATTAGCACTAAGAAGATCAACATACCGAAGATCCAAATAAGCTCACGTGGCTTTTGGTATGAACCGTAAATTAAGCCGCGGAACATATGCAAGTAAACAACAACAAAGAATGCTGAAGCACCAGTAGAATGCATGTAACGCAATAACCAACCATAAGGAACATCACGCATGATGTACTCAACAGAAGCAAATGCACCTGCAGCAGATGGGTTATAATGCATGGTTAACCAGATACCCGTTAATAATTGGTTAACTAGCACTAACATTGCTAAAGAACCAAAAAAGTACCAAAAGTTAAAGTTAACGGGTGTCGGATATTGTGCAAGATGTTTATTCCACGTTTCCGTCATTGGGATACGAGTATCGATCCAATCGATGCCGCCCATCACTAATTTTTTAAGCATTAGGCATCTCCTTTGTCTACGCCAATTAGGATATTTGTTTCATCCACATAATAATGAGGAGGTATCACTAAATTTAATGGTGCCGGTACATTTTGAAATACGCGTCCAGCCATATCAAATTTAGAACCATGACATGGACAGAAAAATCCAGATTCCACGCCTTCAACTTGCTCATTAAATGAATCTGGTAAATAAGTTGGTGAACAACCTAGATGAGTACAGATACCAACAGCAAGGAATAAATCAGGTTTTAAAGAACGGCCTGCATTAGTGGCATATCCTGGTTGTTGAGGTTCTTTAGATTCAGGATCGCGTAATTTGCTATCTAATGTAGCTAGTTCTTCAATTACTTTTTGTGTTCGTGATACAACCCATACAGGTTTACCTCGCCACTCGACACGAATTAATTGACCTGGTTGGATTTTGCTAATATCAACGCTAACTGGCGCACCAGCAGCTTTAGCTTTTTCGCTTGGACTCCAAGATTTCACAAAAGGAACTGCTACTGCGGCAGCTCCTACAGCACCAACAACTCCCGTTGTTAGCGTTAGAAACTTGCGACGACCAGAATTAACAGGCACATTGCTCATTTAACCATCTCCATTGTGAGCTACTAAAAAAGCAGTTCAAAAAATACAAAACTGGGGGGTTTACATCAATCCGTTGAAACATGAATTACGAATGTACATAAAAACTGGCTGAATTTTAAAGAAATCATCCCTCATTTACAAGCCATTACCATTACTTTTGACGGGGAAATACAAAAAAAGCATGGCTTAATTGACCATGCTCTCATTAGAATTGCTTTACGTCAAAAAGACCGATTAATATTGTAGGTTTAAACTGTTGAATCCATAATTGATGTTGTTCCAGATTTTGCAATTTCAGCAAGATCTTTATCAATCCAATACAGTGCTTTACCATCTTCACCAACTAAAGAAATTTTATCTAGAATACCTTTAAATAGTTTCTCTTCTTCATGCTGTTCTGCTACATACCACTGTAAAAAATTGAATGTAGAATAATCATGTGTGGTAAATGCAACATGAGTTAATTCATTAATTTCTTTAGTAATTAAACATTCATGTTCATAAGTTGCTTCAAATACATCTTTTAATGAATTAAAGTCAACAGGTGGAGCATCAATTGAACCTAGAATAGGTAATGCACCGGTTTCACTAACATAAGTGAATAAACGGTTCATATGATCCATTTCTTCTGTTGCATGTTTGCGCAACATAGTCGCAGCGCCTTCATAGCCTTTGTCTTCACACCAAGCACTCATTTGTAAATACAAATTTGAAGAGTAAAACTCTAAATTAATTTGTTCATTCAACTTTTCAACCATGGTCTTATTTAGCATGACCTTCTCCTATTATAATTAATTCATTAACCTTAAAGCGCGCTTCACTAAAAAACAAGTAAAAAAAAGCCCAGTAAAAACTGGGCTTTTTTACAATTCGTAAAAACGAAATTAACGTTTAGAGAACTGTGGACGTTTACGTGCTTTATGTAAACCGACTTTCTTACGTTCAACTTTACGAGCATCACGTGTTACGAAGCCTGCACCACGTAATTCAGAACGTAGTGTCTCATCAAACTGCATTAATGCACGAGTGATACCTAAACGGATTGCACCAGATTGACCAGTTGTACCACCACCTTTAACAGTGATGTTTAGGTCGAATTTTTCAGCTGAGTCTACTAACACCAATGGTTGACGAACAACCATACATGCAGTTTCACGACCGAAGTATTCATCTAAGTTACGTTTGTTGATAGTGATTTGACCACTACCTGCTTTCATAAACACACGAGCTGTAGAGCTTTTGCGACGACCTGTGCCGTAGTATTGATTTGCCATTGTTTTATATTCCTATTAGATGTCTAAAACTTGTGGTTGCTGTGCAGAATGTTGATGCTCAGTACCAGCATAAACTTTCAATTTACGGTACATTGCGCGACCTAAAGGTCCACGTGGTAACATACCATTTACAGCTTTTTCAATAACACGCTCAGGAGCACGTACGATCAAGTCTTCAAAGCTAATTGCTTTAATGCCACCAATGAAACCTGTGTGGTGGTAGTAAATTTTACCTTTAGCTTTGTTACCAGTTACAGTAACTTTCTCAGCATTGATAACGATGATGTAATCACCAGTATCTACGTGAGGTGTGTATTCAGCTTTGTGTTTACCACGTAAACGTAAAGCGATTTCAGTAGCTAAACGACCTAGTGTTTTGCCTTCAGCGTCAACTACGAACCAGTCGCGTTTTACTTCAGCTGGTTTTGCAACAAAAGTTTTCATTAAGTTATACCCAAATTAATGATTTAAAAAAATATGATTACATAAATTGCAATCAAAAATGTATTTTTCGCCTTTCCGTATCCCTTCGAATACGTCTAGCGTAAACAGATCCACCATAACTATCTGGGGAGGTGGATAACGTGGGCGGCCAGATTATATAGAAAATTGAGCCAGAGATCACCTGTTTATTGCAACTTTATGAACAAGTTTCTCACAGCCTGTTAATAGTTGTTAACAATCAGTGTAATTGAGTGTTCCAGTAATGTTAGTTAACAAAATAACAGAAGATGAAGATAACAATTATATATCGAGATGATGAGCTTTACTTAAGTAAGTTTTACTTTGCATTTCTAGCAGACGGGAAACACAACGTTGAAACTCAAAGGCAAGACGAGTGCCTTTATACAATTCCAGTACACTGACTTCAGCTGACATAATTAGAACAACATTTCGGTCGTAAAATTCATCGACCATTGCAATAAATCGCCTACTTAAATCATTATGTTGCTCAGTCATTTGTGGAATATTAGACACTAATACAGTGCGATATAGGATGGCTAATTCAATATAATCATGCACGCTACGCGGTCCATCACACAATTCACTGAATTCTATACTAAGTGTGTCAGTACTCTTAGCAATAATATTGAGTGGACGATCATTAATAGTGATTGTTTGATCGTATTCTTTATCACCAGAGGAAAAAGTTTCAAAACTATTTTTAATCTGTAATGTTGCTTCTTGATTAAGAGGGTAATGGTAAATTTCAGCGTCAATTAAACGACCTAAACGATAATCTTTACCGCCATCTAAGTTAAATATTTCACAATGTTGATTAATAAGATCAATCGCAGGTAAAAAACGTGCTCTTTGTAAACCATTTCGATAAAGGTGATCAGGATGGATATTAGACGTTGCGACTAATACAACTCCTTCAGCAAATAACGCTTCAAACATGCCTGCTAAAATCATTGCATCTGTTATGTCTTCAACAAAAAATTCATCGAAACAAATAATGTCAGTTTCATTGGCAAATTGTTTTGCTATTTCCTTTAATGGATCGACCTGTCCTTGTAATAAGGTTAATTGTTTATGTACCTGTAACATGAAGTGGTGAAAATGCAGGCGTTTTTTACGTTTACCTTGGATGCTATGAAAGAATAGATCAACAAGGTAGGTTTTTCCTCGTCCAACTCCACCATAAAAATAAAGGCCTTTTATGGTATTTTTAGATTTAGGCGCTGAATTAAACAAACGCTTAAATAGAGAACTTTTTGGCGGAGTTTTAGTCTGATTTATTAACAATTCATCATATAATCGTTGTAGCATAGTAATTGCTTGCAACTGTGCGTCGTCAGCAAAAAAGGTAGGTTTTAATAAATCTGCTTGATATAAAGAAAGTGGCGTCACATTAATGTCTTAATAAATCAGTAAATTAATCTTTTATATAACATATTTACAAGTATTTTATACAGAGACATTTAAAATGTTAAATAATTTTTGAGGCATATCTCGCGAAAAACAGCAGAAATAAATACTTTAAAAAAGTTTAGTCATTATTATACAAAGGCTTACTTTTATGAAGAATAACAAATTAATACAATGAATAAATTCTGTAATAATGCATAAGGAGTTAAAATGAGTGGTTTTAAACAAACCCTACTGCTTTCAATTCTAATATTGACCAGTATTAATGTTAGCGCAGTGTTACCAACTGCAATTGATGGAAATAATTTACCTAGCCTTGCTCCCCTTATAAAAAAGGTCAGTCCAGCAGTTGTAGATATTTCAGTTTCAGGAGGTAGTAAAATATCATCTCAAAACCCAAAGAATTTATTAGATTTCTTAACCCCTAACTCCTCAGTACAAACTAAGTCTCAACCTTTTTCAGGATTAGGTTCAGGTGTGATAATTGATGCTGACAAAGGTTACATCATTACTAACTATCATGTGATTGAACATGCAGATAAGATAATTATCAGTCTTATCTCTGGTCGTCAATATGAAGCGACAGTAGTTGGACAAGATCCACAAAGTGATGTTGCATTACTGCAAATAAAAAATAAATATCCTTTAGTCGAAATCACATTCGCAGATTCAGATAAATTACAGGTTGGCGACTTTACCATTGCGATAGGCAACCCATTTGGTTTAGGACAAACTGTGACATCGGGTATTGTCAGTGCACTCGGTCGTAGTGGACTTAACTTACAAAACTTAGAAAATTATATCCAAACCGATGCTGCTATTAACAGCGGAAATTCAGGTGGCGCATTATTAAACTTAAAAGGTGAACTGATCGGTATTAACACTGCCATTTTAGGCCCTAATGGTGGAAATATTGGAATTGCCTTTGCCATTCCAGCCAATATGGTAAAAAACTTATCACAACAATTATTAGAATTTGGTGAAATTCGCCGTGGAATATTAGGTATAAAAGGTGGAGAAGTAACACCTGAGTTAGCAAAAAGTTTTGAGTTAGAGATAAATCATGGCGCATTCATCTATCAAGTAACACCAAATTCAGCAGCGGATAAAGCAGGGCTAAAAGCAGGAGATGTGATCACTTCCGTTAACGGTACGAATATAAAATCGTTTGCTGCATTGCGCGCTAAAATAGGTACGTTAAGCGCAGGGAAAAAAGTTACCTTAGATGTTATGCAAGACGATCAAGAAAAAACAATTATCGTTACTTTAGGTGGTAAAGACTCAACAACATCAACAGTAACTCCCTCCCCTACTATCATATTTGAAGGTGCAATATTAAAAGACGCAGAAAAAGGACAGCTTATTCCTGGAGTCAATGTAGCTCAAGTAGAAAAAAATTCGGAAGCAGATCGTTTAGGCATCGTTAAAGGGGATGTCATTATTGCAGTAAACCGTACTAAAGTTATAAATCAGCAACAACTTATGACTGAACTTAAGAAAGCTAAAAACATGAGAGCCTTAAATATCATGCGTAATAACCGCCCCATTTACATAATACTCGACTAAGATCACATAAAAATGTAATAAATTTACACAAATATACGTTTAATAAGCCTTTATTGATTATAAATAATTTTTTATTCGATAATTTCTTGTAAAATGCACGCCATAAATTATAAAAATCAAAGTTACAATAAAATTTGTAAGTAAAAGTAAGTAAAAAAGCACAATCACTCTTGGAGAAAAGACGGTGAGAAAAACTAAAATAGTATGTACGATAGGCCCAAAATCAGAATCTAAAGAAATGTTAGCAAAACTAGTTGAGAACGGCATGAATGTAATGCGTCTTAACTTTTCACATGGTGACTTCGTTGAACATGGAACTCGTATCACGCGTATCCGCGAAGTATGTGAAGAAACAGGCAAAAATGTTGCGGTACTACTAGATACTAAAGGCCCAGAAATCCGTACTGTTAAATTAGAGAACGGTAACGATGTATTATTAACAGCAGGTCAAGAATTCACACTTTCTACTGACCAAACAATCGTTGGTGATAACACTATCGTAGCAGTAACTTACGAAAATCTAACAAAAGACTTAGTGATTGGTAACACTGTATTATTAGACGATGGTCTAATCGAAATGACAGTTAAAAGCATCACAGATACAAACGTTGTTTGTACTGTAATGAACACGGGTGAGTTAGGCGAAAACAAAGGTGTTAATTTACCAGGTGTTAAAGTTCAACTACCTGCTTTATCTAAGAAAGATAAAGGCGATTTAATCTTTGGTTGTGAACAAGATGTCGACTTCATTGCAGCGTCATTTATTCGTAAGAAAGAAGACGTATTAGAAATTCGTGAGCTATTAAAAGCAAACGGTGGCGAAAAGATTCAAATCATCTCTAAAATTGAAAACCAAGAAGGTGTTGATAACTTCGATGAAATCCTAGCGGTTTCTGACGCGATTATGGTTGCTCGTGGCGACTTAGGTGTTGAAATTCCTGTTGAAGAAGTAATCTTTGCACAGAAAATGATGATTGAAAAAGCAAACAAAGCGCGTAAGCCTGTTATTACAGCAACGCAAATGCTTGATTCTATGATCAAAAACCCTCGTCCAACTCGTGCTGAGGCTGGCGATGTTGCAAATGCTATCATCGATGGTACTGATGCAGTAATGCTTTCAGGTGAATCTGCTAAAGGTAAATACCCTGCAGAAGCAGTTGAAATCATGGCTTCTATCTGTGCGCGTACTGACAGTGTTTTACACTCAGTAACGGATGAGAAAGAAACAGATCTTCGTATTACAGAAGCAGTATGTAGCGGAGCAGTAAAAAATGCAGAGCAATTAGGTGCTAAGCTACTTATCGTTGCAACAGGTGCTGGTAAATCAGCTCGCTCACTTCGTAAGTACTTCCCATCAATGCCTATCCTAGCATTAACAAGTAACCCTAAAACACGCCAACAACTAGCGTTAACTAAAGGTGTTTCAGCTAAAGTTGTAGAACAACAAACTTCAATGGAAGACTTCTACAAGTTAGGTATGGATATAGCAAAAGAACAAGGCTTAGTAGTAGCGGGCGATAAAGTAGTAATGGTAACGGGTGCATTAGTAGATTCAGGTACAACTAATACCTCTTCTGTACACGTTATTTCTTAACATTACCCTCTTCACTTAAATGACAATAATTATATAATTTATTGTTTTTTACATTATAAAACATCGTCTTAGGGCGATGTTTTTTTTGCGCTATGTTGGTTAAATAAAAAGTAATTTTCCGTCAGCCATTAGTTTTCTATATACTGAACTTCAATTTTTTTGTATTCATTACGTATAAATAAAAATATATGAAGCTGAAACTCTATTCAAATTATTTAATTAAACCTATTCTGTGTGGATTATTCCTTGCTGGAATAATTATTTATAGTCCACTTATATTTAAAAGTTTAAGTAATAAAACCAGCTATCAACCAGAGGTTATTAGCTACTCTGAAGCCGTCAAAAAATCAGCGCCTTCCGTTGTTAACATTTACTCTCAGCAATATATTGATTCTAGTGTAGGGAATAAACAACAACTACAACCTACAGGCTTAGGGTCAGGTATTATTTTTGATGCTAAAGGCTACATTCTAACAAACTACCATGTTATCTCTAAAGCAGATCAAATTCTGATTGCTTTACAAGATGGACGCTTATTTACTGCTACGATTATCGGCAGTGACATAATTACTGACCTAGCCGTATTACAAATTGATGGTGAAGATCTCCCTGTTATGCCACAAAACCCTGATTACTCTCCTGAAATAGGAGATCTGGTATTAGCAATAGGAAACCCTTATAACCTTGGTCAAACAATTACTCAAGGAGTGATCAGCGCATTGGGGCGAAGTGGGATGAGTAGCACTGGTCGTCAAGATTTTATACAGACAGACGCAGCTATTAATGAAGGTAACTCTGGTGGCGCATTAATTAATAGTCGTGGCGAATTAGTTGGTATTAACACCTCAGAGTTCTACACAGGCACCAGCAACGTTACCTATGGTATCAGTTTTGCTATTCCTTATCGTTTAGTTACCCATGTAATGAAAGGTATTATAAAAGATGGACGAGTTATTCGAGGCTCACTAGGTATTGAAGCAGAAAACTTAGATCCTTTAGTGGCTCGTTTATGGGGACTGGAAGCTAAAAATAGTATTATAGTTAAAAAAATAACCGAAGGTGGTCCAGCTCAAAAATCAGGTATGCAGAAAAATGATATTATTTTAAAAATAGGCGATGAAGATGCTATCAACCTAATTGTAACAATGGATAAAATAGCTAAAATTAAACCTAGAAACAATACAAAAATCACTATATTAAGGCAAGGTAAAGAACAAGTACTTGATGTAGAAATAGGTGAGTTACAACAATAAAAAATGAATCATACTCTGCTATCAATAGTAAAAAGTTCAACATAAAAATGAATCATGCTCTGCTATCA
>NZ_JBAKBA010000010.1:0-107550 GCF_038155225.1 Psychromonas arctica | reverse complement strand
AAACCATTATACATTTCCACCATGCTGTTCAAAAATTACTCTTGAAAGATCAACACACCCTAGTAAAAAAATAGTACTTTATGATTTAAATATAGTTTCACTTCCATTAACCAGAATTGAGATTATGTAAACTAAATAGATGAAAATAAGTAGATAAGTAGATAAAGATACATAAAAGCAGATATAAAAAAGGTTACCAATTGGTAACCTTTTATTTTTAAACACTAATGTTTACACATTTAAAATGATGTAAATTTATTTTGCTGCAACAGTCTTACGACGCCATAGTCCTAAACCTAATAAAGCAGAAGCAAAAATAATCATTGATGAAGGAGCTGGTACATCGACTGCTGGTTCTTCAGAACCGATTGATGCGTCATAATCTATAGTACCGGCAAAAAGTGCATCATGAACTTCACCACCTTGATCAAAATTATTAACGACAACAGAACCTTCAATTGGCGTTGCATTACTTAAATCAGCAAAAGGTGCTAATAAACTACCATTTAATTGTTTAATAAGATCGATATCTGTTGCTTCGAAAAAGTTCCAAATAATATTTTCACGAAAAGCATCTGTAACAATATTACCAACACCATTACCATTGAAATTAGCATCATTAATCACTTCACCAGATACGTTAATAACAATTGCTGATGGCGATTGACCATTCAAGTCGACATCATATTGTTGAATTGAATTATTACTGAAGAAATCTTCAGCCGTAATATTAAAGACAGCAACATCTGTATCAATATCAGAACCAACTTCAAATGAAGCAGGACCAGGCTGTCCATTTGTAGACGTTGTTAAAATAGAGTTAACTGCTAATTCAGATAAATAACCTGAAAAGTTAACAAATTCTGATTTTATTAAATCAAAATCGTACTCAGATGCATCAGTTGTAACTGAGCGAGCATTAACTTGTCCATTATTATTGCCTGCAATAACAACACTTTGCCCGTTAGCGTTAACGGTAGAACCTGAGACTAAGTCCCCAGCAATGACTAACGCATCACCATTTGTTGGATCATTTTGTTGTAAACGAATACCATAATTTGAAGTCCCTGATAAATCACCACCTATCAACGTCTTACCTTCAACTTCACTTGTTGATGCAAGATCATTTAAAACGATAAGGTTGTATTCACTTAACGTTTCAATTGGCCCTGCTAAACTGTATTGAGAATAAAGCCCCACTAGTAATGCAGCTATTACATGTGTTTTTTTCATATATATATACCTTTAATTAAAATTTATTTTTTATCTAACAGGGATAAGCAATTACTATTCCAGTTTTATAACCCATTGTAATTAAATGAATTTAAATATAATCAATTAGAGGTAATTTAATTATCGTAAAAGATTTCGACTATATTTTATTGAATACTCATAAAAGGATAGAAAATCTTTACACTTCTCATAATAAGAGACGGTAAATGAGAGGGTAAAATTATTCAATTAAAAGGATTTAAAATAATAACTCTATGGCTGACGTCGTAAACTACTGTGATCATTGTGGTCAAAACTGTTTCCATAGATCTCAAGCATCATATGTTGAGAGTATTGTAGTTTATCTCCAGATAAGGTCATTTTTTGATTAAAGGTTTTTGTCATTGCTTTGTGCTTTAAAAAAGCAGATTGAGTTATTGGCCAATTCTCATTATCAAAACTAGCATCTACATTAAATACAGTAGAATTTTTAGTGATTACTTTACCTCCAGCAAGTACACAAAGTCCTCGAGGAATAGTTAGTGAATGTATCACATTATCTGTGCCTTGCTCCCAAAGCCAATATCCCGTTTGTTGATGAATAACTTTGTCATTACTTATTCTTTGTACTTTTTGTGTGTAATGAACCGCACTCAAGACTTCTTCTTCAGCATTAGATGTTTCACCAGCAGCGGTAAATACGATCGTTTCATAATATTCATTATGTTCAGTGCTTCCATCTGCTTCAGGAGAAAGATCTTTTCCTTTATTTCCCGACCAAATTCCTATTAGGCCAGCTAATGGGCCATAATCAAATGAGTTTAACTCTTGCATTTTAGTTCCTTTAAATTTGGGGGGATTTTGTCAATTTATAACGGGGCTTATTATATAAAAATCAGACAGATTATAGTAGTTTTTAGAGCGTTCAATTAATATAAAAAGTGTTTTTGGGGGATTTTTATAAAGTAATTTATTAGATAATAAAAAATTAAGCTAAGTGTTAACAAAGCTTAATCTTTATCGTGTGTTTATTTACAATAACTTCAGTATAAAAAACAAGTTCATTAAACGTTAGTTAACGTATGTCGACGCTTTCGACAAATTAAGACTAACTCAATAGCGGAGATAAAAATTAAAGTGTAGCCTAACGTTTCTGTCCCCTCTTCCACTATATTTTTCACAATGCGCATATAATTTTCACCCATGACAGATGTCCAAAAAGATCCTCTACCCATCACTCTTGAAAAAGCCAGTAATACCACTAAACCGGCTAAAAAAGTACCATAGCAAGCTGTTTCAGAATAAGCTTTCAAAGAGGAATAAATCGTTGAAAATTTACCTCGTAAGAAAAAAGCTAAGACAATACCGATACAGAGAACCAATGTTTCCCAGGCTCCATCATATACGTTTTGGTCTAATAGAGAATCAGACTCCCTAACAAACATCATGGCTAATAAAGCAGCAAGTAAAGTACTCGCTACTTTTAATTTATCGTCAAGACGAGCTGCATATAAAAATAGCAGACTACTCGAAAGTGTTAAAATATCTTGCATGTGTTCGGTTAAGGTATTTTCGTTGTACCGGGCAAGTGTTTTTAAATCATATCCTTCTAAACCGATTAAGTAAGCAACGCCAGCCAGAGCAATTAAATAAATGAATGCACGAAAAATGAACATAAGAAAACCTTTATATGGTGAGTAAATTAATAAATAGAATAATAATTAAAGTAATATAATTAAAGTAATATAATTAAAGTAATATAATTAAAGTAATAAAAAATAGAATGTAAATAGATTAAATAAGCTATCTCAGAATAAGATAGCTTTATAGATTAATGAGTGATGTTCATATTAATGCTGCTTAAGCGCCCTTTTTACAAACGCTTTAGTTCGCTCGTGTTTAGGGTTATCAAAAACTTCTTTTGGAGAACCTTGTTCAACGATAAAACCATCTTCCATGAATATCACTCGGTCAGCGACTTCTTTAGCAAATTGCATTTCATGAGTAACAACAATCATCGTCTGCTTTTCAAAAGCAAGCTGTTTCATTACCGCCAACACTTCATCAACCCATTCAGGATCTAATGCGGAAGTGGGCTCATCAAATAAAATCACCTCGCCTTTAGCAGCCATTGCTCTAGCAATACCAACGCGTTGTTGTTGACCACCAGAAAGTTGTGAAGGGTAAACATCAAGTTTATCTTCTAGGCCCACTTTGACTAAAATAGCTTTTGCTGTTGCTAACGCTTCTTGTGCTGGTATTTTCCATACAGTAATGAGACTTTCTGCTACATTTTGTAATGCAGTTTTATTAGCAAATAAAGAGTAATTCTGAAAAACAAAACTACTTTGCTGACGTAATGTCGTTACTTCTTTTGGTTTATGAGAAATAGCATCGATAGTTGCATTACCAATATGAATTTGACCCGTTGTAGGGGTTTCAAGATAATTTAAACAACGCAATAATGTTGATTTACCTGTGCCAGATGGACCAATAATCACAACGATTTCACCTTTAGCGACTTCAAAACTAATATCTTTCAGTACAGCTAAATCACCAAATTTTTTACTTAAATTGGATACTTTGATCATGATTAATATGCCTTATTCAATCTTTTTTCTAGCAGGTGTTGGACTTGAGTAAAGAAGATAACTACCCCCCAATAAATCACAGCAACAGCCAAGAAACTTTCAAAAAATTTAAAGCTTGAAGCGGCTTCCATTTGCGCTTTTGCCATGATCTCAGAAACACCAAGCGTAAAGGCTAATGAAGTACTTTTAATCATATCGATAAAATAATTCATCAATGATGGTGTTGCCACACGAGATGCTTGCGGTAAAATAACACGCTTCATTGCTTGTAAACGCGTCATACCTAAGCTTAAACATGCTTCCATTTGAGACTTATCTATTCCTAGAATCGCCGCTCGAATACTTTCCGCCATATAAGCAGAAAAATGTAATGAGAGTCCAATAATAGCAGCGGTAAATGCATCCATACCAACAAAAATAGTCATAAATTGTGGAAAACCGTAATACAATAAGAACAATTGTACCAATAGCGGCGTGCCACGAAAAAATGAAATATAGAGCGACGCAAGGTGTTGTATAAAAGCAATTTTAAATACTCGCACTAACGCTAAACCAAGCGCGAGTATTAATGCAAATAAGAACCCCCAAAGTGCCATTTCCATTGTCACCCCAAGATATTTAAATAAAATGGGCATTAATTCAATAATGTATTGAAGATCAAAAGAACTTTGCATAAAAATGACTCTTTAAGGGTTAATATTACTGAGTGATGTCTGTATCAAACCACTTGTTAGAAATTTCAGCTAATTTACCATCGGCACGCATTGCTGCTAATGCGGTATTAACTTGATCACGAATAACCAATTGAGATGGTTTGTTTAAGAATGGCATCGCATTTTGAATTTCTTCAAATGGGTGGCCAGCAAGTTGTAACGGTAAACCCGCTTCTTTAATTAGTTGCACAGATGAAACGCGATCCATGATAAATGCATCTGCACGTCCTAAAGCAACATCTTGTTCAATACCTGTATCATAAGTAACAATGTTAATTTCATTATTCACATCATGCTTTCTTAACACTTGTTCAAAATTACTACCTAAGTTTACAGCGACTTTTTTACCTTTTAGATCTTCAAGACCTTGAATATCATCACGCCCTTTACGAACAGTTATTTGAACACCATCAATAACATACGGTACTGAGAATGCGTATTTTGCAGTACGTGCTTCAGTGATTGTTATTTGGTTAGCAATCGTATCAATGTGTCCCGCTTCTAACATGCCAAATAAACCTGAGAAGCTTGCTGTTACATATTCTACTTTGTAATCAGAACGCTTAGCGATTTCATTCCAAACATCGACTTCAAAACCTTGTAACACATCTCTTTTAGAAAATGTGAATGGAAAATAACGACCAGACATACCTACTTTAACGGTTTGCTGAGCAAATGCAGGTACAGTTAATAAACTACTCACTGCAACTAATGCAATTAATGCTTTTTTAAAAAGAATTTTCATATTATTCCTATATAAATTGTTTAACGTGTAATTAAATTGTCATCAAAGCCTGTATAAATATATAAACTTATAAATACCTGATGATGAGTTTGTTATGTTCAAATAATGTCTAAATTATTTAACGTTAGTGCAATAAATTGGTTTGATGAACATTAAAATGAGGGTTTTAGCTATTAAAAAGATAGCTAATTAAGCTTCACATTCAACATCGTAATAAACACAACAACACTAATATTTAATTAAATTGTTTTCTATCAGGAGAACAGCTGAATTCTACATGAAAATAAATGATTAAATAATCTAAAATCACTGATTTTATTGTCGTTATGCTAAATGATTCAGCTCCCTATATAAGGCGCATTAGAACATTAAGCTGCGCGCCTGTCCTCAACGAATTTATAACATAACGTTATATATTAGTGCCATAACAAACAAACTTTCATATTCTGATTGATTTTTAATTAATTTGCTTAATATCTATCCAATATGAATAAAGTTTGGTTGTTGTTCAACACGTGAAATCCATGTCAAAATAGCTGGGAAATTATTTAAATCAAAACCACCTTCGTAAGCAACATGGGTGTAAGCAAATAAACAAAGGTCAGTAATACTGATCGTATCGCCTAATAAATAAGCCGTTTTTTGTAATTGAATTTCCATTACCGCTAATGCTTTTAAGCCGCCTTCTTGTTTGCTTTCTAATTCTTCTAATCTATCTGCAGGGCTACCAAGGTATTTATTGATGAAACGAGCGACAGCAATATAAGGCTCGTGACTATATTGCTCAAAGAACATCCATTGTAAACAAATCGATTGCTGTAAAACATTAGTGGGGAAAAACGAGGTTTGCTGAGAGAGGTAATACAAAATAGCATTAGATTCGGCAATAAACTGTTTATCTTCTGTTACTAACAATGGGATTTTAGCATTAGGGTTCATTGCTAAAAACGCACTAGTGCGCGTTTCTCCTTCTAAAATGTTCACTTCAATCCATTGATGTTCAATTTGTAATAATGAACATAACAATTTAATTTTATAACAGTTTCCTGACAAACTATCGCCATAAATTATTATCGACATATTTTTCCTTAAGGTACTGCTAATACAGTACAGTTACATAAATCGTCACTTTCAAATGACGTTGAATCACCTGCTTTTAAGCCAGGTATTGGAAATACGCGTACCGTTAATGGTTTGTTTAATCTAAATGCCATCGTACCTGTATCACGCATTAAGGCTGAAATTTTATCAATCGGTGTATCACCGGGAATAGGCACCGTATCTAAACCGATTCCACATACTGAGCTATAGGTTAATAAAGCACGAATATCGAAATGTGCTTGTTGGCTACCAGCTGCAAGCCCTCTGTCTTCAGTTAATGCTAACATTAGCCCTGAAAAGCCCACCAGCGGCATATTTTTTATTGATTTGAATACCCGCGTTAATAATGAGGAAACTTCAACGGTTCCAGATGCACCAAAGTACTCAACACCCATTAATTCATAGACTTCTGTCATACTCGCACAATTTTTTGAGGGAGCCGCAGAGCTATCGATACCTGCAAACTTAAAATCTTTTTTAAACCCTGTATTAACGTGTTGGTTAAGACGGCGATCTTCAATGATTGTTTTTAACTGATCAACGTGATGTTGTATTTGTTGAGTTAAAGATTGGTAATAACCATCAAAAGCTTGCTGATGATCTAAGATTGAATTTTGAGCATTAAATGCTTTTAATGTGGCGACTAATAAATCTGGTGTTTCTAAACCGATGACAAAACTATTATTGGTTGATTTGTCAGAATAGCTCGCAGGAAAATAAGGAATTAACGGTTTACAGTTAAAGTTAACGGTAAAATTAAAGTTACCTTCCCCACGTGGAGTAATTTGACTAATTCGATTAACCGCTTTCGTTGCACTTTCAATTAACTGATTATCCAATAGAAAGTGTTCATCTATTGGAATATTCACACACACATTACATAAATCACCGAATTCTTGGATTAATTCAGGAATGAGACTGAGTTGATGCGCAGTAGTCGCTTCTCCAATAGCAAATCGAAGTCTTAAACCTGATTGTTGGCTATTGCTGAGTAATGTATTTAACGTTCGTAAATCTTGTTGAGCTGTTTGTAAGTTAGTTGTGTCGATATATTCAGCAAAAGCATTAGTCACAATCCGAATAGATTGCACGGTATAGCCCTTTTCTTTGAAATCATCTGCTAACGATTGACAAAAATCATTCGCATTTTTAATTAATGAAGGCCATTGGCTTTGATCAAAATCTAAATGAATAAAGGTCGTAATGGTTCGGACTTTGCAAAGTGCTTTATCTAATATCAGTTCAGGTAGCTTCATAAGTCATGTCATAAAATAAAATGTGTTAATAACATAGCATATATCGTAACCATTAGTCATTTTCAGCTTTATTATCAGTCACTTCTTTAATGTATAATGCTCATTCTGAAGGTATTAAATAGAGAACCATGAGCAATCATACAACTTAAATACTCAAGTTAAGGTAAATTGGTTCAGTATAATAGGCATGTTTCAATAAACAGAGTTCGCTGTACCTTAAATGAATAAGAAAATAAATAAGGAAGTGAATAAGAAAATGGATAAGGAACAGTCACAATGCAGTTAATCATGGCGAAACTGAGTAAACACATAACAGCCGTTTATCTCTTCATATATTGCTTAACCCTGATTGTAAGTATTAACCTTTTATGGCAACACAGTTTTCAACAATTACAAACCAGTAATCAACAACAACTTGATCGTTTTAGTCGCCATCTAGAGAGCCAATTAGGACACTTTGCGTTCATTCCACAGCTGCTGTCTCGACAAGGTATAATAATCGACGCGTTAATGTCTCCCCATAATACCGCGCAACTTGATTTAACCAATCGCCATTTAAGATCAATCAATAATATAGTCGGCGCATCTGATACCTATTTATTAGATGCAAAAGCGAATACCATCGCAGCGAGTAACTGGTTAAAAGAAGCCTCTTTTGTAGGTGATAATTATGCATTCCGCCCTTACTATCAAGATGCAATGCGCGGTGAGCAAGGACAATACTTTGCATTAGGCTCAACATCGGGTAGAAGAGGTTATTATTTTTCTTATCCCGTAATGTATGCAGCTGAAGTGATTGGTGTTGTCGTAGTTAAAATGGATCTTTCATTAATCGAGAAAGACTGGATAGGCAAAGAGCAACACTTTTTAGTCTCTGATATGAATAATATTGTTTTTATATCCTCTGAAGAAAAATGGCTTTTTAAGAGTTTATCTCCCTTATCTGATAACCAAAAACAAACAATATTAAAGAGTCGCCGATACTTAGAACAACCCATTGAGTCAGTTTCTATCAATGGTGATTTACAACAAAACGCTAGCGTCTTAAGCATGCCAAATAAAAAACCTTTTTCGAATTATTATTTATCCCTATTAAGTGTTTCACAAAGCAAAGATTGGAGTATTAGAGTGTTTGCACCTATAGCTCCAATCATCATAGATATTTTAATATTAGTTACTTTTATTTCCCTGCTCTTCTTACTTCTTTATTTGACTTATATTCTGATTAAACAAAAAAGAAACAGACTTCAAGAACAAGCTATGTTGGCGATAAAATCTAAGCGAGAACTTGAGTATACGGTAATGCAAAGAACATCAGCCTTACAAGCTGAAGTAGAAGAAAGACATAAAGCCGAATCAGCCCTTCGTTCAACACAAA
This sequence comes from Psychromonas arctica, assembly GCF_038155225.1. Taxonomy (GTDB): domain Bacteria; phylum Pseudomonadota; class Gammaproteobacteria; order Enterobacterales; family Psychromonadaceae; genus Psychromonas; species Psychromonas arctica_B. The sequence goes on along the minus strand of NZ_JBAKBA010000010.1, from coordinate 98,554 downwards.
AAGAATTAATTCAATCCGCTAAATTAGCTGTATTAGGCCAATTATCAGCGAGCATCAGCCACGAACTCAATAATCCTTTGTCGGCTATACGCACTTACGCAGAAAATGCGGTGTTATTTCTAGAGAGAAATCAATTAGATCATGTGAGTAATAATTTAACTCGCATTGATTTATTAACTGAACGCATGGCAAAAATAAGTTCACAACTAAAATCATTTGCACGCAAGCCTAATGGAGAATTACAAGTCATCGCGTTACAACCCGTTATCTTCGCTGCGCATGAATTATTAAAACCACAACTAAAAGCCAACAAAGCTAACTTAACAATAGCATTACCTGACACACCTGTTAACGTAAAAGCTGAGCCTATCCAGCTAGAACAAATTATTGTTAACCTGCTATCTAACGCTTTGCAATCAATGCAACACAGTGACGATAAACAAATCATTATTAAACTAGCCGTTCAACTAGAAGATAAGCAGAATAGCAAAGAATCACTGGCTATCATCAAAGTACTGGATAAAGGAACAGGTATCGATAAAAAGCATCTACCGCATTTGTTTGAACCCTTCTTTACCACTAAAGAAACCGGACTGGGCTTAGGTTTATCCATTTCACAACAAATTATCAGTAATATGCAAGGATCTTTATCAGCGCAAAATAGGCCAATAGCAGGCGCCGAATTTACGATTACCTTACCATTAGTCATTAACGGCGTATTCAGTGAATTAAACACGATTAAAGATAGCAACAGTTGAGAAGATGAGTCATCACGTTAAGCATGGCTTTTGTTAGAAACATGTTTGACAATGAATAAAATAATTTGAATCGAAATAAGATCAGGGAGTAATAATGAGTTTGGTATTTTTTATTGATGATGAATACGACATGCGTTTATCAAACGAACAAACCTTTGCATTAGCTGGTATTGATGCGGCATTCTTTGAAGACGCGGAGTCGGCACTCATAGCAGCTAAACAATCATTACCATTAGTGGTGATCTCTGATATCAGACTACCGGGTATCACAGGTCAACAGTTGTTAAATACTTTACAGCAACAAGATATTGATTTACCGATTATTTTGATCACCGGGCATGGTGATATATCAATGGCAGTTGAAGCAATTAGAAATGGCGCTTACGATTTTATTGAAAAACCCTTTTCATCAGATAGATTAATAGAAGTGACGCGTAAAGCCATTGAAAAAAGAAAACTTACGCTTGAAAACAGAGAATTAAAGAAAGCGTTACAGAGTAAAGAAACATTGGGTCCAAGGATTATTGGCAACACACCCAGCATTATTTCATTAAAACAAATGATATATCGTGTTGCAGATAGCCATGCAGACATACTGCTGTATGGAGAAACAGGTACAGGTAAAGAACTGGTTGCCCGCTCATTACACGAACAAAGCCAGCGAAGCTCTAACAACTTTGTCGCTGTTAACTGTGGGGCTGTACCAGAAAATCTCATTGAAAGTGAATTATATGGGCATGAGAAAGGCGCGTTTACAGGCGCTGACTCGCAACGTATCGGGAAATTTGAATATGCCCAAGGAGGCACCCTATTCCTTGATGAAATAGAATCAATGCCAATGCAAGCTCAGGTACGTTTATTAAGAGTATTACAAGAAAGAAGTTTAGAGCGAGTTGGTTCTAACAAAGCCATTGACCTAGATATCAGAATCATTGCAGCCACTAAAGTCGATTTAAAAGAAGCACCGGATTTTAGACAAGACCTGTATTACAGGTTAAATATGGTCACGCTAGATTTACCGCCTTTACGTCACCGCAAAGAAGATATCCCTAAGCTATTCCATCATTTTTTATTAGTTGCCGCCGCTCGATATGGAAAAGCCGCACCGGCATTACCCGCTCATTCATTACAGGCACTATTGAGCCATGATTGGCCAGGTAATGTAAGAGAATTAAGGAATGCCGCAGAACGCTTTATTTTATTAGGTTCACTCTCTGATTTAAACGATGCAGAGAACGATGTTAATGCAGGTTTAAGTTTATCTGAACAGGTTGATGCTTTTGAAAAAACCTTAATAGAACAAGCCTTAAGCTTAACTAATGGCAGTATCAAAAATGCGATGCAAGCGCTTAACCTCCCACGCAAAACCTTATACGATAAAATGCAAAAGCACGGTATCGAAAAACAAAGTTTTAAAGCAGAACATAATGAGATAATGGAATAAGTGAGAAAGGAATATATAGAAAGAGAAGAATAGTTGAATTAAAGAATTAAAGAATTAAGGAAAAAGGAAAAAGAAATTAAATGAATGAATAATTGCTGGCGGGTTAGTCCACCAGCAATAAGTTCATAATATGAAGATTAACTACTTAGTAATCACCTCAGGTCCCATCATCATATTAGGTAACCACGTAGATACCGCAGGTACATAAGTCACAATCATCAAGAACAAGAACATCACCCCGACTAACGGTAATGATGCTTTGACCACTTTCATCATCGAAAGTTTGGCGACCCCAGCGGTGACAAAGAGATTTAAACCAACGGGTGGCGTGATCATCCCTATCTCCATATTCACCACCATCATAATACCCAAGTGAATAGGATCAATACCTAAAGCAATCGCAATTGGAAATACCAAAGGTGCCACAATAATCAGTAAACCAGACGGTTCCATAAATTGTCCACCAATCAATAACAAGAGATTAACAACAATTAAAAACTCTATTGGACCTAAGCCAGCTGACAACATTGACTCTGTTATCATTTGTGGAATTCGTTCTTCAGTTAATACATGCTTAAGGATTAACGCATTAGCAACAATGAACATCAACATGATCGTTAACTTACCCGCATCATATAATGTCTTACGCGTATCTTCATGGCAGAACACATGCATCGCTTTAAACCAATAAGCTTTGCCCTTTTTCTCTGCAGGTTCCTTATCTGATAATGGCCCCATATCTTTATAAACAAAGTTTGAAATAATAAAGGCATACACAGCGGCAACAGCAGCAGCTTCAGTCGGCGTAAAGACACCACCATAAATACCACCAAGGATAATAACAATCAGTAATAATCCCCAACCAGCATCTCTTGCAGAGCGGAACACTTCGCTCCAACCAACGAAAGGTTGTGCAGGAATGTTTTTATAACGCGCATAAATGTAGATGGCGATCATCAACATCACTCCGGCTAACAGACCAGGAATAACGCCCCCTAAAAACATTCGCCCTACTGATACATCTGTTGCCGCAGCATAAACAACCATGACAATTGAAGGAGGGATCAAAATACCTAATGTACCCGCATTACAAATAACACCAGCAGCAAATTCTTTTGTGTAACCATTTTTAACCATACCTGCAATAACAATACCGCCAATCGCAACAACCGTTGCAGGTGAAGAACCTGATAAAGCAGCAAACATCATACAAGCCACTACGGATGCCATCGCTAAACCACCACGCAATGACCCAACCAATGCAATCGCAAATCGAATAATACGTTTTGCCACACCACCCGTAGCCATAAAGCTAGAAGCAAGAATAAAAAAGGGAATCGCCAATAAAGTATAATGACCAGTAAATGCATTAAGTAGCGTTTGTGCAATAGATGCTAACGACGCATCAGAATGCACCATCAAAAAGACAATACTTGAAGCCCCTAGAGAAATAGCAATAGGCACACCGATGATCATCAAAGCGATCACCATAATAAAAAGCATTAACATAGCCATTAGTTATCCTCCTTTTTAACATTAGCTTGTTCAGCTTTATTTTTTTGCTCACTATCACTTTGCCCATCGTTTTTATGATCATAGCTTTTGTTTGCAAAGCTTTGTTTAATCTCTTTTAGTTCGTTATTACCCTGCTCTTGATGAAACTCTTCAAGCTGCTCTTCTGCTTCATGACTAGCAATCATACGATCTAATTTATTGGTCATGATTAACCAAGCTATTTGTAAGAATCGAAACGTCATCAATGCCATCCCTAATGGCAGTGCAAAGTAAGGAATAAAGCGAGGTAGTCTTTCGTATCGTTCGCCCTCATTAAACCAACTTGAAAGAAACTGTAAAATATCAGGCATTGGAATATCTTCGGTTTCATACCAAGCTCGGTCAGTAATAAAAGGCACCCAATAATTCCAAGAACCTATTAATAATGAAACAGAAAAGAATAAACAAAAGAACACTGCGACCAACGCAAAAGTCTTTCTCAGCCCTTTGGGTGCAATATTAATAACAACATCCACACCAATGTGAAAATGTTTTTTAACGCCATAAGAAGCGCCTACCAGTACCATCCACGCAAACATAAATACGGTAAGTTCTAATGCCCATAAAATATTGTCATTAAAAACATAACGCACCACTACATTGGCAAAGGTTAATAACGTCATTAACCCTAAGAATGCCGCAATTAATGTTTCTTCTGCATAGTCAGTGATTTTCCCTATTCGGGTAAAAAATCCGCTTTCCATTTGTTTATCCCTTTCTTATTCTCTATTTTAACGCTATTCAGTAAAGCCATTACCTACCAATCGAAATAATCATGGCAGGCAATGGCTAAATTTTAATAGTTACTGATTAGAAGCTTGTGCTGCCTCAAGTAAGTCACTACCAATATCTTTTTCATATTTTTTCCATACTGGTTTAAGTGCAGTAACCCAAGCTTCACGTTGCTCTGCTGTTAAAGTACGAACAACACCGCCCGCTTTGATAATGTTTTGCTTGTTCGCTTCATTCACAACCGTTGATTCAGCATTTCTAACTTCAGTTACTTCTTTTAAAATAGTGCCTAATTGGTCACGAATATCATCAGGTAAGTTGTCCCACCAATCGCCAGAAGTCACGACTAAGTAGTCTAAAATACCGTGATTCGTTTCTGTTACGCCGTCTTGAACTTCAAAGAATTTTTTACCGTAAGTATTTGACCAAGTATTTTCTTGTCCATCGATAACTTTAGTCTGTAGACCGCCGTAAACCTCTTTAAATGACATTTTTTGAGGATTAGCACCTAGTTGTTCAAATTGTGCAACTAACACGTCAGATGCTTGTACACGGAACTTAAGCCCTTTAGCGTCACTTGGTAACAACAAAGGTTTATTCGCTGACATTTGTTTCATACCGTTATGCCAAAACTCTAATCCTTTTAAACCACGACGATTCATCGCATTTTTTAACTTATCGCCCGCTTCAGAGTTCTGAAATCTATCAACAGCAGCAACGTCTGTGAAAAGAAACGGTAAATCGAAAATGCGATATTTTTTAGTGATTTTTTCAAACTTAGATAAAGAAGGAGCTGCTAGTTGCACATCACCATTTAACAGTGCTTCTAATACTTGGTTATCATCATATAAAGTGGAGTTTGGAAAAACCTGCATACACGCTTTACCATTCATTTCAGTATTCACTCGTTGTTCTAATAATGATGCAGCGACCCCTTTAGGGTGCTTATCAGAATTAGTAACATGACTAAACTTGATCACCATCTCACCAGGATCACAATTAGCATAAGCATTAGCACCACTTAAAAGTGCTGCACTACATAAAGACATAACCGTTAATTTTTTAAACATGTTGAGCTCCTATATCCATATTGGTACGCGTTAATTGCGTATGTTGAGTAAAGATTGTTTTAACAATATTGTTCTATAAATTAATAACGAAAACGTTCTATCGTATGGGTTGATATAGCAAGGGGCGAGCCAATGTTAAATTAATGTTAACAATGCACTGGTAGTAAGGAATACAGAGAAGTGTTTGTATTTAAAGAAAAGGTATCATTGATAGAATGGGGGGAAATCTACCCATTAAAAAATAAACAATGAGTCAAAAGCCGCCATTTTATGATTTCCATATAAGAAGCTATATCAACTTCACTATATAAAAAGACAGAACATGAAGAGCTACTGTATTAAAAGCCAGTAAGGAAAGTAACTAAAATAGATAAGTTAGAAATATAGCTAAGAAAGATAACTAAGAAAGATAGCTAAAGACGCTAGATCAATTTTTGATTAAGCATAAAAAAAGGCCACTGAAGTGACCTCTTTAAAAGATAAGTTTTAAATTAAATTAAAACTTCACATTAAGCTTTACGGCGAACTGAACCTGCAAAACCTAACAATGCTAAACCGAAAACAGCGAGGGTTGAAGGCTCAGGAACAGAAACGGTTGCATAATCAAAATTTAAATTACTGATAGCACCAGAACCATTAAGGTTTATTTCTAACGAGTAAACACCCGTTACATCAAATAATAAACGATCCCACGTATTATTACCGCCAGTACCTGGAGTGAAAAAAGTACCTGCACTAATTTCATCGCCATTGACATCGTATAAATTAATCTCGTTATGATCAGTTGCTTCTTCAGACTCAATATCAAAGAAATCGATACTGTTTAACGTAATAGCTTCAGAAAAGTCAATTGTAAAATATCCCGCAGGACGATTACCTTCGTCATCTGGATTTGTACAAGTCAATGCATCACAAGTGCTAGGGTTTTCATGGATAACTAAAATATTACCTGGATTAGAAGTTCCCAAACTTGGATTATTAATATTCGTAAAAGGCGATTCTAAATCACTATCTTGAGTATTCGTTAGGCTACTGTCAAAAACAACAGCTAGATTGCTTTCATTTTGAAAAACATTAGTACCATTAAAAGTAATGCCATAATCAGCAAAGTACTCGTCATCGACAATTGTTCCGTTATCTAAACCGTCAAAAGCAATAGTAGTAGCAGATGCTAATGGCATCATTGCTGTTGAGGCAGCTAATACAATCCAGTGTTTTAATTTCATAATTGTTCCTTAATTTATAATATTAACTTAGCTCACGGAAAGTGAATGGTTAATAAAGAGCATATAATGACAATGAATAATAAAAATGGCTAAACACCAAGCTTAATCATTGATACAACAGATTATATCACCCATCCACCTAGTCAAATATAAGTCATTACTAAGTATTTCGTAAACATTTCTGAAATATCTACTCATTAAGTATACAAACGCTTCGCTTTTAATAATGCGCCAAACACAACGGAGCTAAATGCATCAGCAACAGAGATAGAAACAGAAGGATATCGTTCACTTAACGCTTGTTGCACTAAAGGAGATAACCCCATGCCTCCTGTTAAATAAATAATTTCAGGAGTCCTCTGTGCTTGTTCTATTGCATCGTCAATCATCACAAACATTTTATCTAACCAATTAACCATGGTTTCAGATACTTGTTGACGTTCAATATCAAGTTCAAGTGAATTGTCGATGAATAATAAAGGCAGTTCAGCTATCTCATTATCACTTAAGTTAATCTTAGCTAACTCAATCGCATGCATTAATTGATGTGTTAGCCTTTCTTTTTGAACTTGTTGTAAACGCATTAACGGAATGGGATCTTCACTTTCATTAATGTATTCAGTAATCGACTTACTACGGGCAGGAGAATAAAAATCACTCATTAATGGCATATTATCGATATCGTAAACGCCCGAGAACAGCATATTGGGAATAGCTCTTCCACTGTTAGTACGAGTACCTCTACCAAATAAAGGTGAAACAATGCCACTCGCTAATAATTTATCGCAAACGATACCGCCTTGACGAATGCCCACGGTTGAATAGATATCAGCACTGCGATCCAGTTTCTCTGCATTTTCTTTGCTTAACATACAGAAAGTAACATCTGACGTACCACCCCCTAAATCGACAACCATCGCATCGGTTGCTTTATCGATATTCTGCTCAAAGTGATAAGCAGCTGCTAAAGGTTCATGGATAAACTCAACGTCTGTAAATCCCACTTTATTGGCTGCCCGTAACATTAATGCTTCAGCTTGCTTATTGCCTAGCTCACCCATTGTTGAATGATAATTAACTGGACGGGCAATTACCGCTTTAGTAATAACAACGGAAAGTTGTTTCTCTGCACACTTCTTTAAATACGAAAGAAAACGCACCACTAGCTTTTCGAAACTATCTAATAAACGTTTAGGAATTTTTGCCCCTAAAAAGTTTTTAGGGCTGTTAACATATCGGCCTTCATGTGGCGTTTGCAAAAAAGCATTAAAACCTTGCTCACCGAATAAGATCTCCCCCGCAGCTAACATATCATTTAAGGTTTGCTCATTTGCTTTAGCATCTAGACTATCATCACCAGATTCATCATGAGCAAGGTAAATCGCAGAGCGTATTTTATAAGGATTTTCGCTGTTCTCATCTACAACAATTAGTGTTGGTAAGTCGTTAACTAGTGCTGCAACAGCACAATTACTCGTACCAAAATCAATGCCAATAAAATCAGTTGTCATAGGTTTGCCTAATGAAAAAAAATAAGGGGCGAGATATTACCTTATCAAGTCATAAATACAAATATGGATTAAAAAAATTCAAATGTTATTGATAAATAAATAACATTTAATTTTAATAGCTACCTATTTCATCGTTTAAAAAATGTCATTAATATATCCTTAAAATACCCCTTCATTGCGCACCAATTCAGTGCAAAATGACAAATAATTCGCTTGATTGGTGCAATATTTATCCTTTAAAAACAATAAAAAACACCTCATAAAAAACATAAGCTATTGATTTAAATGCAAATAACAAACATGGCATCTAATGTGCTATATCATTATTGTAAAATGGATGTTAACCGTTTTTTACTAGGAGTAGTGACAATGGTCGCAACACAAACTGAGCAGATGAAGCCCAAACAGAAAAGTGCTGTTTTACTTGTCGAAGAAGGCAATGTTGATCAATGTATTACTACTTTAAAAATTAACGAGAATAACAATTCCATATTAAAACAATCACTTATCGATCTTGATTACAACGTAACTCATCATGTAAATAGCGATGTATTATTGTCAGAAAAATGTGCACAAAGTTTTCCTAATATTTTGATCATTAATACAGATGCTCCCTCTGATGAAATATTAAAAGAATTAACTAGTATTAATAAACTAACGCCTTTACCAGTGTTGGTTTTTGCAAAACAAGAAACTCAATCATTAATTAAATCATCTATCAAAGCGGGTGTAAGTGCATATATCGTCAATGACATTCAACCTCATCGTTTAAATAGTTTGATCAGTGTTGCTTGCGAAAGGTTTGCACAACATCAAAAATTAGTTAAAGAGTTAAAACAAACAAAAACCCTGTTAGCTGACCGTAAAATTGTGGAGCGAGCAAAAGGTTATCTTATGCAGCAGAGAAAAATAACAGAGCAGGAAGCATTTACTTTATTGCGAAAAATGGCCATGAATAATGGGCAAACATTAGCAGAGGTATCAAATAATATTATTACTGTTTTTACTCATTAAAAAACAGCTGTAAAACAACTTGTCGTTAATTAGAGCGACATAGCTAAAATATGTAAATGAAAAAGTAACACCCTTTTTATTATCAACGGCGATAATGAAAATAAAAATTTAAACTTAAACAATGACGTTTAAGTATTTAAAAAGAGCAATGGCGCTCATTAACCCCCTTCTTGTAAGGAGGCTAATGAGCGCTTTTTTTTGCATCAAAATAACCAAAATAAAAGGATTTATATAATGAGTTGGATTAAACCAGTCAAATTTGTCGCTAAAAAACTGGCATTAAGCATCGCAATATCAGCAACAGTGATTTCTTTTGCACAAGCTGAAAAGTTAGGGTATCCGGAAAAGGAAGAACTAAAATTTGGCTTTATTAAATTAACAGATATGGCGCCGATCGCCATTGCTTATGAAAATGGTTATTTCGAAGATGAAGGTTTATACGTCACTATAGAAGCACAAGCTAACTGGAAAGTACTGTTAAATGGTTTGATTGATGGCACGCTAGATGGTGCTCACATGTTAGCAGGCCAACCAATTGCTGCAACAATGGGCTTTGGTACGAAAGCCCATATCATTACGCCTTTTTCAATGGACTTAAATGGTAATGCGATCACGGTTTCTAATGAAATTTGGAAACAGATGAAACCAAACATTCCTAAACAAGCCGATGGCTGGCCTGTTCATCCAATTAAAGCGGATGCTTTAAAACCAGTGGTTGAATCTTATAAAGCACAAGGTAAACCATTCAATCTAGGCATGGTATTCCCTGTATCAACACATAACTATGAATTAAGATATTGGTTAGCAGCTGGTGACATTCACCCAGGCTTTTACGCACCACATAAAGGTGATACAAGCGGTCATATCGATGGCGATGCTATCTTATCTGTAACACCTCCACCACAAATGCCATCAACATTGGAAGCAGGTACTATCTACGGTTATTCCGTAGGTGAACCATGGAACCAACAAGCTGTATTTAAAGGTATTGGTGTACCGGTAGTCACTGATTACGAAATCTGGAAAAATAATCCAGAGAAAGTATTTGGTTTAACTGCTGAATTTGCTGAAAAATACCCGAACACAACGATTCGTTTAACACGCGCATTAATTCGTGCGGCTATGTGGTTAGACGAAAAAGATAATGCAAATCGCCCTGCAGCAGTAAAAATATTATCGCAATCTAACTACGTAGGTGCCGATTATGAAGTCATTGCAAACAGTATGACTGGAACATTTGAATACGAAAAAGGCGACAAACGAGATGTACCTGATTTCAACGTATTCTTTAGACATAATGCGACTTACCCATACTACTCAGATGCAATCTGGTACTTAACGCAGATGCGTCGTTGGGGTCAAATTTCAGAAGCTAAATCAGATGAATGGTACAAAGACTTAGCGAAAAAAGTTTACCGTCCAGATATCTACCAACAAGCAGCACAATCTCTAATTGATGAAAAACTAGCTGATGCTAAAGATTTCCCTGACTTTGCAACAGAGAAAGGCTTTAGAGCACCACAAACGCACTTTATTGATGACTTAGTTTATGACGGTAACACACCAAATGCTTACATAGACTCTTTCAAAATTGGACTTAAAAAAGATGACAAAATTTAAGGTTATTTAACTGTTACTAAAAAAGTACATAAATAAAATTTAAATTTAGTCTTTAAAAAGCAATTGATACCCGCTCCTACGCTTGGTTCGGGTATCAAAACAGCGTTCAATAAGGAACAGTCGCAATGACAACAAGCTCACTAAGCAATAAGTTAGAATTTTCGTCGATAACAAGTCAAAAATTACAAGGTTGGTTTAAATCACTTTGTAAATTATTAGTATTACCGTGCATAGGCATCATGATATTTCTATTTTTCTGGAGTGTTGCCGCTAAAAACATTCACACTTCATTAGGTGATTTCCCTGGGCCTAATGCGGTTTACCAACAGTTTCATTCATTGTATGACGAGCACACAGCAGAAAGAGCAAAAGCAGATAAATTTTATCTACGTCAAGAAGTTCGTAATGATGCGAGATTAGCTGCAGACCCAGCTTACGAAGCAAAGATTAGAAACTACACCGGTAAAGAAACATTTATAGATCAAATCATCACTAGCTTAATCACTGTCACCAGTGGATTTTTATTAGCCGCAATCATTGCTATTCCATTAGGTATCGCGATGGGGTTAAGTAAAAACCTCAACTCAGCTGTGAATCCGATTATTCAAATATTCAAGCCCGTATCTCCTCTAGCATGGCTACCACTAGTTACCATGGTGGTAAGTGCACTCTATGTTTCAGACGATCCTTTAGTGTCTAAATCATTTGTTAATTCATTATTAACAGTAACACTTTGTAGCTTATGGCCGATGGTTATCAATACTTCAATTGGTGTTTCATCGTTAGATCAAGACTTAAAAAATGTCAGTCGCGTTTTACGCCTACCACTATTCACTCATATTAAGAAAATTGTATTACCAGCATCAGTACCAATGATATTTACCGGTATGCGTTTATCTTTTGGTGTGGCGTGGATGGTATTAATAGCCGCAGAAATGTTGGCACAAAATCCAGGCCTTGGTAAATTTGTATGGGATGAGTTTCAAAATGGTAGCTCTGATTCTTTAGCACGCATCATGGCGGCAGTTATTGTAATTGGTTTTATCGGATTCGTACTTGATAGAGGCATGTTACAACTTCAACGCATGGCATCTTGGGATAAATCAGCGACAACGGTTTAAATATAACAATTTAGCAGTACGAAACTCACTTAACAGTAAACAGTAAAAATAGCGCTAACGACAGTCGCTTAGCGTTATTTAGTAAGCAGTTAATTTAATAGAACAACTAACAAAAATGCGATTAAATCACTACAGCAAACAATGATTTTAAAGCGATTAAGGAACAAACATGGATACTTTACTTGATATAAGCCATATAGATATGGCTTTCCCAACACCTGAAGGTGGTTTCACAGCGCTTAAAGACGTTGATTTAAAAATAAAAAAAGGTGAATTTGTTTCACTGATCGGGCATTCGGGCTGTGGTAAATCAACCGTATTAAACGTCGTTGCTGGCTTATACCAAGCAACCAAAGGCGGCGTTATTTTAAGTGGTAGAGAAGTCACTGAACCCGGCCCTGAACGTGCCGTTGTTTTTCAGAATCACTCATTATTACCTTGGTTAACCGCGTATCAAAATGTAGAGCTTGCTGTTGAACAAGTTTTTGGCAAAACAATGAGCAAACCAGCAAAGAAAGAATGGATTGAACATAATTTAAAACTCGTACATATGGACCATGCTATGTATAAGCGTCCTAATGAAATATCTGGCGGTATGAAACAACGTGTCGGCATTGCCCGTGCGTTAGCAATGCAACCAGAGGTTTTATTAATGGATGAACCTTTTGGTGCTTTGGATGCATTAACAAGAGCACATATGCAAGATTCATTAATGGAAATTCAAAATGAATTGAACAATACTGTCATTATGATCACGCATGATGTAGATGAAGCCGTATTGTTATCAGACCGTATAGTCATGATGACCAATGGTCCAAGTGCAACGGTCGGTGAGATTCTTCATGTAGATTTAGAGCGCCCTCGCGATCGATTAAGCTTATCAAAAGATGCACATTATAATCGTTTACGATCTGAGGTATTGACTTTCTTATATGAAAAACAACGTAAAGTTGAAACCATTAAAAATAAAACTATTTCGACAGGTACCACTGCAAAAACGGCTTAGCTTTTATGATAATAATAGAGCAGACAATAAACCGGCTAATAAATTGGGGGGTTAAATCCCCCCGATTAATCAAGTAACAAGTACAGAGGTTAAAAAGACTGAATTTACATATAGTCATTAATTACAGTCTTGAATTCAAGTCTCAAGGTATAAGTGCAGTCAATAACTATTAATGACTATCGAACGTAGAATGCTATCGAGATAAAGTGACTAATTGATCCCATCAATACAAAAAGATGCCAAATCCCATGTGCATGCTTCATGTTAGTCAAATCATCTAATACATAAAATATAATACCAACAGTATAAGTGATTCCACCAATAGTTAACCAACTGATACCCGCACCCGGTATAGCGATTTGTAATGCAGAATACTTAAAAACACATATCCAGCCCATTGCCAAATAGATAACGATTTGTAACCACTCTATTCGTTTAACCACTAACACATCAATCAATAAACCTATCACAGCAAGTCCCCACACTAAGGCAAGCATTAACATGCCTCCGTTACCTTGTAATGTCAGTAACATATAAGGCGTATAGGTCCCAGCAATCAAGAGATAAATTGAAACATGGTCTAACTGTTGAAAAATTCTTTTAAGTTTAGGTGGATGGAAACTATGATATAAAGTCGACATCGTATAAAGCATGATCAAGGTAGTTCCAAACACAATAAAACTAACGATAATTCGCCAATTATATTCTTGAAAAGCAATCGTTAATAATGCGCCAAAGCCAATTAAAGCTAAGATGGCACCAATAAGATGGGTAATACTATTGAGTTTTTCGCCGTAATACATAAAAACCTTTCTATTAATGATAGGATATTAAGTTCATCAATAGTATGACTTAAATGGCGTATCTCACACTTAAAATAAATAATTACTAAGGAAAATATTATGTCAGAGAATACATTTTACCCTATTGGTACGCCAGGCACTCCTTGGTCTGATGATCAAAAAAAGCAATGGCATGATGCAGCTGTTAAATCTCGATCTTACGCGGATGAAGTGATAGCGAAACTTAAATCACTTTCATCCCATGGTTTTAACCTATTACAATACGGTACGCTAAGTATTGACACGAATAGTTACCCATTGTTCGCACTACAAAGTAGAAATTGGGATATAAATAAACCAGTAATATTAGTCACTGGCGGTGTCCACGGTTATGAAACAAGTGGTGTACAGGGTGCAATTCAGTTTTTACATACTTCAGCTCAAGATTACCTCTCTCAGTTTAACCTTGTTGTGTTACCTTGCATTAGTCCTTGGGGATATGAACATATAGCACGTTGGAATCCTTATGCAGTTGATCCTAACCGTTCATTTACTACCGATAGTCAAAGCCAAGAAGCCGTACACGCAATCAATTTCGTTAATGATTTAGAGGGAGAACTGCTTTTACACATCGATTTACATGAAACTACCGATACCGATGAAAGTGAATTTAGACCCGCATTAGCAGCCAGAGACGGCGAACAGTATATGGCAGATACTATTCCAGATGGTTTCTACTTAGTCGGCGACTCAGAGAATAAGTGCGTTGATTTCCAGAACACTATCATTAAAGCGGTTAAGCAAGTGACTCATATAGCGCCTGCTGATAACAATGGTAAAATCATTGGCTCTACAGCGGAATATGAAGGCGTTATATATTATCCAGTAAAAGCATTAGGCTTATGTGCGGGTATGACGGATGCTAAGTTCACAACAACGACGGAAGTTTATCCCGATAGTGACAGTGCAACACCTGAAGACTGCAATAATGCACAAGTTGCCGCGATTGAATCTGCCTTAGATTACCTAATACAAATCCATTTGCCTGAAATAGCTAAATAGCTAAGCGTTTAGCCACATGTTAGTTGCTTCTTTATAAAAGATAAAAACTAGATTAAAAGTTAAAGATGAAAGATTAAACAAAAGAAGCAACCTCAAGTGGTGTTAAATAACGCCACTTTCCTAATTCAACATCAAGTTTCACGTCTCCAATTTGCTCTCGATGCAATTTAATCACTCGATTACCAACAGCCGCAAACATACGCTTAACTTGATGGAATTTACCTTCAGTAATAGTTAATAACACTTCTTTTTCAGCTAGTTGAACAAGCGTTGCAGGTAAAGTTAACTTAGCTTCTCCTTGTAATTGAATACCTTGATTAAATTGTTCAATAAGATGCGCTTGTAAAGGCTTTGATAAACCCACTCGATATACTTTCTTACAATCGTTCGTCGGTAAAGTAATGTTAAATGTCCAACGGCCGTCGTCAGTAATTAAAATGAGGCCTGTCGTATCCGCATCTAAGCGCCCTGCTATATGCAACTCAGTAGTTTCGAGTATTTTGGGGGTGTCTATGTTCGGTATATCTATATCGGGTGTATCGATGACAGATTCATTCACATCACAGCTACCCACTTCAGTATTTAAATCAGTTAAAAGATTTAATACAGAAGGATAAACGTCATCGACATTAGAACAAATGGTATTAGCAGGTTTATTCATTAACAAATAACGAAATGGACCACAAACTAACAATTGACCGTCGAGTGTTACGTGATTATTTTCATGTACTTGAAAAGCTGCATCGTTAACAATCGCTTTATTAACCACCACTTGATTGTTAAGGAGCCTTTCAACGGCTTGCGCTTTAGTTAAGGCCGTACTCTTACAAATGAATTTATCTAGACGCATAATATAAAACGTACCTTGTAAACGGTGATTGTAGTGAATGCTAATGCTGCTATTAGTCATGTTGCCGTTAATAATATTGTTAGCATAGTCGTGGTGTGAATAACGATGTGTAACGGCACTCTACCAATAACGTGACAAACCATTCCCATTAACGACTTTAACTAACCATTTGAATCAACGAAACAAGTTAAACTGTTTACACAAATATTTTACCTTGAAGATATAAAACAGCAGAACCAGACACTAACACTCGATCGTTTTCTATTTCACAATAGAGAATGCCACCACGTTTTGAAGCTTGGTAAGCGGTTAACCTATTTTTATTCAGGCGCGTTGACCAGTACGGAGCTAACCCTGCATGGATAGAGCCAGTAACTGGGTCTTCATCTCCTCCGCTGGCAGGCCAAAAGTATCGAGATATAAAATCAGGATTTATACCTGCATCCTTACTTTTGCTAACATTACCTTCATTAATACTTAAATCAGAATCATCAACATTGCAACTTGATGTCACCACTAAGTCATACGGCGCTAACAACTTAAGCAACTCTGCGTTATATTCAACGTTTAATACGTCGTTTGCGGAGGCTAGAACAGCAAAATAAGCTTGTCTATTCTTCATTACTACTAACGGTTTTATAGATAAGCCATCAAGTAATGCTGGTGGAATATCTTTCACAACGTCAGGCAATTGATTAGGAAAACGCATTTGAATACGTCCATTATCTAACTGCTGAACCGATAAAGTCCCTACTTCCAACGTCACAAAATCAATGTCACCTTGAACATCAAACTGATTAAACAAGATAAATGAAGACGCTAACGTAGCATGCCCACAGAAATCAATTTCAGTTAACGGTGAGAACCAACGTATTTCGTAACGGTTAGGCGCCACTTTTTTAAAAAAAGCGGTTTCAGATAAGTTATTTTCAATGGCAATATTTTGCATTAATTCATCGGCTATCCATTCAGTCAAAGGCACAACAGCAGCAGAATTACCTTTAAATTGTTGTTCGGTGAATGTATCTACCACATATATTGCGAGTTCCATTATTTTTGCTCCGTTAACTTTACCAATATTGAATGGTTAGTATCAGGGGTGAGTGACAAAGATACAAGATAGAGTTGGGGTAATCTTATTTTAATATTTTCTAATGTCGTTTAATGTCATTGGCATAAAACCAAATTAACCTCATCATGAATAGTAAGCGTTCCTTTTTTATTTAAGCCTAAATTGTTGGAATATTTAATTCTTTTCAATTGAAACGCTTATTTTACAAAATCTCAGACCTTACAAATTAGTACTGCTTACAAATTCACACTGCTTAAAAACTCATACTTAAAAAGTTATACTTAAAAATTAACAATCAAAAAATAGCTGTATATAAATACAGCAAATGTTAAATATTAAAAAGAAATTATCATGAATACGTTAAAAATAAGGGGAAATGGTTGTTAATTGAGCAATACAAGCATATATGTCTGGTTTTTGGCTCAGTCTACGAATAATAATGTACTATTTATTTATACAGTTAAATTTATTATTAAGCATTATCATCATCAATAAGCATAAAAAAAGCAGGCAATAGCCTGCTCTATAAAATATTAACCTTCAATAGGGTTTTAAATAAAAGGTTTAGCCTCGGTAATAACTTTGCGCAACAAAAGGCATTTTTTCTACTGTCATTGCTAGCTTTTTGCCACGTACTTCAGCAAATATTTCAGTACCAATAGCAGTGAATCCCGTGTAGATATAACCCATTGCAACTGGCATACCTTTTGATGGACCAAATGTACCGCTCGTTACTACACCAATTTGATTATCGTTTGCATCAAATAATACTGCACCTTCACGAACAGGCGCTTTCGTTTTACCAATTAAACCAACACGCTTGCGTGAAATATTTTTAGTTTTAATCTGCTCTAGGATTAACTCACTACCAATAAAACCACCAGCACGTAAACCATCTTCACGGCGTACTTTGCTGATACCCCATAAAAGGCTCGCTTCAACAGGTGTGGTTGTTTCATCTAAGTCATGGCCGTATAAACATAAACCACACTCTAAACGTAAAGAATCACGTGCACCTAAACCAATCCATTCAACTTCATCGTTAGCTAATAGCTCACGCGCTAATTGCTCAGCTTGTTCAGCAGGTACTGATATTTCAAAACCATCTTCACCCGTATAACCAGAACGGCTGACGTAACATTCAACACCAACAAGATCTACTTTCTCGGCATCCATGAACACCATGTTGCTAACACTTGGGTTTAGCTTAGCTAACATGTCAACCGCTTTAGGTCCTTGAAGCGCTAACAAAGCACGATCTTCAATAATCTCTATTTCAACATCTGCTGGTAAGTTAGTTTTTAAATGTGCGATATCTTGT
The DNA here is from genome assembly GCF_038155225.1 of Psychromonas arctica. Taxonomy (GTDB): domain Bacteria; phylum Pseudomonadota; class Gammaproteobacteria; order Enterobacterales; family Psychromonadaceae; genus Psychromonas; species Psychromonas arctica_B. Next base: position 80,411 of record NZ_JBAKBA010000010.1, on the reverse strand, counting down.
GTTTTACAAGCCGCATTAACCACCACAAATAAATGGTCGCCAAAATTAGTTACCATTAGATCGTCACTAATGCCACCTTGTTCGTTAGTGAAAAAGGCATAACGTTGTTTACCCGCTGGTAAATCAATAATATCTACAGGCACTAATTTTTCTAATGCTTTAGCTGCACCTTCGCCTTTTAAACGAAGTTGCCCCATGTGCGACACATCAAATAACCCTGCCGATTGGCGACAATGTAAATGTTCTTTTTTTACACCTAATGCATATTGAACTGGCATATCATAACCAGCGAAAGGCACCATTTTCGCGCCCATTTCAATGTGTAAAGCATGAAGAGGTGTAACTAATAATTGTTCTGACATCAGGTTGTACTCCAAAGGCTGTAAGGTTTAAACGTCTTCTAACGTTTAGTCATTAATAAGGTTTATATTATTTTTTTATAAAGTGTTAATGGTTAAAATGTTTGCTGCTAAAAACTTCATGTTAAGTAACTAACATGAAGTTACTTAACATGAAGCAACTAATTGCTAAGTAACTAATTGTTAAGTAACTAAATATGAACTAACTAAGCATGAACTAACTAATTAATTGTTAAGTAAATAAGCGTTAAACAACTAAGACGCCGTTACCCATATAATCGAGGCATCCTCTTCACTCACTGAAATAAGCATGTGTCCCATGTTCGCATCGTAATAAACAGAATCACCTTCGCTTAAATTCACTGGTTCATAATATTCTGAGAAAAAAGTAAGTTCACCGCTGAGCACTAACAAAAACTCTTCACCGTCATGACGTATCCAATCGGCATAAGCATCAAAATCACGTGCACGAATTAACGACTTAAACGGCATCATCTTTTTATTGGTGAGCTGAGTAGCTAATAATTCATGTTCATAAGTTGATGTAGGGTGAGCTTTGCCCTCCTCTTTACGCGTAATGTCACGACGACCTGTTGTATTCACTTGCTTAGGTGCTGCAAATAATTGCGGAATATTAATCTGCAGCCCATTAGTCAGTTTTTGCATTGCTTGAAACGTAGGAGATATTTGCTCGTTTTCTATTTTAGACAAAGTAGACCGCGCTAAACCAGTCTTCTGGCTTGCTTCTTCTAAGGTTAACCCTAACGAAGTACGTATCTCTTTTAAACGCTCACCTAGCTTAATGGGCGCAATCTTTTGTGTTTGCTGATCGGTAGAAATGGTCATTGATGGATAAATATCTTGGTGTTGCTGATCAGTCATTACTGCTCTCCTGTTAATGTTCTCTATATTAACCTGCAAAAATAAAAGCGCACCTTAAAATAACGATCTAGATCACATTCGAGAAATAAAGTTTCCTTTTGGAAACTTTTGCTTAATTTAACTAAAATTAGACCATATAATGCTCGCCAATTGTTATTGCTTTGTTATATATTGTAGATAAACGTGCATTAAGCCTATTATTTAAGCTTGTTAGTGAGATGTTAAACATTAATTTCTCAACTTAATTATGCAAGAAAACTAATTCCACTATTGGAAACAAGTTTATTTAACGGTATCTTAATGACTCATTAAATTTATTAAGTGAGTGTTATGCTTCATTGCACAACATTTATTCTAAACACCATTTACTAGCTAAGGATTTAACTATGGAAAGTGCATTAAAGTTCACAGAATCACATGAGTGGGTACTAGACAACGGCGACGGTACCATCACTATGGGCATTTCGAACCAAGCTCAAAAATTACTAGGTGATGTAGTATTTGTAGACTTACCAGACGTAGGTGATGAAGCAGAAGCAGGTGAAGCATTCTCGTTAGTAGAATCAGTTAAAGCAGCGTCAGATCTTTATGCACCAGTAACAGGTGAAATCATTGAGATTAATGAAGAGCTTGAAGGTAGCCCAGAGCTAATCAACGAATCACCATATTCTGCAGGTTGGATTGTTAAAATCAAACTAGCAGACGCTGGCGAGTTAGATAACTTGCTATCAAGCGAAGACTACCATGCAGCGAACGAGGAATAAGCATTTTGCTTTTCTCAACACATTGCATCAACAGTAAAAAGAACCATTAACTTTATTAAGGCGACTTCATTTGAATTCGCCTTTTTTTTATAAAGCATTTAATTACTCTTTGCTTCGTGCATGCTTAGTAATTGCTTATATAAAGAAGAAAACAACCTTTCTATAACTGCAACTGTTTAGGATTAATATGACTGCCAAAACATTACTCGATTTATTAAGTGACCAACAAGAATTTGCAACTCGCCACAATGGCCCCGACTCAGCTCAACAGCAAGTAATGTTAGAGACGATTGGTGCAACTAGTTTAGATCAACTGATTGACCAAACCGTACCTGCGGCAATTCGTCTACCAGAGAAAATGAACCTAGCAGAGCCACAAAGTGAATCGGCTATGTTGGCATCATTAAAAACCATTGCACAAAAAAATGTCGTTAATCGTAGTTTTATAGGTCAAGGTTATTACAACACCCTAACGCCTAACGTTATTCTACGTAACGTTTTAGAAAATCCAGGCTGGTACACGGCTTACACGCCTTACCAACCAGAAATTTCACAAGGTCGTTTAGAGTCATTATTAAACTACCAACAAGCAGTAATGGATCTAACTGCAATGGACTTAGCGAATGCTTCTTTATTAGATGAAGCAACAGCAGCCGCAGAATCAATGACATTATGTAAGCGCGCAAGTAAAAGCAAAAGTAACGCTTTCTTCGTCAGTAATGAACTACATCCACAAACTGTAGACGTTATCCGTACACGTGCTGAATACATTGGTTATGAAATAATTACTGGTTCAAGTGAAGAGCTAGATAACCACGACGTCTTTGGTGCCATCCTACAATACCCAAGCACAACCGGTAATGTCACAGACCTAACAGACGTGATTGCACAAGCGCATGCTAAAAAGACATTAGTGACCGTTGCATCAGACCTACTAGCATTAACCGTATTAAAAGCACCCGGCGAAATGGGCGCAGACGTAGTAATTGGTAGCGCACAACGTTTTGGTGTGCCAATGGGCTTTGGTGGTCCACATGCAGGCTTCATGGCAACACGTGATAAGTTTAAACGTACTATGCCAGGTCGTGTTATTGGCGTGTCAAAAGACAGTAAAGGCAAGCAAGCTTTACGTATGGCAATGCAAACGCGTGAGCAACATATTCGCCGTGAAAAAGCCACGTCAAACATTTGTACTGCTCAAGCATTACTCGCTAATATGGCTGCATTCTACGCGTTATACCACGGACCAGAAGGTCTATTGAAAATTGGTCGTCGTGTACATCATTACACAGCTATTTTAGCGGCGGGTTTACAGAGTGAAGACATTGAACTAGAAAATACAGCTTTCTTTGATACCATCACCATTAATACGAATGAACAGAGTAAAGCAATTTACCACCGTGCATTAGCTGAAGGCATGAACTTACGTAAGTTCCCATCATTAGATGCAACAACAGACAATGCACTCGTGCAATTGGGCATCAGTTTAGATGAAACAACCACTGCAAAAGATATTGAAGATCTATTACTAGCCATCACAGGTAAAGCACTTCAAGTTAGTGAATTCAGTGATACCATTGCAAAAGATGAATTCGCAGCCATTCCAGCAGCATGTCGTCGTACCAGCAAATACCTAACACACCCAGTATTTTCAGCGCATCACAGTGAAACACAAATGATGCGTTACATGAAAAAACTTGAAAACAAAGATTACTCATTAACACACGGTATGATCCCATTAGGCAGCTGTACCATGAAGTTAAACGCAGCCGCTGAAATGTTACCTGTGACTTGGCCTGAATTTGGTCAAATGCACCCGTTTGCACCAACAGAGCAAAGCTTTGGTTACCAAGAACTCGCTGAAAAGCTATCAACCATGTTATGTGAAATAACCGGTTACGACGGTATGTCTTTACAACCTAACTCAGGTGCCCAAGGTGAATACGCAGGGTTAATCGCGATTCAACGCTACCATCAACATAATGGTGATGCGCACCGTAATGTGTGTTTAATTCCAAGCTCAGCACACGGTACTAACCCAGCCTCTGCTGCCATGGTTTCAATGAAAGTTGTCGTTGTTGGCTGTGATGCTGAAGGTAATATCGACCATACGGATCTAAAAGCTAAAATCGAAAAACATCGTGAAAATCTATCTTGTATCATGATCACCTACCCGTCTACGCACGGCGTATACGAAGAATCGATTCAAGAAGTGTGTGAATGGGTACATGAAGCTGGTGGCCAAGTTTACCTAGATGGTGCAAACATGAATGCACAAGTAGGGTTAACCACACCGGGCTTTATCGGTTCTGATGTATCGCACCTTAACTTACACAAAACATTCTGTATTCCACATGGCGGCGGCGGCCCAGGTATGGGACCAATCGGTGTTAAAGCACATTTAATCCCGTTCCTACCAGGACACATCGAAGTCACTGAATCTGCAGACAACAAACATTACGCAGTATCAGCAGCCGAGTTAGGTTCAGCGTCAATTCTTCCTATTTCATACGCGTACATTGCAATGATGGGTGAGCAAGGGTTAACTGAAGCGACTAAACTGGCTATCTTAAATGCCAACTACGTAATGGAACGTTTACGCCCACACTACCCTATTTTATTCCGTGGTAAAGGTGGACGAGTAGCGCATGAATGTATTATCGATATCCGCCCTATTGAAGCTGCCTCTGGCATTTCAGGTGAAGATATTGCTAAACGTTTAATGGATTACGGTTTCCATGCTCCAACCATGTCATTCCCAGTGGCGGGCACACTTATGATTGAACCGACTGAATCTGAGAACTTAACTGAGTTAGATAGGTTCTGTGATGCAATGATTGCAATTCGTCATGAAGCAAGCAAAGTTGAATCAGGTGAATGGACGCTAGAAGATAACCCATTAGTAAATGCACCACATACGCAAGTTGACCTAATGGACGCTGAATGGACACACGCTTACTCTCGCGAACTAGCTTGTTTCCCAACTGAATTCAGCAAAGGCGCTAAATACTGGCCAACTGTAAACCGTGTCGATAATGTCTTTGGGGATCGTAACTTGATTTGTTCATGCCCGAGTATTGAAAGCTATATGGAAGATTAGAAATCTATTAGTTAACGATTTTTAGCATTAAACATCGTTAACTTAATACTTTCATTAATCAATATGCATATAAGAGAGCTACATGTTAATCATTGAATATGATGTAGCTCTCTAATGACTTACTAGCCGTTATTTTTAACCGTGCTTTCTAAATATTATTATCTAGACACTATTCTCAAACATAACTTTCTAAACATAATTATCTAAACATAACTGTCTAAATAACAGTTAAATATTGTTGATTGATTTCCAAATCAATTATTTCAAACAGTCATTCATTAACACGTTCAAAACGTCTATTCACCACTATTCATAACAAAAATATCTCTATAGCAACACAATTTAAATACATCTGAAGATACCTCTTAATCATCACATTTTGTTGAAATACCAAAAGGATTTAAAATGAAGGATATTGAATCAGCAGCACAAACCTACATCATCACTGCAGATTGCCCAAGTCGAACGGGTACCGTTGATGTGGTGACTCGCTTTTTATTTGAACAGCAATGTTACATTAACGAAATTCATTCTTTTGTAGACACCACGGAAAACAGATTTTTTATTCGTGTGGAATTTAGACTCGATTCAGATGCAATATTTAACCAAGATGACTTCACAGAGCAATTTGAGCAACGTGCGAGTCAGTTTGAAATGAAATGGCAACTAGCGCCAAGACCTTATAAATCAAAAGTCGTTATTATGGTGTCAAAACATGACCATTGTTTAAATGACCTTTTATATCGTTACCGTACGGGTGATCTTAATATCGAGATACCGGCGATCATTTCAAATCACCCTGATTTAGAAGAGTTAGCAAAATGGCATGGTATTCCTTATTACCATCTACCGATCACAAAAGAAACGAAACCAGAACAGGAAGCAGAAGTTTATAAAATAATTGAGGAGAGTAAATCTGATTTAGTCGTACTAGCACGTTACATGCAGGTACTTTCAAGTGACATGTCTAAAAAATTATCTGGCCGAGCAATTAATATTCACCATTCCTTATTACCGGGATTTAAAGGTGCAAAACCATATTATCAGGCATACGATCGCGGTATTAAGTTAGTTGGCGCGACGGCGCATTATGTCAGTGACGATTTAGATGAAGGTCCCATTATCACACAAAGCGTAGACACCGTTGATCACAGTTATTACCCAGAAGACCTAGCAGCCAAAGGACGCCATATAGAATGCTTAACCCTATCTCGTGCTGTGCGTTACCATATTGAAAATAGAATATTTCTTCATGGTAATAAAACCGTTGTGTTTGGTAAGTAAACAAGCGAATAGCTAATGCTAAAGCGTTAATTGAAAGAGTATTGCTAACGATGTTATCTAAGCTTTAGGACTAGATAACATCCGTTAAGCGAAATGAATAATGATTGAAGTAAAAAGCGCAGATTGGAAATTTATTATTTGCAGAGCCTGGTATATAGAGGGTAATATCATTGTTCTACTAATACCCGCTTGCATGTGTTTAGCAGCTTGCGTTTTATAAACACATTCAACTCAAGTTCACCACAATCGAATGAGTTACGATCATGAATTGACTTATTAATTCTTCAGACGTTTTAGAGCAACTCATTCAACGAGACTTTCTTTTGTAAATTCAGCGGCGGTTAATAATACGGTATTAGGATTATTTGCTTTATCACAAGCTTCGACAAACTGATCAAAAGCACTACCCTCCACAACCATCATTTCATGTTCAGCTTTTGCTTTTATGTTTTCATCCAATCTAATATCTAACTGTGCAATCGCCATCATTATCTCCTGTTTGTTGTACGGAACATTACCTGAATCGAGAACGTATAAGCCTAAAAAAACCAATAATAACTGTACGGAAATATGACGGACTTTTATTCATTTAGAAAACATATATAACATGTAAATGAATTCAGTAAAGGCATTAAATACTGGTCAACCGCAAACCGTATAGATAATGTATTTGGGGATCGTAACCTGATTTGTTCATGTCCGAATATTGAAAGCTATATTGAAGATTAGGTTTTAGTATTAAGTGTTAATTAAATTTGTGACAAGTTTTTTTAAAATTACTCACGACTAAAAACTAGGCAACCATTTTATGATTGCCTATTTTCAATTATGTAATTGTTCAAACTATAAAAAGTGTTTGTAATTCTTAATGAGTGAAAATCGACATAACGAAACTATTTTTCTGAATATGTTCCGAAATCACTTTCCCCCCATAGCTCCTTAGGAACCAATAAAAGGAGGCCAGTTTAATTTGACCACTTCAGTAATCTAACAAAGTCCTTCTATTTCTTTCGCTACCTTAGATGAATTATGAATCGATTTTTTTAAAGCGTTCGAATATGCGGCTACAACCGAACTTGTTGCCATTATCATGGCATTTCCTATGAAATGTAATGTTAATGTTTTTAGTAACTCCTTTTCAAAAGGCTGAAATATACTAGGAGAAGGTGTATTTATGAATACCAGAGCGACTTCTTTCGGTGTATGGATAGATTCAAATAATTTTGTAAAAAGAGATTCGAGAAGATAATTGAGGCCATGAGAGTTTAAATCATTTAGGCGTTTTATAAAGATAGTCTTTACCACTATTTCGATGTTCTTTTCAACAACCTCTTTTTCAAAATTATTTATATCATCAATAAATAACGTTAAATTATGTAAAGATTCTTCAGAACCATTGAAGCACAGCTCATTGAATACAGCCCAAGGAAGAAACAAGTTAAAATTATGCTGATGAAGAGCAAGTAAACGGCCAATTTCATCAACATTAGAATTACCAAGCATAAAATCTTTGACACTTATAGGAGCAATATTGACACTACTAAATTCAGGTTTAGAAAAGAATGCCCTGAGTTGGGAATCTACGGTAAAATAACTAAAACCTTTAGTATGAGCCAAACCAAGCGAACTTTTAGTGCTAGGGCTTAGTAGCTGATCAGCTAAAATAGTTAATTTTAAAGGAACATCATAATCACGCTCATTGTGAATGTTGCATTTTTTTAACAGCTTTTCCGTTATATTCCTTAGGTTTAAGTTTTGATCTAAATTTTCTTCATTCCCCAAAGCAATAAAGTTATCTTTTTCAGGGTCAAACACAATTCCCTGATCTCCATAGGTATAACACCACTCTTTTATTTGTTTCGCTGTATCACTTGTAATGTGCATTCTAGCTTCTATTTGAGTGAATAGCCCAGATACGACAAGAAAAGCAAAACCAACTTCATCGAGTATAAAATCTTCACTATTTGATTCCTCAAAAGGTGCATCGTTATCACTGAATAACTCCATATATACATTTTTAGATAGTATTGCAGTCAATGCTTTACCATAAGAGTTATTAGCATTAATAAGTTGGTATTTAAATATACAAGGGAAATTCCCCCTTAAATAATTTTTCACTGTAGGGGAGTAACAGTGGTTACTATCTAAAAAGTTTGTAAGAACCTCCATAATCTCTTCACCAGTAGCATTTTCAGGGAAAGATATACTGGAAAAAGTTTGATTTTCATCATTATCTAAAATATTAACCGCAATACGATGAGCTGCTATAGTTGGTGGGAGAATTTCTTGAATTAAGCAGTGCTTAGTATTGTGTATAAAGTAAGGTTTTTTTTCTTTGCTTTGCAACCTTTGTGCAAGAGAAGTGCTTGGATGAATCAAATACTGCGGGTTTTCAGTCGTTAATCTTTGATCATCAACAACCATACGATATTTTGGTTGCTTGTTTTCTGTATATAGATAACCAGCTTTAAATATTCCGCTGTTATAACCTACTTGCGTTATATTAGGAGGCCTATTCATAACGACTTTAAATAATTGGTTTGCATACTTATTTGGATCTGTGAAAAACCAAGTTAATACAGTGTCTTCTACTTCTATATATCGTTCTCCAAAAAAGGTTAAAAGATCCCAAGCAAGCTCATTATCAGGATCAGAAAATATAGAAATTGGTATTTTTTTAACATACTCAGCAAGATTAGACGTGGATATTGAGCGGTTTAAATTTATAAGTAAGCTTAGCCAGAGATATATACAATATTTTTTTTCTGACTCTGATAGAGGCCTCCCATGGTAACTTTTTAGTTGCTCCTCTATTAATTTTACTGCTTCTGGAAATTTATCTGCATGGCTTGCAATACATGACTTTAGATTAACAATATCAGGATGAGATTGTTCTTGATCGCTCATTGTACTTAGATGAGTGTTTAAAGAGTTATATTGTTCATTTTCATATAGTAATGATAGATACTGAGAATATGCATCTGATATCCAAGGGCTTTTATCTTTAAATAACAATCCCAAAGCAAGTAAAGATAACCCTTTATAACCAGCTATAGATAGAAAATTTGCGGTTGAGAGTAAGAAATTAGATTCAATAGTTTCTCCCTTAAAGTCATCCGAGAGAATTTTTTCAATCTTAAGTAAAGGGAATTGGCTTTTATCTAAAAAATCAGCTGCTTTTGCCGCTAATGCACAATAACATGCCAAACTAGTAGTCGTTTTATCTAATTTCATTAATTCATTTAAAGTGAATTCCACACTTTCTGGATTTTTTTTCTCACATAATACTAATATTTTTCGAGTAGAAAATTTTTCCTTTTTGACATCTTCGATAATTTCCAGAGCTATTTCGTGTTCTGACTTTAATGGAGAAGGTAATTGAACTGCGTTATCATGATCCAAAAATGAGATAACAACATCCTTACCTCTGAAATCAATTTGGTTAAGCAGGGAACGATGATCTTTCACAAAATTATGAAGTTTAGAGTTCGTAAATTGGGTATAAAGCAACAACTGACAGGCAAGACCTAAGTATTGTTTATCGATAGATTGGAGGTTACTTGTGAAATTAGTTAACTTCTCAATTACATTATCAAGATATTCTTTTTGCTCTGTAGATAGTAATAAGTAATCATTTATTTGAAACTTATTAATTGATATACATTCTAAAATTATTGCTTGCCCTGAGAAATCTGAAAAAAGATCTTTTTTCTTGAGCTCATCAAAAATCTGTTGACAGATGTCATGTTTCCCAGAAGCCAATGCTTTTTCTAACAACAAATGTAAAACAGGTAAAGAAAAACTAGATAATTCTCTAGAAATATCATCACTCGAACTGATCTTAGTTAATGTTTTATAGTAAGCGATATCAGTGCAAGGGTTTGCAGGAAGATCACAATAAAAGTCTTTTAATTCTTGTTCTGATTTTTGTTCTCGAAGTAAGTTAATTGCAGCTGCATTTAAAAAGTCTTGAAAATCTTTATCTTGGGAAGAACTCTCCGAGTAAGCTGTCTTTATTATTTGTTTTTCATCATCTGACAACTCAATATAACTAACTGATTTTAAACATGCTATAGCTATTCTTGCTGTAGAGTTGAGGTTGCCTAGCATACCTAAAGCTCTTAACATATCTTCTGCTTGACCTTTTTTCCCCTCACCAAGCTTTTGAACAATATCTAACAATACAGGCTTAACAGGTTCTAAAGAAACATCACTTTGGATAATGGTGATGTACTTATTCCCCATTACTTTATCACCATATACAGCATCACCACTGCCTGTAGCTGATACACTTGCAGTAATATCGTTTGCAACGTTATCTTGTGTTCTTGTCATATATTGTCTCTGTTAAGTATTTATATTTGTCTTAGGTCATCATCTTATCCGACGATTTTGTCCCCCATAACTTTATCGCCGTAGACTGCATCCCCACTACCGAAAGTTTGAACAACTACTTGAGGTGAATTTGCTTGGTTTAGCTGGCTCAATAAAGCTTTAATCTGAGAAGAGGATTCAAGCTTTTGTATTACTTCATCTTGAGACTCACATTGGTTAATGTCTATTTTTGTCAATTCTTGACTTAGCGCTAACTCAATAGTTTCATCAATATTAGTTACTTTACTGACTGTTTCTCTAATATTTTCAACCGTTGGAGCAGCTCTGAACTTGATAAAATCCCAAAGTAACCCACCTAATACAGCACTAGTAATAAAATCCATAAAAAACCTCAAAAATATGTATGTGAAAATACTAATCATAGGCTACTAATTTATAGTAAAATAAGCAATGTTTTCTGTGACACAATGTGCCCCTTTCCGCCTTCTGAAGCTAGCTCGGAACCGCCCCAAATGTAAATTAGAACCCTACGATTTTATTGCCAATATTCGCCTCAACAACCGGAAATTTAGGACAGCCAAAACTTTTAAAATATGAAACAGACCTAAATATGATTGATCAAATCATCAGGGGTATTAACGAATATACTTTTTAAGTGTCTAAAACAAAAAAATATTGCTCATTTTCAGATAAATCATGAATCTTGCGCATGTAAACCATTAGCGAATGCTAATTATGTTTTTATTGTGTGGGGTTACAGGAAATTAATGAATTTGTGGCCGCAGTTGGTTTTTACTGGCTATCCAACACTTACCCGTGTGCTCTGCGAATGACGCTAGCTCTTCTAAAGAGCCAACTGCACCTTGGTCATCTTTACCAATTAACGAATAAACAGCAGATATAACAATGACCAGTACGTCGTCCATCAACCAGTATTTTGTATACATATATCGATTAAGGGATATTAATGTATTGTTTATTGAGGATTAGAGAGCCTTCCATCGACATTTCAGCCTATAAACCACGTGACGGAACACAACCTAATAAAGCTATAAAAAGATAATTTCAAATTTAATACTACCGAAAACATACATCAAAAGAGAATGCCGTTTTAATTAAATTTATTTCATATGAGAAAGTTGTGAACAGCCATTAGTTGATCGCAACAAAATCAATCTATTACGATCTAAAGTCACTGGCTGTCCAGCACTTTTCAATATTTTTATAATCCATATTTCTCATTAACCCAACTCACTTTGATAAATTTATAATGCATAGAATCTAACGTTGTAAGGCTTAGAAGCAATATGTAACCAACGTTTGTATTCTTAACTCTAGGCAATCACAATTACGGGACCAGTTGATTAGAAACAATATGCAAGTCTCTTTGTGGGAACGGTATAGAGATATTATTTTCTGCAAGCACTTGGTTAAAACTACTATTAATAGCATGTGTGACTGGAAGGCGATGTTCAGTTTTTTCTACATAGACACGGGCTTCAAAGTTAAGTGAGCTATCACCGTGCTCTAAAAAGAAAACTTGCGGCCCTGGTTGCGTTAATATGTCTTGTTTATTTTTAAGCTCTTGCATCAATAAATCTCGAACCTGTTCCACATCAGAGCCATAAGCCACTCCAATTTTAATAACGACCCTAGTCACTGCATCGTTTAAAGTCCAGTTCGTTACATTTTCAGTAATAATCGATTTATTTGGAAGCAGAACCTCTCGATTGTCAAAATCTGTTACCGTAGTCGCTCGAATTGAAATATTAGTCACGGTACCCGATTGGTCGCCAATAGTGACTAAATCCCCTACCCGAATTGGCCTTTCAAATAAGATAATAATACCTGAGACAAAGTTAGCGACAATTTCTTGTAAACCAAAGCCTAATCCAACACCTAAAGCCGCGACAATCCACTGTAATTTTGACCAATCTATACCCAATAGAGATAAACCAACAACACTACCAGTCCCTACTAAGATGTAACCTAAAAGTGTAATTAAAGCGTAGCGAGCCCCGTTATCCATTTTGAATCGTTCAAAAAATCCAATTTCAATAACACCACGAATGTTTTTAGCCGCAACCACCCCACCTGCTATAAAACTGATGCCTAGAATAATTTGCAACAATGTCACATCGCTAGCTAACTCTACACCACTTACTACAGTCACTTCTTGCCAAAGAACAATATCATCAACAATACCTAGTGCAGGTAATAAAGGTTTCCAAACAAACCAAAGACAAGCTATAAATAATAGTCGAGAGATCCAAAGTATGATTGTTCGACTTTGTCTTATTACTTCATCATTGTTTATCTCATTATTTACTTCATTGTTTATAGTTTGAGGTGGATTTGATTCATTATTACTTTGTGCTAAAAGCTCCTCTTGTTGAAGCTTCGCTTCTAAGCGTTTCTTTTTCATTATGTGGCGACGAAAAGTAACTAAAAAGATACGTAACATAATGCCATAAACAACTGCTACTAATACCAATAATATACCTGATAGGAAGAGCTTTGATTGTAATTCGACTGCAGTATCAAAAAAACCAAATAACGGAAGTAAACCTATAACAAATGGAGAAATAACAATAAAAGGAAATGATAAATACATAAATGTACTGGCAGATGAATCGCCTTCGACACTATTTGCTACACCATTATTAGGTTGAAAAAATTGGTAGGTAAATATAGTAATAAAGAGCGACCCAGTAATAAAAGCAATAATAGCTATGCCATAACGCAATTCAGGCTCGCCACTCGCAATTGCACTTGCAAATACAAAAGTGACTAAAGATTGTGCCTGCACAAACCACGTTAACATCTTTCTGAGTTTATTTCGTGCAATATCACTCCACCCAAAATGTTTATCAAATATGCCATCTTGGCGACTCATTGACCGAAAGAAAAGTAAAATCAAACTGACTGAAGAAGCTAATCCTAAGCCTGTAGCAATAGCAGCTGAAAAACTGCTAGATTCAGCATTATTTAAAATTAAACCTGCAAGAGTGCATAAAACAAGGGGAACAGGCAACGCTAAAATAAACGTTAACAATAGAGCAAGTGGCGTTGTAAAATAAGTATCCTTTCCGACTCTACCGACTTGATTAACTAATGATTGTAAAACATTAATAATTTTAGATTTTAAGGCTAAAATAGTAATTGGGATGATAAGTGAGATTAAAAATAAAGTCGGCGTTTTTAAAATCCCTGCATATAAAATCTTAATTGAGTTTAACCATGAATCTGGTGAAAGATACCACTGAATATTATTAATAAAATTATTGGCCAAGTTACCTGCTTTCCCTGAATTTGAAGGTAACCAAATAAGCCTACGATCTAACAGTTCTCTTAACTCTGCGCTTGATAATAAAAGTTGATTAATAAGCAGCTTTTCTTCATTGATGCCATCAGACTTTTCATTTGATGCTGCAATTAATAAACTTAATAACGCACGACGTGTTTCAACCAGTTTTTGCGCAGATACGATGTCAGAATAGGTAAACACAGTGCTACTATCATTTTGGTCCTGAACTAAATTTTCTTTATTATCTTGGAGCGCCTCTTCCAGAAACTGTTGAGAAGTAACCGAACTATCAGAGATATTACGTACTCTTTCCTGCCACAATATCACATCGAGTTGATTTCGAATTGCAGCTTCCTCAATGGCATCTTTGCGTAGATCAATCGCTCCAACGTTGGGTAAAGATGTGCGCAGTTTACGTAATAATTCGCCTAATTCATCTGTTACTCTTCCCGTGGCCAATACACGTTCAACTGTTTCTGATGACTGCTGCACTTCAAGCTTTTTATTTCGTAGCGTACTAATATTTTCTTTATTAAAGGATGAGTCAGCCTGCATTTTTACGAGCAATTCAGCTAGCGAAACATTTTCACTAGCAATAGTATAAAGCGGAGTTTTTGGTTCAAATTGTTCAAGTGTTTCTTTATTTTGATTTAGCGTTGCTTGTACTTCTATACTCCGGGTTTGGGATAAATAATCTCGCAGAGCCGTAATTTTTTTTTCATAATATTCACTTTGCATACGCAACTGGACAAGTTCTGCATCGACTAACGTTTGCCTTACTGGAATCGTGTCGATTTCACGTTCGAGCTTATTTATTGTTGCAGAATATTTCTCGACATTTGCACTTTGTTTTAAAAAATCGGCTATTTCAATAGGGTTTGTACTTTGACTTGCATCTTTATTAATTGCTTCACTAATTATTTTTTTATTCGCTAGTGCTTCACTAAGCTCGTTTGCAATTTTACTACCACGGACACTTAAATCACTTTGTTCTTGTTGCTTTTCATTTAGCATGGTTAAGCGACTTTCTTGATCTGCAAGCTCCAATAAGACCTGATTTTGTAGTTGATTAACAGGCAGCTTTGCGTCGATTTCAATTGCTCTATTTTTTAAACGCGTATTTTCATCTTGGATAGTTAATATTTTTTGAGACGCAGTATTTGCTATTTCATCATAATTTTCCGCGAGTTCGGCTTGCTCATTTGCTTGAATAAGTATTCTTTGAGCATCTTTGAGTGTTGTAAGAACTTGATTTTTTTGTTCCTCAACTAATTCTGTGTTTTGGTCGAAACGATCTACTGCGTCTATAATTTGTTTTTCTAGTGCGTTTTGTTCTGCAAATGCAAATGGAACTAATAAGTTAAGAGTAACTAGTACGAGTATAAAAAACTTCATTATTCACAACCTGTTATATGTTTTCAATGCATTGATTTGGTTTAAAGACTATAATTTATGTATTACTATCGCAATGAATATTTAAAAACATTTTTGTTAAATCTATTGACGATTCGAAGATAGTAAAAACACCACTATCCTACCTTGTATTTCAAAAATTGATTACCACAAACATATCAAATCACACTCAATACATCATTTTTTGCAATAGATAAATCATATCGACCAATAACTTACAGGGTGCTAAGTTGTAATGGGTCATTAGCTCGATAACATCTAACAGAGCGATACCTAAGCAATCTAATTAAAATTGAAGTAACCGTTAATTAATATTCCCGTCACTTCCTTTATCTACTCGAACAAATAAACAATCTTATATTTCTGTTCCATTTAGCAGGTGCGTCTCAATATAATGCGCAACGGCTTCATCATCGCAGTTTTCAATGACTTCGATATCAGGCAAGGCTAATTTTACCTTATGGATTGCAGTCGCCATATCCAGACTGTAATAAAGCTTAGAAGTTGTGAACAGTCATTAGTTGTTCGCAAAAAAATCAATCCATTACGAGCTAAAGTCACTGAGTATCCAGTACTTTTACTTGATCGTATTTACTCATTTTCTAGGCTCCAATTTGTAATTTTTCTGTATATCTATGTTGAATTAACCTTCTACACCCTTCAAAACTTCGTGGTTAAATCGCTCATGATAATAGGCGATTTAATTACTATTCATAGAACTTAAAATTGTGTGTATCTCTTGCTCAGAAAAATCAGTCTGATCATTAAGATAATCAACTGCTGAACTTGTATTCTCTTGATATAATTGATTAAAAATAAGATAGTGCATTTCGTCTACATCATAGTTATTTTCAATTTCTTTTATCCATTTTTGAGCAATGTTAATGTCATTTTGTTGTACTGCGATTTGAGCCAAAGAAAATCCTGCATCACTATTACCTATATCAACGGATGATAACCAATCACTGGCTGCAGACAAGTCTTGTTCCGCCCAATGATTAATAATCGTATCAAATGCTTGCTGACGCTTGTCATCACTTTCAAAATAATCAATATAATTTAAAGCTGTTGGAATATCGCTACGCATTAATATCCCGACCATCTTTTGCTGCATCGCATCACGAACTTCATCACTCGATATATTATCGATAAGTGATATCGTATTGTCTGTCGAACTATGAGATAAAATAAGTGGCAAAATAGCTTCGATAATAGTGTCACTGAAGTCATTATGGGGTAATGACAATAGCGCTAAAGCAATATTATCCGCATCAAATCCCTCTTCGCTAACTAATTGAAATGTTTTAGTAGTGATTGCATCGATAATGGCAGCAGTAATTGACGGGTCTTTATCTGATAATAAATACAAGGATGAAAGTGCAACATCCATATCTTCTTCAATCACTAGACTATAAATTGGTAGTCCGTATTGTTGATATGCGATGTTGTTTTGACTAACCCAGTCAACGGCATCAAATATATCCGTGTCGACCCATTTTTGGAGGATTTGGTCGATTGATTTATTACGCAAATCAATCTCATTTATTTTTTCAGTATATTGAATAGCTAACTGTGGTGAAATATTATTATTCTGAGACAACTCAACAATCACAAAGTCTAATGTAGTACCTGTCTTCGTCATTAATAACCATGTATTGAGAGCATCAGAGTCAGTATCAGACCAAGCCTTCATGGCTAATAACAACATGGAGAAACGAAAATCCCCATCTTTTAAATTTAATAGATAAGCCATTACACTTTCAGGTTCTTTCGACATCCATAGCACAAAGAAAGCCTTGTATTGAGCCGCTGTGTATTGTTTATTGTCAGTAATAATAACTTGTTGAAGTAAGGTGCTTAGTTCCGAACTATCACTTCTGTTTTGATAGCGATTGTCATCATTATTATTCATTCCATCATTTGAGATTATCGCAATAGTTTGATTATTAGGAGTAGTTGATATAGTTGATTTTTTTGACTCATCAAAGATGACGTTTTTAAGTAATAAAAGGAGTAAAAAAGTAGTTAACAGTAATATGAATAGCGTTTTAATAAGACGAGAAAGAATCAAAATGGCATCACTTTAATAGTTAAGAACAAAGATTGTAAACGCCTTAAAACATGAGTAGATTTTAAGGCGTATTAAACTCAAAAAAAATCATTCAAATATTTAGTAGTAAGTAAATATAATGAGTGAGTTATTATGACGAAAATACTTTATAACCCTAGAGCATCTTTCGCTTTTTCTACTTCATTTTGAAATTTATTATCTCTATTTCTTACTGGTACTACCGCATTTCCAAAATCTCTAACATTTAAGGAATTTCTAGCAGCATCTGTCATTAACCCCCAGATAATAGCTCTATGTTTATCAACTGAACCTTTAGACCCTTCAGCAAAGCTGTGTGTAACACTCCCATGAAAATCATAATTTATGTATATATGGGTATTGTTATTGCCACCACGATTAGGGTTTGTGCTTGCAGAAAGGCCGCCATGGGCTGAATACACTGCACCTATAATTTTTTCATTGCTTGAGTTATAAGTATCATTGTAATTTTCAACAAACACCATTACATATTCCCAATCATGACGATGACCGATTGAGGCAACTAAATATCCATTATCTTTAGGGAAATAATAAGCATACATAATCGCAGTTATCGTATCGGTTATTGCCGCACCACGTACATAAACTTGTTGCTTGGTATCTAAACTACAATTCCCACCATTACTACCCGAATCTTTTAGCCCAGCATTCCAATTACCATCAGCATCAACAGCGGTATAAGGGTGACAACCATCGCCAATATTTAATAATGGTAGGTAACGCTGTGTAAGTGTATTTGTAAGGCCAGATATCGGTTCAAGAGAATCGTGAGGCACTGAACTAGCAGCAAAAGAAACATGGGATGAAAAAGAGGCTATCGCGATGAGGCCTCCTCCTAACAATTTTGTAATATTCATAATAGACTCATATATATTTTAAAATTATCCTCATCTATCAAAAAAACTTAATAAGTAAGGCCGACACTCTTAAAGAGCGTGATCATACTACCCATACAAATATTAAAGTGATAATCATTACCACAAAAAACGTGATTAACATCACCCATTTAGTGTTACTAAAATTACAATAAAAATATGTTTTAAAGCTTTTAAGTTCATTAAAAATATTAATTATCTTACTTATCAAATAAATTAACATCTAATAATGCGTTAACTTATCCCTTTTAATGGTGACTTTATTACGCGATTTAGATTACTTTGATACTGAATAGTCTAAAGCCTTTATTAACCTTGCTAGCAAACTCAAACATCAATTTATTTAAGATTTAAAATAACGTTATTTTTAGTGAAAAAATTGAATATCTAACAAACAAACTGATTAATAAAACTTGAGGGAAAAATAATCATATTTGGAAATTCTTTAGCCGTCGTTAATTAATCGTTTTTCATTACATTCTTCCAAAAATACAAAGATTAGACGAAAACCTGCCTAGCCTGCTCTACTACCTCTCTAAATAATTGTAAGTAACGTGCTTCCAAGTGCTTTCTGAAAAAGTCCGCGTGAGCGTTTCACCTGTTGCGCGTGTTAGCAGCTCATCTGTGGTATGAAGTGATACTTGTAAGCTCAATTGAGTCACCTTTTAGGGTATATTTTTAAAAAGAAGCTAAAATAAACTATTGAATATAATGAGGAATACTCTTAAGAAGTGACTAATTCGAGTCACTCCTTAATCACCTGAACATATTAATGGGTTAGTTTATCTACCACTAAACAAGCCGCCGCTAAATCAGACAATGCAGTACCGACGGTTTTAAAAACGGTAATTTCTTCTTCTGTTTGTCGTCCTTTATGTTGACCTCTGGCAAGTTCAGCCAACTCAGCTTTGACATCACCTTTACTAAACACACCTTCTTCGATTGGTATTAATAACTCACCAGCTTCACTTAATACATTTAAGCGGCTATCAACAAAAACATTGGCTTTGGTAATTAAAGCTGTGTCGCATTCTCGACGGTTTGGTGAATGATTGCCGACAAAATCAGTGTGCGTGCCCGGTTTTACCCACTCACCTAAAATTAATGGCTCGCCAGCACCCGTCGCACAACTAATGATATCCGCTTGACCTGCCGCACTTTCAAGATCGGTAATAGCTACAACGGTTATATCTGGTCGTTTCTCACGCACCTGCTCTGCCACTTTTTCAGATTTTTCTAAACTACGCCCCCAAATATCTATATGGGTAATGGGTCTAACGCTAGAATGGGCTAATGCCATATACGACGCTAGATAACCGGTACCACAAACTAATAAACGGCTGGCATTTTTACGTGACAGATATTGACTACCCAAAGCAGAGACTGCAGCGGTTCGCCAGTAAGTAACACTGGAACCGTCAACTAAAGCTAAAGGCTCTCCAGTTTCGCGTTTAAACATTAAAATCTTTGAATATAAGCGATCTAGACCCTTAGGACCGTTTTCAGGGAAATGGGTAAAGGCTTTAACGCCAATTGCTTTGTTGTTCCAAGCGGGTAATACGGCAAATCCATCGCCATGGTCATTGCCCTCTTCTAAAGAAAATACATTACGTTGCGGCATACCGTGATTACCTGCAAACGTTTGTTCTATTGCTGGAATCAATTCTTCAAAATTCATTGTCTGATGAACTTCAGACGCTTCGATTACATGCATTTTATGATTTCCTTTGATAAATAATTATTTACAAGTGAGTTTTACTGACAGCGTCTAAGCATGCATAGTCATTATTCGTTACGCTATTTTCACCATCAATTTAAATCATGCATGTACTTCGCAATAGTTAATTGATGCTGACACAGGGGGCTGATTATGTACGTGGTTCTCACGAATATTTGGTAGAGCGATATTTTTAATATGAATTGAATGCCTAGCATGTCGTAAATTATGGGAATGTTGTATTGGTATAGAGACATCAACTTAGTTATTCGTCATGGTGTTCAGCTTTTGTATAACCCAGAGAAACATGGCTACTGGGTTATACTTTTACTAAATTACCAGTCTTTAGCGCCAAGAATACGCGGTAACCAGAGTGCTGTTTCTGGAAAAGCGAGTATGACAAATAGAACAACCAGTTGAATACAGATAAAAGGAACGACACCTGCGTACATGTGCTTTAGCGTTATACTCGGCGGTGAAATAGCTCTTAAATAGAAGATTGACGGGGCCAGTGGCGGCGTTAGGTAGCTGGTTTGTAATACCACTAAGAACGCAACACAGAACCAAATGTCGTCAAAACCTAACAAACGGACAATTGGAATGGCAACTGGAATAATGATCAGCACAACCGACATCATATCCAGTAAAAAACCTGCAATAAAGGCAATTAACAGGATCAATCCAAGGACAGTAGTTGGACTGAAACCAGACCCTGTTAGCAGTGATTGCACGGTTTGCATGCCACCTGTCGCAAAGAAGATGCCTGCAAACATGTTGCCAGTCATTACGATCAGTAAAATCATTGCGGTGATATTTACGGTGCTCAGCATCGATTCCCAAAGGACTTTTAATTTACAGCTTCGGTAACAAACAGACAAAATGACAGCACCTAATGCCCCACAAGCGGAAGCTTCAGTTGGTGTTGCCAGCCCCAGTAAAATAGTACCGAGAACCGTAAAGATCAGAGCAGCTGCGGGAATGATTGCTGTAACGGTGACTTTCAATCTTTCAGCAAGCGATACCTCTACCTCGTCATCCTGTTCTCTTGGTGCCATATTGGGTTTAAAATACGCGATGGCAATGACATAGATAATAAATAAAGCAGCCATTAATAGGCCAGGTATAAGCAAGCCATTAAATAACTGACCAACAGATATTCCTGCAACTGGTCCTAGCACGATAACGGTAATAGAAGGCGGAATAGCAGTACCTAACGAACCACTTGCGCAAATGACCCCTGATAGTAAGCGTTTATCATATTGATGCTTCAACATAACAGGAATCGTCAGTAGACCAATAACCGCTTCGGTTGCACCGACAACGCCACTGGATGCTGCGAATATAGCGCCAAGCAGTATAGTTCCAACGCCAATTCCACCCGGAAGACGCTTTGTCCACAAATGGATAGCGTGGAATAGTCTTTCAGCTATGCCAGACTTTTCTAGCATAGCCCCCATAAAGATAAATAATGGAACTGCGGCCAATATAGAGTTAGAGGCTGTTTCTTCAATTTTTGTTAGTAGTTGATAAGCGGTTACGTCACCAAACATTATTAAGCCAAAAATAGCGGCTGTTAGGAGCATCGCAAAAGCAATCTGTACACCTGCAAAGATAAATAAGATAAGTACAGGGAACATTAAAATAGGTAGAAACTCATTCATATAAGTCATCCTCTTTTCCACTAGTCAGGGTGATGATGGCTTTAATAAGTTCTGCAATCAGTTGTAAAACTAGTAATAAAAAGCCTAAGAACCAAGTAAAGTAAATAGGCCAAACGATTGGATTCCATGCTGAGCGTCCAGACCGCTCACCACTTTCAAAAGCCTCGTAAAAATAATAAGCCAGCTCCCATGTTAGCCACATGAGGATTGGCAACAACATGAAGTAAAATATCATTCGAATGAACGCAACGACTCTGATTGGCATTTTCATGGTAAGTAGATCTACACTTACATGTTGCTTGAGTCGAAGTGCATTCGCCATGCCAAGTACGAAAAGAGTCCCCATTACCATATAACTAATTTCAAATGCCCAAACAGTCGGCGAGCCTAAAACATGTCGGCTAAAAACTTCGATAATCAATGCAGCAACAAGCGGTAGTATTAATAGTGCTGCAATGCCACCAAAAAACCGTGTTGTCATTTCTATTACTTTTATTATTTTGATATGAATCATTGTATTCCTAATGTGACGGATCCGAATAGCTGAAAACAAAAAAGGGAAGAGACCGTAATTCAGCCGCTTCCCTTATTTTTTATAGTTCTGACTCTCCAATTTTTAGGCGATACTCTGACCAGTTATTCATATCTTCTTTAAACTTGCGCTGAGAAGTCAGCACTTTTGCAAACCAAGGATTTTTTGCAGCGTTTTCGTCTTCCCATGCCATTGTTTCTTCAAGAATCTTAGTAATAAAGCTAGGATCTAAATTAACGATTTCGTTCTTGCCATCTTTTAATTCTTGGTAAGCGGCTAAATCAGCGTATGAAGATGCAAGCCATGAATCGAATACAGAGAGTTTAGCCGAGCTGCGAAGTACGTTTTGCTCTTGTTCGTTTAAACTATCCCATTTGCGTTTGTTTACCTGACATTCAAGTACGCCACCAGATTGATGTACACCTGGAACCATTACGTATTTAGCAACTTCATGAAAACCAGTCGGTTTATTCATTTCAGGGCTTCCCCATTCAGCAGCATCAATTACGCCACGTTCAAGTGCGCTATAAATTTCACTACCTGCCATAACAACTGTAGATGCGCCTAAGCGAGAGGCGATTTCAGCCCATGCACCTGACGTTCTTAGACGTAAACCTTGAAAATCTTCCAGCGTTTGCACTTTTTTACTTGAGTGAAGAAAAATTTCAGTACCTAAAACTGAACAAGGAAACGCGACAACTTTAGACTTTTCTAAACGAAACTGTTCGTATAGTTCAAGACCGCCACCTTTATATATCCATAACATAAACTCTTCTGGCGTTAATCCACTTGAGTGTCCAGCGAGTAATGAAGTGGTTGGATCTACACCATAGTCATAGCTAATATAATTATGGCTTAACTGTGCGACGCCTGACTTTACCGTTTCAGTCACTTTTAATGCACTGCCTAAGGTGCCACCTGGAAATACTTTGATATTAAAGTCACCGTTACTCAGCTTATTCACGTGATCTGCAAAATTTTGAGCGTCACGCTCTAACCAAGGGCCACCTGACCATGGTGTTGCCATGCGCCAATCTTTTTCAGCAGCACTAATGGAGGTACTAGTCGACATTACCGCAGTGGCGATTAATGACATTGTTAATAGTTTTTTAAGTGATTTCATTTTCATTCCTTTGTTTCCAGTTAGTTCAGTGATTTATTAAAATTAGAGCAGAGTTATTGGCTGATAATTAAGAACACCCTTAAGAATTTCACTTCTCTAATATTCAGTCAAATTGGTGGTGGATAAGTACAATAAGTCTCATTTTTCGTTGGATCTAAGCATTATCAACACGCCATTATTAATGTTAGAGAGTGTTAACAACTTGCTATCGTTTTTTTAATTTTCTGTTGTAAGCTTTTTTATTTATTTTGTTAAAGCAAATTTGGAGCCAACACAAAGGCTGTGTTACAGAATGAAAAACAGTTAATTTTAAATCAACAACTTAAGTTAAAATTACATTATTAATGGCAATATATTAATAGTACAAAAAACAGCTTATTAGAGTGGAGATGAGGAGCATTAAAAGTGCAGCTAGCACCACGATGATCCATTTATAAACTTCCCCATCTTTTTGATAACAAGGAGAATAATTGGTATTGATTGATTATTAGCGTTCAGCGTTGCCATCACTTCATTATCTATGTTACCGACTTGCTAATAGTTTGTTTCTGAAGTCACATTATCATTAAACCTGTTATTAGAACTGATAGATTAGTTGATAGCTGTCGCAACATTGCCATTACAAAATAAGCTTAATAACCACAAACTAATTAATGGCTACTTGATGGTTACCATTGAAAATTTGATAACGAACTAATTCTTCTTTTGCATTGCTTAAATAAATGGGATTAACTAATTCATGGATATCTAATAATGACTTAAAATCACGTCTACTATTCAATTTAGCGATAGGCACCGCCTGCATGAGTCTTTGTGTATAGCTATGTCGAGGGTTTTGAACAACTTGTTCAGTGGGCCCCATTTCAACTATTTTACCACAATCCATTACTGCTACTCGATGGCATATTTGTTCAATAACAGCCATATCATGTGAAATAAATAGATAACTAATACCAAGTGTTTTTTGCAAATCATGTAATAACGCTAAAATTTGTGCCTGAACTGTTACGTCTAAAGCCGATACAGATTCATCTGCGATTATTATTTTAGGTGCTGATGCAATTGCTCTAGCAATAGAAATACGTTGGCGTTGACCGCCAGAAAATTGATGGGGATATCTGTCTAAAGCACTGTCATCTAACCCAACTTGAATTAATAACTCTGACACACGTTGCCTTACTTTATGTTTTGTTACTATTTTATGTAGTAATAATGGCTCAGCAATTAAATCAACGATCCGTTTCCTTGAATTTAATGAAGCATATGGGTCTTGAAAAATCATTTGTATATCTTTACGTTTGTTCCTTAATGTTGCGCCCGATAAACCATTCATTTCTGATTGTTCTAATTTAACACTTCCTTCAAAATCAATTAAGTTCATGATTGCTTTGCCGGTTGTTGATTTTCCACACCCACTTTCTCCCACAAGTCCCAATGTTTCACCTGGCATGATGTTAAAATTAATATTACTAACCGCCCTTACTTCATAATTTATTCGGCTTAAGAAAGATTTTTTTACAGGAAATCTAACTGACAAATCCTTTACTTCTAATAATGGTTCTTGATGTTCTATTTTTTTTAAATGTTGGGCTTCCCCTAATTTAGGTACTGAGTTCAATAATTTTTGCGTATATTTTGAATCGGGTAAAGAAAAAACCTTAGTTAAACTACCCGTTTCTTCAACAATACCTCTATTCATGACAATGACATCATCTGCCATTTCAGCTACCACTCCCATATCATGGGTAATCATCAGCAAACCAGTATTAAAATCTTGCTGCAACTCCCTTAATAACGTTAAAATTTGGGCCTGAATTGTTACATCCAACGCAGTTGTTGGTTCATCAGCAATTAGGATTTTCGGATTACAAGATAACGCGATGGCTATCATCACTCTTTGCCTCATTCCACCTGAAATTTCATGAGGATATTGATTGAACCTTTTAGCTGCTTGTGGAATTTTCACAGCATCAAATATTTGTAACGCTTTATGTTTAGCTTCTGAAACTGAACATATTTGGTTTGCTCTTATAGCTTCTATTAATTGATAACCATTTGTCATTAATGGATTCAATGATGTCATTGGCTCCTGAAATATCATGGCAATATCTTGACCACGAGTTTGTTGCATCTGTTTCTCAGAATATTTAAGCAAATCTTTATTATTAAAATTAATTGTCCCTTTAGATACATTAACCGCTTTAGGTAAAAGACCCATAATTGCTAAACTTGATAGTGATTTGCCACTACCAGATTCACCAGCAATACATAGAGTTTTCCCTTTTTCTAGAGTGAAATTTAAATCTGTTACGATTTCAATATATTTATCTTTTTTACCTACACCGATATGTAAGCCTTCAACTGACAATAATTTATCCATAAATATTGTTACCCCATTAAAAAAGCGCATTGAAAAACAATGCGCTTATTTCTTTATTCAAAGACAATATTAGGAAAATAGAAGCTAACAACCCAATTAGGTGCGTCTACTATTTCACTGATACGTAAATCGCCACAAACAGAGCACAACATATATGCTTGTTCTGGTGGCATATTATGCTGATGACTTAATAAATCGACCATTTGCATTAGAGCATTACGCGCCCCTTCGAGCATATCAGCCCCTATACCAGTTGTTACTTGGTATCCTTTACCATCAAGATGCCTAGTAACTGGACCAGGTGTTGTAAAGAAAGGTGATGTTATTGATTTGTTATTGACGACATCAAATTCCAATACGACATCCATTGGGCTTTCAATCGCGGTACCACAGACTTCGCCATCGCCTTGAGCTGCATGAGTATCACCGACTGAAAATAAAGCACCTTCCACTTCTATTGGTAAATAAAGCGTTGTTCCTGCACTTAAATCTCTAATATCAAGATTACCGCCTACACGTCTAGGCGGCACAACTGAGTGTAAGCCTAATTCGCTGGGCGCGACTCCCATTGTCCCAGCAAAAGGTTTAAGTGGTACATTAGCAAATTTACCAAAAGCACTGGTTGTAGGTTTATTTGCATCGTAATCCCAAATATTTAATACAGGCTCTTTAAATTGATCTGACAGTAAACCAAACCCCGGTATATTAGCCGTCCAACCAAATCCACTTGCTTTAAACTCGTGCACGGTGACTTTTAATAAATCTCCAGGTTTAGCCCCATCTACATAAATGGGGCCTGTAACAGGATTTATAAGACTAAAATCTAAATCAGTAAGATCTGATAAATTTGAGTGCTTATTTAACTGCCCTCCAGAGCTATCTAAACATTGGAACTCCAATGTCGTACCAGGTTTTATTCTGTGCACTGGCTCAATGCTATTATCCCAACCAAAGTGATGGTTCTCACTATGGATTGTTCTTATTAAATCATTACATTTATTGCACATCTTTCACCCACACATGATCATAGTTAACAGGAACGTGTACTGGATCTACGAAGATTGCATCTGCACCACCCAAACGTTGTGAACGGATGGTAAAACGGCGTTCATTAAATACAGGTACCCAAGGAGCATCAGCCATCACCTCTAAATATATTTCTTCCCAAAGTTTAATACGCTTATCTTGGTCTTCTGGCTTCGCCATAGAATCAGCCAAATTTGCTTTCTTATCTAACTCTTCATTACAGTACCAAGACCAATTCCAGCCGCCTTCTACTGCTCCAGCACAACCTAATATTGGCGCATAAAAATTAGATGGATCTGGGAAATCAGCAATCCAAGCCATACCACCAGACCATATCATCGGTGCTTGGGTTTTATCCCCACCTGCTGCTATTACATTCGCTTGGGCTAGCGATTTAATTTCAACAGTGATGCCTATTTTAGATAAATCTTGTTGGATAGCTTGTGCAATACGAGGTTGAGGCTCTGTATTGGCAACATATAGTTGTGTAGTAAAACCATCACTAAGACCACTTTCATTAAGTAGTGATTTTGCTTTATCTATATCAAATTCATAGCCTTTATACTCTTTTGAGTAACCAGGCATTGCAGGTGGTAAAGGCTGATTTGCAGGTACTGCTCGCCCATTAATAATTCGTACGATACGATCTTTATTAACTGCCATGTTAACGGCTTGACGTACAGCTAGTTTATTAAAAGGAGCAATTTCAACATTCATAGTGACGTAACCTGTATGTAACTGATCTCCAGCTACGATTGAGTCTTTATATTTAGGATCGTTTTTAAGTTGTAAAAATTTTGCTGGTGGGATCCCATCCCCGGCTAAATCAACATCTCCTTGTTCAAGTCGCAATAAAGCAACGACAGGCTCTTGACCAAACTCAAATTTAATATTATCCAAGTAAGGTAAACCATTTTTGTTATAGCTCGTATTACGTTTTAAGGATAGAGATTGTCCGGTTTTCCATTCATCGAGGAAAAATGCACCTGTTCCAACTGGATGTTTACCGAAATCGAGCCCCCATTTAATAACTTCTTCTTTTGGAACAACGGATGAGAAATTTAAGGCAAGCACGTGTAAAAAGGTTGCATCTGGTTGTTTAAGGTTAAATTGGATTTCATGATCATTGATGACTTTAATACTATCAAGTGTTTTAACTTTACCTTGGTTAAGTTCGTCAAAACCATCAATTGAACCATAGAAACCCGCGCCGGGACTTTGAGTTGTTGGCATGATTGTTCGTTCAATTGAATATTTAACATCAACTGCGGTCATTTCTCTACCATTATGAAATTTTACGCCTGGTTTT
Source organism: Psychromonas arctica (assembly GCF_038155225.1). Lineage (GTDB taxonomy): Bacteria > Pseudomonadota > Gammaproteobacteria > Enterobacterales > Psychromonadaceae > Psychromonas > Psychromonas arctica_B. The sequence continues at coordinate 52,234 of NZ_JBAKBA010000010.1, read as the reverse complement.
AATTTAAATGTGTAAATTAGTCCATCATCAGAAATCGTATAGCTTTCAGCTAAATCAAGTTCTAATTCAGTAGTGCCTGGTTTGTAATCTAACAAGCCATCAAAAATACTTTTAATCATTGACCAATTTTGCCAATCGTAGCCAATGGCAGGATCTAAAGTTGAAACATCATCTTTATAGGTAACTATCATAGAGCCACCTTGTTTAATTTCTGCTGCTTGAACTGAACCTACGCTTAAACATAAAAACAACGTATTTAATAAGTGTGATTTTTTCATAGTCCTTCCTTGTTTTTGAATTTACATACTTTTAATATCGATTCTTGGATCTATCAACGGTGCAATCAAATCAGCAATTAAATTACCAATTACTATTGCAAACGCTGATACCAACGTTACTGCAACGATAATTGGAGTATCTACTCTCTGTATTGCTTGCCATGCTAATTGACCTATTCCTGGCCAGCCAAAAACTGACTCAACCACAACTAACCCTCCAACAAAAATTCCAATATCAATCCCTATCATTGATATGATAGGGAGCAATGAATTTGGAATAATGTGACGAGTTATTACCTGAAAATTATTCAGGCCTTTTGCTCTAGCTGTACGAACAAAATCTTGATGTAACACTTCTATCATTGAAGAGCGAAACATACGTGAATACCAACCACATCCTAAAATACCTAGTGTAAAAGCAGGTAAAATAAGGTTTTTAAATTCTCCGTAACCACCTATTGGAAACCAAGCAAGTTTTATGGAAAATATATATAAAAATAACATGGCAGCTACAAACTGAGGTGCAGAAACACCGACAAATGATGAGATCATGACAGCTCGGTCAATGATAGTGTTTCGCTTAAGTGCAGCAACTATCCCTAGTGATAGACCAATTACTAGCTCAATTAAAATTCCTGCTGCCATTAATTCCAGAGAAGCTGGCAAGCGCGCTGCAATTAAAGTAGACACCTCAGTTTTTTGTAACCAAGACCTACCAAAATCCCCTTGTAATATATTGAGCAGGTATTGAAGGTATTGTTGGTAAAAAGGAAGATCTAAACCTAACTGGCTTCGTATATTAGCGACTGTTTCAGCTGTTGCACTTCTGCCTGCGATTTGCCTTGCTGGATCAGCAGGTATTAGGTACAGCAATGCATAAGTAATCATTGAAACACCAATGAGTATTAAAAAGGCGTAAAAAATTCGTTTTATGAGGAACTTAATCATGCGTCACCTCTCCCATTGAGTGTTGGATCTAATGCATCACGTAAAGCATCTCCAAGAATATTAAAACTCAAAGAAAGCAGAATAATCACTGAACCAGGAATAAACACTAACCAAGGCGAAATAGTAAAATAGGTTTGATTTTCAAAAATAATATTTCCCCAACTAGGTGTGGGTGGTTGTACACCTACACCTAAGTATGAAAGCGTTGCTTCAAGTAATACTGTCGTTGAAATACCTAGTGTGGCCCAAACTAAAATAGTAGGTAAAAGATGGGGAAGTATGTGGTAAAACAATATTTTAATAGGGGAAATACCAATTGATACTTCAGCCATTACAAAGTCTTTAGCACTAATAGCTAATGTTTCTGAGTAAATGACGCGTGCTATTTGTACCCAGTTCACCAATGCAATTACCATCGCTACAATCCAGATGCTTGGAGTAAATATCGCAGCTAAAGCAATAGCTAATAATAAGGCTGGAAATGCCATTATTAAGTCAGTAAATCGCATTAATGCTGAGCCCACAAATCCTTTTACATATGCAGCAATTACCCCAACTAATACACCAATAAAAATGGCAACACTATTAGCAACTAACCCTATGACTAAAGAAGTTTGTGAACCATAAATAATTCTAGATAAGAGGTCTCGACCTAGTAAATCAGTACCTAAAAGAAACCTTGAATTCGGCGGTAAAGGCGCCCCTTCAATAGTTAATCCATCAAAGAATTGCTCTGTCGGATCGAATGGGGCTAACAAAGGAGCAAATATTGCAGAACTAACAAGTACCATTACAACTACCAAAGCAAAAATGTTAGAAGGTCTATTACAAAGTAACTTTAAGAACATTGTTAAGCTCCTTTGTTGTAAACATCATTACAACTCGTACTTTTAACTAAATTTTCACAAAGAGTTTCAACTTCTATGTTCTTTGACATTGAAATGGTACGGATCATTTCATAAGCTTTTTGATCGTTAACGTTAAATTCATCCATAAATGAAATTACCGCTTTAATAACTGAACAGCGTGATAAATGTTTACGTCTTAGATTGTTATATTGCTTTTCTTTATCATCTGTTTTTTTGGATAGAATAGAGGAAACTTGTAGTGCTGATAACAATCCTAATTGATGTATAGGTCTTGTTACCACCGCATATGCCCCTAATTCCATGGCATGTTGAATTTCAGATGGTGTTGCATGAGAAACAAGCGCAATTAATGGCCTGTTATGCTCAAATATAGCTTTGCATTTAAACTCAAGGATCGTTGCAACATCAAAAATGACTGCATTATTATTCTTAGGTAAATTGGCATGACTAAATGGAGTAATATCAAAACCCAATCGATTAGCAACTTTATTCAGGCTAGAAATGTCTCGGTCTTTGTTGGATAAAACGTATATTTCTTGGTTTCCAGATTTCATATAGCTTTTAACCTTTTAGAATAAGTTGAAAGTTCAATAACTTTAGGATTTACGACTATATTTTGAAAAGACATAAATGGATTAGGGTCTATGATTTGAGTTTCTAACTTGCTTTCAAAGTAGTCGTTAACTCTTAAGGCAACAGTGCAAGGTAAACTTGTATGTTGATTTTTATTTATTTTAATTAATTCGCCATTAGGACTAACCAATTCGATATCAGGTAAAATTGATTGAACCTTTTCAATATCTAATGAAGCAGTTAATTTAATAGCTTTAGCAAATGCAAATATCGAAAGGTATGCAGCCCAAAAATAACCAGAGCGCCTTCCTTGTGAAGTTAACGTATTATTGTTGGATAATTCAGGTAAATTCGTTGTTTCAAAGAAGGGATTTGAACTTAATAACGCTAAATTAGGTAATTCACCTAAAACGTCTAGTTCACATTCAGTCAAGTTACAGCTAAGCACTGTCATAACTGTATATTTTAAAGCTTCATTAAGTTGCTTTAAGAAAGCGTAATTTGATTCACCAACTAGGTTATTAATAATAAAACTTGGTTTGTCTTTTAAGATATTATTTATACAAAGAGTAAAATCAGTCTCTTGCATATGAAACAATCCCTCAAAAACAACATTTCCAGAATTAACACTCACAATTTCTTTAGCAATCCGGCTACTTTCCCAGCCCCATACATAGTTAGAAGAGACTAAAGCGACTTTATTACCGTATTTTGGTAAAGCATAATTCATTAGAGGCATAAGATTTTGATTAGGACATGGACCGATATAAACAACTTGCTCTTCGCATTCATACCCCTCGTAAGGACTACTAAACCACAACATCGCTTTATTTTTTTGAATTTCTGGCAGTAATATTTTTCGAGCACTAGAGGTAATCGGTCCAAAAAAGTGAGTCACTTCTTTATCTAAAAGATGTCTAATAGAAGAAATGTATGAGTCATCAATTCCTTTTGGGTTTTCAGACTCTCCTATTAATTTGAAAGGGTAAGATTTACTTTCATTTATTTGCTCAATAGCAAAAAGAGCACCTTCTAAAGCGCTACGCCCCATATGACGATATGAACCTTCAGTTGAAAATAATAGCCCTACTGAAATGTCTTTCATACAAAAAGTATCCCTAAAAAAATTAAAAAAAAAGCCTAAAATAAAGCTATGTAGTAGCTTTATTTTAGGCTTCGTTACCAATGGTTTTTTACTTGAGTCTTATATCTTGCACACTTTTAGCTCTTAAATCGCGTCAAATTGGTGCATATTTATACAGAATGCTCATATATGTTGTATATACATATAATTAAGGAAGTTTCGTGCCACTTTTTTCTCCTAAAAAATTTTTAGAGAAAATTTTTCTAAATTAATTATTTATTACGTATTTAAAGTGCGTGAAAAATTACCGTTATTTTAAATAATTAGTTTACAACTTACTCTTTATATTTAGCTAGCCAGTTAATTGTGTAATGCTTAATAAAAACGGACACTTTCTTAGCTACTTTATTTTCATATTGAATTGGTATAAATACCCATTAACTGAATGCCGGCGTTTATCCTTATAGTAAGGAAGATAATCTAAAATGCTTAGCTCAACTGCTTTCTTTGTTTTGAATATTTGATCGTTCAATTGCTCATACTTTAAACTTCGGAAGAAACGCTCTGTCGTCGAAACCCAATAAGGTCGTCTCATTAAGGTAGATCCAAAGAGAGATATTAAAAATTAGAGTAATATAATTCATACGGGTCAGATAATGACATTTGTGGTTGGCGATATGGATTCATAACGAACAGCCTCTTAAATACAAGATAACATGCCTGAAAAATAGTTTACCTATTACCATAATTCAATGTAGATGGGATTCATTTCTTTATTGTAATTAACAACTAAATAATATGTATCAATAACTTACATACAGGTAACACCCATGGAGATTTTGATGTAATATGAAAAAAAGTTTATGACTGAGTAAAAGGTTAAAATGAAAAAAATACTATTAATAGAAGATAATCCTCAATTATTAAAAAATAAGATTGAAGAGCTGAGGAAAAATTTTACTTATTCTATAGATAGCGTAGAAAATTTTGAACAGTTACAGGAATATTTAGCGATAAATAAAGAGAATGTATTTATTGCCCTACTTGATTATTTTCTTGATGGAGCAATGGAAGGACAAAGTGTAGATTTGTTACTTGAACATAAAATTCCAACGATTGTATATACACAAGAATACTCTGCTGAAATTCGAGAAATATTACTGGATAAGTGTGTATTTGAATATCTAATCAAAAAGCCGAATAGTGATCTACTTTATAGTACAAGATTAATAGAACGGGTTTATAAAAATAGTTTTATAAAAGCATTGATCGTAGATGGCTCTGAGACTTTCCGTAATAAATTAGCAAAAAATTTAAAGCAGTTTGGGTTAGATTCTTTACAAAGTAGTGATGCGAAAACGACGTTAGAGTTATTAAAAACTCATGCGGATATTCAACTCGTTTTAATTGACTTAGATATAAGCGGTGATATTCAAGGTGTAGAGCTTGTTGAAGATATACGAGAACAGTTCCCTTCCACCATGCTTGGAATACTTGGGATCACCCCACATGGTTATAATAGCCAGCTTTCTATCGAATTTTTAAAAAAAGGAGCAAATGACTTCATCACTAAGCCATTTGTAAAAGAGCAATTAAACCTTCGTATTATGCAAGTTCTTGAAGTATTAGATACCATCAAAGAAAAAAATATTGAAGCGATAATTGATCCCCTTACCCAATTAAAAAATCGTCGTGCTTTAGAAACTGAATCTAAACAGATGATACAATCAGCGCTTATTTCAAACAGCCGTTTATCCGTTGCTATGATAGATATAGATCATTTTAAACAGGTAAATGACACCTATGGTCATATTATTGGTGACGATGTTTTAAGATTAATCAGTCAAATTTTAAAATCTAATTTTAGAAAAAAAGATCTTATTACGAGAAATGGAGGAGAAGAGTTCTGTGTCGTTCTTGATGATTTATCCTTAAAGAAAGCAATTGATCTTTTTGAAAATTTGAGACAAAAAATAGAATCAACACCTTATGAAAATGAGGGAGTTAAAATTAACATTACGGTCTCTATTGGTCTATTTCATGGAATACAAAATGATATTACATCTATGTTAATACTTGCCGATGAAAAACTGTATATGGCGAAGAATAATGGTCGTAATAAACTAGTTTCATAACTAGCTCATCAATAACCATCAGTTTTTGTGCGGTATCGATTGCGGTAAGTTGCATACGCAATTTACGCTGATGGTTTGGCTTATACCAATCACACTAATTAAGTTATCTATTTTACTTGTTAAAACAACTTATTTCTTCGTTGTAAATTTCGTAAAGGGAACAACCATTTAGCTCAATTTTCGCCTTGAACTAAGTCATTTTTCCTGCACAAAATTTAGATCACTTATTTAATGTAATCGGTATTACTTCCTAAAACACTTCATGTTTGAAAGTATTTTTTAAGGTCTTTGTGTTTAAAATGCTAAATAACCTCATAAGTAAACTCAGACATCCATTAATTTAAGACTTATAAATAACGTTGTTCCTTAGTGAAGAAAAATTAAATAGCTAACAAAAATAAACTGATTGATAACAGAATTACTTACAGGATTAAAAATGAAATATTTTAGCTGTCGCTGATTAACGTATTTATCGGGTTGTTAAGAAAAAATAGCTTGGTTAGTGCTTTCGTAATGCCTCTGTCATTGATGCTTACTGGCTATTCAGAGTTTACTTTTATTGCTTGTATAAGCCGCTAACGTTTCTAAAAAATCAATAACCAATAACTAATGGGTCCCCCATTAATAGCTTTGATGCTATAAATACTAAAAGCATAACTGACAATATCAACCTTCAAATATTTAGATATCCAAAGTTTTACAATTTCTATTTAGTTATATAGGACTTTGATTATTCATATAAATATCCTGTATGCTTCATATCAAACCAAATCAAATTATAAAAGTTGAAATTTATGTCTTCACGTTATCTACAGTACACATTATTTTTATTACTCAGCTCTGTCACTTTAGGTTCATCCGCAGCTAACCTTGGTACCGTTACGCTTGATAGTGGTGCAACAGTCTTACTGCATGATGATTACACTTGGGAATATATCGCCATTAGTACTGATAATGTAGAAGAAGCTAATAATACAATTCCGTCAGACACTATTGATTCAACTGCAGTAACCGCTTCTAATTCAGTACAAGCTTCAAACAATAAGTCTTCTCTATTACATTCCGGCTTATTAAATACTGCGGTAAAATATGATGTAAAAGTTACCTACAGTGATTCTGTGTGGCGAGATCAAGCCCTTGGTTTGAAATTTATCCTATCTAGTGATAATGCTGATGGTGTTGTTATTGTTAAGGTCGCTATCAGTTTTTATGATGATAATGCCAATAAAATAACTGAAAAAACGGTTAATGTTTGGCAAGCAACCTTTAGATTGCCTGAAACCTATTTACGTAAAGGTGAGCCCCGAAATAGTCGAGTTATTTGGATTGATGGAATCGACAAGACTAATTGGACAAATAAATTACTGAGTTTGAAAGTTATCGAAGTAGAAACACGTTAATTTTTTTATCAAAAGAAACTATTAATTTTCTATTGATGTTGATGTTGATGTTGATGTTGATACTTATTATGAGCTGCAACGAACAACATAAATAATAAGCCAGTATTTTTAACATTGCTTAATTAACTCCGCATTGTACTAGTTAGCTCAATGCGGAGTTAATGATCTTGATGAGCTACACTGTTTTATTACAGTTTCAATCAAGGCCGTAAATATTTGCAATCTAACTCAATCGATTTTATTTTTTGTATTAATCTACTATTTTTGTATTAACCTACTATTTTTGTATTTACTTACTAAATTGTTACGATGCATACGCATTTCGTTGTTCATTCAAGTCACTATGGTATTCCACAAACTCCACTTCAAACCCATTAGGATCCAAATAATATAAGTTAGAACGATAAGGGTCTTCTGCACCATCCTTTGCTTGTTTAAAGCCCGCTTTTAATAAACGTGCTTGCATCGCATCTAAATTAGTCACGACAAATGCAAAGTGGGCTAATCCTACTTGATGACCACTTAAATCACGATTACTTCCTTCACCATCATCACAAAATGTAAGATATTGATTATTATCACCAAAATGTAACCACTTTCGGGGTTTACCATTCCAAATTTGGTCGCCTTCTCCCCTTACATGCCAATTAGGAAATGCAACGCGGTAAAATTTTAATGTTTCTTCTATATTACTAACCGTTAAATTTAAGTGTTCTAAGTACATGATTTTCTCCATAAAGGTATTGAGGTTTTATGCACTATAAATCCTCAACCTAACTTGAGGTCAAGAGTTAATTAATATAATGTTAAAATAGTGATATCGTTTTAATACCGATTACATTAAATAAGTAATTTAAATTTCACGTAGGAAAAATGACTTAGTTTAAGGCGTAGATTGAGCCTTTCGAAGATTAACTTCGTTAATCGTCTATCGGAAAATTAACCAAAGGATGTTAATTCTTTAATGGTTATTCCCTTTACGAAACTTACAACGAAGCAATAAGTGATTTTAACCAGTAAAATAGCTCAGTTAATTAGTGTGATGGGTATAAACATCAATAGCTTTTCAGAACTTCAATCTTAGCATTAAGTCGTTAATTCAAAGCATAATAATGAGTGAAGAGAGCACAAAATGGATAGTAATTTAGTACGTGAAGATGCGCTAACTGTAGGTGCAGTGGCTAAACGTTGTGGTGTAAAAGTGTCTACGTTGCATTTTTATGAAACAAAAGGACTTATTAAAAGTACTCGTAATATAGGTAACCAACGCCGTTATAATAAACAAGTACTACGTCGTGTTTCACTCATTAAAGCGGCACAAAAGATGGGAATAACACTATCTGAAATTAAAGAGCAACTCGATACATTACAAGGCAAAACAGCCCCGAACCAGAAAGATTGGCAACGTTTGTCTATGCATTGGAAAGAAAGCTTAAATCAACGTATTCAGAGTATGGAAAAGTTACGCGACTACTTAACAGGTTGTATTGGTTGCGGTTGTTTATCGATGGATGCATGTCCGTTATACAATGAAAACGATAAGCTTGCTACACTCGGTGATGGTGCCGTTTTAATTGATAGTAAAGTGGTGCTGTAATAATGAAATTACAGCCAGATGTGAAACTATTTATCGTACTTATTATGTTGTATTAAGCGGTATTGTATTGCTACTAGTGCCCACGAACAGCCTAAAGTTTCTTGATGACAGACGAAGCGATTCCTTTTATTGCTTATGGTGAATCGTAAATAGTGAATAGTGTCTATCTTGATTGATTATTGATTAGTTATTAATTAGCTATCAATTAGTTCTGCTTTATCTGTATTGATACCCAACCACCTCACCCAATAACACGGAGAAGTGGCTAGGTATATCTACTTTAAAAACAAGTAGCTTAACTAATTACATCCAACCTTTTTCTTTGTAATAACGTACTGCACCTTCATGTAATGGAGCAGATAGGTTTTTGCTGATCATATCGCTCTCTTTTAGATTAGCAAAAGCAGGATGCATTTTTTTGAAACGTTTAAAGTTTTCAAATACAGCCTTAACCATTTGATACACGACTTCTGGATCTGTGTTTGTTGTACTGACGAACGTTGCAGCGACACCAAATGTAACTGTATCTGTATCCGTACCTTTGTACATGCCACCAGGAATAGTCGTCAATGCATAATAAGGGTTGTCAGCAGCTAGTGCTTGCGTCTCTGCATTATCTACCGGTACGATAATCGCATCACAAGTAGTCGTTGCTTCTTGTGTAAAACCATTTGGATGTCCAGCAGTGAAGATGATCGCATCTACTTTACCATCACATAAAGCGGCAGCTTGTTCTGATGACTTAAGCTCAGATGCAACGGCAAAATCATCCATTGTCCAACCCATTTTATCCATCACGATTTCCATAGTGCCACGTGAGCCAGAACCCGGGTTACCGACATTTACTTTTTTACCTTTCAGATCGGCAAAGGTCTTGATACCAGAGTCAGTGCGCGCAACAACAGTGAACGGTTCTGGATAAACAGAGAAAACCGATCGTAGCTCTTTATATGCCCCCTCTGGGAATTGATCAGGCGCGGTACCGTTATAAGCATGGAATTGCCAATCAGATTGAGCGACCCCCATATCCAGATTACCAGAGCGCAGACCATTAATATTAGTTACTGAGCCGCCAGTAGTATGTGTACAATTTATGTCGTGATTTGCTGTGCCTTTATTAACTAAACGACAAATTGCCCCACCAACCTGATAATAAACACCTGTTTGACCGCCAGTACCAATAACAACATGCTTTGTTTGAGCCATAGCAGATGTTGCCATCAAAGTTGCGCCTGCGATTGCAGTAATCGCTAGTTTTTTAATAAACATATTAATTCCTTTATTTAATTTGTTTTCAATATTTTCCTGTTTCATCCCTACTTATCTATCATCAACAAGTTACTCAGTAAAATAACATTGGTCATTAATACAGAGTTAGCTTGTGAACACGACTCACCATAAATAAAGGAAGTGTCATAAAATAGTTAAGCATAAACAGGCACTGAAATAATGTTAGTTGAATATACAAGGCTAAATAATGAGTTAGCCATTCATTTAAATTGCATGTTTTTATGCATTGATGTCGATAAATAACTTATGTTCACCAACAACAAAATTCGCTAAAGCTAATGGTACAACCCCAACTCTGTTTCTTTATTTTTGCTCTCTTTTGGTACGTCTATTTCCATTTTCTACTCCTTGAAATGTTAATGTTAACGGTTAAATTAATAGTTAAATTAACTATGTGATTGATTACAAAGTGTTGCGGTTATTTTTAAAAATTCTTCTATATCTTGCAGGCTATGACAGTGAATAGGCGATACGCGGATAGCCCCCTTTAAGCCAAAAGATTCAAGCATTCTTGATGAATAAGGGCTCGATAAAAGACGTTCAAAAGTAATAACGCCTGCTTCCTCGTACATTTCTACTGCTTTTTTATACTCTAAATTGTCAAAGCCAATAGCCATGATAAAATCTTTTTTGGTCAAATCATCACAATCCAAATAAGCATGAACACCTTCTATATGCCTAAGTCCTTTTACCTTTCCCGTGCCTTCTAACATCGCATTCATCAAGGCTCTTTCATGCAGTTTGATTCGATTCATTCCTTCAACAAAAAGTGATCTTCTGTTGTCAGAAGAGCAATACTGCTCCCCTATCCAACAGACATAATTAATAACTTCTGTGAGTGCTGCAAAATGTGCAGGCGCAGGGCTTCCGAGTTGCCAGTATTGAGATGGTTTAGCAATTAATTTATTGTGGGGTATTTTGGAAAGTCTTTCAGAAACATAACCCACACCAAAACCACGAGGGCCAAAAAATTTATAGGGAGCAAAGTTTATTCCATCAACAGGTACTTTAGTGACGTCAATGATTCCATGGGGTGCATGCTGAACGGCGTCTGCGACGATATAAAGATCTGGTTTTATTTTTCTAGCTTGTTCAACTATTTTTTCTTCATCTAGCAAGGCACCAGAAACATTTGAGGCATACATAAAACATAATAAACAAGTCTCTTCATCAATTAGTTTTGTAATTTCTCCAACATCCACACCGCCCGTCAAAGGATTTGTTTTCGCTATTCTTAACTCCTTTCCAGTTTTTTCAGCATAGGAGACCATCGCGTCATAAGCTGATGGATGCTCTAACATAGTGGTAACAACGTTGCTCCCCGGGACGTTCTCCATTACCGCTCTCACCATATCGAACATAACCATTGATGCAGTAAGGGATGTAACGATACTTCCAGAATCAATATTCAGCATTGTTTCAATTGATTGATAACCCTCTTTTTGTATATCCATAAGCCACTTAGCGGTCTCATTACCATGCTCTGGACAATCGGGTAACTCGTCTAATTTTCTGAATGTTTCACTGGCAGCTTTAAGTCTAAAAGAGCCACCTGAGTTATCGTAAAATAATCTTTTTTTATTCGTAATTGGATCTATATCCACATGATAAAATTTGTTTTTGATCTCTTTTACCAGTGAGTCACTAAAAAATTCACCTTGTTGTTCGTTGTAACTCATTCAAATCTTCCTTTTAACCCATTGAATATAAATATTTAAAAAAGTATTTTGTCTTGTTTCTCTGCCATTAGATAAGCGGTAGAAATATTCTTAACGTCATCAATATCTTATTCAATTATTCAGTAATTCTTATTCTGTGATCACTAATCACTTTTCAGTGCTAACACTTCAACCTAACTCAAATACATAAGGTTCTTTATTTCAAAAAGAGAAACTTAATTTTTACCCCTTCGACATTTTTCTCTCAAGACAGCTCCTTCGAATTTGATACAGCAATTAAATTCTGAAATTGTTGGCTATACGCTCAAAACCTGATGAGCATTTAACCTAACAGCTTTAAAGTTATTAAAATAATGAATTATATTGAACTTATATATTAAATATTTTAATGTTTGGTTTTTGATATTTAACATTTAGGTGGAACTATGAATCTTGAACAGGTTGAAACTTTTTTAGTGATCACTCAGACAAAAAACCTTTCTATCGCGGCTAAAAACCTGTTTATTTCACAGTCAGCAGTGAGTCATCGCATTCGCAATTTAGAAGAAAAACTAGGTTGTAAACTATTGATAAGAGCACGAGGAGAAAAGCTTGTCAGTCTAACGCTGAAAGGTGAAGAATTTATTGAGATAGCCACTCGCTGGAAAAACCTTTGGAACGAAACTAAGCTTTGGACACTTCAAGAATCCAAGATGAATTTAAAAGTAGCAAGTATAGATAGTTTAAATACTTGTGTTTTTTCAAGCCTTTATAAGGATCTTATAAATAGTAATAATGCTATTTCTTTGAATGTTAGTTCTCACTGGAGTAAAACGATTTATGACCTAATTGAAAGTCATGATATTGATATAGGACTGACCCTTAATTCATTAAAATACCCGAATGCCATTGCCAAGCCTTTATTTAAATCTAGAGGAGTGGTCATTTCTTCAAAATCATCAAAATACCCAGAAATAGTCCATCCTAATGATTTAAAAACATCAAATGAAATACTGTTTTCTTACATACCAGAGTATGAAATTTGGCATAATTTTTGGTGGGAATATGATCAAAATGAATATTCTAGTGTTGATACCGTTTCGTTATTATTCACTATGTTTGATTTAGAAGAAAAATGGGCAGTCGTCCCCATTTGGATAGCCCGCGTATTTGAAAAAATTCATCCTGTTAAAATATCAGAACTTTCTGTATCTCCTCCGGAATATTCTTGCTATCAAGTTTCCAACAGAAACCTGATACCGAGCAAGTTAAAAGCAATTAAAAAGTTTTCTGTTGCCCTTGAAGCCTATATGAAAACTGACATATTTCTTAGTAGTATTAAATAACTACTTTATAAACTCATAATTAAGTGGTTAATTGCCCTCTTTAGCGAGTTACAAACTTATAAAATGGTAGCCAAGATTAACTAGCCATAGCACGTGTATTGATTAAAAGTACAATATTTCAATAAAACAAAAGGCAATGATTGTTATGTCTCCTAATTTTTAAGCAACTCAAATAATAGCTCCGGTGATATAGGAGCAATATTCAACAATACATCTGCCGATAAAATATCATCATGTGAATACGGCAACATATACTTAACCTCAATTCTGGTTAATGAAAGCGGAATTACACTTAAAATCATAAGGTACTATTTTTTACTCTACAGTGCCGTCAGTTTTGTGTAGTTCAAGGCGAATTATTGAAGCAATAACGGGTTATTGAGAGATAATTTAACGCAGAAATCCGCGGAAATAGCGGTGTTGTATCGCTTTGCTTATCTAGAACTGAGGTTACTTCGTTTAATCGCTGACAAAGGGAGCTTATATAAAGCGATATTTGAAGAATTTAGTCATTATGTAGATTTCTATGCAGTGATGGTCACAAGCCTAGATTTCAATGTACAGCAACTGACTTTATCGTTATGTCAGGACTTATTTAATGCCATGCTCACAGAACATCCGTTTATTTACCTCTGTAGTTTTACCAAGCAATCTGCCTCCACCTTAATAAGTGATTAAACAAACTCCTTAATATTAATGATTATCATTAGTGTAAAGAAGATGAATTTAACGATATAATCATTTTTATTTTATTCAAGGTGTTACATATGGTTCGATTACTTGTCCGCCCTTTCTTAATACTCTTTACTGGGTTTTTATTAGTAAGTTGTGGCGATGCACAAAAGACTAATTCAACATTAGTAATCGACCAAATCGAAAAATCCCCTTCAGGTTGGCCAAGAAGTATCATGACTTCACAGGGCCTATTAACACTCGATAAACCACCTCAACGTATCGTGTCTACCAGTGTGACTTTATCAGGCACATTACTCGCGATAGATGCGCCTTTAGTCGCTTCTGGTGCCACCATGCCAAACACCAACGTCGCCTCAGAAAAAGGCTTTATGCGTCAATGGGACAGTATTGCAGAGCAACGAGGTGTACAAGCCTTGTATCAAAGTGAGCCTAATGCCGAAGCTATTATTAAAGCGCAACCCGATATTATTATCATTTCAACCACTGGCGCTGACTCAGCAATGCGTTTGTATGATCAACTTAAAGATATCGCCCCGACTCTGGTCATTCGTTACGATGATAAAAGCTGGCTGCAATTGGCACAGATATTTGGTGACCTGTTTGGGTTAGAAGCACAAGCGAAATCAGTAATCGATTCATTCCAACAACAAGCCATAAAAACCAAACAAAGCATTACACTGCCTGCACAACCTACCACTGCGATGGTTTATAACCCTGATGGCAGTGGCGCCAGCATTTGGACAAGCCAATCTGCTCAAGGGCGTTTACTTGAAGAGTTAGGCTTTACGCTGGCCACCATTCCAAATTCAATTAAAGGCGATATTAGTATGGGCGTTCGCGATGACATTATTATCGCTAAAGGTGAGCGATTTCCAGATGCAGTAACCGGTCAATCCATTCTGTTATTTGCTACAGAACAAGCATCAGAGCAATTAGTACTCGACAATAGTTTTTTACAAAACAATAAAGCAGTTCAAAATAACCAAGTGTATGCTGTTGGTAATGATACTTTTAGGCTCGACTATTACAGCGCAACCAACTTGCTAACACGATTACAGTCGTTGTTTGGTGACAGCAGCAATGATTAATGATCAAACTCATAACGGTTCAACAAGTCGCTATCAATCCTTACAATGCTTACGTAGCTTAGTATTAAGTCGTTTTCAATGGCTAATGCTTTGCATATTATTGTTGGCCTTAATCATGGTCGCCAGCCTATGTATTGGTGCTAAATCATTATCCATCACTGATATTTACCATGTTCTATTTTCCGACCAACCCGGATTAACCAGCACAATTATCTTTGAAGGTCGTTTACCAAGAACATTAAATGGATTATTTGTAGGCATGGCCTTAGGGTCTTCAGGTGCCTTAATACAAGCAATCACCCGAAACCCGTTGGCAGACCCAGGCATACTCGGCATCAATTTAGGCGCTAGCTTGGCAGTCGCCATTGCAGTGGTGTTTTTAGGCGCTACACAGTTTAGTGACTTTTTCATTTATGCCGCGCTAGGTTCATTAGTAGCGAGTTTATTGATATTTGCTATTGGCAGTCTCAGTGCCGGTAAAGTAGACCCGCTTAAATTAACCTTAGCAGGTATAGCATTAGGGGCAGTATTTGCAGGCCTTAGTTCTGCATTAATTCTATTTAATCCTCTGGCCTTTGACCAAATACGATTTTGGACCGTAGGTAGTTTGGATATTCGCACCTTGTCAGTCCCTTTATATATCGCACCTGTTGTTATTGCCGGATGTTTATTAGCCTTAAGCATTACACCTGCATTAAACGCGTTTGGTTTAGGGGATGCATTAGCGGCTTCGCTGGGCAGTAACCCTATTCGAGTGCAAATAGTGGGGTTAATTACCATTACCTTATTATGCGGAGCAGCAACCGCCGCCGCAGGCCCAATAGGGTTTGTTAGCTTAATGATGCCGCATATTGCGCGTTGGATGGTTGGCCCTGATCAACGATGGATCATTCCATTCAGTTTTATTCTCACACCTTGTTTATTACTTATTGCAGACATTATCGGCCGAGTTCTAGTGGTTGGTGAATTAAGAGTCTCTATTGTCACCGCTTTTATTGGCGCACCTATTCTTATTTATCTGGTACGTCGAAAAGGTGCGAGTAGTTTATGATCGCCAATACCAGCCATTCTTCACGCACGCCTACACCTAAACCTACACGCGCTATTTTAGGCCGAGCTTTTGTGTTTACTTTAGCGTTAGCATTAATCTTTTTTACCCTGTTTATTGGGCATGGTATTGCCAACAACCTACAAGGTATTTGGCAGTTAATCATCGGTGAAGCAGACAAGTATCAATCGATTGTCGTGTGGCATTGGCGAGCGTCAAGGTTGTTCGGTGCCCTCATCATTGGTGCCGCATTAGGCATTAGTGGTGCCGTTTTCCAGTCATTGGTCAGAAATCCACTTGGCAGCCCTGATATTACAGGTTTTAATGTTGGTGCCTTCACTGGCGTACTCATTGCCATCGCACTATTTGGTAACCTCTATTGGTACAGTGTGATTGGCGCATTAATCGGTGGTTTAGGTGCGGCGGTTTTAGTTTATCTCTTTGCTTATCGTGATGGGCACTCAGGCTTCAGGTTGATTATTGTTGGTATTGCAATTAGCGCTACTTTAACCGCATTTAATCAATGGTTGTCACTGACCGTTTCATTAGAAACCGCGATGACCGCAGCTTTATGGAGCGCAGGGTCACTAAATGGCATGACTTGGTCACGCATCATGCCAGCAACCCTATTAATATTGGTGTTAATCGGTCTCTCAATGCTATTAAACACCCGTATGAAATTATTAGAAATGGGCGATGACACCGCCGCAGCATTAGGCATTTCAGTCAATAAAACACGCTTAGTATTAATGTTAGTTGGCGTGTCATTAACCGCAGTGACGACAGCCATCACCGGCCCAATCTCTTTTATTTCATTAGCTGCCCCACAAATAGCACGTCGGCTGCATCCACAACGCCATATTACCTTGTTCGGCTCTGCGCTAGTGGGTGCATTGCTGCTCACCAGTGCTGACTTTATTGCTCAACACGGTTGGCAAAACACCACCTTGCCAGTAGGACTTGTCACCATTAGCTTAGGTGGCCTTTATCTGGTTTATTTGATTATTCGAGAAGGTAAATAATGACACAATCATCATTTAAGGCACGTTGTGTCAGCACATCAGAAACAATGGCTGATCAAGCAGCACTTGAAACAAAATCAGTAACACTAGCCTACGAACAAAATGTGATTGCCAAAGACCTTTCAGTGAATATTCCTCACGGTAAATTCACGGTGATAGTCGGTCCCAATGGCTGTGGTAAATCGACCCTATTACGCTCATTAAGTCGTTTACTGGTGCCTAAATCAGGTGAGATTTTATTAAATGGGGAGAATATACACAGTCAATCTATACGGGAAGTGGCTAAAAAATTAGGCTTGTTACCGCAATCTGCCATTGCGCCTGACGGCATTAAGGTAATCGATTTAGTTTCACGTGGCCGATTCCCGCATCAAAAATGGTTTCAACCATGGTCTGAAGCGGATCAAACAGCTGTGGAATTAGCCATGCAAGCGACAGGCGTAATCGATTTTGCGCAGCTCAATGTCGACCAGTTATCTGGCGGCCAACGTCAACGAGTCTGGGTTGCGATGGCATTAGCACAAGAAACATCATTATTGTTATTGGACGAACCCACTACTTATTTAGATATTGCGCACCAAATTGAACTGATGGATCTATTTCAAGATCTTAATCGAATTCAAGGCCATACATTAGTCGCGGTATTACATGACCTTAATCATGCTTGTCGTTATGCCGATCATTTGATCATGATAAAATCAGGTGAAATAATTGCCACTGGCTCACCGAATGACATCATCACCGAAACACTTATTGAAGCAGTATTTGGGTTGTCCTGTTTAATTTTGCCTGATCCTATTTCGAATACGCCGTTAATTATACCGCGTGGTAGAGCCTCAACAGCCGCCAACTAACGAAACAAAACTTAAATTAAATTAGATTAAATCCACTCTAATCTAAACACTAAACAGGCTAAACCTGACTGGGTAAAAGTGACACTAAACCGTTTATCAAAGAGGATCGCCATGATAACCAATCGTGGCCACCATCCACTTTTTGATAGGTAATTTTCGCGCCATGTTGTTTGAATATTTCATAATGCAAATCGTTATAAACGCTTAATTGTGTTTCAGCATTACCAACGGTTTGATAAATATGTAAACCAGCAACACTCATATCACCATTTGATACCCGGTCAGCTAAACTATTTTTGGGTACTATTTTATTCCAATCTGGATGCTCTGATTTATAAGCATCAGGATCTTGCATCCTTTCAATCTCCGGCCACCAAAACGAACCAGATAATGAGATCACCTTAGTAAAATACGTTGGAAAATGTATCCCTGCGTAGACAGCAGATAATCCGCCCAAACTTTGCCCTGCTACGATGACCTCTGAGATTGATTGATCTGATTGCAAAAGCTTATCTGCAACTTTAGGTAACAACTGTTCAGTGATCGCTTGCCAAAATAATAGAGAACAACTCAGTTCCTGCCAACGAGTTTGACCGTCAATAGATGGAATTAACAAGTAATGTGCCGGTGCTATTTTGTTAATATTAGTTAAGTATTGCAGAACAGATAACGTCCCAGTATTCGCCCCCCACTTTTCTCCATCTAATAAAATAACTAAAGGTGCTTTACCCGCCGCCGTAGAAAAAATCGTACATTGACGTTGATTATCTAGTTGTTCCGCAAACCATGTTAAATTTATATTTTCCGCGATAAACAAGTTCGTAAGCTTCCCTTGATCCCATGCTTGCCAACCTAACTCACGTGGTGCATTCGGTAAATGCAATGAGGAGTTCAGTCCCCAACCAGAGGCAACAGAAGGAGCTCGATTTAATGAGTCCAGCACTTGCTGCTTTACCATTTCTAACCACCAGCAGCGTTGTGCATTTCGACTTTCGTCGCCTTGTTTAACAAGCTGTGGTAACTGATTAGCTTGAATCGGAATAAAAGAATAACTGCTGCGCCATTTGTCATTAATATCCAAACAAGCAAACCATAGATCGCTGTCGTTATATCTATTTAAATAGTTAGGTTGCCATGTGTTGTGGTTGGTCAATCCGTTAACATTTAAGATAACCGAACGGGTTGTTGATGAGTGCTTATCGCCTTCTGGATCCTGCCATATAAATAACACTCTACAAGTGCCATTGTGTTGTATCTTGATAAAAGGAGCTTCACATTTAGCTAGATTACTCCACCATTGAGAAGAACCAATAGCATTTTTTGAGAGATCAAAATACGTTAATAAACTGTCTAATGGTAATGCGTTGTTCATTAATAACCTTTTTATTTTCAGAAAAAATGTTAGTCAACCTATTGATAAAGAATCTAATAAACCGTCATTGTAAAGCGACTACACCTGATCGGCTTTTAGAATGAGATCCTGTGGTGGTATGCCGAATACTTTTTTAAATGCACTGGTGAAATTAGAAGGATGACGGTAACCGGCATTATAAGCAGCTTCAGAGATAGTGATTAAACCCGCCTCTAATTGCTTTTTGGCAATATTTAAGCGCCGACGACGAATGTAACTTAATACGCTAATACCCAATGAACTTTTAAATTTATGCTGCAAACTAGAAACACTCATTGCAGAAAACTTTGCCAAATGGCTCACAGACAATTCCAGACTTAAGTTAGCTTCAATATAAGACATCAAGGTGTTTAAAACAGGATCGTACTCTGTTGACTCATTGACTAAACGAGTACTTTCAAGTTGATTTATAACACTAGTGGCATCATTAAGTTGCATAAAAACTTGAATCAATAGTTGCTGTGTTAATGACTCAAGGTTCATTTGCTCAATGACAGTACTGGGTGCACTGGACTTTATAATATCGGTTGTTAAAGCAAGTATTTGAGTCGTTAATTTCAGCTCAAAGTTAGCTAAATGTTGGCTAATAAATTGACTAAAATTATCATTACAACGAATACGATCTTCGATCCATTGATGGGGTAATATAATGTTAAGTTTAGCCACTTCGTTGCCTTTATATAGTGTACGACGAAAACTCACTGCTCTCGTCAAACTAACAACAACACCGCGTTGCTGCTCTTCTCCATCATATAAAAAGTTTAAATCATCATAACCAAAATCTAATTTTCCCGCTAACAATATGGTAATACAAAGCGATTTTTTGGCAGTGGTCAACACTTGGAAATCCACTAACTCTTTAGTCTTTCCACCATATAATATAAAGCTGTTGTCTACTTGATAAGAGATAAGGTCGCCTTCTATTAACGCTAAACTTGGCTTGTTTTTATCTGTATTATTGGCGTTAGAATGACTATCAGAAAAAATAGTTTTTTGCTTTAACCCTCCAATGGTTCGGATAAGAGTACCTTTAAGTAAAGTCTGCTTTAACGTTCCTTTACACTTCATATTATTTTTTTCCATAACCAAATAGCTATTTCGCATAACCTATTATGCTGTGATCTAAAGAGTATTTACATTAACATTAATACGAATAAATATCATTACCAACCAATATAAAAAACATAATAATGGAATTAGTAAATATGAAGCATTGCAAAATATATGCAGGCATTATGATCGCGTTAAGCAGTCAAGTCATAGCGGAAGAACCTTCACACACAGCAGTCATGATTGTGACAGGTGAGAAGATGGATAGAGACATCAAAGAGACCACCACCGCGGTCACCGTAATACAGGGTGAAGATATCGATAACACAGGCGCAAAAACAATTAATGATGTGGTCACCCAAGCCCCTAATGTGGTGACCTCTGGCTTTGGTAGTGTCAATATTCGTGGTGTTAACGGTAGTGGTGCGGCAACTGGGTTCTACGCAATCCGAAGCGGTGCTCGTCAACGTGTTGATACCAATGTAGATGGTGTTTCCGATGCATTTACTGGTTATAACTTTAGTGGTTCCGGTGTGTGGGATGTCCAGCAAGTAGAAGTACTACGTGGCCCACAATCAACAACACAGGGTGAAAACTCAATTGGTGGTGCTGTTTCAGTGAGAACAAACGACCCGACTTTTACACCAGAATATGCTATCCGTGGTGGAGCTGAAATTTATGAAAATGGCAATGTAATGAAAAACGTTGCCTTAATGGCATCTGGCCCAATTACTGAAGAGTTAGCATATCGTGTTGCATTTGATGGAACTGATGGTCAGAGTTATATTACTTATGATGGCGATAGTATCCCCGTTGATCCAGAAGATTCAACAAACTTAAACTTTCGAGGTAAATTACTTTGGACGCCGACATTCAATGAAAAATTATCAGTAAAATTGACTGGTAATTATCGTAAAGCCGATGGTAACTACTTAAACTGGGCAAACTGGGATGGCGGAACAGGTTATGAAGACGAAACATTAACGTTAGGTACTAACTATAACGAATACCTTGGCCGTGATTACAGTTACAACACGCGTATTCAAGATTCTGATGTGTATAATATATCTTCTGAAATTAAATATAAATTTAATAACCAAGTATCAAGTAGCACACTGCTATCATTTAATAGCCAAACCAATATATTTGATCAGTACCCTACCGAGCAAACTTATAACTTCAAAGATAAAACCAGCAAAATTGAGAGTCAATTAACCTTCACACCCACCGATTCAAAAGTTGATGGTTTTGTTGGTATCATGGCCGCAGATAGAGAAAACACAGTATCAAGTGAAAGTTTCTCTACAGAAGGTAAAACGGAAGAAACACGTCTAGGTGTCTTCGGTGAAGTAAATTATGACATTAATGATCAGTTCACTGTTACCGCAGGCGCGCGTGTACAACGTGAGAAACAACATAGAGAATTCTCTGCTAGCTATGTGAGTAATGAAATAGATAATGACATACAAGACACTTACCTTTTACCTAAATTAGCTTTCACTTACAGCCCAATTAAAGACACAACGTTTGGACTTTCTGTACGTCAAGGTTATAACTCAGGTGGTCTTGGTTACTATAACTACGGGGGGGCTTCTGAGGTTTATACTTATGAAAGTGAGTCAGTCACAGCCTATGAATTTAGTGCTAAAACAGCGTTAAACCAAAGTACCACCATCAACGCTGCTGTATTCTACAATGATTACAAAGACTACCAAGGTATTTCAGATTACAAAATCACTAACGTAGATGAAGCACATACCATGGGCTTAGAAGTAGAATTAGCGCATTGGTTAACTGACAGTTTAGAAGTACGCCCATCAATTGGTTTATTGAAAACTAAGGTTGATAATGACGACACCTTTGCGGGTAATGAACTATCAAATGCACCGGATCTAAATGCTTCATTGGCTTTAACTCAATACATTGGTGAAAACCTAACATTAGGTGCTGATGTGACCTATGTCAGTGAATATTACTCAGATCTGGATAATACGGAAGATTACAAAGCGGGTGATTATGCAATTGTAGGGGCAAATGTTGATTATGCTATCGGCGATCTATTAATCAGTGGTTACATCACTAACTTAACAGATGAAGACGTCGTGTACTTAATCAACGGTGGTTACCGTGCATCAGTAGGTCAAAGCCGTACTGTCGGTTTAAACTTAACTTACCGTATGTAATGACTCGGTATTTTCAGTAAACAACTTTAATAACAACTAAAGGTGGATCAGCAATGATTCACCTTTAGTTATTCATATGCCCTTTAGTTGTTCATATGAACAGACTTGTAACAAACCAGAAACCTACCTAGTTTCTTTTCTTTATCTACCCGGCTATTTATCTACACGGTTCCTCATCTAAAAATTCTTTATATAAGCAATTATAAATAACGTGTTTCCAAATGTTTTTTGAAGTGTGCAGCGTTGAGCGTTTCACCTGTCGCACGTTTAATTAATTCATCCGTGGTATGCAGTGATGCTTGTGACCAAATATTATCGCTCAACCATTTGAAGATAGGACTAAGATCGCCACTTTGAATAGCTGCATCGATGTCCACCGTATTTTGCATAGTGGCTTTATATTGTGCTGCATACATCGCGCCTAATGTATATGAAGGAAAATAACCAAATGCACCGTCGGTCCAGTGGATATCTTGCATACAGCCATTTTTGTAATCACCTTTGGTGGAAAGGCCAAGCGAAGCTTTCATCTTTTCATCCCACAGTGCTGGCACGTCAGTGTGCTCGATAACACCATTAATTAAGTCTCGCTCAATCTCATAACGCATGATCACATGTGCTGGATAAGTGAGTTCATCGGCATCCACTCGAATAAAGCCTTTTTCAACTTGAGTATAAATTTTGTAAAGATTCTCTTCTGCAAATACCGGGTCTTTATGTGCATTAAATGCGTTTGCAGAAAGACGTGATAAATGAGAAATAAAGGGTTTACTGCGACCAATCTGCATTTCAAAGAAAAGTGACTGAGATTCATGAACGCCCATTGAACGCGCCTCGCCAACAGGTAATCCTGAAAATGCTTTTGGTAATCCTTGTTCGTAACGTGCGTGCCCTGTTTCGTGCACAATACCCATTAATGCTTGCACAAAGTCTTTCTCATCATATCGCGTGGTAATACGCACATCTGATGGTACACCACCACAAAATGGGTGAACACTTTGATCTAGTCGACCATGGTCAAAATCGAATTTCAACAACTTCATAGTCTCTAAACCAAGCGCCTTTTGGTTGGCAGTTGAAAAAGTACCAGATGGCATAATGATCGATTGTGATTGCTGCTTCTGTAAGACTTTTTCAATTAATTCAGGTAACCAACTTTTCACATCTGAGAATAAAGCATCAAGAGATGCGGTTGTTGTGCCTGGTTCATATTTATCCAGCATCGCGTCGTATGGGCTAAGGCCTAATGCTTCACCTCGAATTTTTGCTTCTTCACGAGATAACTTAACCACCTCTTTCCAGTTTTTTTCAAAGCCTATCCAATCATTTTCTTGACGTTGTGAACGCCATGCATGTTCACATTTTGAACCGGCAATGGATTGCGCTTGAACCAAGTCCTCTGGCACAATTGTCGCTTGTTGCCATTGACGCTTCATTTCACGTAAGCTGGATTGTTGCTCAGCGCTGAGTGATTCTTGTTGTGCCCCACCAAACCATTCTTCAAGTTGTGGCTGTGTTGATAGACGGTGAATATGAACCGATAATTCAGCCATCGCTTGAGAACGAGCGTCATTACCACCTGATGGCATGTTAGCTGCAGCATCCCAACCCAACATAGATTGTGCATGATTAAAGTGATTAATGGTTTGGTAATGAGCGGTAAGTTGGTCGTAGTTTGACATAATACGGTTACTTCCTATAAGTTGGTCTTTAAGGCTGACAGTGTAATGACACTGAAAAAGAAGGTGCTGAGATGCTGATATCATGGAGCAATCAATACATATTAGCGAGACTCCCCGTAAGAAAACAGATAAATCGACACCGTTTAAGCATAAAATTCATTATAGATTAGCTATATCGGCTATATAAGCAATCAGCAATCAAATTTTAAACGCGCCTGTCCAGTATTCATTAAAGTATCGCACTGTTCGACAACTATTATTATTTAATAGTATTCTTATTGCTTAATAGTTACACAACTCAGCTCGAATGGTCTACAATGAAAGACCAAATGAGCCAGGCAAGTCAAATAATTAAGGAGCTTTTATGACAACAATTGAATTAAAAAGCTTTAAACCAAAGCATAATAACAAGAATAATTTCTGGTTTAAGCTCGGAATTGAAGATGCTAAAACAGCCAGAACTGAAGCTGTTCATCAAGGTTTTAAAACCCAAGTGTATAGAAACATCATTAACCGAACGCAACTTTCACAAAGTGAATTTCAACGTGTAACGCATATTCCTGTTAGCACTATTAAACGTAGGCTTAAAAATAATGAACGTTTCAATACTCAAGAGAGTGATGCTATATACCGGTTTGCGATGCTCTTAAAGTTAGCTTCTGAATTGTTTAATGACGAGAAACAAGCTCTAAAATGGATGCGAGAAAGTGTATATGGTTTAGGAGGGAAAAGACCCCTTGATATGGTTTCAACGACGGTAGACTTCGAGATTGTTAAAGATCTTATTGGAAGAGTAGAGCACGGTGTGTTTTCTTAATGAAACTCTATCGACTAACTCAAAAAAAGTTTGCTGATGCACCATTTAGCCCAATAGGTGCAAAACTATTTGGCGGTAGATGGAATTCAAAAGGAACAGAAGCGCTGTATTTTGCTGATTCAGAGTCTTTATGCTGCCTAGAGGTATTTGTACATGTTAATAACGATCCAGGCATTATTAAGCAATATGATTTATATACAATCGAGATGCCAGAAGCGTTAATCGTTAAGCTTGAACAGGAGGATTTACCCTCTACATGGCGAGCAATTCCTGCAAGTGAGGCAACTCAAAACATTGGGGATGAATTCTTAAATGATGATGAACCGCAGTTTGCAACCTTACAAGTTCCATCTACTATCTCACCTAGAGACAAGAACTATGTTATTAACCCTAACCACCCTGCTATGAAAGAGATCATCAACCAGTGTAAAAAACTTGAGTTCGAATTCGACCCTCGTATTTTTAAGTAAAATTAATTACCGTTATCCGAACTTCGTATTGATAGAATAAGTAGAACTAATATAAATATATTTATCGCTCATTCGTGAAACAGGAATCCCACGATTAAGATTAAGACGGAGTCCAGCGATGTGCGTTATCAAATTTGAAATCTATTTTAATACGACCTGTATTTTTAGTTAAATAATCAATTACTCCATATTTAACCTCCGTTCTGGAAAAGCAAAGCGATACAACATTGTTATTTCCACGGATTTCTGCGTTAAATTATCCTTCAATAACCCGTCATTGTTCAATAATTCGCATTGAACTACGCAAAAATAACGGCACTGTATAGTAAAAATACAATAGTAAAAAATATAACTTTATGATTTTAAATATAATTCCGATTTTATTAATCAGAATTGAAATTATTATAAAAAATGTGGTCAGGCTTTAAGCATTCTAGAGGAATCAAAGAAATCTTTTGTTTCGGCTTACGTTCGCCACTTTATTGAACAACCCATGCTCGGTGTTTGTTGTTCTGGGCCTTGACCTGTTTTAGCAATCAAACGCATCGCATTGATCATTTCAGACACTCTATTTTGTGCATCGGCCATCTTGGCATCGTCAAGTCTTCCTCGATATTGAAGCTCGCCTGTATTATTAAATCCAAAAAAGTCTGGCGTACATACGGCACCATATTGCTTAGCGATGGACTGATCTTTATCTATTAAATATGGGAAGGTAAAACCATATTGTGCAGAAAACAGTTTCATATTCTCCGGTGAATCTGAAGGTACATTATCATAATCGTTAGACATAATCGCTAATACATTAATGCCTTCTGCCATCAGTAATTTTGCATCCTCTGCGAGACGATGACCTATACGTTGAACATAAGGACAATGATTACAGATGAACACGATTAATAAGCCTTTCTCTCCCAGTTGTTCACTCAATGTGAACGTTTCACCGAAGGCATCTTTTAACGTAAAGTTAGGGGCTTTCCAGCCAAAATCACAAATGGGTGTATCGAGTAGCATAATTAAAATCCTATTATGAAGTTATAAATTTTTGGTAGAAAAATACTGTTAGTAAATTTTAGATTAAAAAAAAATATGATTTATTAAAAATGGGAGATCAGCCCTAAACTAACACTATCATCCCATTTTAGTCTCATCATTAAACGAGGTGAGTCATCTCGTTAACAGTGAATAAATCAAGTGCTCCTTCCGTGTTGGACACAAAATCTTTTAGGTGTTTTCCGTCCATGTGTGACTGCCAAAGTTCACGGGTTTCCCAGTTTTCATAAAATACAAAATGCGCTGGGTTTTCATTGTCTTGATGCAAGTCGTAATTGATGCAACCTGTTTCAGCAAGTGTTATATCAATTAGCTTTAGCAGCTCAGTTTTTATCAAATCAATTTTATCTTCTTTTGCAATAATGTTTGCAACAATCGTTAATTTGCTCATTTTATATTCCTTAATATCAGTTAGACGTTATTTAAATAATGCAGTTAAATAAATATGGTTAATTACATGTATTAAAATACATTCAATCATAATGAATAGAATCTATTACTCTGGTAATTTAATGCGAAGAATACGATAAGGTTTTGTCCCCTGCGCTTCTCCTCCATTCAGTGGTGCTGTCAGGTGTAACTGGTTTTGCGTGATGTATAACCAACCGTTATCAATCGCAAATCCATCGGGCCATGAAAGCAATGTTTTGTCTTTCGCTAATACTGAATACCCTGTTTTATTCACCACGCCTACCGCTGAGTTTTCAATATCACCCGTATAAACATTCCCTTTATCATCAATAATGATGCCATCGGACGGACGTTTTTGGCCAAATAATTCAATACTTGCTGATAATGATTTATCCGTAGCCTGGTCATCGGCTAATACGTTGGTCGGAATACGGAATAAGTCACTACCGTTCACTGTACCAAAGTAAACCCAATTGTTTTCGCTGTCGATAGTGATTGGATTTAAGCCCAAGTAAATAGCTTCTTTTGTGCCATCTTCACGTTGAGTACCTAATGATGAACCATCAATAATGACTTCGTGTTTGGGAGGCATCAGTTTGGCATTGGCTTCAAGTACACGTCGAGATTCACCGCTTTCTAAATCAACCACTACAAAGGCAGGTTTTGTTAAACCAACTAGATTACCTAGCGTTGTATCGGCAATATAGATCTTGTTGCGTTGTTCATCAATGGCAAAGTCTTGTAAGAAAGAGTTTGCAGCTAATGCGTTTTTGTCGATAGGAATGATTTTAAATAAACTGTTTTTAACACTATCCCAAGCAACTAGTTTAGGCTGACTCGTTGCGCTGCCCATATCTAATATCCAAACAATCCCGTCTTTGGTTGTGTGCACACCAATGACGGCTGCGATTCCGACGTCACCTTTTTCAGGACCATCTGCCCAATCTAATGTTGGAAATGGCTGTAATGACCCATTGGCCATCAACTCAACAACGCGCAGTTCAGGATTATCTAAAGGTTGTTGAGACAGGATCATTCTGCCATTAGGCGTAATAGTTAGATTACCAGGTCGCGTATTACTTAGTTCTGCAACCACTTCAATATCGCTGGTTGCTGCTTGTGCTGCATTAAAAGATAACAGAATTGAGAGTGCTAATAAGCTTTTTACAATTTTCATGAATACTTCTCTTTATTGGATTAACAGTTATTGGGTTAACAGTTATTCAGTGTGTCGATTTTGGTGATTAATGTTTGGCAGGCAGCATTAGTGTTCACAATATTAGGGCTAACAACATTGTGTTAACCCTTTTTTATAATGCTAATGTTTAAGCTTGAATGCTTAAGCTAGATAGCTTAGAAACCTTCTAAAACAATCTTACCAATTGAACGACCTGTTTCTAAAAGCTGATGTGCTGAACGTAGATTTTCAGCATTGATCGCACCTAAGTGTTGACCTAACGTCGTTTGGATATAACCTTGGTCAATTAAATCCGCTACACGGTTTAATAATTTACTTTGTTCGTCCATATCATCAGCATTAAACATTGAACGCGCAAACATGAACTCCCAATGTAGTGACAGGCTTTTCATTTTTAATTTAGTGATGTCCAACGCTTCTGGATCATCAATCATCGCTATTTTTCCAAAAGGAGCCAGTAGCTCTGTATAGCTTTCAAAGTAACTATCCGTACTGTTCAAACTTGCAACATGTGTGACTGAACCAAGACCTAACGCTTCTATTTGTGGTAATAATGGTTTGGTATGGTCAACAACATGATCCGCGCCTAATTTCTTAACCCAATCAGCAGAACTACTACGTGATGCGGTAGCGATAACAGTAGCGCCAGTAATGGCTTTCGCTAACTGAACTAAGATAGAACCAACACCGCCCGCTGCACCAACCACTAAAATAACTTCTTTAGAAATGTCTTTTGAATCTGGGTTTTGTTGTTTTATAGCAAGATGTTCAAACAAAATTTCATAAGCGGTGATCGCTGTTAATGGTAATGCCGCTGCTTCAGCATCTGACAAGCTTTTTGGTTTGTTACCAACAAGACGTTCATCAACTAATTGGTATTCAGCATTACAACCTTGGCGCGTAATATCACCTGCATAATAAACAGTATCACCTGGTTTAAAGTTTGACGCGCTTTCGCCAGTTGCTACGACTTCACCTACGGCATCCCAACCAATAACTTTATGTTCGCCTTCTGCTGGTGCCATGTGTAAGCGCACTTTATAATCCGCTGGGTTAACTGCAATCGCTTTTATTTTGATTAATAAGTCGCGGCCTGTTGCAATAGGTTGTGGTAACTCAATGTCAGTTAAAGATGCAACGTCTGTAATAGGTAATGATTTAGTATATCCAATTGCTTTCATAAGTTGTTCCCGTTAAATGTCTGTCCGATGTTTAAATAAATGTTTAGATGAATGTTTGATGGGAAGGATAATAGCCCTTGTTTTATCTCCATTAAACAGCATAATGACTGAAACATTATCAAAAAAAATTAGAAAATATGTTATTAGAAGACTTACAAGTTATTCTTAAGGTCGCTGAATTTCGTAGTATTACCGCTGCAGCCGCCAGTTTAGATATGCGCACCGCCACTGCGAGCGCGGCACTTAAGCGGGCAGAAAAAAGCTTGGGAATGGATTTATTTGTTCGAACAACCAGACACCTAAGACTTTCTAGCGCTGGCGAAAAGTATATTCCCTTATGTGAACAAGCTTTACAGATGCTGGATCAAGCGAAGCAAAATATGAAAGGCGAACTAGATATTATTGATGGGGATATGCGTATCGCCCTGTCATCTGACTTAGGCCGAAATATGGTTGCCTCTTGGCTTGACGAATTTATGGACACTTATCCAGCAATTAGTTTACGGGCTAACATAAGCGATCATAATATAGATTTTTATCGAGACTCTGTAGACCTTGCGCTGCGTTATGGTTCACCTAATAGTGCCAATATTTACGGATTCAAAATCTGTAACGTGCCTCGCTTACTTTGTGCAACACAAGATTACCTTGATAAAAACGGCACACCACAACATCCGCAAGATTTAGCATCACACAACGGGCTTTTTTACCAACTACAAGACATCACACACGATGTTTGGGATTTCTCACAACAGAAAGCCACTTTTAAAATTAAGATGAGAGGCAACCGAGTTTCCAATGATGGCGATTTAGTACGACGTTGGTGTGTTGCCGGTAAAGGATTAGCAGTGAAGTCTGCTCTTGATATGTCTAATGATCTCTTATCAGGAAAGGTGGTCAATCTATTGCCTGATTTTACCCCAACAGCAACTGAATTATGGCTTATCTTTCCGAACAGACAGTCAATAACCCCCGCCGCCCGATTACTTCGAGATATGTTAAAAGAAAAGAGCACACATATTTTGAAGCAACTGGTTGAAAAAGGGATCGTAAATAAAAGTATTCTTAATTAGCTATTGTTTATTGTTTCAGTCTTTTAAGGGTTAATCAAAGAGACACTTTCTGATTCAAATCGATTATTAAGCCATCTTAGACTCTTATTGTTACATTGTGACATTGTTATTTTTTAGATTTTTGGTGTTAAGTAAGAGACTTTAAAGAGGCTATTACTGGTCCCTCATTTCCCAATGATCATTATTAAAATAATGCTGCTGTAAACTATCTATCAGGCTAGTCAATACAGGTCCTGTGGGATGACTCCTTGAAATTAAGCACCCTACCGGTGTCACCCAACCGCTACGCTCGTAGGTAACAGGTAAAGTGATAAGGCTATTTTGCTCAAGGTGCTTTTTTATTAACTGTTCAGGTACGCTAGCCCACCCCATTCCTTGGCTAACTAAATCGATTAAAGTTTGGTGAGTATTCGCATACCAAACCTTGGTGCTTATAGCATAACTAAACCACAGTTCTTTTTGTTTAAGACTACGATGCACACATTGAAGGTACGTTTTCAAATCAGAATCATGTACCTTATCAAACGCAGCTAACGGATGATTTGGGGAACAGATAGTTAAAAAGCGCGCTTGTCCCAACAAAAAGAAATCCATATCTACTTTTAGTTCTCCATCTGCATATATCAAACCTGCTTGCACTTTACCTGTTCGTACTAACTCCTCTACTTCAAAAGTTGAAGTGCTAATAATCTCAATATGGGTGATCGGGAACTTGTCTGAAAGAGGAGCAAAAATAGTTAATAAATCTGTACTCACTAAGCTTTCATCAATGGCTATCACCAGTTCGTTTTCATACTCATTAGTTAAAGATGCTAACTTTTGTTCAAAGTAGATTTGTTGATGCAAAATTGATTTAGCAATTGGCAACAGCGCTTTACCATTTTCCGTTAGCACTGGCGTATTCTTTTCTCGGTTAAATAATGTCTGGTTAATCGAAATTTCAAGGTTTGCTATCGCTTGACTGACACCTGATTGAGCACGTTTTAATTTACGAGCCGTGGCTGAAAAAGATCCCGTCTCGCATACGGTAATAAATACTTTTAATTGTTCAAAACTGTACATTAATAAACTCTCATGGCAATTTGTAGCATAGGCTTTTAAACTATCACTATTAGTGATAGTTGTTAACTTTTTATCTCTATATTTCCTGACATAATAGCCACCTTAACAGTCCGTTAGTTATATTTTAGGTGATTCAAATGGGAAAAATAGAAAGAGTGTTTCACTCAGTAATCTTTGAAGTGTTAGCACTTGTCATGTCAATTACAGGCTTGGTAATATTTACACAACACGACATGAGTACACTATCAGGAACAATGATAGTTGTCGCAAGTATGGCAATGATTTGGAATTATAGTTTTAATGCTACTTTTGACCACTACGTAAAAGGCGAAAAAACTCAGCGTTCGTTATCGCTGCGCATCATTCATGTGCTTTTATTTGAGGCTGGGTTATTATTTTTCACTATTCCAGTGATGGCTTTTATTCTAGATTTAAGTTTATGGGATGCTTTTGTAATGGATTTAGGCGTGACTATTTTCATTACTATTTATGCTTTCGTGTTTAACTTGAGTTACGACCATTTACGCGCATTCATAGTAAAAAAGCGTATCCATAAAAACCAAATAGCGCATTCCTGAAACATCCAATAAAGTATTTGGCTCATTTAGTTTATTGACGATAATACATTGCTTTGCAACGTCAGTTCTCTAAATTTAACGTTCTTAATCATAATCTTACTATCTAACTCGGTGTATCTCTATCACCGAGTTAGAAACTCCCCACAAACAAGACTCTTACACACCTTCAACGTTATTTAACTAAATTACATTTAATCTGAAATACCTGCTGATAACTTCTAACCTAAACCAACCATAACATCATCAAAGCGCCTACAAATTAACAATGTCACAGGATTAATTAAAGTTTGGTAGGCTTTGGAATACCGAACCACGTTACTATAGACAAAGGCTTTATATAAACATTAACTTAAAAAGCTATACTGTTTTCTTTTTTCTTGAAAAGCCTAGAAGTGCTAAACCAAGCCCTAACAAAGCAATACTTGTTGGTTCAGGAACGTCAACTTGATTTGTAATAACCCATGATGAAGCTTCTACATTCTCACTAACATTATCCAGATAAACACCCCCAAATGATTCAACGTAATTCCAACCATTATTCCACCAAGTGTCTGAAGTCGATGTACCCCATGATGACGTCATATCAGCACTAACACTTGACCAGTTAGCAGCAGATATTACATCGCCTGCAATATCCGTAGCCCAATAAGTATTGCCACCTAAGCCACCACCGTATCCAACTGCTCCTGTAGACTCTAACCACCAGCCACTCTCGCCAACTAACTTATAGCTTACGAAGTCATCAAAGTTCCATACTTGAGATTCAGTCCCAGAATTTCCGTTATCAACAGAGATAGTCGTAGTTACAACTTCACCAACAGTCGCTCCAACAACAGAATTCGCTCCGCTAAGTGTATCAGTCCAAGTAAATTCAATTAGACTCGCATTACTAACATTATGAGTTAATAGAAGAGTCGCCCCTAAAACAGCACTTAAGTTTTGTATTTTCATAACACATCCTTTGTTATTTAGTTATTCCATTTTTTCAAGTTACACTTAGCAAAAGCAAGTATTGAGCCATAATGCCAATCCATTGCTTTATAACACTTTATGATTACCTCGTAAGTAAGACTTTTATTATGTGAAAAAAAAATCGACACTTTTATACTTGCATTTTTTACAGAAAAAATAAGAGATTCAACAACTAATTTTCGGCACATGCTTCCAATTAGTGGTGTATTGCGGCGAAAGTAACTCTCTACGCATTGACCACTTCTCATCAACACCCTGCGCAACAAAAAAAGCACTATTACCACCATACCGAGCATTGATGTTATCCAGTACCTTCATCAACGGAATGTTATCCTTTGGCGGTGAAAATAAATCTCCTTGTTGATGCACTTCACTTGTTAAATTTAACAGCCCAATGCCTATCTTGTAATACGCCACACCCGGCTTAAATAGCAGATGAATATTGTCACTAATGGCCTTAAGAATTTGGGTCGTATCATTGGTTGGCGGACAAAAATGCACGAGTACTTTATAACTGCATGGTGAATCATCGAATGGACTATTGGCTGCAAATGCCAGTAATGTCCCGCATAACGACTTTTGTTGCCTCGCTTTCACAGCTGCAATACCTGCATGTTTAGCCAATGCTTGGTTTAACTGTTCAATTTGCGTTATCCGTTTGCCTACACTTCGTGTAGAGAAAATCTGTAGCTTATCTGCTCTTACGCCATCCCACGTTTTACATTCAACACCATTTAACTCTTTAATGGTTCGTTCTAATTCAACACTAAACCCCACTGGTAAATATTGTGTATTCACTTGGCTTAACTGCAAAGCGGTTAGCACACCATGCTGCTTCAACTTTTCATTGGTTTTTCTACCAATCCCCCACACATCAACAGGTGTTAATTGATGAAACACTTGTTGCTTAACGCTTTCATCATCCAACACACAGGCACCATTAAAACCAGGCCATTTTTTAGCAACATGATTAGCAACTTTAGCTAACGTCATTGTTTTACCAATACCAACACAAACCGGTAAACGGGTTTCTTTCCAAACCGCTTTACGTATTTGTTGCGCTTGAAGTAATAAATCAGGTATTGCTTGCTGACAATCTTTAAAACTTAAGAAAGATTCATCAATAGAATAGATATACTGAGAAGGAGCAAAACGCCCTATTACTTGCATCATTTTATGTGACAAATCTGCATACAATTCATAATTTGAAGAACAAACAATAATCCCAGCTCGTTCACATAACGACTTCACTTTAAAGTAAGGTTGAAACTTTTGAATGCCTAATGCGATGGCTTGTTTGTTGGCCGCAACAATACACCCATCATTATTCGATAACACAATAATAGGTTTACCTCGCCACTGCGGCCTAAATACTTGCTCAGCACTGCAATAGAACGAATTAGCATCCACTAAAGCAAACATTAAATATTCGACTCCAGTAGATGACTAACGCGATGACAACGGATCGACCGGATCACAACCCCTTCGATGGTAAAGTGATCATCTTCATTAATCACAATCGACTCATATTGAGCATTAGCTGACACCAACAGGCGTTCACTAATATTCAATATTTTACAAATAAACTCACCGTTAAAATTAGCCACAATCACATCAGCATCTTTCACCGTAACATGCCGATCAACAATTAAAATGTCACCATTAAAAATGCCAACACCTTCCATAGAGTGGCCATCTGCCTTACCAATAAAAGTCGCACTTGGATGCTCTACTAATAGCTCATCTAAACTTAAAGGGAGTTGTAAATAATCACTAGCAGGACTTTCAAAGCCAGTAATACCAGCACTTGCTGTAATAGGAATAAATTTCATAACAATAACGCTGTATAAAAACACAGTTATCATTATAAGTTAGATTTCATTAATCACAAGATCAATGATTGAAGGATGGAAAAAGCCAACGAGAGTAAAGCTAACTGTTGACGTATCAACAAAGTTTTAAACAATTATTACCCTTCAAAACAGTAGACTAAACTTAGACCAAAAAGATATGATTAATTAACCTTACTTTACTATTTTCTAAAGTATTTGATCGACTTAGATTAAGTCATACTTTAAATTTGTGGGTAGGCCTATTGGCTAAATAACTTTTAGCAATACCCTCAATCTCCCATAAATTATTATCTTTCTTTTTACTCTGCTGCAAAACGAAAACATAAAGCTGATACAGGCGTTCAACAGATTCGACCTTCCAAATATCTTTACAATCATTAAAACCATACGGCTCGTGTTTGATAAGTGAACTTAAAATATCTAACGCTTTAATATACGAATTTGCTTTTTGGCTACCATTGAGATTAGTTGCTTTAATATAATCAGTGAATGCATTTTTAATCATAGATTGATTACTTTTCTACATTTTGGAAAGTTAGTACATCCCCAAAATTGATTGCCAACATACTTACCTTTTTGGGCTTGTCTTAATGCCATTTCAGATCCGCACTTGGGACAGGATTTGACTA
This sequence comes from Psychromonas arctica, assembly GCF_038155225.1. Classification (GTDB taxonomy): domain Bacteria; phylum Pseudomonadota; class Gammaproteobacteria; order Enterobacterales; family Psychromonadaceae; genus Psychromonas; species Psychromonas arctica_B. The sequence goes on along the minus strand of NZ_JBAKBA010000010.1, from coordinate 16,725 downwards.
CGCCTTCTTGTATTTCAAGCCCCTGATTAGGCATTTCTTTAGGCTCTACTTTACTTTCATATACTTGCTTGGTTATTTCTCTAGGCTCCGCTTTGCTTTCAACAATAGTTTTCACATGTTTATTATGCGCTGAGTTTGTTTTCAAACTAGGTGTCAAACGTCCCGCTTCAATCTTAGAGATAAGGTGACTAACTTGTTCTTTCGAAAAATGTACGGCTTGTTTAGTCTTAATGTACTCCACACATCCTCTTGCATAGGTAACATTCTCTGGCATTTTAGTTTTAAAAGTACTATCACCAATAAAAACCACCACTGAATAAATGAATTCATTAGGAATAGTTAAACAACTTGCTAACGTTTGTGTGTGTTTATAATTCTGATGCAGTGGGTTTTGAAATTTACCCGTGTATTTGAAAATCTTTTGCGTCCATTGCTTTTGATTGGCACTGCCAAAAATCCAGCCTTTCATATTTTTAGTTTCAATCACAAACAAGCCATACTCAGACACCACAATATGATCAATTTGTGTTGTGCCATCATCAGTCGGCAAAGTAATATTTTTGATTAAAGTATATTGTTTCTTTGGCAAGAACTTGGTGAGTAAGAAGTTAACCAAAAATTCACCTAATATGCCTTTAAACCAAGCCGACTTTAATACCACAGGTAAAATAAAAAGTGGCAGAATAAACCAGTACAGAGATAATGCGTTAAGAATTGGCGCAGTTAAATCCATTTAAAACCTTATGGTGTCTAAGTAAGTGTGTCTCAGAAGTAAACTTAAATAGGAACCACACATATCCTTTAATTTATCTCTTAGTACAATTGTTTTTAAGTTGTTCTTCTAACGAAAGGTCTAAAATTGGAGAGCAAGTTATGATCTTTCTATCTTTATCGAATAAAATACTTTCGGTATTGGTTTGTAATAATGTCATATGTTTATTGCTATGAATAATTTTACCAATATAGATTTTATTCTTGGCATCGTAAAACATAGTGCAGCTAATAACATAACCGGATTTTTTATCCAATGAATCAACCCCGACACAATGCTTAACAGCAATATCTTGTTGACCTGCTCTATATCCTACTGCATGTGCAATGGTAAGACTTACCCACGAAGTATAAAAGATGAGTAGGATTAAAAATAATAAATACATAAAACCTAATGATGAAACTGTTGGATAAATAATCATACCTTTTAGCCATCTGGGTAAAGAAGTAAACTTTTTAGAAAAATAATTGAATGTATTTCCTTTTTCGGTAGATTTTTTAGATTCCCATAAGAATGCTTTAAGTATACAACCTAAAAATATTGCAACAAAAAAAAGAACCCAGATATCCAGCCCCAAAAAGCTTGTTACATCTTTATAAAATTCATTAAACATTGCTTTGGTTGCATAACCTGCTTGCATGATACTTTCAAAACTGCTCAAAGTAAGCTCATGCTCACCCAAACCATGACCAGCTATCTTGCCTTGTAAAAAACTATAACCAATAAAATGGCCTGCAGTAGAAATACCTCCCCAAGCAGCTAAAATGAACGCAGAAATAGTAATGAGTTTTTTATAGGGTGACTGTTCAATATTATTTTTTTGTACTTCATTAATACTAGTTTGTGACTTGTTATTATTAGTTTCAGTCATATAAGTCCTTTATTCACTACCTTAATCATTCCATTAACTACAGGAGAATTTCACCTATTTTTAGCTATTTTATAAAATATATAGGGAGTTAATCAATGAATATTACGTGGAAGTTAAAACATCCCATGCCAGCATATTTATGGCATGAGACCTCTAAGTTGGCGGTTGGTTAAAGGTCATATTAATTTTTGTTAAGAATATTGTCTCGTAACTTGATCAACTCTTTTATCAAACAAATGAAAATCTACAGGGTCACCTTGTAGAATATTTTTATCATTAGCATGTTTTTTAATGAATTCTGATATTTCTTTAAACACTGGTTTAGTGTTACTTAGAGAGTATCCTTGATAATTTCTAACATTCCGCCCGTGTCCAATAACATCTAGATCAATGGCTGCAGCATTCAAACCGAAATAAAAAAAATTATCTGATATTAATACGCTATTTGTTTTTCCTGTGTCTCTATTTAGATTGGCTTTATTAATTGTTCCATCAGCGTTACTATGATGAGAATCCTCTTGATGCCACTCTCCGTTTTCAGATGTATGATAAATATTATCACCAAGCACTTGAACTTTACTTCCATTACGAACGGCTTTTTTTAACTGGTATTCCGGGTTATTCCAGTACTCATCAAATGTCATTTTATTTGATACTTCCATTAAAAATATACATTTACGTTTTTGATGTTTCATTGTAGAACCTCCTATTCCCATAACCCAATCACCTACCATCGCTTTTTTTCTAACATCTGGTTTACATGTTGCTAAAGTACAAAAACCATGAAAAGGGTTTGGAGCAAATCCTAAATCTCTTGTCACGCTGTATATAAAAAGTGATTTATTTTGACCTATTAACATACAACATTCCCTGACTGCATTTTATCTGATGGTGTACCATCAGGATTTTGAAAGTTGCTAGCACCTTTAAGTGCGTCAATTATAGAGTCACTTCGCCAAGAAACTCTCGCAGTTCCATAATCTAAGAGCTTCTCAGGAATTTCAACGTTTCCAGTTAAGCCATTTTCATATACGCCTATTATGGGCATTCCCATTTTATGTGCTTGTTCAATTTCCCAATTAACCCAATCTCTAGAGTGGGTTTCTTTACCAATAACTACTATCAATTGGCTCGCCCATCTCATTTTCATTCGTAAAAGACGTTTTATAGTTTGTTCTGGGATTTTCTTAGCATCAATTCTTTTTTGGTTTTCAGGCTTTGCTCTTATAGAACTATTTCTTAGATTAAAACCTTTACCTGCGGCTAACCGAGTTAAACCGTCAACACTTGCATCATCTTTATGGTGATGGCTAACAAATACATTTTTAATAGTTTTACTCATACGTTGTCCCTATTTTTTCCTCAAACGTCATGGTTCTATTAATCAAATCGCAGTGCATTACACCACCATTATGAACTTTTAATTTATTCCAGAGTGAAAAGCCAAGTAAAATTGCCATCTCCCAGTCTTTTCCTGTTTTGATGCTAACTTCTAAATGTTTAGTTAATTCTTTAATTGTACGGAGTAATGAGTAATCGACTACTTGCTGATTTATAAAGTAACTATGCTTTTTAGCATTTTCAAAAACTAATGATGAAATAGCCTCGTCAATGACAACAGCCCTACCTCCATCCTCAACTTCATCGATTTTAGAAATAGACTTTCTCTTTTTTTTCATAAGTCCTCTCACTACAGGTGACCAGCCTAAGATAACGGCATATGAAAGATGAAACACATCGTGAAAGCGATAAAAATCGGTATCATAGGAGTTGTCTCTTAAATGATCGCCAAAAGCCCCTTCATCCCAGGTAACACTTATATATTTTTGTTGGTCTTCGTGTATAACTTCTTCGAATGTGACAGAAAAAGTTCGTGGAATTTGTTCATTTAAAGGGTAATCTTTATCTAATAAATCCGAAGACGACAATATTGCATTATCTTTCCATCTATCTTCAGTTTTGTGAAGATTGGATTCGGCAATATCATTTAACTTCAAGTCCTCATGTTCCGCAATTGCAGACAAATACCACAATATGTCTCCGAGCTCTTCAGTTAATTTATCTTTAAAAACAGTATATCCTTCACCGTCTCTAAGTTGTTTCTTATACTCGGTTGCCAACTCACCGACTTCTCCAGCAAGACCCATTAAAGTTATAAATTTTCCATTATCTTCTTTTAACTTGAAGTGAGTTGTATCGACAGCACGCTGTTGGTATTCATCTAATTCCATATGATTACATCCTTATATTCCACTTGGGTGGATAAAATAAGTCGATAGGCTTATTATTTATTTTAAATTTCTGCTTGATTCTTGTACGGCCAGAATAACCTTCAAGCTCAGGATGGACGACCCTACAATATTTATCGGTTTCACAAAAAATATTTTGAATATCTATATATTGTAGAGACCTATTACCCAAATATTTAAAGTCTAATCCTAGCCTTTCAAACTCATATTCTTGCCTTTCTGTCATTATTTTAATTATGTCGGTATCAGAATAGCCAGCCTTATCTTCAAAACATTTTCTGATCCCATCTTTAGAACCTGGGCCTGGAACTGTAAATTCACATTCGGAAAATGAAGTGACTTCGCTATAATTAACATCAGTAACATATTGGTATGCTAGAAAATTACCTATCATAGGGTATGAGAGAATTAGATTGTATGCAGCTTCCATGGTGTGACAGCTTTCTAATTGCTGAGGAAGCTCATCCTTAAGCATCCTATCCAAAAGCAAAAAGTGAGCATGATGCTTTCTTTTAACAGGAAATGCTTTTGATCCTGAAGCCATCATATAGGCGTTAGAGTAGATTCTGATGCCAGAATCCATGGCTTTATCTAAAGCTTGAATATATCTTAAGGATGAATACGTCTCAGTAGTAATTTCACCAAACGTTTTTTCTAATAACTCCCAAGTCTCTATTTTATTGAATAATTTAAATAATAAAATTCTGAATACAGTGTCAATAACACTAAATTTTTTAGTATAAATTATATTTTTAATTAAATACTGACTAACTCTATCTGAAGCCCTATAGGTATTTGTAAACTTAAAGCTCTGTAAAACATCATCCTTAGTTAAGTTCGATCGCTCTCCCTGTATCCTTTTCATAAAAATGTTTTGTCGTTCGTAAGCAAACTTCCAAAAGGTGTCGTAACCACAGCTAGTTTTTATTGATTGTTGATTATTAATTGTGATCATATTTATTCTTTATTTGTTTTAAACCCTTTAAACAGAGGTAGATGGCTTCATCTATAAACTGTGTAGTCATTAGCTGCTTATATTCTTCTACACGAAGTCCTGAAGCAACAGCTAATTTATTGACCGATGTAGCCGATATGGTATTTACTAACTCATCATACATTACCCGTTTATCGAACTTATTTGCATATTCTTGTAATTCACCATAATTTTCATTTTTTTCCAACTGCCACTTTTCTGTTAAAGGCTCCTCTATAGAAGCCTCTAATAAAAGTTTACAAACATCATGAACAATTCCCCCAAAACCACCAATTAAAAATATGGGTTTATTTTTCGATAAGCTTAGAATTATCTCTTCGAGTACTCCGGGCATTGCACCTTTATATTTACTTCTTTTACCTCCCGCACATATTCTAACGTGAGATGAATCAATACTAATATTTCTCATTTCAGTTAAACAACGCGACCAGATATAGTTATTTTCAGGTGTAGATGGCTGTAAAGGTTTATCACGAGGGAATGTGATCTCAATATCTTCTGGTGGTTGATGTTTCACGGTTTGAATTATCTCAAAATTATTGGACCTCCATTCCTTGATTCTATCTTTATCTAAAAGGTGCAAAGGCCAAGCTAAATGATTTTCAACTACTGCACTTAGTTCTTGATTTTGAAATTTTAAAGCAGCAGCTTCATTTAAAATAAATTCGGTAAAACCATCAGGTCTTAAATCACCGCCATAGATTAGTGTAGAGCTTCTAGAAAAGAGGTGACGTGCGAGTTCTTGTGATAATTTAGTTAAAGTATTAGAGGGTAAATTTTGCTCATAATCAATATTATCCAACGTAGAAAATTCAGAGATTGAAATTCCGATTTTCATAGATAATAATGTTTTTAGCTGGTCTTCCTGCCAAAGTGGTGTTGAAGCTGAAACCCCAAGTATCTTATGCCATGATGACTCATCCCTATAAACTGGTGGTTCAGGATAACAATATTTAGTTATCCCTTTATCTATGTTTAGTATTGCTTTCCTATACTCCAAAGGCCTGGAAAGAATTTGAGCATTTTTATCAATCAATCCGCCTCTTTGGTAACACGACAAATTGTTAATTACATAATTCTGTCTGATTGTTTCAACCAAGCAAGCAATTAAAGTTATTAATATGCTTCCATCTGTAAGGGGAGTTGAGTGCACATGAACAACAGGAGCATTTGTCAATTCGGGAAAACTTCTATCTTCATATAGTTCTAAAGAATTAAGTATAACAATAGGCCGATCTAATGATTTTGCATGAATTATTTCTTTTTGGCACCAAAATCTTGAAGTGTATGTATCTGTTAAAATTGCTAATAAAGTTGAATTTGCTATATGGCCTTCAATTTCTTTTCCAAAATCAAAACCGGGAGATATTGTGGAAGCATCAAAAAAATTAGTAAGGTTAGTTTTATCTATATAGCGTTTAATTGCTTCAGCATGTTGTATACCTGTTTTACCTACCTTTGCGTGACTTAAAAATATTTTAATGGATGAGTCTTGCCCTAGAGCTTCATTATCTGGTAAAGAATAACCAAAACGATAAATTTCGTGTAAAACACTTAATGCGACGTGAAGTGATTTATTTTCGTCAGACCACTCAAATGCTCTAATAAAATTATAACCATTAAGATCTGAAGCATGGTTTAATCCTTCAGTATCTAAGGATATACCTATTAATTTAAAATCTGATTGGTTTTGTATGTTTTTAAGGTACTCTTTCCAATCTAAACTTGAAGCTGTATTAATGCTTGTGAAAGCGATTATTAAATTTTTTTCTGCTTTATTAGTAGGTGTGGATAATGGAGCTGTATCTTCACCTTCAGATCTATAACAAAATATAGGAACATCTAAACCTCTAGAAAAAGGGTTATCCACCGAGCGTGATAACTGATTACTTATTACATCTAAAATAATATTTGCTGACTTGTCATCAGTACCATTCCACACAAATGATACTGCGAGAGGAGGGATATAATTCATATTTTTTAGTTGCCCCTTAATATTAAAACTTTTAATAATGTATTTTTTAAAAACGTTAAACATCACCACTCTCTCAATTGTTGCATTTCTTTCAAGCGTTCTCTTTGTAGCAATAAAGCTTCAAAAAGATCATCGACTGAATCATTACTTGATTCCAAATCTGGTAGAGCGATGTTAGCTTCAGCGAAAAATCGTTTTTGATTCAACTGGCTACTAATATCAATTGAGTTATCTGCTAACCAAGCATCTTGCCACCAGTTTGTAATGCGCTGTTTTGCATTTCTCATTTTCTGCTCTGTGGGTAAACGATCGCTCTTTTGACCATTCGCAGTGACATCACTAGGCAATAAATTCCATAGGTCGTTATTAGGCCAACGTGCAAATGGCATGCAATGATCAATTGCGTATTGTTTATTTAAAGTTTTGTTTGTCCAAACACAGTTATGTTGGCTATTGTTCTGTTTTTTAAGCGTTTCAAAACGGTTTCGGACTTCGCTAGTACTGCGTTTTGCTTCTAACCAATTTAATGCGTTCACTAATTTATGTTGTTGCTCTGGTGCTTGATATTGTCGATTGCCTTGATAACCCGCCATGGTTTTAGTCCATTCGGAAACTAACACAGGTTCAATCCAACAGGCATAACGGCTAAAAGCAATCCATAGGTGTTCAGGTAATGAAAATTCGCCCCAATGGTTTAAGGTGGTTAAGTCTAAAAATAAACTGTCTTTAGCGCGTACTGATTTACTGCTCACTTCGAATACACTTTCTGCACTATTAGGAAAAGTGATGAACTTACAAGGCATGTTTTTGATGTTAGCGACACTTGCAGATAGCATTTTATGCATTGCTATTGCTTGATCGCCTTGGAACAAGTTCCCAATACGGTAATCTGATGATGATAGATGTGTTAATTTATGCCAACCATCTTCTTTCATGAAGCCCATGTTGCTATTTTTATTAGGGGTTTGATATAACTGATGTTTATCAATTAAGTCTTTATATTGATGTGCCCAATAAAGAGCAACTAAGCCAACAGGTAATATGACGCGATTATCTTCACGTCGAATGACTGCACCTGGTTGTCCGTCAGCTATACGTAATAACACGCGCATTAACGCGAGTTTATGTGTTGCAGATTTACCATCGTTCAATGCGACATGACGAATAAATGGAAATGCTCCGCTACCATCATCAGGTAGTTTTAGTACAACCGTTTGCCATGAGACATCTTCTCTGCCGATCACATCAGGCTTTTTATCTGTGACTAATAATAGAGATAGACCGAGCTTTGTAGACATTTGCACTAAAGCATCACTAGAAACCTCATACATATTTCGTTCATCGCCACTTTCACCATGGCGTAATGAAATAACTAATAGGCCACCGGGCTTTAATAAGTTAGCGAGCTTTCGTAATGATCGAGCGCGTTGCGCATCTGGAATATGCATCCAAACAGCACTTAATAGAATGAGGTCGAAACTGATTTCTTTACGAGTGACGGCAGTGAGGTCGGGAAGTGAATCCTGCAACCAGTTAATGTTCAAACCTTGAGTATGCTTTTTACCAAGCTCAGCTAACATCAATGCGGGTTCAATCGCGGTAACAGAAATGTTATTCGCAGCACCTTGTTGTGCAAAGTATTGACTATCGCGCCCTGCGCCAGCCCCTATATCTAAAATACGAGCCTCTTTTTTATTCAAGATAGGCGTTAAGTAACTAAGCCAGCTTTCGTGTACTTGCTCAAAGGTTTTTGACAGATACATTTCAGCTAGTTTACTGGCATTTTTATTATAAAAATTAGCCGTCATACCCATCCTTGTTTAAGGTATAAAAAATAGATGAAAGAAAATATGTCAATTTGAAAGTGTTTAGGTATTAAATGGAGATGATAAGTACCTAATATTTAAGATATTAACACTTAATAGTTATTAATTAAAAGCATAGGCTTGATGTTTTTGAGTTTATATTCTCATTTTTTAGATGTTATATTTTTATCTAACTATTAATTACTTACGGATAAAGTTAACTATCTTAAGATTTTTATTAATTAAATTTTATCAATACGACAATACAAGAGAAATATTTAACGGTTGTTAGGCAAAGTGGCCGCCTTAATACTGCTCGAGCGACAGCTTAGTGCTTGAGCATATCTTTAACTACTCATGATATTTTGAAGAAAATTAAAAACGAAAAAAACGCTTAACTGTTTCCAGTAAAAGCGGTTTTAAGGTTCTCCAAGGATAGACTGTCAGCCCTTAAAACAGCCCGCGGCTCTATGGCTTTTTGACAGTTATTAAATTTTAAAAATTCTTACGAAAATCTTATCTGAACCGCGAATAATATTTTGTCCATCACCTGTATATATCCCCGTTACCATTCAAGTTGCTTCGTTCAGACGCTAACTTAGACTCCAAATCAAGGCGTAGTAATGTGGTGACAATAGCAGTCCATATCGAAGGTTGCTTATAAAAGGTTCCCATAAAAGGTTGCTCTGAGTTGGTTTAAAGCCAACGCCGCAGAGGGTGAGCTGTGAAGCAAACATCTCCGTTGTTATAAAGTGTCGATTTAACCCGTATATATTCCTCTTTTTGCGAGTATCTGCTCACTTCACAACTTGCTGAATTTTTTACCTTGGATGGTAACGGATATATTACTTATTCAGTTATATTGACTTCAAGCAATTCAATCATCTTTTTGGCAATATCGCTAAAACCCCGATGCTTTAAACTAATCTCTTTAATCATTGGCAAAACCTGAGATTTAGCTTGTTCAAGTTCATCAACAATTTTAGTCATTTCTTTATTTGATAATAAACAATGTTGTTTACCAAATTTAACCAGCACTTTCCATTTTGGCCAACGTTTAGAGCCCGTTAAACTTAGCGCCATCGTATCATTTTCGATATAAGGTGTTGTGCTTACAATATCAAATACAGGCGAGAATAAGACAGAAGTCTTTGGTAGTTCACCTAATTTGTAAGCAGCTAGATTTTCATAAAGAACACCATAATTTTTTAAATGTGCATCACCGTTTCGTAAAGTAATATTCAAAATGGTCAGTTTAAAAAAATCATATAAAGCAGTTTTACGATATTCTGGTGAAACAAACTGACTGATAGTATTCGCACAAGACTCTAAACTTGCATCATATTTTTGTTTAGTCGATCGCCCCTGTAAGACACAAAAGTCTTCGAATCCTATTGGCTTATCTTCGTCGTTAATATCAAAGCGTTTAGTTATCAATAACTGCCCATTATCACTCAAATAAAAAGGCGAAACAGTTAACCCTGCAGCTTTAGCCATGTTTAAGCAGATAAACTCATTACAAGCTAATTCTGGGTATTCTTCACCCCAACTTTTCACTATATATGAATCGATTGGATAGGTCGTTTTAGACCTTATTTTCTCATGACTGGATTGTTTAAGATCTAACAATACTTTTGGTTGTACCCCTGCAACACCTGAACGCAAAGCAAACCTTGATAACAGTTCAGAAAAAAGATCAACATCATCACTTTTAATAAGATGCTCTAGGCTTAAATCAAATTCGCTTTCATCTACTAGTCGTTGGTCTTCCAATGCATATCGCACAGAACCAATTTGATTATTTCCTAATAATGCTAATACCGTTAAATCATTACTGCCATAGTGTTTTGCGGTTGCTTTCTCAATCGCTAAACGTAACCCACCTTCTGGCATATTCATTTGAAAAAATGGATGTAATCCTTCGTATGTATAGGTTTCTAATCGAATAGGCATAGTAAGTGATAATGCAGTTTTTGCATTTAAATCATATGAATAATGGTGGGCCACATTTTCTTTCTGTAGCCTCCCTACTCTATTTTTATGGATGTAAACATCAACATTAGCCATTATTAGTCTCTTTTAATTGGTCTAAAGTCGGTAAACCTGTATCTGTAACCATTAACGATTTATTGAATAAGTTAAGGATCCGCTCAATCTTTCTTAATCCAACATCATCGTAATCTCCACGTTCAATTTTGCCAATCGTTGTTCTATTAAGCCCCGCGTAATCGGCTAATAACTGTTGGCTCCATTTTCGCTGCTTTCTTTCAGATAAAATAATTTCTGAAATTTTAGATAAAGACTTCATACAAACCTCAACATTGTTCACTATAATCACCAAAAACTTAATATCAACAAAATAAGGTGGCTTTAATCACCCAACTATATCGTTATAAGTCAACATATGCAAAAGAGTTAAACTAAAAATACTCATACTTGTTATTTGAATCCAAGCCCTATGAAGATCTTATTCCAAAGAATTCAAACATGATATCGTCGTACTACTGACAAAGTAGAATTATGAAGCCGCTTAAGTAACTAGAGACTAAAAGTAGACAATAAATTCTTAGCTGTTTAATTAGATAGTCATACATTTAGAGGGAATGGTGCGGAAAGAGAGACTTGAACTCTCACATCTTACGATACTAGAACCTAAATCTAGCGTGTCTACCAATTTCGCCACTTTCGCAACTACTTAAAAATTTACTCTTTTTAACTATAATCATCTTTAAAAAAAAGGGCGAATAACTGGTTTTATGACCCACTGTTAATTCAAAAAATTTATTAGCAATTATTTAATAATGTGGCCTGTTAGCGTTTATGTTTATTTTGACATACTTTTATCCCCTATTAACCTAACACTAATGCAATCTGAACATTTCAATTAGTGTTTAAAATGTAATATACAATTGGTTACATGAGCAGAATCTATATCGGAATGTTCAGATTATTGGACAAAGTTATGCAGTAGGAATAAGGATTAGTGCTCGCTTTAGTTTGATTTTATGTACCCTTTTAAAAGTCGGTTATATCAATAACGATATGTATACATGTCGTTATTGATATTTTACAAATATCACATCAAACAATTTAAGCCGATATTTTAGGACGACGCATATTACAACTTTCACAAAGTGAATTTTTCATATAGTTTTTACATACATTTTGATATTTTTCACTATGCCAAATTTCGGATATTGACTTTTAATTTAAATTCCCAAAATCACCAGTATTATACATTCTCAACCCTGAGGTCAAACTAAAGGGATCAGGTAAAAAAGCATTGGCCGTTAAATCAGCTTGCCCTAAATACCCTATCACCAATCCTGAAACACCAATAAGTCAACTGTTCTTTGTTGGTATACTGCAATAGCGGAGTCTGAACTAACATCTTGTCCAACAAGACTTTGCGCAACATGTGTAGTGCGTTTAATTAACTGAGAATACGTTAGTGAACCTTCACGATCAGAGTTTCCCCTCTGTCTCTGAAGGAGTAATACAATGAAACCAATTTTCATTGGCCAATTTGTTGTATAAGCTTGTTTATTATTCAAAGGAATAATTTGATGTGCAGGATATTCAGTAGTCGTATATACACCATTGCTTAATTCTGTTCTAGGTGTTGAGCCAAATTCATAATTTAATAATGGAAAATTAAACGAACGAGCAAACTCTCGAAAAGACGCTTCCCCAGGAATATCATCCCCCCGAAATAAAATACCACCATCAGTCAATAAATGATTATCGACTACCTCATGTACTTCCTTAATAAAATGTGAAATTGAGCTTTGACGAGATGGAGTGACAAATTTAACCGACGATTTTTCTTAAAAAAGGGATTTGATATTTAATAAATATGAATGATTCACGACCACGGCCTTAATAGTGTTAAATAAAACAAAAGAATACATCACAAATGATAGTCATTATTAAAAGCATGAAAATCAAACAATAATCATTAATAGTTACTAAGTAAAAATCATTATTGACCCACAAATGGTAAGTGTTATCATTATCATTATCATTAAAGACATCCTTCTTTAATAAAAATATACAATGGTAAAACCTAATTAAGGAATAAGCAAAAATCGTATTCAATGTAGTTATTAATTTAGAAGAACAATATTCAATTTGGTCTAGCTATAAATTATTACCAAATGGTTGGAAAGAAGTGTGATTTTAAAGAGACAAAGATAACTGCTTGGTTTTTATTAAAGAAAATTGGACTGATATGCATACAACATCTTTAAAAGTAGCCCAAAACTGTAAATAGAAATGACAAAAAAATAACCATTCATAACACTAAAGGGAATTAAAATGTTCAGAACAAAACTAGCTGTCGCTATTCGCGCTACGATGAAAGTGACACCTTATTATTTAATGTTGGCAGTTTTTGTTGCTCCTGCTTATGCAGCTAGTGATGAAACTGAACAAGATGGGTCATATACATTTGATACTGTCGTGGTTAAAGGATCTAAACAGACTATTAGTACCAACGTTGCTCAATCAACACTTCGTTCTGAAACAGATTTATCAATCGTCCCTCGTTCTGTTCAAGTCATCAATACCAAAGTGATTGAGCAACAAAATATACAAAATTTAGGTGAAGCACTTACTAATATTAGTAATGTATCTGAAGGTAATAGTTTTGCTGGTACACGAGATCAATTTCAAATCCGTGGTTTTGATGCCAATGTATTTAAAGATGGCACACGTGTACTTGGTTTAGCGCAAGACAATGCCGTCATTGAAGACATCGAGTTTATCGAAGTAGTAAAAGGCCCAGAGTCTGTTTTATACGGTAACACTAATCCCGGTGGTTTAATCAACTTGATAACAAAGCGGCCAGAGGCTGATAACAACAATACCATCGGTATCACGCTTGACCAGTACGGTCAAAAGCGCCTAAGTGTAGATTCAACAGGTTCTTTAAATGACAATGACAGCGTATTATATCGTTTTATCGGTGTATTTGATGATTCTGAAGGCTGGCGTGACGATACAGACAGTAAACAAATATTTGTGGCACCAAGCGTGACATGGTTACCAACAGACGATACCTCAATTACTTTTTCATATAAATATAATAAAGAAGAGATTCCTTTTGACCGCGGTACATTAGCAGTACGTAACTCTGATAATACAGGCTGGGAGTTCTTAGATATTGATGAAAGTCGTTTAGGTTCTTCTTTTTCCGAACAAAACAGAGAAACACACGAAGTTGGTTTCGACTTCTCCCATGATATCAATGATAATTGGACTACTCGTGTAAAATCACGTTATATAAGACGTGAAATTGATGCTATTCAAACATTCTTCTATGCTTCTTCTACGGATTCACAAACAACGATTCCTTTATCTGCTACTAGTTCTGTTATAAATTATGGTGAAGATGGCGCCGATGTAGCATTTGATGGTACGATTAATCGTTATATAAATGGTAATGATCAATCGAGTGATACGATTCTTGTTTCTGTAGAAAATGAAATTACCTTTGATATAAAAGATACATCACATCGTATTGTAACAGGTATAGATTATACGACATTTAAAGAACGAGTAAGAAGTTCAACCTCAGCAACATTAAGCGATCCAGCCTTAACCACTTTATCGGCAGCAACGATAGGTACCGATCCGAACAGTGGTGTTTATAATTTTTATATAGACGATCCTTCTTCACTGACTTTTCCAGATGATTTGTATGATATAAGTAATGTTAAAACAGAGTTAACTGAATACAGTATATTTGCGCAAGATTTAATTGAATATAATGATTGGAACTTTATATTGGGTGCTCGTTACGATTGGTATAAAGCTAAAAACAATACGACTTTTGATGATACTTTAGTTGCTAGAGCTTCAGCATTAGGTGTGACTGTTTCAGATACTAGTAGTGAAGCACCTACTGATCAAAATTTCAGTGGACAAGTGGCTGCCTTATACCAATTAAATACTCAAGTGTCATTATTTGGTAATATTGCGCAATCCTACCTTCCTAATGAAGTATTCGATGAAGCTAATAATGAGTTTGAAGATGCACAACGTGGCACGCAGTATGAAGTCGGAGCAAAGGTGTCTTTATTTAATAATAGCTTAAACTTAACAACCTCTGTGTACCATATAGATCTTAAAAATGTAGCCTTTGCTAACACAGATGGTAGTGTTGATGTTTATAAACAACGTAATCGGGGCTTTGAAATCGATGGTGATTACGCTATCAGCAAAAACCTAGCGGCACTATTTGCTTATGGTTACAATGATGTAGAATTTGTTGATGCTCCAGATAATATTAGCCGTGTTGCAAATGTACCAAAACATACAGCAACGGGTTTTCTTGCTTATGAAGCATCGCCATCATGGGGTGTAAGTGGCAGCGTTAATTATGTAGGAACACGTGCTGGTAATCGTCGGCTAGACTATGATTACAACTTACCTGCTTATACATTAGTGAATGCTTCAGCTTGGTATGTACCTGCGTTTGCAGATAGAAACTTACGCTTACAACTCGATATCAAGAATTTATTCGATAAAGACTATATTGCTTCTGCATCAGACTCATCACAAAATGCACTCAACCTTGGGTCACCCGTTACCGCTTCTCTATCGGCAACTTACCAGTTTTGATGTAATCAATATCCTAATCTAAAGGGGCTATTAAGCCCCTTTTATTATTAAACTCTTTATGATTAGAAAAACTATGCTTACTTTATTTTACTTACCTTCTTCAGGCAGTGCAGCAAGCATGTGCTACGCCAGGATAAACAAAATTAAACCACATCATATTAACCTTATCACACTAGAATACCCTAGTAGAGGAGCATGATTAAGTGAACTATTTGCACCATCCATCAACGCACTTTGCCAAGATTTATTAAAAAATGAGACCACATTTAACCCACCGCCATCATCCAATTGTTTTTTCTGTCATTGCCTGTTCATCTCATTATTTCATCACGTCAATCCCCTCTATACTGTCGTCTACAAGAAGTGACAATGAGTTAAAATAAACGTTATTCAATATCGGAGGGTTACCTAAAAGTGTATTAGAAAATGCAGAATTGATGGTGTTATTGTTACCTATTATACGCTCAGATCTTAGTATCAATGAACGTTATACCAAAAGAATTAATAAGGTGATCATTCTTGCTGGTTAAAATTACCCCTAACTGCGTTGTGAGTTTTGAAGTGAGAACAACTATCTCCTACAACTCACGCCTTATTAGTGTTAATTTTTCCTGCACAATCTCTGATCACTTATTTAATTCCATTGGTATTATCAGTGTGATGATTTATCCCCGCTTCCTATTCCTATTACCACTATTTATGGTCTTCAAGATCCTGTAGTAGAAAGAGATAACGTGCTTAAATAGCAGTAGTTCACTGATCGAAAATTTAAAAAATTAATAATGTCAGGCCATTATTTTTACTTTAATAAAGAAACAAATAAGTTTTTATTAAATTTAATCGGACTGCTTATTCAGTGTTGAGCTTATTGACGAATAAAAGCGAATAAATATGAAGAGACTCGTTCCACGCGACACTACATACTCCCCATCCTAAGTATTTAGTATTAATTCAATAACCTGTTTTTTGCCAAACAACAAGACAACGATGTCCACTTAAACATTGTGCACAATTGCCTCACTTAAGTTATTGACTCCCCCTGAACCATTCGCCTTAAATAATGCCTCTCTTGCTGTCTATAGCAGATAAAAGCCTTTCTTTTTATCTGCTATCCTATTGAGGATGTTTAATTCTTCGGGGTGACAGATTAAACGAGATAAAGTATCTACATCTTTAATCTCTTGATAACACTCAATATCAACATTCACATTACTTTGACTTTTTTAATGCCACTATCGCAACAGCACCATGAATATGGCTTAAATTAAATGAGATAGGCTTTTTGACATAAGGCTTGACATTTTTTGAGGTGAAAAAATCCTATGCTATAGGTAAAATCACAGGATAAATTTCATTTAACATTTCAAACGGTGAGCAAAAGTAATACCATTCCGCCTAATTATGTGATCTAATATATTCAATTATTAACTAATTA
>NZ_JBAKBA010000009.1:0-110262 GCF_038155225.1 Psychromonas arctica | reverse complement strand
AAAATGTGTACTAGAGATTGGATGAGTCTGATCAACTAATTATGCGGAATGGTATTAGTATAAATAGTGACCATGATCGCATGGATCAAAACCGGTTTTGTTATCCGTTAATAACGAGACTTAGTTCAAATAATAATCGATATTATTTAGGGTAGACTAAAAACCAATCATATAGTTTGATAAATAATTCACTAAATTGTTTGTTAGATTACTTACTGATTTTTTACTAATAATGGAAAAAGTCGAATTTAATCCTACTGAATTTTTTCTAAGTTGATTCTCTGATTACTTTTAAGTCTATTTTAAAATAAGGAAATAACGATGAAAATTAATACCTTAACTCTCGGGTTAGCGGCTAGCTTGCCATTTTCTAGTTTAGTGAGTGCTACCACTATTGAATATTGGACGACACAAACGCAATCGGACAGACTTCAAACCATTGAGGTGATGGCTGATGTTTTTGAGGCGCTTAATTCAGGTATTGAGGTGAAAATAATTGCAGTCGACGAAAACGATATGCCAAAACAAATAGCAGCTGCGGCAGCATCGAATACATTACCGGATATGATTGAAGTAGGGTCTGACCTTTCATTAGCTTTTGCTGAAGAGGGCATTATAGACGTTGCTTCTAATACGGATCTGGTTAAACGAATTGGTCAACAACGTTTTTATTCTGGTGCACTTAAGTTAGTAGAAAGTACCACGCTTAATGAATACGTTTCTGTTCCTTATAGTGGCTGGGTACAAGGTATTTGGTATCGTGCCGATTGGTTTAAAGAAGCTGGGTTAGCGCCACCGACTACTTGGGAAACGATTGAAGCTGCTGCAAAGTACTTTTATAAACCCACAGAAAATCAATACGGTATTTTGATTGGTACTAAAGCGGATAATTATGCTGAGCAATGTTATACACAATTTGCATTGTCTAATGATGCTGGGCAGTTTAATAAAAACGGTGAACTTGTTTTTAACTCGAAAGCACAAAAAGAAGTCTTAGACTTTTATAAAAACTTATCGCAATACAATCCTCCTGGTCCACAGAGTTGGAGAGCACGAGATTATTACTTACAAGGTAAGTTAGCGATGTTCTTTTACTCATCTTATATTTTAGATGATATTGCGCTTGCAGAAGCAGCTGCTAGTTCATTGAGTTCTGAAAACTTTACTGACCTTAAAGGTGCGGCTTTTGATCCTGATTTAGCGAAAAATACACGCTTAGCCACCACCATCACTAAAACGTCTCCTTCGTCATTCGGTACTTTGGTTGGACTGAGTGTGATGAAAAATGAGAATAAAGAAGAGGTTGAAGCAACTAAAGCATTCATTGAATATATGAATGAAAAAGACCAAGTGGTTGCTTATTCACATATGGCGGTTGGCGGGCATCTACCAATGTTACGAGATATTGCTGAAACTGATGAATTCTTAAATGATCCTAAAGGCATTTTTGCGCAATACGGCAAAGAGTCTATTAAGGAAATCGTTGCAGGTTTTGACAATATTAAGAATTTCTCTGTCGTGGAAGGAAAAACCTTTCCTAAGTCTGGTGAAATCTTTGCGAAACAAATTATTCCTCGCATGATTTACCGCGCGACGATTGAAGGTGAAGAGTCACAAGCGTCATTGGATTGGGCTGAAAAGCAGATGAAACAGGTTGTTTCTGAATAATTAATTTTAATTCGCGCTTGTTATTCTGTTATACAGATATCAATGATCCATATGAGGCAGCTTCCTCATGTGGATAAGGGAACACTATGACGCCACTAGAACGAGCTGAAGCTAAGTTTGGTTGGAAGTTGGTCGCACCGACTATTCTCATTCTTGGCTTACTGATTCTTTATCCACTGATGTATAACGTTTATCTGAGTTTTTTTGATGTTCAGTTAAACGGTTATAAAACATTTGTTGGCTTTGAAAACTACATAAAATTACTGACAAACACCGATTACTATTCTGCAATCGGCACAACTAGTTTGTATTTATTAGGCACCGTTGTAGGAACAACGCTATTAGGTTTGGCGATGGCGCTGTTGTTGAAAGACCCTTTTAAAGGACGTGGTTTGGTTAATGCCGCCATTATGCTGCCCTATGTTGCACCTGTTATTTCAGTTGTGTTTGGTTGGCAGTTTTTGTTTGATCCGATTTCAGGCGTTGTGAATTATCTGTTTGTCGATGTATTGGGGATATGGAGTGAACGCACCAATTTAATTGGTGATCCTGACTCTGCGTTGTGGGTAGTTGTGTTGTTTGATATTTGGAAGCATGCACCTATTGCTTACTTACTCATATTATCGAAGTTAGTGTCAGTATCACGAGACCAATATGAAGCCGCTGCGATAGATGGTTATGGGCCGATTGGTCGTTTCTTTCATGTGACGTTACCTGAGTTGTACTTTGTACTGGCGACAGTGGTGTTACTTCGCCTTATATGGAACCTTAACCGTTTTGAAGATGTGTATCTTCTTGCACCTAATGTGCAAACCTTGCCTATTTTTACTTATTACCAAGCCTTTACTGGCGTTATCGATCAAGGCTTAGCTGCAGCAACGTCCGTTATTCAGTTGGCCGTGTTGTCCGTATTCATTTGGTTTTACATCAAAAAAATAATGAAGTGGTGATTTAACATGTTAGGAAAACGTACATTAACAGGACGTATTGGGTTTGCTTTAGCTATATTATTATTGGTGAGCTTTAGCTTATTACCTTTTGCACAAATTCTTTCAACGTCCCTTAAACATCAGTATGACTGGGGAAACCCTTCGTTGATCCCACAAACTATTAATCTAGACGCGTACAAAGAGCTATTAGGATTAACGGAAGCTAAAAAAGTCGAAATACCCGCTGCCATTCAAAAGATACTCAATAATCCAAAGTTACCTAAAGATAAAAAAGAGGCTATTGCCGCTAAATATACGTCTAACGATAACTTGTTCCCTTTTGGTAAGTACATGCTTAATAGCATTATATTTTCCGTTGGTGCCGCAACATTCTCATTGGTGTTCTCTGTCATGGGAGCCTATTCAATTAGTCGATTACGTTTTAAAGGACAAGTGGTGATACAGCGATCCGTGTTGTTTGTTTATATGGTCGGTGGGGTGTTATTGATGGTGCCTTTGTATCAAATGGCGATGAATATTGGGTTAGCGTCTTCCTTATGGGGAAGTGCCTTCTGTTTGTTCTTGATTTACATTGTTCAAACCTTACCGGTGGGTATGTATATGTTAGGAAATTACTTTAGAGGCATTCCTTTCGCATTAGAAGAAGCGGCGATGATGGATGGCTGTTCACGTAAGGAAGCGATTATCAAAGTTGTGTTACCGCTTTCTTTACCTATGTTAGCCACGGTTTTTATTTACTGTTTTATTATTGGCTGGAACGAGTATTTATTTGCGTCAGTATTCCTTAAACAATATCCAGAATTCCATACGTTACCATTAGCATTACAGGAGTTGTTTGTATCCAAAAATGCAATTTGGGATCGGATCATGGCAGCATCAATGTTGACTTTGGCACCGATTGTAATTTGTTTCTTATTTGCATCTCGCTTTATGAAAGGCGGAAAAACAGACGGTGGGGTTAAAGGATAATTATGGCGGCTATTACATTAAAAAACATCGTTAAAAGTTACGATAAAACACAGGTTGTAAAAGGCATTGATTTAGAGATTGATGATGGTGAGTTTGTGGTGCTAGTTGGCCCTTCTGGTTGTGGTAAATCAACAACACTAAGAATGATTGCAGGCTTAGAGCAACCAACCTCTGGTGACATTATTATAGGCGACCGCGTGGTGAACAATATTGAACCTCAGAACCGTAATATTGCGATGGTCTTTCAAAACTATGCACTCTATCCTCATAAGTCAGTTAAGGAAAATATCGTGTTTGCGTTACGTCGTTTAAAGGTTGATAACGATGAAATTGAACGTCGCTTGAGTGAAATCAGTGAGATGTTACAACTTGAGGAATTATTAGAGAGAAAACCTGCCGATTTATCCGGTGGTCAGCGTCAACGTGTTGCCATGGGGCGCGCGATTATACGAGAAGCCGATGTGTTTTTATTTGATGAACCTTTATCGAATTTGGACTCGAAATTACGTAGCCACATGCGCACAGAAATAGGCAAAATCCATAACAAATTTGGTCGTACAAGCGTGTACGTAACCCATGATCAAGTCGAAGCTATGACCTTAGCGGATAAGGTTGTGGTATTACATGATGGTTATATTGCTCAATCTGGAACACCAATGGAGATTTATCTTAATCCGACCAATATATTTGTTGCGCAGTTTATCGGTTCGCCTTCTATGAATATTATAGAGGGGACGTTGTTCAATGATTACTTGGATATTGACGGTTATCACTTGCCAAGAAATAAGTTATCAAATGTCGCTTATCAAGAAACAATTTCTGAGGCTGGGCTTAAGGTAAAAGTAGGTATTCGCCCTGACTTTTTTAACGATAAAGCGTTCTTTTCTGAAACAGGGATTACCTTTAACTTTACTGGCCTGACTATCGACCTCATTGAGCCGATGGGGTTTGATAAAGAGGTTTTATTTAACCTAGCGGGTAGCTCGGTAAAAGCGCGATTAGATTTACGTTCTGATATTACATTAGGCGCAAAAATTGATTTGCTGGTCGATCTTTCTCGTGTGTTAATTTTCGACCATGAAACAGAGCAGCGTCTCTAATACCAAAAGAATTAATAAGGTGATCATTCTTGCTGGTTAAAATCACCCCTAACTGCGTTGTGAGTTTTGAAGTGAGAACAACTATCTCCTACAACTCACGCCTTATTAGTGTTAATTTTTCCTGCGCAATCTCTGATCACTTATTTAATTCCATTGGTATAAGTTGCAGATTGATTGTTTAATATCTCAATATTAGGTGATTTATGTCGATTAAAAAACTGGCAGCACATTTAGGCTTATCAAAATCCACCGTATCCAGAGCGTTAAATGGTTACACAGATGTGAATGAGCAAACACGTGAAAAAGTATTAAAGGCCGCTCAGGATATAGGCTATAAAGCGAATCCTACTGCTAAACGGTTAGCTTCTGGTAAGTCTCGCAATATTGGTATAATTCTGCCTGCCCATTCAAGAATGTTTGTCTCATCTGCCTTCTCCAAGGTATTAGCTGCAGCTGCTGAATTTTTAGCAAAACATGATTATCAGTTAATTGTGACGACTATTTTTGATTGGCAAGATGAACAACAAGTCTATTTTGATTTCATCACCAGTGGGTTAGTTGATGGTATTTTTATTGTGCGTACTCGCCATCTTGATCCACGGATCTCAATGTTGAAAAAGTATCAGTTTCCCTATGTTTGCTTTGGGTTTGATACTGATTTTAAGAATGACTGTTTTGTTGATGTGGATAACGCACAAGCTTTTTATGACCTGACACAACGCCAAATAATGCATGGCCATTCACGCATCGCTTTTTTAGATGCGCCAAATGAATTGACGGTTTCACAAGCGAGAAAACAAGGGTATTTACAAGCCATGCATGAAGCGCATATATCGATTGATCCACATTGGCTATTAAATGGTGAGCTTAATGAACTTGATGCGATGAAAATGACTCAGAAAATCATGTTATTAATTCACCGTCCTACTTGTATTTTGTGTGCAGACGATACGATGGCGTTAGGTGCTATTGCTGCTTGTGAAACGTTAGGCTATCAAGTCGGTATTGATATTGCTGTTGCAGGTTATGGGGATTATGAACATAGCCGTTATAACAACCCCTCTATTACTACCGTTCAATATGATATTAATGCGGTTGGTGAAGGGATGTCTAAATTGATGTTAAATAAGGCCGAAGGTAAGCAATTTGAGGTTAAAAATTGGCACGAAGCGACGATTGTGATTAGACAGTCAGATGATTACTCTATAACTAATGAAACATGACTATATAACCAAAGAAAAATGACTATATTGCTGTATTTAGGGGGCTCAATGCATTTATAACCCTGTCCGAAATCAGTGTATTTACTTCACGCTTTATTTTAATATTCTTTATTTTCAGCACACGCTAACTTCTGTATCAATATAGTGATGATGAGTTAACACAATGAATCATTATTCCTTAACGACCCTTAGTCGCTTATCATTTTTATGTAATGTCTAAGCAATATCTAAGTAATGCTATGCAATAAAAATTATAATTAATGACATCCAAATTCTTATAATAGAATTATTCCTTTATCTTCATTCTTGTTTCAAATTAAGTGATTTTGGGATAAGAAATTATTTTAATGTATTCAATAGAACTTTTAGTTTTTAAATTACAATAAACAGGTCCTTGTTGAATGTCATCTATTAGTAAGGTGCTATATTTATACTAATAAAAAATAAGTGGTTATGAATGGAATGAAAAATATTAATATCGGTAATGCACAATATCTTTTCTCTAGGCATGTTAAACACCTTGTCATTGCGCTGACGTTAATTTTCTTTGCTTCTTTATTACTTATTTGGTCATTACAGTCGATTGAAAAAGACATTACTTGGTTTGTTTTTTATCCTGCAGTTATATTGGCAACGCTCTATGGAGGAATCTCTGCAGGCTTTATAACTACGTTATTAACTCCCTTTACACTATTTTTTATCTGGCCTTTAATTTCTACTTATTCCTTAATTAATAATATATGGGACATCATGGAGGTGTTTTTATTTATTATTATTTGTAGTTATATTTCTTACCAACATGGTTTATTGCAGCGTAATAAAGCACAGTTAAAACAATCCAAATCGGAACATCAAGCAGATCAACAGGAGCATCAGTTTTTCACTAAATTGATTCACTCTATGCCTAATATGATTGGTTATTGGGATAAAGAATTAAATTGTCAATTTGCTAATAAAGCATTCAGTGAATGGCATACTCAACACCCTAAAGATATTATTGGCCTTTCTTTTAAGGAGTTAGCTGGAGAAGAGCTTTATCGTTTAAACGAACCTTATATTAATAATGTGTTAACAGGAAAAGCACAGCGATTTGAACGTATTCTGAAAAAAACGGATGGCAGTACAGGTACTATTCTAGCGCAATATATCCCCGATTTTGATAGTGACGGTTCTGTGAAAGGTTTTGCCATTCAGTCCAGTGAGGTCACTGAATTAAAAGAAACGGAAGCACAGTTAAAGTTAGCAACATGTGTTTTTGATAGCACTATTAATGGTATTTTAATTACTGATGTTAATGGCGTTATTTTATCGGTTAACCCTGCTTTCACTCATATCACTGGTTACTCTGCGAAAGAAACAATTGGGTTAACACCGCATATTCTTAAATCTTATCGCCAAAACAAAGATTTTTATATTTCATTGTGGGCTGAATTAAAAGAGCGGGGGAAATGGTCAGGAAAAATATGGAATCGTCGTAAGAGTGGAGATGTCTTTTTAGCACAAATGGACATTAATATGGTGAAAGATGAAGAGGGGAAAACAATTCGATATGTCTCCGTATTCTCTGATATAACCGATCTTTGGCATAAAGATGAAAGTTTAAAGCATTTAGCTTTTTATGATGCATTAACTGATTTGCCTAATCGCACTCTATTAATGGAGCGTTTAGGGCAAAAAATTATTAGCAATCAACGCAGACAGAATAGACTTGCCGTTATGTTTTTAGACTTAGATGGCTTTAAATTAGTGAATGATACCTTTGGGCACAATATTGGAGATGAATTATTAAGGACGATCGCTAGTCGGTTATTAGTGCTCGTTAGGGAGTCTGATATCGTGGCGCGTTTAGGAGGGGATGAGTTTATTTTTGTAGTTGATAATACAACTCAAAAAGAGGAAGTCTTAGAACTTGCGGAACGTATTATAAGTTCTATTAAAGATCCTATTGAAATTAATGGTCATCATTTACAGGTAGGTTCATCAATTGGAATCTCGATGTTTCCTGATGATGGAGGCACATCGAAAGAGTTAATCGAAAAAGCAGATCAGGCGATGTATAAGTCAAAAGTACTAGGACAAGAAGCTATCCATTTTTATACCTCTTGTTCTTAAGCAGCCAATTAATGGTCATTATTTGAACCCAATAATCATCAATATTCATTAAACCGTCATATTCATTTTGTACTTTGAGATAATAAAATAACTCTTCTTAAGGTTTAACATGTTAAAGAATAAAAATGGTTTAGTCAGTGCCCTTTCAGCGGTTGCTCTGTTTAGTTCAATTAATAATGCAAGTGCAACAGAGATGGATACGATCTTAGAGACCTTTCCTAAGCAGGGCAGTGAATTACCCTATTCAGTATTACGCGCTGATTTAAAAGATGCAAAAACACAATTGCCTTTTGATATTCGTAATGGTGGTTATGGTTCAGCAATGACGGCTCACCCCACACAGACTAATCAATTTTATGCACTAACAGACCGTGGTCCGAATGCTAATCATCAAGGACAATACGGTAAAGGTAAGAGTTTTCCTGTTGCTGATTACACTCCTCGTATTGGTTTATTTGAAGTTAAGGCAGGTGGTAAGATTGTTCAGCTAAAAGATATTCTATTAAAACGTCCCGATGGTCACCTGATTTCAGGTTTACCTAATAGTTCTGCATTGGGGGGGACAGGTGAAACACCTTATCATGCCGATGGAAAGCCAGTATTAGTCAATGATCAATTACCGTATAACGCGACAACAAACCCCATTAAATTAGATGATTATGGGTTAGATGGTGAAGGCTTAGTCGCTTTAAAAGATGGTTCATTTTGGGTAAGTGATGAATACGGCCCACATATTGTTCACTTTGATACTAATGGTATCGAAATAGACCGTATCAATGCGTTTAAAGATGACAGTCGTACCTCATTACATTTACCTGCCGTCTATCAGCATCGTCGTGCTAATCGTGGTATGGAAGGACTCGCCATTACTCCTGATGAAAAGGTGCTGGTGGGTATCATGCAATCTACCTTAAAGAACCCTGATAAAGCCGCACAGAAGGGCGATCTTACGCGCATCGTTAGTCTCAATTTAAGTAATGGACACACTGAGCAATATTTATATCGCCAAGAAAAACGTGAAAATGCTAACTCTGAGATTGCAGCATTAACGGCGGATAAATTTTTAGTGATTGAACGAGATGGTAGTTTCTTGCTTGGTGGTCCTAAAAAAGCAAACCCCAATGCACAAAAACAAGTCTATCGTATCGACCTTAGTACTGGTACTGCACTCTCTACTATTGCTTTATCCTCATCGTTCACTAAAGATGAAAGCCATGGTTTATTGATTGATGGCTTAACATTAGAGCAGTATGTTCAGAAAAATGGTTGGGATGCGTTAGCTGAAAAAGGCATTAAACCTGTGTCTAAAAAACGAATGATTGATATGGTCAAAGAAGTGGCTTATGCACATGATAAAATGGAAGGGTTATGGATTATTGATGACCAACATTTAGGTGTATTAAATGATGATGATTTTGCGACTTGGTCAACGGATGGAAAATTAGAACAAAAGTATTTAGATAAAAATACGGTCGATGCTAACCGCCTTTATATTATTAAAAAGAATTTACTTGGAGAGTAAATATCACTTTGAAAGGGGCTTACCTTCCCGATAGAGAGTAACTAGCTCACTCGTTAGGCTAAGCCCATTTATTAACTTAAGCTTTTTTATTCAATTAAATTCATTAACTCATTTATTAAAGTATTCATTAACTTATTCAACGCAATCAAGGTTAGCTAATGATTAATCTTGATTGCGTTGAATTAACTCATATAATTATCATCTAATCATGCACTAATCTGACACTTTATAGTTAATTTGCACCAAATTATCACGTTCATATATAAACTTAATAAATATTTTCATTACTTATCAGTCGCTTATGAATTGGTATGTTTTTTGTACCTAATAAGTAATAATTTATCTGTTATGAGTGAAAAATGTATCAACTATTCTCGTTACCTATACAAAAGATTATTCATTTTGTTGGCTTTAAAGCCATGCTTAGCTTTTATCTCTGTGTGTTATTAACCATTATCGCCACACAGATGATGATTGTTAATTTCCCTGAAAAAATATCAACTCATGCATTATCAATAGAATTAGCCATTTTACTTTATTTATCAGTCGCATTAGTGATGATTATAAATACTGAATTACAGTCTTTTAAACAGATTCTTTGTTCATTAAATGCCGATACATTTGATTATCGTGAGCTTAAAATAAGTAACTTACTGCCTGCCAGTTTACTTGAACAATTAACGTCTTCTTATCGTGAGCTTGGGCGGGTTAATGATAAAAATAAAGATAAGTTGAGTGAAGTTTCTTATTCTGCGATACAAGTTATTAATACCGCACATTCCGTGACTGAAAATGTGCAAAAACAATCGGATGCGACGAATGCAACCGCTGCAGCGATTACTGAAATGAGTGTTTCTTTAAATGAGGTTAATACTCGTATCAGTGGTGTTCATTCTTCGTCAGAAAATGCATTCAATACCGCTGAACAAGGTCGTTTATCTATTGCAGAGTTACAAGCCTCATTAGAAAAAGTCGCTTTTGAAGCAGGAACAACAGCTAATGATATTGAGTTATTAATGACACTCGCCAATACTGTTGCAGAAATTTCTGAGTCTATTCAAGGCATCGCCGATCAAACTAATTTATTAGCGTTAAATGCCTCTATTGAAGCAGCCAGAGCAGGTGAGTTCGGACGAGGCTTTGCTGTTGTTGCCGATGAGGTTAGGGCTTTATCACATCGCTCATATACTGCAGCGGATAGCATTGTAAAAAATGTTCGTTCGGTGATAAATCAAGGTAATAAAATTAGTCTTAGTATGTCTAATGTTGTTGAGCAATCTACACAATGCAAGCAAGGAGCTGATGTCGTTGATCAATCATTGCAACAAATCGAGGAAGCGACTTTCGATGTGAGGGAGAAAATAAAAACTGTTGCTTATAATGTTGAGCAACAAACACTCGCTACTAATGAAATTGCAGAACATGTTGAGCTGGTGGTACAAGGTGCTAGGGCCAATGCCGAAGTGGCAAAGCAGGCTGAAACCGTTGCAACTCACCTTAAATCATTGACACAAATCGCTGGCTAAAATTATTGAATAAGGAACAGATATGGAAATCTATATCATTATTTTATTACTGATTATTTTATTTTCAGTGTGGTTACATCATTATAAAACGAAACAACAAAAGACATTATGTGTACAAGGGCTGGATAACATCACGCATATTAAATTGCTGATCAGCGCTATACAAACTCATCGAGGGTTAAGTTCTGCATTATTAAATGGTGACCAAAGTAAACAAGTAGTGCTAGCCACTATTGAGCAACAAGTTAAAAGTGAAATTAAGTACCTTGAAGAACAGCATACCCTTGATAAAAATGGCCGTTGGGGATCGTTTACAGATCATTGGGGGCGACTTAAACAGCATGATAAAGCTCGAGATGCAGATAATAGTTTTAAACAACATACACAGTTAATCGCTAACTTACTCTATCTATTAGAAGATGAAGCAGAGAGAGGGCATTTAAATGCAGGGTCTTTTCCTAAGTTGCCTAATATTGGATTTGTATGGCGAGAGTTGGTTGTTACGACTGAAATAATAGGCCAATCGCGCGCAATAGGAACGGGTGTTGCAACGAGCAAAACATGTTCGAGTGTTCATAAAATACGTTTATCATTTTTACAACAAAACATGCAGAAAACCATTAATAGCACATTACCTAAACTATCTTCACTTGATCGTTTTACAGGTGAACATAAGGCGCTATTAAAAATCGCTAAATTAAAAATGCAGTTTTTAAGTAGTACCATTGAAAGAGAGTTAATTAGTGCAGAGAAAATCAGTATTAATCAAGATGAATATTTTGCGTTAGCGACCGATAGTATTAAAGCATTAGATTCCATATTTAATCATCAAATAGAGCAAATCCAACAAATTATTTAGGCTAAATATTAAGCCATAATCAAGGTTATCGTGAAAGTATGGCGGTAGGTGTTGTTAGTGGTAGCGATTGAGCGAATCGCTACTCGATAGAATTTAACTGATGGAAGCGTTTAAGTAATGGCAAAGGATATATGTGTTTATTGCTTATTAAGACTCTGCATCTTGGATAGTACCGACCAATAATACTGGAGCGGCATCAAGTTCAGTTGCGTCCATCATTGAAGCAATACGCTCTACGGCAGACAGTAACTGACTTTGCTCCCACTCTTCAAGGCGTTGATAGCGTTTAATAAAGTGTTCTTGTAATGGCTGTGGTGATGAGCTTAAAACCGCTTGTCCAGCTTCACTTAATGATAAGTGCACTTTACGTTTATCTGTTTTACTGCGGGTTCTGATAACAAAGTCGCGCGCTTCTAATCGATCTATAATCGTCGTCACTGTTGCTGCACTTAATGTTATTTCTTGAGCAATTTGCTTTGCAAGTGGCGCTTCAAGTTGATCAATTTTTCTCATTACCAATAACTGTGGGCCAGTTAATCCTGACTCTTTATTCAATTGACGTGAGTGTATGCTAATCGCTCTGATCACTCTGCGTAATGAAATTAATAACTGCTCTTGCTTTTCCATAATGCTCACTCTATTTTTTGTGTAGCATAACAAAAATAATCATAAGACTCATGTGTAAAATCATAAAAAAAAGCAGAATAACGAAACTCGCTATTCTGCTTTTTATTGATGTATTACTGTCCCTTATATTAAGTATTAAATATGCCTAATATAAGGTCGTAATCATTTATTAATCCATCAACTCAATTTTAGTAAAGTCGATTTTATTCTCTTTTGGAGAACGTTCAATATCAGCTACTTTACGGTAATGAGTTAATAACATATAACCAAAACACCCTAAGATTAAGCCGATTGCTAAAGCACCAACCCATTGGATTTGTAAAAAGTTTAGTTTGAATAACAATGTTAAAGCACTTAATAAAACAATATTACCAATGATGTAAGGTATTTTACCAAAGCGTTGTACTGTTAAGTTTAAGTTATCAGTATATAAACGAACCAGCGAATCTAGAGAATTGATTACAAAGGTGACACCTACAATAACCATCGCTAAGTTATAAAAGCCTGCTGTTGAGATAGCATTGACGCTGTAGTAATAAAGTACGGTAAACCAAATCGCAATTGGAATAGATGGGAATATCATCATCGCACCTAGTACTTGATACGTTTTCATACCACTTACAAAACGAGAGGTGAATTGACCAATCATGATGCTCCAAGCGAACCACCAGTAAAGGTAAAACTCATGGTAGTCATTCAGTGGTAATACAAAGTGATTTATATTAGCAAAGTAATCACCGATTAAACCAAAGGTTGTGAAGAACTCACCAACACTTGAGTTATCAGATAAGAAAGCACCAGACCACATAATGACGATCAATGCGAAAAATAACCAGCTACTACCTAAACTTAAAATACGTACGTAACGAATGCTTGTGCTTGAATATACAGCCGCTGCGATCGCTAAGAATACGATTAAGTAGAAACTACCAACAATGCTTTCGCCGTCGCCAAGACCCGGTAAATACCAAGGTAAGTTAGTTAGCAATAAGTAGGCAGTAAAGGCACACGTACCGATAATAACAACATTATTGATAAACTTGATCAGTGGTATTTCAAAAAACTTAACTCTTGGTTCAATAACACAAAAATAGAAACAAGTAACAAAGTAGAAAGCCCAAATCAAGAAGGCCCAAAATCCAAACTCAATAGAGAGCGGATTAGTAAAACCATATTCAGGGCTAGTGGCTAAATCGGCATAACCTGCAAACTCAGTCAATGGGAACATGATTAAACCTACATCTAAACCTGATGTAAATAGAATCGCGATAAAGGTAAATTTACGCACTGGTGTGACGCCAATACATTGCATATTACCCCAACGGAATAAGATAAATGCGATGGCAGCAAAAACGAATAAAATGCCAAACGAGAGCCAAAGAGTCATTATTTAGCCTCCCAGTGGATAGTGTTGATAAACATAGATAATTCCTTGTTTTATGTTTTAAAACGCTACGCCATTATTTTTAAGACAATCTTGCCCTCAAACCTTAAGTATCGTAGTGATAACGCCAATAAATGACATAGTTAGATGACGATAGTTAAACCCTGAAAAATAACGCAGTTTAATAGGCCATTTGCAATGCTTGCATAGGTTGACCTTACACCTCATCTTATTGAATCGTTGATGTTGCAATCAACGACTCACTAAGAGTGAAACTCGTTTTCGATTAACTCATTTTTCGTTTTGGTTCTGTTAATCGTTGCTTTTGCTGCCAATCTTGCGCCACTGTTACTTTAGCGTTGCTTGGTGCTAGCATTTTGTTACCTAAAATAATATCTGCTGCACGCTCTGCGACCATGATCGTTGGCGAGTTAAGATTACCGTTAGGAATAGTTGGGAAAATAGAGGAATCAACAACACGAAGCCCTTCAATGCCATGCACCTTAGTTTCTGAGTTCACTACTGCCATTTCATCTTCACCCATTTTGCATGAACAAGAAGGGTGGTAAGCACTTTCAACAGAGCTTCTTACAAACTCATCAATTTCTTCATTTGTTTGTATTGCCAATCCAGGCTGGATCTCTTCACCACGATATTCATCTAAACCCGGTTGATTAATAATCTCACGTGTTAAACGAACACAAGCTCTAAAGCCTTCAATATCATCTTGATGTGCTAAGTAATTAAATTGAATTTGTGGTGCTGCATGTGGGTCGTTCGAAACAACTTTCACTGCGCCACGACTTTTCGGTTTATTATGACCAATATGTACTTGGAAACCATGTCCTGCAAACGCTTCTTTACCGTCATAACGCATTGCGGCAGGTAAGAAGTGGTATTGAAGGTCTGGCCATTCTAAGCTCGCTTTTGAGCGGATGAAACCACATGATTCAAAATGATTAGTGGCACCTAAACCTGATTTATTTAAGATCCAACGCATACCAATTAATAGTTTATTCAGTGGGTCGATTTTACCGTTCAATGAAATTGGTTTTAAACATTTAAACTGAAAGTAAAACTCAAGGTGGTCTTGTAAGTTTTCGCCTACACCAGGTAATTCATGGTGCTGTTCAATACCGGCTTCTTTTAATGTTTCTGCTTTACCAATACCCGATAACTGAAGAATATGTGGCGAACCAATTGAACCGGCACTGAGTAAGACTTCTTTATTACACAGTACGTCAGTTACTTTATCTTTAACTTGGTAACGAACACCGACTGCTTTTTTATCTTCAAGCAATACTTTGTGTACTAAAGCGTGTGTCACCACTGTTAAGTTGCTTCGCTTCATAGCAGGTCTTAAATAAGCGTTTGCAGTAGACCAACGTACGCCATTTTTAACGGTCATGTGCATTGGGCCGAAACCTTCTTGCTGTTCTGCATTGTAATCAGCTGTTGCTAAATACCCTGCGTCTACACCTGCATCAACAAATGCTTGGTATAGTGGGTTTTTCATGTTGTTACCGTTATTAACGGCTAGTGGACCTGAGTCACCACGGTATTCATTACCGCCAAATGACCAGGTCTCTGCTTTCTTAAAATAAGGTAAGCAATGTGCATAATCCCAGTTTTCAGCGCCAGCTTGTTGCCACTCATCAAAATCACGAGCATGACCACGAACATAAACCATGCCGTTGATTGATGAAGAACCGCCCAGTACTTTACCGCGAGGGCAATGCATACGACGATTATTCAAAAATGGTTCTGCTTCTGTTTCAAACTGCCAAGCATATTTCTTGGTGTTCATCGGAATTGATAATGCAGTCGGCATTTGAATAAAAATGCTCTTGTCGCTGCCACCTGTTTCTAATAGTAGTACTTTATTATTAGCATTTTCTGATAAGCGGTTTGCCAACACGCAGCCTGCGCTGCCAGCACCCACAATAATATAATCATAGTTTGTTGTAGTCATAGTCATCCTTAAAATGGGCTTTCAAGATTTTGCATACCAACATATACCGCTTTAATTTGGGTATAAGCTTTTAATGTCTCACTGCCATTTTCACGGCCAATGCCTGACATTTTGTAACCGCCTACTGGCATCTCAGCAGGTGATGCACCATAAGCGTTGATCCAACAAATGCCCGCTTGAATTTGGTGTATTACACGGTGTGCACGTGTGATGTCTTGGGTAAATACTGCTGCTGCTAAACCAAGGCGAGTATCGTTTGCACGTTCAACCACTTCTTCTTCGTCAGTAAAGGTGAGTACTGACATTACAGGCCCGAAGATTTCTTCTTTAGACAGCGTCATTTGATCCGTACAGTCTGTGAAAATAGTAGGGGCAACAAAGAAACCGTTTGGTGCGCTTTCAGGTTGTAATGCTTTACCGCCTGTTAATAACGTTGCACCTTCTTTTTTACCGATTTCAATGTACTCGAGCACTTTTTGCTGGTGGTCTTTTGAGATTAATGCACCAAAGTTTGTTTCTGGATTCATTGGATCGCCACAGATGATGTTTTGCTCTGTACGCTCTACTAAACGCTTAATAAATTGAGGGTAGAGTTCTTTCTGAACAAAGACACGTGTACCGTTAGTACACACTTCACCTTGTGTGTAGAAGTTACCTAGCATCGCTGCAGAAACAGCATTTTCAACATCAGCATCATTAAAGATGATTAACGGTGATTTACCGCCTAATTCCATGGTGACTTCTTTTAATGAACTTGCGGCTGCTGCCATTACTTTTTTACCAGTACCCACTTCACCAGTGAAAGATACTTTTGCAATATCTTCATTACCGGTTAACCATGCGCCAACACGTCCATCACCTTGAACAACGTTAAATACGCCATCAGGAATACCTGCTTCAGTGAAAATTTCTGCTAAACGCATTGCGCCGCGTGGTGTTTCTTCTGAAGGTTTAAAAATCATTACGTTACCGCAAGCTAAAGCCGGCGCTGCTTTCCAACAAGCAATCTGTAATGGATAGTTCCAAGCACCAATACCTGCACAAATACCTAATGGTTCACGACGTGTGTAGTAGAAGTCATCACCAACAGTTTGTTGGTTACCTTCGATACTTGGCGCTAGCCCTGCAAAAAATTCGATTGAGTCAGCACCAGTAACAATATCGACTTCGATTGCTTCTTGTAATGGCTTACCTGTGTCTAATACTTCACCTGCAGCAAGTTCATCATTGTGTTCACGTAATAACGCAACTGCTTTAAGTAAGATGCGGCTACGTTCCATTGCCGTCATTTTTGACCACGTTGCAAATCCTGCTTTTGAACTCACAATTGCTGCTTGTTGTACCGCTTCAGTTGCTGTTTCTACTAAGTAACTAACTTGACCCGTTGCTGGGTTAATGACTTCAAATGTTTCGCCAGTACCATTCGCAATATATTGACCATGGACATAATTTTGATAAACGATTAATGATGACATTGATTTTCTCCATACTGCGTAAGAACAGTATTAATAAAGGCTTTAGATAAAATTTGAGCTTGCATGAATTCTTCTTCTGGTGTCGAGCTTAAGGCGCTTCGTAACCAGAAACCGTCAATTACAGCTGCTGTTTGTTTGGCTGCATTCGTCGCAGCAGTATTAGATAATAGTTGTTTAAAGCAAAAAAGCAGGTTGCTATATAAACGCTTACTATTGATATTTTGTAGTCTTGCTAAACCAGGCTCGTGCATGGCTTGAGACCAAAAGCTTAACCATGTTTTAGTGGCGGCACTAGAGCGTTGTAATTCAGTAAAGTTTGCTTCAACAATCATTGATAAACGATCTATTGGAGACAGATCTTTACCTGAAATTCTGCTCAATAATGCGTGTTTTAATTGGTCGAGAAGGTATTTAAGTGCAGCTTCGATTAAACCTTGTTTACCACCAAAATAATGACTAATAATGCCAGATGACATACCCGCCATTGCACTGATTGTGTTGATAGTAGTGTGTTGTAAACCATGGCGTTCTACTGACATTAATGTCGCATCGATCAATTGTTGTTGTCTAACTTCTTTGACCGCTGGCCTTGCCATAGATAACTTCCTTATTGTTTTTATTTTTCATAAAACGTTATTAATTGAACGTTCAATTAATAACGATCCTAATGATTAGTGCACTAACTATCAAGTGTTAATTTAAATAGTGTTGATGTTATAAGTTTATTCATTGCTTTAACTAACTCGTTACATTTTGATTGTTTTATTGCTTTCGCCCGCTTGTGGTGGGGTGTTTAGATGGGTTTTATAGAGAGATGTTTAGCTGATTAAACTGTTGAAAAATAGTTTTAGTCATAACTATTATTAAGTCTCATAACATGAAATTTAACTATATTACTTTGTATACTTGGTTATATTTTACTTTAAAAAAGTAAGGAAACAGTATTTTTTAATGAATATAGCCAAATAGAGATCTTGGTACATATTATTAAAAATTTTTTTCCTTTCTCCATAATGCTTGCTCATTTTAGTTTTATAGTCTTTTAATTGGAAATAAAATTCATTTAATGAAATTGAGACGATGATGATGAAAATTAAAATGATAGTTGGGCTTTTTATACTGAACACGATGTTAGTCAATACCGTAAATGCTGAAGATTTGCTGACAGCGACTATTGTTGGGTCGGGCTCACCTAAATACAATGAAAATAGGGCGAGTGCGAGCGTATTAGTTAGCGCAGGAGAAACTAGAATTCTTGTTGATATGGGGAATGGTACTCAGGCTAATTTGCATCGTTTAGGTATTAAAATTCGTGATTTATCAAGCTTGTTTTTTACTCATCATCATCTTGATCATAATGAAGAATTTGTCCCGATCTTAATTAATTCTTTGATGGGACGTAATAACTTTACCATTGTTGGCCCACCTAATACCGTTAAATTAACGGAGACAAACTTAGATCTTTACCAACAAGATATCGAATATCGCTTAGGTAAGACTCAACGAACACTTGCTGATCGTAAAAAAGCATTCGATGTTAAAGATATACAAGGTGGTGAATCATTTAAGGTGGGTGATATTAAAGTGAGCACAATAGAGGTGCCACATACTATTCATACTATTGCTTATCGTTTTGATTACAAAGGGCAGTCTATTGTGATCACCGGTGATCTTACCTATTCAGATAAATTACCAACGTTAGCTAAAAATACTGATTTTATGATAATAGATTCTGGCGGCATGGTGATGCAAAACACTAATGGTAAACAAAACAATGCGAAAAAAAGACAAGGTAACAATGAAGGCAAAAAAGGTAAAAATACACGTCAACGTGCACATTTAGATTTAGCTGATTCAAGTAAAATGGCTAACAAAGCAAACGTAAAAAACGTAGTTTATACCCATTTTAATACAGGCAATGTAAATGAAGAGGCGAGCTTGAAAGCGATTCGAAAAAATTACTCTGGTCATGTCATTTTTGGTGAAGACTTGATGGTACTTGATCATCAAAATAGTGGCATTCAAAATAGTACAGTTGCATCAAACTCCAGCAAAGAAACTGATATCTACCAAGTGGTTGATACAGGGCAAACTACGTTTTATAGCAATAATGCTGTGATTGCAGATCCTAGCGAAAGAGAACATTTCTTCGGGCAAGATGCCAGTTTTATCATTAATAGTCCTTCTTACACGAACAATAATGATGGCACGATTACAGATAACGTAACGCAACTAATGTGGCAACAAGGGTTAACTAAAAAACTATCTTATCAAGAAGCATTAGAAGCAGTTAAAAGCTTTAACTTAGAGGGGCATAGTGATTGGCGTATCGCTAATGTTAAAGAGCTTTATTCTTTAATTCAATTTACTGGTTCAGTTAAAGGTGAGTCAGCTATAACACCGTTTATCGATACTGATTACTTTGCGCAACCACTAGGTGATGTAAACCAAGGGGAACGAGAAATTGATGCCCAAGTGTGGAGTAGCACTGAATATGTATCAACAACGATGAAAGGTGATAAAACAGTGTTTGGTGTTAACTTTGTTGATGGTCGTATTAAAGGCTATCCAAAGTTTAACCCTCGTACCAAAGAGCCTAATAAAATGTACTTTAGGTTTGTGAGAGGTAATGAAGGCTATGGTGAAAATCACTTTGTTGATAACAATGATGGCACCATTACAGACACTGCAACGGGCTTAATGTGGCAAACCGCAGATAGCGATAAAGGTATGAATTGGCAAGAGGCTTTAACATATTCTAATAACCTAACATTAGGTGGGTATGACGATTGGCGATTACCTAATGCCAAAGAACTACAAAGTATTGTTGATTATAGTCGCTCACCAGCAACGTCTAATTCTGCAGCGATTAATTCAGTATTTAAAGCATCTACTATTAAAAATGAAGGTGGAGAAAAGGACTATCCATATTATTGGAGTTCAACGACTCACCTTGATGGGCCAGTTCCTGAGAAAAATGCCGTCTATATTGCTTTTGGAAAGTCGTTAGGAAAAATGCGAGGCAGTATTATGGATGTTCATGGCGCAGGTGCTCAGCGAAGTGATCCTAAAACAGGCGGAGCGATGTCTAGAGGGCCGCAAGGCGATATGATTAGAGTAAACAACTATGTACGCAGTGTAAGGGGAGGTATAGTCGATGCTTCTGCCCAAGTATCTGAAAAAACAGTTCATACTTACTCTAAGCGTAGTGATTCTATCAGTAATACTTTACCTAATGATACTTCAGTTAGAGCTCATTCAATAAAGAATGAAAGACCTAAAAATAATTTAAATAACCGTAAAATGAAATTTATTGAGAGATTCGATAAAGACCATGATAATAAAGTATCAATGGAAGAATTTAAGGGAAGGGCTAAGCGTTTTCAGTCTCTTGATCAAAATAAAGATGGTTATATTGCTGTGGATGAAGCGCCAACAGGGCCTCCAAAATAAAACATCTTTCAATATAAAGTTACGGCGATCTTATGCTTTTTTGTAAATTGAACCTTAACAAAAAAGCAGTATTAGGGAGTTAATTTTTATTATTCTCTCCTAATAATTAACTCCTTTCCTTGTGCTTGTTTATGAGGTTGATCCTACAGGTAACGCTATCGTTGAACCCTAGCTTTAATTTCTATTGGTTTCTTAATTTATGGTCTTGTGATATTAATTGGTTTATACGCGCTTGAACTTATACCTAAAAAAAGCAACCGGATTAACCGGTCTATTCGGGTACATTGGTGGTGCTGTCGCAGCCAATGCCTTATTAGGTTACACTGTTGATCACTTTGGATGGGATAGTAGCTTCCTTGTCATTATTCTTTCATGTACCTTATTTATATTGTTTCTTATCTTAGCGATGTTTGGCGAGAATAAGATACATAAGCAACGCAAAATAGATCAAAAGAATGCATAAAGAAGCCTAAGGGTAAACTGATGCATTAATATTTTGATTGAAAAAAGCCTGTATTGAGTTATTTATACTTAATACAGGCTTTATTTTTAGCTATCTCAATATGTTTAAAGTCAGGAAAACGAATCATAAAACTTATTAAATAAGTTATTAAACTATAAGGGTTAATTAAACTATGTTTACACAATTACCAAGTCTAAAAAAATTGTTATTAGGAGTTGTCATTTCATTACCTATCGCTAGCTATACTTATGCAGATAAAATCGTTGTGGCGCATCGTGGTGCAAGCGGTTACTTACCAGAACATTCAATGGCAGCTAAATCAATGGCCTATGCGATGGGTGTTGATTATATCGAGCAAGATGTAGTGATGACAAAAGATGATAAGCTAGTGGTACTACATGACCACTATTTAGATCGCGTAACAAATGTGGCAGATGTTTATCCTGATCGTAAGCGCGAAGATGGTCGATATTATGCGATTGACTTTACATTTGCTGAAATCAAAAAGCTAGAAATGACAGAAGCATTTAATGTTAAAGAGGGGAAAAAATCAGCAGATTATCCACAGCGCTTCCCTCTTGGACAATCTCACTTTCAAGTACATACTTTAGAAAATGAAATAGAATTAATTCAAGGATTAAATGCAAGTACTGGTAATGATATTGGTCTTTATCTTGAAATAAAAGCGCCTTGGTTCCATCGTCATGAAGGTAAAGATATTAGTACTGCTGTATTAAAAGTGCTTAAAAAATATGATTACACCAATAAGTCTTCTCACGTCTATCTTCAGTCATTTGATACTAATGAATTGAAGCGTATTAAAACTGAATTAATGCCTAAATTAGCAATGGATATAAAGCTAGTACAGTTAATGGCTGAAACGAGCTGGGGCGAAACAAAGGAATATGTAGACGGTAAACCTGTCGATTATAATTATGATTGGATGTTCAAGCCTGGTGCAATGAAAGAAATTGCAACCTATGCTGATGGTGTCGGTCCATGGAAACCAATGGTAGTTGCACCTGAATCAACTAAAGGAAACCTTGTTTTTACTTCTTTGGTTAAAGATGCACATCAAGCGGGTATGCAAGTACATCCATACACGTTTAGATTAGATGAAGGAAGAATTCCTCAATATGCAGAAAACTTCGAAGATTTGTTAGATATTTTCTACAACAAAGCGGGTGTTGATGGTGTATTTACAGATTTTCCAGATCGCGCGGTTAACTTCTTAAAAGAAAATAAGCAGTAATATAAAGCGTACGTACTTTCAAGATAACAATCGTTTAAAGCATTAAATGATTGTTATCTTTTATTATTACATGCGAAATCACACGATTCTAATCTAGAAAGATGGTGACTAAGTTATACCTATTAAATAGTTATCTAAATTTTGCGCTGGAAAAACAGTTCAATTCAAGGCGTAAATTGCGACTATCGAAGATTAACTTCTTTTGGTTAATCGCCTATCGCAGAATTAACCAAAAGAGGTTAATGCTTTAATGACTATTCCCTTTACGACATGTACAACGAGGAAGTGGCTGTTTTAATAAGTAAAATAGATACGCTATTTATTGTGATTGGTATTCGTCATATTGTTCGTTAATCAAGGAGAGAAGGGTCTTTTTGTATCATTATTTCTTTCATTTCTTCGAAGTGTTTACGTGAGAAATCTTCGATACTTTCCCAGTCTTGTGCTGTTTTCTCTGCAACTTCATCTGATAGCACGTTCAGCGGTTGTCCTGTAGATAATGCCGTTATTAAAATCTGACAAGATCGTTCTAATGTCCAAATATCATCAAATGCTACGCCGATATCTGTTCCTGTTACCATGACACCATGGTTCCCCATTAATAAACGACTATTTTTTTCTAATAGGCTACATAAGCGAGCACCTTCTTCAACCGTGTCTGCCATGCCACCGAACATAGTGTCGATTGATACTCTATTAAAATAACGAGCTGTATTTTGATCAATAGGTGGGATATGTGGTTTTTTCATTGCAGAAATCGCTGTAGTATAAATAGGATGTAAATGCATTGCGACGCGTACATGAGGCAGATTTTTATGTAATTGTCCATGTATAGACCAAGCCGTTGCATCGACATCAGGATGGTCGGCTGTTGTTGGATCATCTGCATCAAGTAGTAATAGATCGCTTGCTCGAACACGAGAAAAGTGTTTCCACTTAGGGTTGATCAAGAATTTTTTCCCGTCTTCTGATACCGCAGCACTAAAGTGGTTAGCGACAGCTTCATGCATACCAAGATGTTCAACGATGCGTAATGATGCAGCGAGATCGATTCGTGTTTGTTCTTCTTTAGATAAGGCCATAAAGTACTCCAGAAAAAGAGAGGGTGTAGGTTAACCTACACCTACTTATATTAAGATTTTGGCATTAATTGCTCAAGATCCTGTGTCGTTGGGGCTTGGAAATTATATTTTTTCAATAAGGCATCATATTCAGATGTTTTACTGAATTTTTCTAAACCTTCAATAAGCGCTTGCTTAACTTCATCGTTACCTTTTTTGATACCAAATCCATTTAAAACAGGATAAATAAGTGTTTCAGAAGAAATAGTAACTCGATTACCTAGCTTATCGATGACACCACGTGCAACAGCTGCATCTGTAATTTGTGCTTCCACAGCATGCGATAACATTGCTTGTGTTGTTTGTGGATCCGTTGGATATTCACGAATAGTGATTGGGTTATGACCATTTGCAACACAGTAATCTGTTGAGACAGT
This sequence comes from Psychromonas arctica, assembly GCF_038155225.1. GTDB lineage: Bacteria > Pseudomonadota > Gammaproteobacteria > Enterobacterales > Psychromonadaceae > Psychromonas > Psychromonas arctica_B. The sequence goes on along the minus strand of NZ_JBAKBA010000009.1, from coordinate 86,209 downwards.
TTGCAATTGTTTTAACCATGCTGTTCCTGCCATTGAACCGACGGTATGACCACAAAAATCTTCAGGTAGTTTAGGTTGGTAGTCACTTCCTTTAACTGCCAATATAGACTCTCCACTTTTTAGGTAAGGGATCATATCAATAATTTTCATGCGGTCAGCAGTGATGTACATTGAAGAGTTAGTGATATCAAATTTTCCACCACGTAATCCCGGTATAAGATTAGCCCAGCGCGTGTCGATATTAACAGATTCTCTGCCCATCACTTTTGCTAACCCAGCTAAGAATTCAATATCAAATCCAACTTGTTTGCTCCCATCCATATATTCGTATGGGAAGAAAGTAATATCAGAACCAGCGATAATTTTACCCGGTTCATTAAATGAAAATGCATTAAATGATAATACAGCGCCAACAAGACCAACAGTTACAGAGCGTGCTAATAGTGTTTTTTTCTTAATAAAGTCTTTCATAATAATTCCTTTCATTAGTTTAGAGTTTAAGATTTAACCGAATCAGTTCCGGCTTGTTGAACAAAAAATGAGGCACCTTTTGGTTTTTCCGGTAATCGAAGGTGGTTAGGTGTGCTACGGATTTCTCCACTTTCGCTACCCCATACCAAATCACCTGAGTGAGTACTTGGTAATGGATTTTCACCGTACGGTAATGCATCTTCAGCAGCGTAAACACTGATATACAAAGTACGAGGTAATTCGGTTTCATTTGGGCTAGAGGCATGCAATAAACGTGAGTGCATAAAACAAACTGAGCCAACAGGACCAAAACATGAAATTGGTTTTTGGCAATAAACTCGTTCAACTTCAGAGCTGACAGCGCCTGTAAATTGATCATTATGCCAATGTGTATACAAGGTGCCTTTATGGCTACCCGGTATTACTTGTAGCGGCCCATTTTCCATTGTCACTTCGCTTATCATTAACAAACAAGTCACTAAGTCGTCATTACTGTGGGGTGTAAATGGAAAGTCTTGATGCCATTTAACTTGAGTTGCTGTGTGTGGCAGTTTTGAATTTACTTTACTGTGGTGAAAACGTGCGCCACTGCTACCAACTAGTTGACCTGCAATTACAGACATACGAGAATCAAGCGCCGTTTTTTTGTAGGCTTCAGAAATTTCTGTTGGTGACGTTACACGACGTAACGATGGATGCGTTGCGCTATGATCGCTTTCGATATCAAAACGAGCACGTTTGTCTAATGTTTCACCCCAAGGTTCTTGATGTTTACGACTATCTACTACCCACTCATCAAAATCACTTTGTAGTTCAGCAATTTGTTCTGCTGACAGTACGTTTTCTACAACCAAGAAACCTTGTTCGTTATATTGGTCAATTTGCCATTGTTCAATCATAAAAACTCCAAAATTATTTAATTAAGTGTGACATCTTTTAAAAAGGCATTAACACGTGGATTGTGGCCGTCTCGTAATACTTGAGGCTCATCGTCACACACCACGCGGCCTTGCTCCATAAATACAATTCGGTCAGAAACGTTAAACGCAAAGTTCATTTCATGAGTGACGATGACCATTGTGATCCCTTCGCGTGCTAAATCTTCGATTACTTTTAATACTTCGTTTACTTTTTCTGGATCCAGTGCTGAGGTTGGTTCATCAAATAACATAATTTGTGGGCGCATCATTAACGCGCGAGCTATAGCAACTCGTTGTTGTTGTCCACCAGATAATTGATGGGGGTATTTCCATGCATGTTCTAACATCCCCACTTTATTGAGTAGTTGGTAAGCCTGCATTTCTAATTCTTTTTTATTGGCTAAGTGATGGTAACTCGGTGCTAACAGTAAATTTTTAAGCACTGTCATATTTGGAAATAAGTTAAAACTTTGGAATACCATCCCAATTTTGGTGCGATGTTCTTGATGCTCTTCGATATGAGGTTTAGTCGAAGCATGATGTACATACTTCAAAAAAGCTTCTCCATTTAATTCAATTTTTCCGTTATTTAATTCTTCAAGACCATTTAATAATCGGATTAAAGTGGTTTTACCTGAGCCTGAAGGTCCAATAATAGAAACAACTTCACCAGATTTTATCGTTAAGTCGACCGCGCCGAGTACCTCTACACCGTTGTACGCTTTATGTAATTTAGAAGCTTCTAATGCTGGTATATCAGATTCAGGAGTGGGTTCGATAATCATTGCAGGTGTGTTTTTTACTTGCTCAATAAGTGTTTCTGGTAATATGTGGTCTTTGGTTGATTTTGTTACATCGAGGTAATTTTCTAACTGTTTTAATAGAAAATCGAATATCGTTACAATGGCAACATAATAAATTGCAACCGCAGCCATGGTTTCTAATACTAAAAAGTTTTGTGAGTATAAACGTTGGCCTACCATTAAGATTTCGGTCAACGAGATGACTGAGACTAATGAGGTTAGTTTCACAATAGAGATATATTCATTAGCAAGTGAAGGTAACGAAACACGTATCGCTTGTGGTATGACAACCAGCCACTGCATTCCCGTAAATCGGATACCTAAGGCTCGAGCCGCTTCACCTTGCCCTTTAGGGACTGCAAGTAAACCACCACGATGAATTTCAGCGACATAAGCACTTTCACACAGTACCATTGCAATTAAACCTGCCCAAAAAGGTTCTGCTAAAATAGCACTACTTGCGGGAATCAGTTGTGGCATGTTATAAACAAATATTAATAAAACTAACAAAGGCACGCTTCGAAACAGCCAAATATAAAACTTAGAAGGCAAATTGAGCATTGGATTTTTAGATTGTTTTCCAAGGGCTAATATAAACCCGAATATGATACTTAATCCCCAACTCGCTAAACTAAGTTGAATTACTGTCCAACTGGCCATCCAGAAATCAGCCAAATTGAACAAACTGAACATATAATCCCAATCAAATGTCATACTACGCTACCTTCCTTGATGTTTTGTTAGAGAACATGATCTGAATCAACAACACTTTCTCTCAAATATGAGATTACTATGCGGTGAATTTAGGATAAGTAGCAATTATAATTTTTGTCTCTTCTAGTTAAAAAAAATGTATACAGTCACCTCCATTGATAAAACTTATTAAGAAAAATGCCTATTTCTGCCCCAAATCAGGTCATATTTGTCTAAAATGAAGCAGTTTTTTGAAGCCGATTCGATTTATTCCTTCATTTCTTATTTTTAACCCCAGCATGAATAAGCTTTAAATCGTTTATAACTCATGGCACTACTCTTGCTTAAAGTTACTTAAATATCTTTTATTTACAGAGAGAACAATGAAAAATTTTACCTTGAAGCAGTTACATTATTTCTCCACCGTGGTGGAAACAGAAAGTATTGTAGAAGCCTCAAGGAAATTGTTTATTGCACAACCATCTATTTCTATTGCCATTAAAAATCTAGAGCATACTTTTGGTCAACAGCTATTAATTAGGCATCATGCTCAAGGCGTATCACTAACACCTGACGGAAGACGCTTTTATGAAAAAGCAAGGGAACTGCTACGCCTTTCTCATGAATTCGAACAAAATACTCTCGCTGATAACGATAAAATAAGCGGGAAAATATCTATTGGCAGTTTTGGTTCTTTAGCTCCTTTATATATTCCAAAGTTAATTGCTGGGTTTAAAGTCACTTACCCTGATATTGAAATACAACTGTGTGACGGGGAACAGCATGAAATGATGATAGGCTTACATAGAGGAGAGCTTGATTTAGCTTTTTTGTATGATTTAGAGCTTGATAATTCAATTAGTAAGAATGCGCTAAATGCGCCGCACAAACCCTATGCATTGCTTGCAAAAGATCATCCATTAGCACAAAAAAAATCAGTAACACTCGCTGAATTAAGCCAAGAGCCAATGGTGTTGTTAGACGTTATTCCTAGCCGAAATTATTTTTTAAGTTTATTCACTGAAAAAAACTTAAGTCCAAAAATTGCTTATACATCCCCTTCAGTTGAAATCGTGCGTTGCATGGTAGGACAAAACCAAGGGTTTTCAATCTTAGTTAGTCGACCAGCAACAAAAATGACTTACGACGGACAACAGTTAGCTTATATCGATATTGAAGACGAAATGGAAAGCTCTACATTGATAATGGCATATCTAAAAGTAAATAAACCCACTAAACCTGCAAGTTTATTTATGGATTACTGTCGTGAACATGACCTAGATAATTAGATTGGTAAGGCAATAGATAATATTATAATTTTTTGCTTAAAATTTAAAACGAACAATATTTTTCCTATTTAGAACCTATATTTATAATAATTTACGACATTTATTCACTGCCATATCCTTTAGTTATCTTTTCAAGAAATGATAACTGGGTAAAAAGGATTATATAAATGACAGATAATATTAAAAATATCGATACACTCGTTATTGGAGCTGGCCAAGCCGGTGTAGCAATGAGTGAACATTTAACCCATCAAAATGTACCGCATTTAGTCTTAGAAAAAAATCGTATTGCAGAAGCTTGGCGCACAGGTCGTTGGGATTCTCTTGTGGCTAATGGTCCTGCTTGGCATGATCGCTTCCCAGGAATGGAATTTCCGGGTGATAAACCAGACCAATTTGTTCCAAAAGATCAAGTCGCAGATTATTTCGAAGCTTATGTTGATAAATTTAAAATGCCTGTTGAAACAGATGTTGAAGTCATTAGTGCTTCTCGCAATGAAAGCACAAGTGGTTTCACTGTAAAAACATCTAAGGGAACAATTAATGCACAACGTATTGTTTCAGCAACGGGTCCATTCCAAGTACCAATTATTCCAGCCATTGCTCCAGAAAACCCTGATTTTTTACAAATTCATTCCGCTAAGTATCGCAACCCAGACAATTTACCAGCAGGAGCAATAATAGTTATTGGCGCTGGTTCATCTGGTGTACAAATTGCAGATGAATTACGACGTTCAGGCAGAAAAGTTTATTTGTCAGTCGGGCCACATGATCGTCCTCCTCGGGCTTATCGTGGGCGTGACTTTGTATGGTGGTTAGGAGTTTTAGGTTTATGGGATATGGCCGCCAATGTACCCGGTAAAGAACATGTCACTATTGCTGTAAGTGGAGCAAATGGTGGGGATACAATCGATTTCAGAGAATTAGCGAGTAAAGGTTTAAATTTAGTTGGACGAACACAATCTTTTGAAAATGGTGTTGTACATTTTTCTGATGACCTTGCTTGTAACATAAAAGCTGGTGATGAAAACTACTTGTCATTATTAGATAGAGCGGATCAATATGTTGTAGATAATGGTTTAGATTTACCAGAAGAACCTGAAGCACGTATCTTATTAGCAGATCCTGATTGTATGGTAAATCCAACTAAATCATTAGATCTCAAAGCGAATAATGTTACAACGGTGATTTGGGCAACAGGTTATGCAACTAATTATGATTGGTTAAAAGTTGATGTGTTTGACGAAAAAAATCAACCTCAACATCATCGAGGAGTATCAATTGAACCTAGCGTCTATTTTCTTGGTTTACCTTGGTTATCTCGCAGGGGATCTTCATTTATCTGGGGCGTATGGCACGATGCTAAATATATAGCGGATCAAATTGTTATCCAACGTCAGTATCAACAATATCAAAACAAAATTTAATTAAGGGATCATATTATGCCAACACATACTCGTATTCGCATGTTTAATACAAAAGAAACTTATCCTAATCAATCTTTAGATAATGACTTATGCCAAGCAGTGGTTGCAGGCAACACTGTTTATGTACGTGGTCAAATTGGAACAGATTTTGATGGGAAACTTATCGGTTTAGGTGATCCACAAGCTCAAGCTGAACAAGCAATGAAAAATATCAAACAACTGTTAGAAGAAGCTGGTAGTGACTTGTCTCATATAGTTAAAACAACAACTTATATTACAGATCCTCGTTTCCGTGAGCCAGTATATCGTGAAACAGGAAAGTGGCTAAAAGGTGTATTTCCTATTTCAACTGGTTTAGTGGTTTCTGGTTTAGCACAGCCGGAATGGCTAGTAGAAATTGATGTCATTGCCGTTATTCCAGAATAAACTTTAGGAGCTTTTATGACTATTTCTATTGCAGCTTACTGTCCTAACACAGGCCAACTAGGCATTGCTATTAGCTCATCAAGTATCGCTGTTGGCGCTCGATGTCCATGGTTATTAACAGGTGTAGGCGCTGTATCAAGTCAAAATATTACCTTGCCAGCTTTAGGGAATGCAACACTTGAAAATTTACAAAACGATTTGTCTGCCGAATCTGCGCTTAAACATGCCTTAGAAACAGATGAATTCAGCGCATACCGCCAAGTGACTGTGATTAATACAAAAGGTGAAACGGCTTGTTTTAGCGGTTCTAAAACTCTCGGTGTGCACAATATGGTTCAAGGCAAAAACTGTGTTGTCGCAGGCAACATGTTATCTCAACCATCAGTTATTAATGCCATGGTTGATAATTTTTTATCGACCACTGGACAGCTAACAGAAAGGTTGATCATTGCATTACAAGCTGGTGTGGATGCTGGTGGAGAAGCCGGACCTGTTCATTCTGCTGCAGTAAAAGTAGTGGATAAACACCCTTGGCCTTTAGTTGATTTACGTGTGGACTGGGTTGAGGAAAACCCTATTGGTGAACTCTTTACGCTTTGGGGAAATTATGCGCCTCAGATGCAAGATTATGTTACACGAGCACTCGACCCACGCGAAGCACCTAGTTATGGAGTACTTGGTGATGAGTGATAGCCATCTTATTACCTTATCGGAAAGTGTCAAACATTGGCTAACTCAATTATTAGCTTTCGATACAACCAGTAGAGAATCTAACCTCGCGTTAATTGAAACAATAAAAGAGTATCTTGAAACACTAGGTATTGAGTCAACATTAATATTCAATAATGAACGTACTAAAGCAAATTTGTATGCGCGTTTTGGGCCTGAAGGTGATGGTGGTGTTATGCTATCGGGGCATACTGACGTCGTTCCAGTAGATGGACAAAATTGGTCTCATCCACCTTTTCAGTTGATCGAAGAAAATGGAAAGTGCTACGGAAGAGGTAGTGCTGATATGAAAGGCTTTCTTGCTTGTGTACTTGCTGCAGTACCTCATTTTCAACAAGTTGAATTACGCATGCCTTTATACTTAGCTTTTTCCTATGATGAAGAGATTGGTTGCTTAGGCGTACGTAGTTTAATCGACCATCTTAAGGCCTCACCAGAAAAACCCGCAATGTGTATTATTGGCGAACCGACTAACATGAAACCCGTTTATGGTCATAAGGGAAAAATGGCGATGCGCTGTGAAGTGAAAGGGCATGCTTGTCATTCTGCTTATGCACCAGAGGGTGTTAACGCCATCGAATATGCCGCCAAATTAATTAATAAATTAACTGAACTGGCTGAACCATTAAAAAATAATATTGATGAACGTTTTGAACCGCCTTACAGCACTTTACAGACGGGCGTTATAAAAGGTGGTGCTGCATTGAATATAGTACCAGAGTCATGTCAATTTGATGTCGAGATGCGTTACTTACCAGAAACACAAGCAAATGAAACCTTTGATACCTTAAAAGCTTATGCAGAACAAACGTTACAACCTAAAATGCGAGCTGTTCATGCTCAAACGGGAATCGCGTTTCAAACATTAGCAGAGTATCCTCCCTTGTTGACAGATCCGCAGTCGGAATTTGCACAATGGCTTATAGATTGGAGTGGTAATCATGAACTTGGGACAGTCGCTTTTGGTACAGAAGGTGGGTTATTTGATGAAGCCGGTGTAGCATCTTTAATTTGTGGTCCCGGTAGTATGGAACAAGGCCATAAGCCAGATGAATTTGTTACTGTTGAACAACTTACAGAGTGTTGCAATATGCTAAATAACCTCTGCCATTGGATGATCAAATAACAAAAAATAGACTTTAAATATTTATCTCTTCCTCATCGGCACTATTAATGGAGTTATTAATGAACGAAAAGAAAAAAGTAATCTATTACAACATGGCGGGTGATCTTGATTACGAAAATCAATTATTACAGGAATGGGGTATTAAAGATCTAGAGTTAATCCAAGTCACTGGTAATAACTTAATTGTAGATGTTAAAGAAGCTGAATCTTTAACGCTTGAATACACACAAGTAGATGCTGATGTAATGAAAAATTTGCCTAATTTAAAAATAATTGCACTTCAAAGTATAGGAACAGATGAAATTGATATTGACTGTGCTGATAGAGAAGGCATCTATGTTACCAATGCCCCTGGCTTCTGCGCTTATGAAGTCGCCTCTCATGTGATGGCGTTGATACTTAATTTAAATAGAAAAATCGGTGTTTATGATGAAGCTGTTAAAAATGGTGAATGGGCACCTTTTTCAGGTAATAAAATAGAGCGTTTACAAGGGCAGACTGTTGGCTTAGTTTCTTTAGGTACTATTCCTAAAGCTTTAATTCCTATGTTAAAAGGCTTTGGTTTTAATGTTGTTTTTTATAGTCCTAGTAAAACAGATGAAGATGCAAAACGATTAGGTATTACAAGGTGCGATTCATTAAATGCGTTATTAAACATTTCAGATATCGTTTCTTTACATACGCCACTTCTTCCTAGTACTAAATATATGATCAATGAAACAACGCTTGCACAAATGAAAGAAGGTGCAATGCTGATTAATACTGCTCGTGGAGAGTTAATCGATGAGTCAGCTTTAATTGTTTGTTTAAAATCTAACAAAATATCGGCAGCTGGGTTAGACGTATTAATTGATGAACATAATCATGATAGTAAATTAATTGGAATGGACAATGTAATTGTCACTCCGCATGTTGGCTTTTTATCTAAGCAATCATTATTAGATGCTAGAAGGGTAGCACTTGAACAGATAGTGACTAGGTTGGTTAAAGTGACTCGGCCTGATACTGCACTAAACAAAGAGATGTTAACGGTAAGGTAAATAACCTCAGTTCTGGATAAGCAAAGCGATACAACACCGCTATTTGCGTGGATTTCTGAGTTAAGTTATTTCTCAATAACCCGTTATTGCTTCAATAATTAGCTTTGAACTACGCAAAACTAACGGCACTGACTAGTAAAAAATAATACCTTATAATTCTAAATATAATTCCGCTTTCATTAACAAGTATTGAGGCTAAATAATGAAATGATTATATTCAGGTTTTACTTTGTATAATCATTTCACCGAGTAAAGACATTTATAACATCAACATCATATAACGTTATGGTGTTGTTTTTATTGAGGTGACTTCATACGGGATATCGTGTTCTTTTAGAATCGCTACAATTTCATCTGGTGGTGGCAAATCGGTTATTAACATATCTAATTCACTGATATTACCTAAGTTTACCATGGCATTACGACCAAATTTTGTATGGTCTACAGCAAGATAAATACTGCGACTATTTTCTATTATAGCTTGTTTAACGCGCACTTCATGATAATCAAAGTCTAATAATGAACCGTCGTAATCAATACCACTAATCCCTAAAATGCCGAAATCTAAACGGAATTGTTTGATGAAGTCTAACGTCGCTTCTCCAACAATACCGCCATCTCTATTACGTACTTCACCACCGGCTAGGATAACTTTAAAGTCTTTATTACCCATTAAAATACCTGCAACATTAATATTGTTAGTAACAACGCGAAGGCCTTTGTGGTTTTTAACGAGTTCTTTAGCAATTGATTCTGGAGTGGTACCAATATCAATAAACAAAGTAGCACCGTTTGGAATGTATTTTACTAAGGCTTCTGCAATGGAGTCTTTCTCGTTAAGTTGCATTACTTTACGAGCGCTATAAGAGGTATTTACAGAGCTTTGTTGTGTCGTTGCACCACCGTGGTGACGGCGAATTTTGTTTTCACCTGCAAGTTCATTGAGATCTCGGCGAATAGTCTGAGGGCTGACCTTAAAATGCTCAACAAGACTATCAGTACTAACATATCCATTTTTTTGTACTAGGTTGACAATTTCTTGGTGCCTGGTTGTCTGCTTCACTAAATATTACTCCTTGTCTTTCTGCCGAAATGTAATAAATCAAGTTTACTGCGACTAAAGTTAATAGCAAGAAATTACAATTTTTTTGAGTGGTAAGTAGTATTTTAGTTTCGATTATCAACAAGTTGTATCATTTATCTTCATTTTGTTAATGTTTTTTGAGCATTAGGAAAGGGATAGTATCGAAAAAGAGCATCCTAGGGATGCTCTTTTATATTGGTTTAGGTTGCTTAATAACTGAACCGCATAGAAACGTTAAGTCATTATTAGATATTTATGGCGTATCTTCGTTATTTTCATTATGAAGATCTGCCCAGACCATTGCACACTTAACGGCACGTTTCCAACCGTTGTAACGTTGTTGACGCTTTTCTTGTACTGCTTTAGGTTCGAAAGAGCGTTCAATTGTTGCTTTATTAGATAGTTCTTCTAACCCGTCCCAGTATCCAACGGCAATACCGGCAAGGTAAGCAGCACCTAATGCTGTCATTTCAGTCATTGCTGGTCGATGAACAGCGGTATTTAGTACGTCAGACTGGAACTGCATTAAAAAGTTATTCGCAACAGCACCACCATCAACACGTAATGACGCTAATTGAATATTTGAATCTGCTTGCATTGCATCAAGTACATCACGTGTTTGGTAAGCAATACTTTCTAATGTTGCACGAATAATATGATTGGAATTAGTTCCGCGTGTTAGGCCAACAATTGTGCCACGAGCATACGGGTCCCAGTATGGTGCACCTAAACCAGTAAAGGCAGGCACAACATAAACACCATTTGATGAATCAACTTTAGTCGCGAAGTACTCAGAGTCTTTTGCATCTGAGATTAATTTCATTTCATCACGAAGCCATTGAATTGAAGCACCACCCATGAATACAGCACCTTCCAGTGCGTAAGTTGCTTCACCTCTAGGGCCACAAGCTATTGTTGTTAATAGACCATGTGTCGATGTTATTTTTTCTTTACCTGTATTCATTAACAAGAAACAACCTGTACCGTAAGTGTTTTTTGCTTGGCCTTTTTCTACACACATGTGTCCGTACAATGCAGCTTGTTGATCACCAGCAATACCTGCAATAGGGATACGTGTTCCACCTTTACCACCAATGTTCGTTTTACCGTAAACTTCTGAAGAGCTTTTCACTTCAGCCATCATGGATCTTGGAATACCAAAATCTTTTAATAGTTTGTCATCCCACTCTAATGTGTTGATATTGAATAGCATAGTACGTGATGCATTAGTGTAATCAGTGACGTGTACTTTTCCTTGCGTCATTTTCCAAATTAACCAAGTATCAACGGTACCAAATAATAATTTTCCAGCTTCAGCGTCTTCACGAACGCCTTCTACGTTGTCGAGTATCCATTTAATTTTGGTGCCTGAGAAATATGGGTCAAGCATTAAACCTGTATTTTCACGTACGTATTCTTCTAAACCTTGTGCTTTTAGTTCTTCACAGATGCTTGCCGTACGGCGACACTGCCATACAATCGCATTATAAACTGGCTTACCTGTTTCTTTGTTCCATACAATCGCAGTTTCACGTTGGTTAGTGATACCAATAGCAGCAACTTGATCACTGCGAATACTTGCTTTTGCTAATGCTTCAGTTAATACGCCACTTTGTGTCGCATAAATTTCCATTGGGTCATGCTCTACCCATCCTGAATGTGGGTAAATTTGCGTAAATTCACGCTGAGAAACACTGACGATATTGGCATCATGATCAAGGATCACTGCGCGAGAACTTGTTGTGCCTGAATCAAGTGCCACAATATATTTTTTATCTGTCATTACATTTTCCTCTTTGTTTAATATTGAGCGGATAACTCCGCTCTTTTAAAATCTTGTTGGTTATTCGTTTGTATTCATTAATTTTTTAATCACATTCATTTGGAATTGTGCAGCCGTGGCCTGTTTCAGGTAAGTATGGAGAAATCACTTTAGGGTATATCCATGCCCCAAAACATGCACCGAAGATTGGCGCTAATATTGGAACAATAAAGTAAGGAATTTCTTTTGCACCTGTTAAGGCAAAGTCCCATCCTGCTAGATAAGCAAATAATTTAGGACCAAAGTCACGCGCTGGGTTCATTGCAAAGCCGGTTAGTGGGCCTAATGAACCACCGATCACTGCGATTAAGACACCGATTAAAATTGGATTTAATGCGCCGCGTGGAGCACCATTATTTTCATCACCAAGTGCTAAAATCACAAACATCAATACTGCTGTAATAACAAATTCTACTGAAAAGGCACCAAGCATTGATATCGATGGGTGAGGGTAAGTTGAGAATATACCCGCAGTTGATAAAGCAGCTTCACTACTACGTAAAAAACCATGTGCTATTTCGTAATCAGTAAATAAGTTACTGTAAAGTGCGTAAATTAAGGCTGCTGAGCAGAATGCACCTAGCAGTTGCGATATAATATAAGGCAATACTTTTTCTTTACCAAAACCATGAAATAAAGCTAACGCAATCGTTACTGCTGGATTAATGTGCGCGCCAGAAACACCTGCAGTACAGTAAATAGCAATCGCGACTCCCATTCCCCACATGATGCTAATTTCCCACTGTCCAAAACTTGCACCTGCTAATACCAATGCAGCGACACACCCAACACCAAAAAATATTAATAGGGCCGTGCCTATAAATTCTGCGATGCATTTACCGAGTAACGAATGTTGTTTATTCATCTCTATTCCCTTTCATTGTATAAATATTTAAGTTCGATTTGATGTGCACAAAGATACTTATCATTAACAATTTAGCTACATAAAAGGTTTTATTTTGAGTGTTCGGTCATATTTTGTATTTAATCGAGCATTTGTGGTGTTTTTTATTCGATTTCGAATATTTTGTAAAATGTAAAGAATAAATATTTATTAAGTGCTAACAGCTCTAATTTTTGCTCTGTTATTTGTTAAAAGTGCTATCTAAATAAGGTAGGAAAAAGAATGGTCGGATATGAAGGGAGGATAAAGTTTATTTATTCATTGAATTAAATTATTAGTATAGAACGATGAACATTTATCGATGGAATAAATGTTCATATACGCCTATTACGTTTCTAAATTAACAAAAACGAAGATTATTTTATTCATTGTTGAATTAGATTCTCGTCATAGGGAGTATCTTAAGGCACCTAACATTGGCCATCGTAAGGGATTTTTGCAGTGATGGTTTGACCATTCTCGCCGGGGAAATTTATGAACATGGCTTTTAATAGTTCATTGAAGACTCCTGCAACAACATCACATTCACCAACGCTTTTTACTCTAGATTCATATACTTTTTTAGCGTTATCCTCTGATCCACTTTTTAATGATGCTGCTTCTACGATATCCAGAGCAAGAGCGCGGTTATAAGTGGTGATTGAACTCGTTGAAGTACCTACCACTCTACGGTGATAACGTGGCATTGAGTAACGGTGTTTAGGGTTGGCTAACCTACCACCATGAAGTGCATTTGGTGAACTGAATATAGGTGTGGAAATAATTGAGGTTTCACCCTCATCGATACCATAAGCAACAATAGCAATGTATTCTGCAGTGTTAGAGTTTGCTGCAATGGAGTAACCTGATAAGCGTAACTTCTCTTCTATTTTTTGCTTATAGTGAGCAAATTCTAATGAATGACTGTTTTCAATATCTGCTGGGATAACTGCAATATTGCCAGAGCTTGTAAATTCTGGTGTATAAAAAGTAGTGGTGGTGGTATTGATTTTAATCATGCTACAAGCGGTGATAAACGTAACGAATAAAAAAAGAATACTTAATTTTAAATGTTTCATGTTAAATCCTTATTGTGCCATTAAGTTAAATTTAATCGATAAAAATTTGAATAAATAGTAGTCTTATTTAGCGAATTAAGTTATTTGTGAATCACCCATAATCAGTTCTACGTTTACTATTTATTTTTATGCGGCTGTTTTTCATGATTATTTTTATTGGTTTGAAATATGAAAATGCTATTTATTATGATTGGTATTACATAAGGTTGTTTCATATTTATAACATAAAGTATTAAGGAGTAGGCGTTCTATAAAATGGAAATGGTCACTTACTATTCGAATCTAAGCGTGATTAGTTGAAATGAGTTTGCCCAGTAAACATCATGCTTATTAAGCCTTCTCGTAGAGCACCATTAGAGCGTTGCATTGCATTGATATTTAACGACTCGAAAATAGCAATTAAAATAGCTAAACCACTGGCAAAGACAGGGACTCGAGATTCTTCTAACCCAATAATATTAAGTGTTTTAATTGACTGGCATTGAATGCATTGTTGTTTGATTTGTTGTAACAATTCAATGGATAAATGATGGCTTAATTGTTGTGCTTGATTAATTTCATTGACGGCTTGAATCGTACCTGATGCCCCCAAAGTTAGTTCCCAATCAAAGCTAACATATTGAGCTTTAACGGTTGAAATGACTTGTCTTGCGGCATTAACTGCATTGTTGAAGTTATATTCATTAAGTAGGTCATCGGCAAAATAATGACTTAGCCAAGTCACACAACCTATGTTTAAACTATTCGCCACATGGACTTTGTTACCTTGCCCTAAAACCAATTCAGTACTTGCCCCACCAATGTCTAATACTAATAATTCCTTATCTGTATTTTCGGTAAAAGAAACGCCTTTAAAAATAGTCTCTGCTTCTTGAATACCTGAAATAAGATTGATTGGATGTTGTAGTATTTTTTCAGCTTTATTCAAAAATTGCTGATTATTGACGGCAATCCGTAATGCTGCGGTCGCGGTAATTAGGATACAAATGGGTTGGATTTGATCTAGCAACAATCTAAAGCTTTCTAAGCAAGCCCAGCCTTTTTCCATTGTTGCTTGATCGAGTTGTTTATCACCATTTAAGCCAGCGGCTAAGCGTACTTTCTGCTTATGCTTTGAGACAACGTTAAAACCATTCCCTTGCTTAACGACTGTCAGCATATGGAAGCTATTAGAGCCTAAATCAATAATGGTATAACGCGCTGCTGTCATATTATCTTTTATGTGACCTATGGTAATTATCTTTACGAGTATTGTTCGAATGCACTTTATATTTAGTGACTTTCATTACTGGTAAAGAATCTAATAAAGAATCTTTATCGTATTCGCTAACCGGGATGTTATGTTTAATATACTCTTCAATCCCTGGTAAATTAAACACATATTTTTCACAAGCCAAACTAATTGCTAATCCTTTCTCACCAGCACGGCCTGTTCGGCCAATTCGATGTACATAATCTTCGCAATCATCTGGTAAATCAAAATTGAATACGTGTGATACTTTTGGAATATGTAAACCACGTGCTGCTACATCGGTTGCGATTAAGATATCGATTTCACCTTGAGTGAATTGCTCTAGGATATGTTCACGTTTTTTCTGTGGAACATCACCCGTTAGCAAGCCTGCACGATGACCGTCACCAGCTAAATAACCCCATACTTTTTCACAAGCATGTTTAGTATTAGCAAATACAATGGCTTTCTCTGGCCATTCATCTTCCATCAGACTCAGTAATAACAACATTTTATCTTCGTTCGAAGGATAAAAAAGCTCTTCGGTAATATTGGCTGAAGTCATTACTTCAGGTTCAATTTGCACATGCTCTGGGCTATTCATATGTTCAAATGCAAGTTCTTGTACTTTATGTGACAAGGTTGCAGAGAATAATAAATTCAAACGTTGGTCAGCAGCAGGCATACGACGGAATAAGTAACGGATATCTTTAATAAAGCCTAAATCGAACATACGATCCGCTTCGTCTAAGACAACACTTTGTATTGAATCTAAATTAATGACACCTTGTTTAACGAAGTCGATAATACGCCCCGTGGTACCAATTAATATATCAACACCTTTTTCTAGTTTATTTTGTTGAATTTCAACTTTCTCGCCCCCATATGCTAAACCAAGGCGCAAAGATGTTGATTTCGAAAGAGTGATGGCATCTTTATGTATTTGAATCGCAAGTTCACGTGTAGGTGCTAAAATAATAGCTCTAGGCTGATTCTTACGACGATTTTCAGGTACATCGTTAGTTAATAGGTGATGGAAAACGGCAGGTAAAAATGCCAAAGTCTTGCCTGTACCCGTTTGAGCTTGGCCTGCAATATCTTTACCTTGTAAGGTAATTGGCAGCGACAAAGCTTGAATCGGCGTACAGTATTCAAAACCTATAGCAGTTAAACCTGAAAGTAGACTTGGCTCTAGAGGCAAGTCTGAAAATTTTGTTTGAGTTAGGTGTGTTTTATTCATTTGCAGAGCATAGCAGTTTATACTTGCAATAAATATTGAGATCGATTCAAATATCAAAAAATATATTTTACCAGTGAGCATGTTATAATAACTTTCTACTAGTAAATCTTTTCTGGAGATAAAAATGAGCGAAAATATCGTAACTTTAAGTGATGCAAGTTTTGACACTGATGTCGTAAATGCAGCTGGTCCTGTTTTAGTGGACTTTTGGGCTGAATGGTGTGGTCCTTGTAAAATGATTGCACCCATTTTAAGCGAAATCGCTGTTGAATATGCAGGTAAAGTAACTGTTGGTAAGTTAAATATCGATCAAAACAGTGAAACACCACCAAAATTTGGTATTCGTGGTATCCCAACTTTATTATTATTTAAAGATGGAAAAGTTGCAGCAACTAAAGTCGGCGCACTTTCTAAATCACAACTTACAGAGTTTTTAGACGCTAACGTTTAAATATTCTACTCAGAATGAGGTTAAGTTAATCTAGCTTAATCTTCATTCTGGACAGTTCCAATTATTAATGCTACCTTTACGCTCAAATTATGAGCAATTCATATTTAAGCTATTCAAACACACGTTATCTACCCATTTAATCCATATTAAAACATCAAAAGAATTATGAATCTAACCGAATTAAAAAATACTCCCGTTCCTGAGCTTGTTGAGCTTGGAAGTTCTATGGGGCTTGAAAATTTAGCCCGCCTTAGAAAACAAGATATTATCTTCGCAATATTAAAAGCCCATGCTAAAAGTGGTGCTGATATTTTCGGTGCTGGTGTTTTAGAAATTTTACAAGATGGCTTTGGCTTCTTACGTAGCTCTGATAGCTCTTATTTAGCTGGCCCAGATGATATCTATATTTCCCCTAGTCAAATTCGTCGTTTCAATTTACGAACTGGTGACAGTGTTGAAGGTAAAATAAGACCGCCTAAAGAAGGTGAACGTTATTTTGCATTGCTGAAAATTATGCAAGTCAATTTCGACAAACCAGAAAGCTCCCGCAACAAAATCTTATTTGAAAACTTAACGCCTATCCATCCTGATGAGCGTTTTCGTTTAGAGAATGGTAGTGGTAGTACTGAAGATATTACGGCACGTATTTTAGATTTAGTTTCTCCGATTGGTAAAGGCCAACGTGGATTGATAGTTGCACCGCCAAAAGCCGGTAAAACTATGCTATTGCAGAATCTCGCGCAAAGTATTTCAATTAATTACCCTGATGCTGAACTGATTGTTTTATTAATCGATGAGCGTCCGGAAGAAGTAACAGAAATGCGTCGCTTAGTACGTGGTGAAGTAGTGGCATCAACCTTTGATGAGCCTGCTAGCCGACATGTACAAGTAGCTGAAATGGTTATCGAAAAAGCAAAACGTCTTGTAGAGCATAAAAAAGACGTGGTTATTTTACTTGATTCAATCACACGTTTAGCCCGTGCTTACAACACCGTTATTCCAAGTTCAGGTAAAGTACTAACAGGTGGTGTTGATGCCAATGCATTACATCGTCCTAAACGTTTCTTTGGTGCTGCACGTAATGTAGAAGAAGGTGGTAGTTTAACTATCCTTGCTACTGCACTTATCGATACGGGTTCTAAAATGGATGAAGTTATCTATGAAGAATTTAAAGGTACAGGTAACTCTGAGATTCATCTAAATCGTAAATTAGCTGAAAAACGTGTTTATCCTGCGATCGATATTACTCGTTCAGGTACACGTCGTGAAGAATTACTGACGAAAGCTGATGAATTACAACGTATGTGGATTCTACGTAAGATTGTTCATCCAATGGGTGAAATCGGCGCAACAGAATTCATGATCGATAAGTTAGGTTTAAGCAAAACTAACGATAGCTTCTTCGATGCAATGAAAAACCAAAAATCAAAATAATTAATTTTGATTTATTGGAAAATAACGCTACTTAGGTAGCGTTTTTTTTACTTTAAATTTTGTCTTGAGCATAAGTGATATAACACTTGATAAGCTATTAAGTAGAATTACTATTATTCTTTCATTCAATCAAGACATAATTAATTTTAATCAGTAAACTTGATCAGTTATTGGCTCTCTTTCGTATTGATTTTAGATAGTTAATCGAGATTAATAAGTTGTAACCGTTCAATATAATAAGCAGGTGAATATGAAGTTTGATGATTTGCGTGATTTTTTAAATCAGCTAGAAGAAAAAGGGCTATTAAAGCGTATTAGCCAAGAAATAGACCCGAACTTAGAAATGACTGAAATATCCGATCGTACGCTACGTGCTGGCGGACCTGCCTTGTTATTTGAAAACCCTAAAGGTTACGACACGCCTGTTTTAACTAATCTTTTCGGCACCACTGAACGTGTTGCATTAGCAATGGGCAAAAAGAAAGTCAAAGAGTTACGTGAAGTAGGTGAATGGCTTGCTTATTTAAAAGAGCCTGAGCCGCCTAAAGGTCTTAAGGCGATGTGGGAAAAGTTGCCTATCTTCAAGCAAGTGTTAAATATGCCAACCAAAAAGGTAAGTTCACCTGCTTGCCAAGAAGTTGTGATGGAAGGTGACGACGTTGATTTAACTAAGTTACCTATTATGAAATGTTGGCCTGGTGATGTAGCGCCGTTAATTACGTGGGGGCTAACTATTACGAGAGGTCCTTATAAAAAACGCCAAAACCTCGGTATTTACCGTCAACAGTTGATCTCTAAAAATAAAATTATCATGCGTTGGCTATCACATCGCGGTGGTGCGATTGATTTTCGTGAGTGGCAAGAAGCAAATCCAGGTAAACCATTTCCTGTCAGTGTCGCGTTAGGTGCCGATCCAGCGACTATTTTAGGTGCGGTAACACCTGTGCCAGATACTTTGTCAGAATATGCTTTTGCAGGCCTATTACGTGGCTCTCGTACTAAAGTAGCAACCTGTTTAAGTAATGATTTAGATGTTCCGGCTACGGCTGAAATGATTTTAGAAGGTTACTTGATGCCTGGTGAAGAAGCACCAGAAGGACCTTATGGTGACCATACTGGTTATTATAATGAAGTTGATGATTTTCAAGTGATGACAGTAACGCATGTTACGACAAGAAAAGATCCTATTTATCATAGTACTTATACTGGGCGTCCACCTGATGAACCAGCGATTCTTGGTGTGGCATTAAATGAAGTCTTTGTCCCTATTATTAAAAAACAATTTCCTGAAATCGTTGATTTCTATTTACCGCCTGAAGGTTGTTCATACCGCATGGCCGTTGTATCAATGAAGAAAAGTTATCCGGGGCATGCGAAAAGGGTGATGTTAGGTATTTGGTCTTTCTTACGTCAGTTTATGTACACTAAATTTATTATCGTATGTGATGATGACGTTAATGTTCGTGATTGGAATGATGTTATGTGGGCTGTTACAACGCGAATGGATCCAAGCCGTGATACGACATTAATTGATAATACACCTATCGATTATCTAGACTTTGCTTCACCTGTTTCAGGTTTAGGTTCAAAAATGGGCCTAGATGCTACCAATAAATGGCCTGGAGAAACAACGCGTGAGTGGGGTACACCTATTGTCATGGATGAAAAAGTAAAAGAAAAAATAGATGGCCTTTGGAATGAGTTAGATATTTTGTCATAATATAAAGAGATTGAATTGGTTATCCTTAACCATTCTATCCTACTGTAAGTCATATTTTTCGCCAAAAAATAAAGAGAAAAGAATGTCACAAATTACTTGTAATGTAGCGTCAATTGAAAAATTAAATGCGTTTTTGTACCGTATATTTTTAGCCCCAACCAGTGTTGTTTCTTTTAAAGCTGGACAGTATGTATCAGTGATCATGGGTGAAGGAGATAAACGTCATTTTTCGATTGCGAATACACCTTCAAGTGATTTAATTGAATTGCATATCGGTGCGACTGAAGATAATAAATATGCAATGCAAGTAGTTGAAAAAATGCAATCAGGCGAACCATTAGAAGTTGAAATTGCTAACGGTGCTGCTTATTTACGTGAGTCTTCAACTCGTCCAATTATTTTAATGGCAGGTGGAACGGGTTTCTCTTATGTAAAATCAATATTGGAGCAAATTGTTGAGTCTGAATTAAAGAACCCAGTTTACCTTTACTGGGGAGTTAAGGAGTACTCACACTTTTACTTTGAAGAGCAAGCTATCAACTGGTCTACTGAGCACCATAATATCCATTTTCATCCCGTTGTTGAATTGCCTGAAGCATTTTGGCAAGGTAAAAAAGGTTACGTTCATCAGGCTGTATTAGATGAATTTAATGACTTATCTGAATTTGATATTTATATCGTAGGTCGCTTTGAAATGGCAAAAATTGCCCGTGAAGATTTCATTAAACAAGGTGCTTTAATCGACAATATTTATGGCGATGCGTTTGCATTTATTTAATCTTGATTAAATAATAGTCCTGAATATTAAAGTGTATTTGCGCTATATTTTTGAGACTAAATATACTCTTCGTAAGCTTTTAACTTGGGAAGAGTAAAATGTATTAATAGGTGATGATATTCAATTTACTGAATTTTTGGTTTTGAATAAAAATAGTTTGAGTGTTGCTTAAAAAATAATCAATATTTACCTTAATGTATTCAAACAATGCACGCCTTAAGCGTTAATCTAACTGGTACAGGTAGCATATTCGGTCAAATCTCCTCGCCGTCATAGCTAAAAGCATGTAAAATATGTCATCCATTTTATAGAGAATTAAAACATGCCAAGTAACATTGATAAATTTAGTG
Source organism: Psychromonas arctica (assembly GCF_038155225.1). Classification (GTDB taxonomy): domain Bacteria; phylum Pseudomonadota; class Gammaproteobacteria; order Enterobacterales; family Psychromonadaceae; genus Psychromonas; species Psychromonas arctica_B. The sequence continues at coordinate 65,213 of NZ_JBAKBA010000009.1, read as the reverse complement.
ATATTCGCCCTTATAATGATGAAGAGATACAGCCTGCTATCAAACGCGTCATTAATAGCGAAGAGTTTATCGATGCAATATTAAGTTTTCGTTTTTCTAAACTATCCAAGCTTTTAGGTTTTGTACTTAAACCGTTAATTCGTCGTTATTTTTTATATAAATGGGGCAATATTAATAGCATCGATAAAATGCAGAAAGTAATGGGTCATTATGTTCAACAGATGATCGACTCTACCACTACTAAATTCACTTATTCAGGCTTAGAAAACCTAGATCCTAACCAAAGCTATTTGTACGTTTCAAATCACCGTGATATTGCTATGGATCCCTCTTTTGTCAACTGGGCTTTATATTCAGAGAATTTTAAAACGGTTCGTATTGCAATTGGTGATAACTTACTGAGTAAACCTTTTGTTTCTGACTTAATGCGTATGAATAAAAGTTTTATCGTTAAACGTTCAGTCACTGGTGTTCGTGAGATGATGAAATCGTTATTGCATTTATCTGATTATATTTGTAGCTCATTAAAAGAAGACAGTAGTATTTGGATTGCACAAAAAGAAGGGCGTGCAAAAGACGGTTTTGATAAAACAGATCCTGCGATTATCAAAATGTTTTATGTGAACGGTAAAAAGCAAAAAATCCCATTTACAGAATATATCAAATCATTGAATATTGTTCCCGTTGCTGTTTCTTATGAGCTTGACCCATGTGATCAACAAAAAGCGCGTGAGCTATATGAAAAAGCAGAGTTTGGAGAATATAAAAAATCTGAATTTGAAGATATTGAAAGTATTGTCAGTGGGATTATCGGTAAAAAAGGCCATGTACATGTTGCATTTGGTCAACCGTTAAATTGTGCCTTTGAAAATGCGGATCAAGTTGCCGAAGAGATTGACGCTCAAATTTACCAAAATTATTTTCTACACCCTTCTAATTTAATCGCTGCTGAACAAGATGTAGATAATATACCAGCCCAAGATATCGAAGCATTTAAAGCACGTATTCAAGCGATTAAGCCTGAATTACAAGATACGGTATTAAAAATGTACGCTAACCCTGTTGGCCATTACACAAGTTAAAATGAACTAAACTAGGCACTTCCTATATTTGTTATGCACATTCAATAATTAATTGGATGTGCTTTTTTCGTTTTATTTTTGTTTTTATCTTATTGAAAAATAAAGTGAAATTATAGTTTATTGTTCTGACTCAAATTTTAAGTAAATTCATTAACAGAGTTATCCACAGATAACTCTACATTGAAAGTGAATGACCACTTACCTTTTGCCTCACTCTATATTTGGGGTTCATAACTGTTCTTCTAAATTTTAATGGTTTTTATATCAGGCCTGTAAATCTGTTCTTTCTACTTCAATTCGACAATATAACAAAACGTGATCACAATTTTATGGCGTGTAGGTATACTATGTACCAATTTTATCTGATTGGTAGTTAATCTATGGCTGTAGTTCCTGAAAATCCTTTTGTGCTTGTTGATGGTTCCTCGTATTTATACCGTGCTTTTTTCTCTCCTCCACATTTAACTAATTCTGCGGGTGAAGCTACAGGAGCAGTTTACGGTGTAGTCAATATGCTACAAAGCTTGTTAAAGCAATTTAGCCCTACACATATCGTCGTTGTTTTTGATGCGAAAGGAAAAACCTTCCGTGATGATATGTATGGTGAATATAAAGCTAATCGCCCTAGCATGCCTGATGATTTGCGCAGTCAAATTGAGCCTTTACACGCCGTTATAAAAGCAATGGGCTTGCCTATTTTAACAATCCCAGGCGTAGAAGCAGATGATGTAATTGGTACGTTAGCGTTACAAGCTAGCAAAATGGGGATTAAGACCCTGATCAGTACTGGTGATAAAGATATGGCTCAATTAGTTGATGAGCATACATTTTTGATTAATACCATGACCAACACTATTTTAGATGTTGAGGGTGTTAAAGAGAAATTTGGTATTCCACCTGAAATGATCATCGATTATTTAGCATTAATGGGCGATAAGGTTGATAACATTCCTGGTGTACCAGGTGTGGGTGAAAAGACGGCATTAGCGATGTTACAAGGTTTAGGTAACATGGATCATATCTATGAAAACTTAGATAAATTAGCTGTACTAGGATTCCGTGGTAGTAAAACTATGGCCGTTAAAATGAAAGATAATGAAGCCATGGCACGTTTATCTTACTTATTAGCAACCATTAAGTTAGATGTTGAATTAGAACAAGGTTATGAAGATTTCAAACCTTCTCCGCAAGATACAGATGAGTTAATCAAACTGTTTGGGAAATTAGAGTTTAAGCGTTGGTTAGCATCATTATTAGCGGGTGATAATTTAGTAGCAAAAGCTTCTTCATCACAAGAAGGGCAATTCGTTGCACCTATAGAAGCAGTTAAATCGATGGTTGATCGTGAAAGCTACACAACGATTTATACAAAAGGTCAATTGTTACAGTGGATTAAAAAATTAAAGCAAGCAGACGTTTTTGCTTTTGATACTGAGACAACTAGCTTAGATTATATGAAAGCTAAAATTGTAGGACTTTCATTTGCTATTCAAACCAATGTCGGGGAAGAAGCCGCACCTATTATTGAAGCTGCATACTTACCGTTAACACATGATTATATAGATGCGCCTACACAATTAGATCTTACTGAAACACTTGAGTTGCTAACGCCTTTATTGACTTCGGATGAACATAAAAAAGTAGGGCAAAACCTTAAATACGATCGCAGTGTATTATTGAATCATGGTATTACATTAGGCGGTATTGCTTTTGATACGATGCTGGAATCCTATGTCTTAGATAGTACAGGTAAACATGACATGGATACCTTGTCATTAAAATATTTAGGCCATAAATGCATCAGCTTTGAAGATATTGCAGGTAAAGGTAAAAAACAACTTACTTTTAATCAAATAGCAATTAAAGAAGCGGCTCCTTATGCTGCAGAAGATGCAGATATCACTTTACGTTTACATCTTGAGTTACAAACTCGCTTAAAAGAAATACCTGAGTTATTGAAAGTATTAGATGAAATAGAAATGCCGTTATTAACTGTCTTATCTGAGATAGAAAGAGGTGGTGTAGAAATTGACAGTAAGTTACTGGGTATACAAAGTGTTGAAATTGCAAAACGTCTATTAGAGTTAGAGGAATTAGCTTATGAAGAAGCTGGCAAACCTTTTAATCTAAGTTCACCTAAACAGTTACAGACTATTTTATTTGAAGAATTAAATATTCCAGCCATTAAAAAAACACCTAAAGGAGCACCTTCTACAGCAGAAGAAGTGCTTCAAGAGTTAGCGTTAACTTATTCATTACCTAAGTTGATTATTGAGCATCGTGGTTTAAGTAAATTGAAATCAACTTATACTGATAAATTGCCATTAATGGTCAATGAAGAAACTGGCAGAGTTCATACATCATACCACCAAGCAGTAACGGTAACTGGGCGTCTATCATCGAGCGATCCAAATTTACAAAATATTCCAATCCGTAGTGCAGAAGGTCGTCGTATTCGCCAAGCGTTTATTGCAAAACCTGGATATAAAATAGTCGCTGCCGATTACAGCCAAATTGAATTACGTATTATGGCTCATTTATCTCAAGACGAAGGCTTATTAACGGCTTTCTCAACGGGTAAAGATATTCATAAAGCAACTGCTGCAGAGGTTTTCTCTGTTGGACTTGATGAAGTGACTGTTGATCAACGTCGAAGTGCTAAGGCGATTAACTTTGGTTTAATCTATGGCATGAGCGCATTCGGTTTAGCAAAACAATTAAACATTGATCGCCAAGAAGCACAAACTTACATGGATCGTTACTTTAGTCGCTACCCAGCGGTATTAACTTACATGGAAGATACGCGTTTATTAGCGAATGAAAAAGCCTATGTAGAGACTATCTTTGGACGTCGACTACAGTTACCGAATATCAATGCTAAAAACGGTATGTTGAAAAAAGCGGCAGAACGCGCTGCTATCAATGCACCAATGCAAGGTACTGCTGCAGATATCATTAAAAAAGCGATGATCGATATGGCGGCTTGGGTGAAACAACAGCCACAAGGTAGCGTTCAAATACTCATGCAAGTACACGATGAATTAGTCTTTGCGATTAAAGAAGAATGCGTCGAAGAGTATACAAAAGAGATCCAAAAAATTATGGCGAATGCCGCCGATTTAGATGTGCCATTAATTGCTGACGCAGACGTTGGTAATAATTGGGATGAAGCGCATTAAATTAGTTATTTATTTGTTGTATAATTTTTGAACTAAATGAAATATCAATCGACTAACTACTTGAAGATATAGATATTTCATGATCTCTTCCCTGTTCCCTCAATATATCCGTATATTGGGGGTTTTTTTTATCTATTTTTAAATATCTTAGATTACTCGTTTATAAAATTATTCAGTGAAGCAAATTTCAATGTAAGCATTACCTTGCTCTGATTGGAAAGGCATTAAAACTTTACTGGCTTTAATTTGATGTGTAATCGAGTGAGCGTCACCTGTTACAACAATAGGAATAGCCATATTAAAGTCATAGCCCTTTTCACTTAATTGTTGTTTTGCGCCTCCTGCGACCATATTGGTTATTTCACCAACCATATCGATAATTTCTTCAGAAATATTATCAACTGATTCACCTAGCATGTTATGAAATACACTTAGTGCGAGTTTTTTTTCAAAGCTAATTGAGAATGAACCTGAAACGGTTGGGCCGACCATGCCAATTAACCCTGAAACATCACCACGAGCTACTGAGTCCTTTTTTAAACTAGCTTGACCAGCTTTAACTTCGGTCATGGCCATTGTTTGTAAAACATGAATAAATGAAGATAAAAAAGGATTTACAAATGCTACATTCATAGTTTGATTACTACTTTTTGGCTAATTAATGAAATTTATTTAATCATTGATTATAAAGACATTCGTTACAAACTCCATGTGCTTCTAACACTTTATTGGTAATTTTGAATCCAAATTGTGAAGCTTTCGTTGAAAATGCCTCATCAATAATAGGATCACTCAGTTCAATCACTTGTTTACACTTCTCACAAATTAATAACTGCATTGGGTGTTCGCAGCCTAAGTGGCAACACATTAAGTAGGCATTCAGTGATTCTATGCGGTGAATAAAGTGATTATCTAATAAAAAATCTAATGCACGATATATAGTAGGTGGCTTCGCTTTACTATCAAATTTCTGTAATTGCTCTAATAGCTCATAAGCAGTAATAGCATCTTTATGCTCCGCCATTAAAGTAAATACCTGCTGGCGAACGGCTGTAAAGCGTACATTATTTGACTTACAAATTTCGATTGCTTGAGCGAGTAATGGATGAGGCATAGTGACAACTTCTATCAGTAAAAGAGACGTTATAATATCATAGAGGTAGCAGATTAAAGAGAGCAATTATTGTTGGGAGTAACAGACTTAATATTTTCATTCGTTCTTGTTAATAACTCTCTTTTCTCGATGACTCTCTTTTACAAATAGTCGCCTTTACAAACTGAGTTGGCTTTATTCATTTTGGTTGTACTGATTAGCTTAGATAAATACTATATCTCAATACTAAACATCATTTATTCGATGTATTTTGGCTAATAATAGGATTTTGATAAGTCACTGAACGTTTTATAGTTTGAGAGGGCGTTTCACCAAATAAATACTTATATTGTGCATTGAATGTGCCTATATGAAAAAAACCAAAATCAAGGGCAAGGTCTGCAATGCCAAGTTCATTATCCGCGTTTAATAAAAGTCTTCTTATTTCATTAAGACGACAGTCTCTTATGTATTGAATAGGCGACATGCCAAAACCTTGTTCAAAGCAATATTGTAGTGCTCGTCTACTGACATTGGTTATTTGGCATAGTTCAGTAATAGTAAGAGGGTAGCTATTTGTTTCTTTAATGTAATGAGTAATATCAGAAATCACTCTTTGAGTGGTTTGTTGTGTTACTTTTACCTCATTAAAACCATATTCTGTTTGTGTTAATAAATCTGCTACTTTAGACGTAATAAGTGGCGTTAACCTGGATAATCGAGCAGGGTTCTCATCGCCGAAAATACTATCACTTCCCATAGGTGAGTTATTATTATTCAATAATAAACTAATCAATTTCGCTAGTTCATAACTCACATAATGATTAGGGCGTGAAGCCTGCATAGTATGACTTTGGTTTTGCCATAGATCATTATCTCCTCCAATCATCTCTTCACTGAGACTATTTTTATTGATCACTAGTCCGTAAATATGAAAGTCTGGTGGTGTTATCAGCTCAAATTCAATACCTGAAGGACGTGTCATTAATTGCCCTCCAATAATCTCACTGTTATTTATTTTGGGTCTTTGTGGTTGTAACGAAAAACCAAGCCATAAGTTATCGTGCTTAACACAACATTGTTGTTGTAATGTGCGATTAGTGAACTCTTCAAAGAAGTGAATCCCCCCTAACTTTAATTCATCTAAATAACCGCTGAATGTACCGCTACTGTGTTGGTTATAGCGTTGTTCCCATTGTATTAAGCTTTCTGCTTGTTGATTAACATCAAAAGTAAATGATTTGCACCTCTCTAGTGCAGAGGCGGTACTACCTTGGTGCTGCTTTATAAAACCCATTTTTCCGCCTTTTATCATTTATGCCTCAATTTGAGGCGACTTTTATTTAACTTGTTGTTTTAAATAGTTATTTAATTTTGCGCAATAGCGTTATTCAGTTGGAACGATCCTCGCAGTTTACGGTGTAATTAGTCTGCAAAGTTTGCGCCGAATTTAATGTTTTGAGGTACTTAACATGTCCAATTATCGCTATCAGCTAGGTAGCCATCTTTATCGATTTGATAATCTTGCCGATTTGATGGCAAAAGCATCACCTATGAGATCAGGTGATCAACTAGCCGGTGTTGCAGCTCTTTCATCAGAGCAACGTGCAGTAGCACAAATGTTATTGGCAGAATTACCGTTAAAAACGTTTCTCGAAGAAACACTTATCCCTTATGAAAAAGATGAAATAACACGTCTTATTATTGATGAACACGATGCAGCAGCATTTTCGGAAATTTCTCATTTAACCGTTGGCGACTTCCGTAATTGGTTATTACAAGAAACAACAACTGAAGTTGATTTCAAACGTATTCGCGCAGGTATTACACCTGAAATGGTGGCTGCAGTGAGTAAAATAATGCGCAACCAAGACCTTATTTTGGTCGCTAAAAAGTGCAATATTATTACTCAATTTCGCAATACGATTGGCCTACCAGGACACTTATCGACACGTTTACAACCTAATCACCCAACAGACGATGTCAACGGTATTGCAGCAACCATTTTTGATGGTTTGATGTACGGTAATGGTGATGCTGTATTAGGTATTAACCCAGCAACGGATAGTGTTTCACAAGCAGTGAAATTAATGAAGCTAATGGATGATGTTATCCAACATTATGAAATCCCAACGCAGTCTTGTGTATTAACTCACGTGACAAACACCATTGAAGCGATAGAGCTGGGTGCCCCCGTGGATCTTGTTTTTCAATCAATTGGTGGCACAGAAGCGACCAACCAAGGTTTTGGTGTAAATCTAAACATCTTAAATGAAGCTCATCAAGCCGCATTAGAATTAAAACGCGGAACGGTCGGCAATAACGTGATGTACTTTGAAACTGGCCAAGGTAGCGCACTTTCTGCTAACGGTCATCACGGTGTAGATCAACAAACATGTGAAACTCGTGCTTACGCGGTAGCTCGTAAATTTAAACCATTATTAGTTAATACAGTGGTTGGCTTTATTGGTCCTGAGTATCTCTTTGATGGCAAACAAATCATTCGTGCCGGTTTAGAAGACCATTTTTGTGGGAAGCTACTTGGTTTACCGATGGGCTGTGATATTTGTTATACCAACCATGCTTATGCCGATCAGAATGATATGGATAACTTACTGACACTGCTAGGTGTTGCGGAGTGTTCATTTATCATGGGAATTCCTGGTTCCGATGACATCATGCTTAATTACCAAACGACTTCATTTCATGATGCACTTTATGCTCGTCAGGTATTAGGACTTCGTCCTGCACCTGAATTTGATCAGTGGCTTAAAAAAATGCAAATCGCACCCGCTGATAACCTTACTCAATTAAGTAACACATTGCCTGATCGCTTTGCTCATCCATTAAACATGATCAAGGAGCTTTCATGAGTGATATTAAACCTAATGACTCAAAAATAGTACATAAAGACCCGTGGGAAAAGTTACGTCAGTTTACTGATGCTCGTATTGGATTAGGCCGTGTTGGCACGAGTCTTCCAACATCAGAACTACTACGTTTTCAGCTTTCTCATGCGCAAGCTATTGATGCAGTTCATGTACCACTCGATGTCGATAAATTATGTGAACAATTTGAACAGTCCGAAATATTAAAACCTTATTTACCAATACAAAAGCTTCATAGCAAAGCGCGCGACCGTATGGAATATCTACAACGTCCCGATTTAGGGCGCCAATTGGATGAACAATCTATTTCTTCTTTACAACCAGCAACAGGTGCCCGCTACGATTTAGTGTTTGTGCTTGCTGACGGTTTATCTTCTTACGCTATTAGCCACCATGCCAAAAATTTTATAGAACTATTTATTAGTCGTCTCAATGAAGAGCCCAACAAAAAATTAAATATCGCACCTATCTGTGTGGTTCAACAAGGCCGAGTTGCAGTGGGAGACGATGTTTGTGAAGCCTTGAATGCTAAACAAGTTGTACTCCTGATTGGTGAGCGACCAGGGTTAAGTTCGCCTGACAGTATGGGAATGTATCTAACATGGAATGCTAAACGCGGTATTGAAGATTCATTACGCAATTGCATTTCAAATATTCGCCCTGAAGGCTTGAAGTATCAAGCTGCGGTACATAAAGGACATTATTTATTAACTGAATCCCATCGTCTTGAGCTAACAGGGGTGAATTTAAAAGATCGTTCTGAAGATTCATTGATTGATACCGATGATACACAACAATTTTGCTTAACGGTTTAAGCCGTTATTGCTTCATATATAACAATTAATTTTAACTATCTAACCAAAATAAAAAAGGAAGTATTATGTCTAATAACGAAGAGTATCTTGCTCAAAGACAATTAAAGAAGGGAGCAGCAGGTTGGATCTTGCTTGCAGGCTTAGGGATCTCATATGTTATTTCTGGTGATTTCGCAGGATGGAACTTTGGTATTGCTCAAGCAGGTTGGGGTGGTTTTGTTATTGCTGCAGTACTGATGGGCATTATGTACTTAACATTGGTGTTATCACTTGCTGAAATGTCAGCTGCGATCCCTGCTGCTGGTGGTGGTTATAGTTTTGCGCGTCAAGCAATGGGGCCTGCGGGTGGTTATCTCACAGGTTTAGCGGTATTGATTGAATATACGCTTGCACCTGCTGCCATTGTTATTTTCATTGGTTCTTCTGTTAATGAACTACTAGGGCTTGATGGTCCGCTTGTTTATGCTGCTTTTTATCTTATCTTTGTCGGTATCCATATCTTTGGTGCGGGTGAAGCATTAAAAGTGATGATGGTGATCAGCGCGTTAGCGGTATTAGCAATCATAGCAACAGGTATTGTTTTATTACCTGAGTTCAATGTAGATAATCTATTTGATATCGTACCTTCAGCTGGTGGTACAGAGTTCTTGCCAATGGGGTATTACGGTGTTTGGGCTGCGTTACCTTTTGCAATGTGGTTATTTCTTGCTGTTGAAGGTGTACCGCTTGCTGCGGAAGAAGCAAAAGATCCAGCGAAAGATGTGCCTAAAGGTATTATTGCTGCGATGATCTTCTTATTATTCACTGCAATCCTTGTTGTTGTATTAGTGGCAGGTGCTGCTGGTGCACAAGTAACTGCAGGTAGTGCTGTACCGTTAGTTGATGCATTAAAAATGACAGGTAACCCAAATATTGCCACTATGGTTAATGTATTAGGTTTAGCTGGATTAGTAGCGTCATTTTTCTCTATTATCTATGGGTATAGCCGCTTAGTATTTGCATTATCTCGTGCAGGTTACTTGCCACAAAAATTATCTTTGACGAGCAAACGTAAAGTGCCAGTACGTGCATTGATCGTTCCTGGCGTATTAGGTTTCCTATTATCACTTACGGGTGAAGGAGATCTAATGTTATCAATGGCGGTTGTTGGTGCAACAGTGTCATACGCAATGATGTCTGGTAGCCATATATTATTACGTATTAAACAACCTAACCTTAACCGTCCATACAAAACTCCAGGCGGTGTGGTGACTTCTGGTATTTCATTCGTATTGTCTTTAATCGCACTAACGGGTGTTTATGCTTACGATGTAAGAGCTTTCTACTTTACATTGGTGCTATTTGTTATTGGCATGCTTTATTACGCTTTAATTGGTAGAAATAACCTAGTGGCTTCATCTGCTGAAGAAGAGTTTGCTATGTTATCTCGCGCTGAAGATGAGCTCGTTACTAATTAATATTTAACAGATAAATTATCATCTAGTAAAAACCTGCCTGAATAAGGTAGGTTTTAACTTTATACCGATTATATTAAATATGTTATCTACATTTTGAGCTGAAAAAACAGCTCAATTCAAGGCGTAATTGAGCCTTTCGAAGATTAACTTCGTTAATCGTCTATCGGAGAATTAACCAAAAGAGGTTAATTCTTTAATGACAGTCCCTTTTACGAAATTTACAACGAGGAAATGAGCTGTTTTCACAAGTAAAATAGATAAGCTGTTTATTGTGATTGGTATTATTAACAACGTTTTTTAACTCTCTGAATTTATTGCTAAATATCTACTCTTCGCTTTAATACCTACTTCTACTAATCAATACGTCATGTGTGAACTATGATCGAACTTTATATTTTTTAATCATTTTTAGGTAATATATGACGATTAAATGATCTATATTATGTTTTTTACCGTATTATCCGCTTCCTTTTTGAGCATATTAATTAAGTGTGCATTTTTGTATTGAATATTCAAAGGTGAATAATGAATAAAGTAAATAAAGCGTTTTCGAGTATCCTGGTATTATTATTTGTTGAGTCAATCGGACTCGCTTTTATTTATGGGACTTTTTCGGAAGCGATATTAATAGGTTTGCCTGCCATGTTAGTTCCGTTATGGCTGTTGCAAAGTGCACCTAATGCAACATTAACAAAACATGCTTCTGCATTAGCAGCGATGATCTTCGCTTGTTTACATATACACCAAATGAATGGATTGATAGAAGTCCATTTTGAAATATTTATATTAATGGCCATTCTAATTATTTTTAGCGACTGGAAAGTGTTTATTTCAGCGACTTTATTAATTGCAGTGCACCATCTCTCTTTTTACTTTTTACAAGTAAGTGGCTCTGGTGTTTATATATTTGATTTAGATCGATTATTTTTCTCGACCGTTATTATTCATGCTGTTTACGCTGTTGTAGAAGCTATTATTGCTGGATATATTGCAAAAATATTATACGACGATAGCCAAGTAGGAAAAGAATTAGCGCGAGTAACAAAAATATTAACTGAAAATGAAAACTTACTTGACTTAAAAGTACGAGCTAATGCTAATAACAATATTGTATTGAAAGGGTTCAATGAGCTTTTAACGGTACTTGATAATGTAGTTACGGGTGTTAAGAATCAAACGAATGATTTCATCGTTAATTCTAATAATCTCATTTCAGCTAAGACTGAGCTTGAAGTTTCAGCTAATCACAGACAAGCAGAAACTGAAAATATTGCCTCATCGGTGGAAGAAATGGCAGTGACTGTTGCTTCAATAGCAAGGGACACTAATGAGTTAAGTAATCAGATGAAAGATGCAACGTCCTCAACACAAAAAGCGAATGACTATATTGATGAAATAAATATTCAAAATGCCGAGCTTACAGGGATATTAAATAAAACCAGTGTTGAAATAACTGCTTTAGCTAATGCAAGTGATGTAATTACTAAGGTTTTATCTGAGATTACTAGTATTGCCGATCAAACTAATTTATTAGCACTTAATGCTGCCATTGAAGCTGCTAGAGCAGGTGAACAAGGGCGTGGATTTGCCGTAGTTGCAGATGAAGTTAGAGCGCTTGCAAACCGAACTAAAGATAGTACACAACGAGTTAATGAAACCTTAGTAGAACTTGCTAACCATTCACAATCATCTACTCAATCTATGGTTCAATGCATTGATGCTGTCGATGTTGTTATTTCTGTAGCAGGACAAGCTAATAAAGAAATCATTAATGCTTCTTCATTAGTTTCATTATCTAATGATATAGCTCATTCGGTTGCTGCGGCTGTTGAAGAACAATCTATAGCGACCAATGATATTGCACAAAGCACAGAGAAAGTGAGTTCACTAAGCAGAGATGATACTAAAAAAGTAGATATGTTAGCGCAAGAAGCCGATAACATATCTCATTCAGTTACATTATTAGAAGCAAGCATTGCAAGATTCAAATAGTAAAATCACGCATTTTCACTATATGGTTTTTATTGTATGGCTTGTTTTTACTGTCGTGACGGCTATTTATTTTATTAGTAGTCGTTTAGTCAGTTACGATCCAGAAGAAAAGCTAACAGGTCAAAATAGTGTTTTTGTGATGCAGGAGTTGAGAAAAATAGTGCAACTTAACAATGTCGATCTAAGTGATACGATCATTCATTTCACTAGTGACCATTGTTCTTGTACACAATATTCTGAAGCACATAAAAAAGATATTAATGAACAAGCGGGGTTAACGGGTTTTAAGATTATTAACGTTAACTTACCTGCAAAACTATCAACTATTATCCCTTCGACACCTTCCATAATGATTGTGAGTGATACACAAGATTTACTCTATTTGGGCCCTTATTCAATTGGTCTAGCTTGTACTGAGTCTAATGGTTACGTTGAAACAGTGATGAACAATTATGGCAAAGGTTATCGTTCGGATTTAATCTTAAGTGACGCATCGGGTTGTTATTGTAACTTGTGATGGTATTTGAAATGTTCTAGAAGCGAAGAAGTGAAAAAGCCTCAATTTTATTAAAATTGAGGCTTTTATTTATTATCGATTTAATTCAGTAATGACTTTACACGTTAAGCGCTTTAAATCACTTACTCTGCAACACAACCCTCAGAGCTTGTAGAGTTAGCGTAAACAATCTCACCAATCGGATCATAGTCAGTTGCTACAATGCTACCTTGTTCTACAAAGAATGCTTGTAAAGCATCTGCATCAACCGTACCGCCATCAATCACTTCTAGTTCAGGGTAACCGTCACCACCTGCAGCGTTAAAGCTTGGGATAGAGAAAGTGTATTCATCTGTTTCAGAGAAGTCTTTGTCACCAATACTAATGATATCTACTGAACCAGCAGTACAGTCGACTATCATGTTAACATCGGTGATTTGAGCATATGCACCTGCACCTTGTGTGAACGTTGCGACAGTACTTAAGTACTCTTTAACTTCTGTACCGGTCATGGTTGCTAATGTCACTGTATTACCAAAAGGTTGCACAGTTAATACGTCACGGTAAGTAATATCACCTTCTGCAATAGACGCACGTACACCACCTGAGTTCATCACACCAAAATCAGCATTGACGTTTTCACTTTGAGCAATCGCAATTAAACGACCCATGTTAGTTTGCTTGCTACGCACATCAGCACGCTCACCATTCAGGTCGCCAGTTAATGTTGCTAAGGTTTCATCTAAACTTGCTGAACCTTGATCTTGATAAAACTGTAATTCAGCTAATAATTCAGGATCTTTTGTAATTTCATCTTTAATAAATACTAGTTCAGTTATTGCTTCATCATTTTCATCAAGTTCAGGTTCACCATTTTCATCAACTACTATAACTTCTTCTTTTAAATTAACTGGAATCAATGCATAGCTATCTAATGTTAATTCTCCATTTTCGAATGTGAAGTCAGCACGACCTACGTATTTACCCCATTCATGTGCTTGCATGATGTAAGTGCCATTTTGTTGATCAGGTACACAATCATCACCAGGGGTAAAGTCAGCGTAAGCAGTATTATCACCAGGTTCCATACAGACAGGGTTTTGAGAATGACCACCGATAATCGCATCAAGTTGACCTTCAGTTAATGAACGCGCTAGTGCAACATCACCCGGTGCATTACTACCATTTGCAGCATCAGCATAGTGACCCATGTGTGTTACGGCCATTACGATATCAGCACCATCAGCTCTAAGTTCATTGATTAATGCCGGCGCTTCATCTTGAGGATCAGTAAAGGTTAGATCTCCAATAAATTCTGGGTTTGATAGTTTTGCTGTGTCATCTGTCGTGAAGCCAATTAATGCTAAGCTAACGCCATTGATATCAAAGGTTTTATAAGCATCAAAATAACGACTATTATCTGCATTATAAATATTCGCCGAAAGCATTGGGAAATTAGCTAAATCTCTTTGCATTTCTAATGTTTGAAGTGGATTATCAAATTCATGGTTACCGACAGCCATCGCATCGTATGCAATTCTATTCATACCAATAAAATCAGGTACAGCATCTTGTAAGTCAGATTCAGGTACACCTGTATTAACGTCGCCACCTGATAATACTAATGCAACACCGCCTTCCGCTTCTACTTCTGCGCGGATTGTGTCGATTAACGTTTTACGGGCTGCCATACCGTACTCACCGTCATCATTTTGCCAAAAACGACCGTGGTTATCATTAGTGTGTAATATCGTAAATGTTACTTTTTCTTGGACTTCTATGTCCGTACTGTCAGTGCTATCACTATTACATCCAGATAAAATGCCTGCTGCTAGTAAGGCACAAGTAATACCGTTTACTTTTTTGTTTAACATGATTTTCCCTTATATTTTCATATGCTTTTATTATTATTTATATTAATTTCGATAGTATTATCGATTACAGTAAATTTACGCATGCAAGATGACAGATTAATTAAAATCTAACATTACAAGTAAATTTAATAATATTAGTGGCATTCAAGCTGACCGAATAGTCAACTACTTGAAATAAACTACCTATAGTTATTTGAATATGCACCATTTATTTTAAATTTTTATTATTTTTTACCTTTTTATGAGTATTTTGATATGAACGTTGATCACTAAATACTTTCATTCGTCATCATTAACATCAGGAACGGACATGAATACATTTAATATAAAAATGCTGATTAGTAAGTACCCTTTGCTTATTGAGTTGATTGAACTGAAAGAAATAAGTTGGTTTAATCCAAACATTACCAGTTTAAAGGAGGGTTTGCCTTATGTTGGGCTGGATGCAGATGACATTAAAGAGGCAAGTGATCGGCTTAATCGGTTCGCTTCTTATTTATCTAGCGCATTTCCTGAAACAGCTGTGAACCATGGCATTATCGAATCTGATGTCGTTAGCATTCCTAAAATGAAAGTAAAATTAGAGCAAGAATATGGGGCCATTATTCAAGGTCAATTGATGTTGAAAAAAGACAGTCACTTGCCTATATCTGGTTCAATTAAAGCGCGTGGTGGCATTTATGAAGTACTGACTCATGCTGAAAAGTTAGCAATCAAAGCGGGATTATTAAAAGAGTCAGATGATTACAGTAAACTCTGTCAAAATGAGTTTAAAGAATTCTTCAGCCAATATCGCATTGCCGTAGGCTCGACGGGTAATTTAGGCATGTCTATTGGCATCATGAGTGCTCAATTAGGTTTTTCGGTGTCTGTCCATATGTCTGCTGATGCACGCCAATGGAAAAAAGATAAGCTTCGTGCTCATGGAGTGAATGTGGTGGAGTATCAACAAGATTACAGCATAGCGGTCGAACAAGGGCGTAAAGAAGCTGAAAGTGATGCTAATTGCTTCTTCATTGACGATGAAAATTCACAAACACTGTTCCTTGGTTACGCTGTCGCTGGCGAACGTTTAAAGCAACAGTTTGAGGATATGGAGGTTCTCGTTGATTCGCAGCATCCGTTATTTGTTTATTTACCTTGTGGTGTCGGTGGTGGACCTGGCGGAGTTGCTTTTGGTTTGAAAATGGCTTTTGGCGATAACGTGCATTGTATCTTTGCTGAACCGACACACTCACCTTGTATGTTATTAGGTGTACATACTGGATTACAAGATGCTATTTCAGTGCAAGATATTGGAATAGATAATATTACCGCTGCAGATGGGCTGGCGGTAGGGCGTGCTTCAGGGTTTGTTGGCAGAGCAATGCAGCGATTATTAGATGGTTATTACACTATTTCAGATCAGCGTATGTATCGTCACTTAGGTGATATGAACCAATTAGAAAATATTCAATTAGAGCCTTCAGCATTAGCTGGCGTGATTGGACCGATTATCGTCACACAAAATAAAGAATATAAACAGCGTCTTGGTTTTGATGACGTCAAAATGAGAAATGCCACCCATCTCGTCTGGGCTACTGGCGGTGGCATGGTGCCACAAAAAGAGATGGCATCGTATCTTGCAAAGTCTGCTTTATAGCTAAAGCCTTATCGCTTTTATGTTATGTTTAATATGAGTAAAGATATTCCTCTTGCTCATACCCCTCAATTTTAATTCCTTTGTAAAATGAATAAAAAAGGATGAATATCTCTTCTTATTTATTCGGCCATCACATAAGGTTTATTAAAATGACTCATCTATTCCATCGTCACTGCCATGCTGAACTTCCTACTGTCTCTTCAGGTGATGGCGTTTATTTATTTGATACTGAAGGTAAAAAATATTTGGATGGTTGTGGTGGGGCTGCGGTGTCTAATTTAGGTCACAGTCATGCAGCGGTTAAAAAAGCTATTATTGAGCAAGTTGAAGCTATTCCTTTCGCTCATACTGGATTTTTTACTAATCAGCCAAGTGAGGCCCTCGCAACGTTACTAACAGACTTAGCGCCTGATAATCTTGATCATGTTTATTTTGTGAGTGGTGGTTCTGAAGCGGTGGAATCTGCTTTGAAGATGGCCCGTCAGTATTTTGTTGAAATAGGTAAACCTAATAAAACACAATTCATTGCGAGACGTCAAAGCTATCACGGTAATACGTTAGGTGCGCTTGCAGTCGGTGGTAATGAATGGCGAAAAGAAAACTTTAGGCCTTTATTGGCAGAAGTTGAGCATATCTCTCCTTGTTATGCCTATCGCGACCAACGAGAAAGTGAAACTGAGCTAGCTTACTCCCATCGTGTTGCTGATGAACTAGAAAGTAAAATATTAGCAATGGGTGCTGAAAATGTGATGGCATTTGTTGCTGAACCAGTTGTTGGCGCAACGGCTGGCGCACTACCTGCTACGACTGGCTATTTTAAACGTATTCGTGAGATCTGTGATAAATATGATGTCTTGTTAATTCTTGATGAAGTGATGTGTGGCATTGGCCGTACAGGGACTTTTTACGCCTTTGAGCAAGATGATATTGTGCCTGACCTAGTAACGATTGCGAAAGGACTTGGCGCAGGTTACCAGCCAATTGGTGCCGTTGTGGTGAGCAATAAAATTTACGATGCAATGGCCAATGGCAGTGGTTTCTTTCAGCATGGGCATACTTTTATGGCGCATCCAGTTGCTTGTGCTTCTGCGTTAGCCACCATTAAAACGATTCTCTCAGAAAATCTATTAGAGAAAGTGGTTAGCCAAGGCGAGAAGCTACAACGTAAATTAAAAGAAGCTTTATTGCCTTTAGATTATGTCGGTGATGTAAGGGGGAGAGGGTTATTTATTGGTGTTGAATTAGTGGCTGATAAATTAACTAAAACACCTTTACCAGCGGCCACTGAAGCCAATAAAGTAGTTAAGCAGCTAGCCATGAAAAATGGATTAATGTGTTATCCAATGGCGGGCACCATTAATGGCCGAGAAGGGCATCATATATTACTTGCTCCGCCGTTTATTATTAACGATGAACAATTAGATGAGTTAGTGAGTAAATTAAAAATGTCTTTAATTGAAGCTGCAAATGGTTGGACAAAATAATGGCAGAACGACAAAAATCAGATGCAACACTAGATGTAGATCTGCATGAGAACAGTCAGAAATCTGCGATCATAGTCGCCCCCAATGGCGCAAGAAAAACACAATTAGATCACCCCTCTTTGCCTGTGACTATTGAAGAGATCGTTAATGATGTCATTGCTTGTAGAGATGCTGGTGCTGCAATGGTTCATCTACATGCAAGGGATAAAAATGGCTTACATTCTCTCGAAATTGATGACAATTTATCAACCTTTGAAGCGGTTAAAGCAGCCGTTGGTGACAGTATTATTGTTCAATTAACAACCGAAGCCGTAGGTCAATATCAACCGCCACATCAGATGCAATTAATTCGTGAAACAGTGCCTGAAGCCGCTTCTTTTGCACTTAAAGAATTGGTGCCTGACGATTCATATTTATCAGTCGCAGAAACGTTTTTTCATTGGGTAAATGACAGTGGCATTATTGCGCAATATATTCTTTATTCAGTGGAAGATGTTCAGCGTTACTTTTCATTGATTAAGCAAGGAATATTGCCTAATAAAAATCATCATATTTTATTAGTGCTAGGCCGTTATCATAAACAACTGAGATCCACGCCAGCTGATTTAGCGCCCTTTCTTAGTGAGCAATTGTTAACGGGAAATACACGTTGGGCGACCTGTGCTTTTGGCCCTGAAGAACAAAAGTGTTTGATCAGTGCGATGTTAATGGGAGGAGATGTTCGAGTAGGGTTTGAGAATAATCACTTTGATAGCCAAGGGCTGATGGCAAAAAGTAATGCTCAACAAGTCTTAGATATTAAAGCGGTAACAGGGTTATTGAATATCAACTTACATAATGCCAAAAGCTTCCGAGAGGCTTTGCTTAGTTAGTTAGTTAGTGTGAGCGCAGGTTTATAGCCTGCTCTCTTTTTTCTTATCATCAACAATGGGCTTATTGCGCACTGTCATCGCCTAAACTTTCTGTTACCCATTTCTTAAACTCATAAATTTTTCTTGAAGATAATCGATAACTAGGCACAAAAACATAATATGCATAATTTGTTTCCATCGACATGTTAAGAGGATTTACCAGCTCATTATTTTCTATTAATTTGTTAACCATGAAATCGGGCAATAGTGCTAAACCTAACCCACCCTTAGCGGCTTCTAGTGACATATAAAAATGTTCAAACCCTGTGCAACTGTAAATGCTGTTATAGACTAAACCTTGTTGTTTTTTAAACTGTTCCCAGAGTTGCGGACGAGTAATATGAAAAATAGAGGCATGATGCTGAATATCTTCAAGGGTTGTTATCGGACTTTTTTCAAGTAATTGAGGAGAGGCGACTAAAACGAGTTTTTCTTTTCTTAGCAATGTCGCGTTTTCATAATGTGTCGATGCAGCAAGACAACGGACTGCGATATCACTTTCTCCATTGGTTTTTTTTATAATGCCATCGCCGGTTTTTATTCTGACTCGAATGTTTTTATTTAACTCATAAAACTGTTCGATTTTAGGAATGAGCCATAAGCTTGCAAATGAAGGTGTCACATTTAGCGAAAGTACTTCTTCCACTTGATCTATCAATACTAAACTCTCAGTTGTGTATTGAATAATCTCAAGCGCTTCAATTATTTTGGGTAGATATTGTTTTCCTGCACTGGTTAACTCTATTCCATTTAAACGTCTGTTAAAAAGTGGTTGCCCTAATTGCTTCTCTAACGCTGAAATGTTTTTACTGACAGCGCCTTGGCTCACAAATAATTCCTGTGCAGCTTTAGAAAAACTCATATTATCTGCCACTGCAACAAAAGTTCGTAATGCTTTTATTGATGGTAAAGTAGTTTCATTGAGCACAGAAATTCTCCTAAGTATTGTATTTAATAAAGCACAGGTAAGTTTTTAAAAGTCGTTTAATCAATTTTGTATTATCAAAAAGATAATAGGTAATTTAATTGATTTAATAGAGAAAATGACAGTGTTTAATTAACGATAATATCAATCTATGGGCATGATGCTCAAAGATTAAAATTTTAAGCTCTCAAAAATGAAATTAATACTTAAAATATATTGCTCTATTTTGTTGCAAAAAAGTAAAAAACGCACCAAAAAAACACACTTTAAGTGGTTGATTAGCAATCACTATGTGTAATTTTAAATCAGTTAAGTAAGTAAGTGTTTGAGAGGCCACATATTTTAAGTGGTAGGCTTGATTCTTGCTTGCCTATATAGGAAAGTAGCACTGAAATAAAACCTAAAAGGAAGTTAAATATGTTTATTAAAAAATTAGCTATGGCGGCTGCTGTAGGCGCAACGTTAATGACAACATCTGCTTTTGCAGAAACTAAGCACGTTGTTATCGGTACTGGTGGTCAAACTGGTGTTTATTATCAGGTTGGTGGTGCTATTTGTCGTCTAGTTAACAGAGGTACAGCTGAGCATGAAATCAATTGTACACATAAAACAGGTGGTTCAGTTACTAACATCAATGGCCTTAAATCTGGTGATTTAGATATGGGTGTTGCTCAATCAGATTGGCAATTCCATGCTTACAACGGTACAGCGCCAGATCAATTCCCTGATGGCGCATTTAAAGAATTACGTGCTGTTTTCTCAGTACATGCAGAACCATTTACGGTAGTTGCTCGTAGTGATTCAGGCATTAAAACGTTTGATGATCTAAAAGGCAAAAAAGTAAACGTAGGTAACCCAGGTTCTGGTCAACGTGGCACAATGGAAGTATTGATGGCTAAGATGGGTTGGGAAATGAGTGACTTTGCAGTCGCTTCAGAACTTAAATCATCAGAACAAGCAGCCGCGTTATGTGACGGAAAAGTAGATGCTATTATTTTCACTGCTGGTCACCCTAACGGTTCAATTAAAGAAGCAACAACGTCTTGTGATGCTATCTTAATCCCTGTTGATAATGCAGTGGCTAAAAAACTAGCTGCTGATAACCCATATTACGCAATGACTAGTATTCCTGCTGGCATGTACAATGGCACAGATACAGATACGGCTACTTTTGGTGTTGCTGCAACGTTTGTTAGCTCAACTAAAACGGATGAAGAAACGGTTTACCAAATGGTTAAAGCAGTATTTGAAAACTTTAAGCGTTTCAAAAAAATGCACCCAGCGTTTGCATACCTAAAAGAGAGCGATATGATCACGAAAAATCTATCTGCACCTCTTCATGACGGTGCAGTTCGTTACTACAAAGAAAAAGGCTGGATGTAATTCCCCAGTAAATTAAATACAGCGGAAGTAGTGATACTTCCGCTGTATTGTTTTAAAAATACGGCGTTAAAAGAACATTTTAAAAGAAAATATACCCAAGCTACTTTAACTCGAAGTAGTATTCGAAGTAGTTTGGGTATAAATACAAGCAATCTAAAAGCATCAAACACGCATCATATAGAGTGGTTTAATTTTAAAAAATCGCAGAGACATGCGTATCAATAGGAAATTTCTGATGACTGAAAAAACGTTAATGAGCGATGAGGAACTGCAAGATCTTGTTGCTTCTACCGACACGGGTGGGCGAAACCCAAGCAGTAAATCAATAGTAAAACTGATAACTGGTGTTGCACTAGTTTGGTCATTATTTCAGATCTGGATAGCCTCTCCTTTACCTTTTACATTTGGTTGGGGTGTGTTTTCAAGTGGTGAAGCAAGATCAATTCATTTAGGCTTTGCTATCTTC
This sequence comes from Psychromonas arctica, assembly GCF_038155225.1. Classification (GTDB taxonomy): domain Bacteria; phylum Pseudomonadota; class Gammaproteobacteria; order Enterobacterales; family Psychromonadaceae; genus Psychromonas; species Psychromonas arctica_B. The sequence continues at coordinate 43,526 of NZ_JBAKBA010000009.1, read as the reverse complement.
TTAGCTTTTCTTTCTTACCCAGCATTTAAAGCCTCATCAAGAAATAAAATACCGATGGCCGATTGGGCGTTAGCAATTATTGCCTGTCTTTGTGCGCTTTATCCACTGATTGCTGACTCAATGATTGTTGATAGCTTATTTGGCATGCGTTTGAGTGATCGCCCAAGTGCACCCAAACCATTCGATATTGGTGTCGCCATTGTTGGTATGTTGACACTTTTAGAAGCAACAAGGCGTGCATTGGGTCTGCCCTTAATGATTGTTGCGATGATCTTCCTTGGTTATACCTTTTTAGGGCCTTATGCGCCTGAGCTGATTGCTTGGAAAGGGTCGTCATTTGGCGGCGTAATGGATCACCAGTGGTTATTTTCTGAAGGTGTATTTGGTATTGCATTAGGTGTTTCAACCGATCTAGTGTTCTTATTTGTATTATTTGGTGCATTATTAGACCGTGCTGGTGCGGGTAATTACTTTATTAAAGTTGCTTTCTCTTTGATGGGGCATCTTCGTGGTGGCCCAGCAAAAGCAGCCGTTGTTGCGTCGGGCATGACAGGGCTTATTTCTGGCTCTTCTATTGCCAATGTAGTGACAACAGGGACTTTTACTATTCCAATGATGAAACGTGTTGGATTCTCTGCCGAAAAAGCAGGAGCGGTTGAAGTTGCTTCATCAGTAAATGGCCAAATTATGCCGCCAGTAATGGGAGCAGCTGCTTTCTTAATGGTTGAATACGTTAATATTCCTTACTTTGATGTTGTAAAACATGCCTTCTTACCTGCGATTATTTCGTATATTGCATTAGTTTACATTGTTCATTTAGAAGCTGTGAAACTGAACATGCAAGGTCTGACTCGAGAAGATACCAGTAAAACAGCGAAAGACGTATTGATTTCATGGGCAATGACACTATTACCTATCATTGCACTGGCTGGTGGTGCTTTTTACCTTTCAGAGCTTTATGAAGCCTTAGCAACGCCTGCTGCAAGAGTAAGCAGTGTGTTAGCCGTGATAGCAATTCAGTATTTCATATTTAAAAAATTAAAAGCTAACACAAGCAAAGATAAGCTTGCTAAAACCATTTCTACTGGTGCAATTGTACTAGGTAATATGGTGATTGGCGCCTTCGGATTATTCTTTTTAATTAGCATTTTAAAATCTTTTATCGCGCCTGATTTTATGTTTTGGACGATAGCTGCACTGGTGCTTGTTACCTATGTTGTGCTAGCTAAAATTAGCTCTGCTTACCCTGATTTGGTGATGGATGATCCAAATTCTCCAGTGTTAAGTCTTCCTGAAGTCGGACCAACGGTTAAATCAGGATTACATTTCTTACTGCCTGTTGTTGTTTTGATCTGGTGTTTAATGATTGAACGTAAATCACCTGGGCTTTCTGCATTTTATGCAACAGCTTTGATGTTATTTATTCTGTTAACACAACGTCATCTGTTTGCATTTTTCCGCAAAAAATCAACATCAGGTATGGTTAAACAGGGCTTTAATGAGTTAGTCGATGGTTTAATTACTGGTGCTAAAAACATGATTGGTATTGCGATCGCAACAGCTGCGGCAGGTATTATCGTAGGTGCTGTATCGCAAACAGGTATTGGTCTAAAGCTAGCTGCTCTCGTTGAGTTTTTATCGATGGGGCACATTATGCTGATGCTATTATGGACTGGTATTCTTAGTCTAATTTTAGGCATGGGCTTACCAACCACCGCTAATTATATTGTTGTTTCTTCTTTACTCGCGCCTGTTATTGTTAGTTTAGCGCAGCAGAATGGCCTGATTGTACCGCTTATTGCAGTGCATATGTTTGTATTCTATTTTGGTATTATGGCTGATGTAACACCGCCGGTGGGTTTAGCTTCCTTTGCCGCCGCCGCGGTATCTGGAGGTGACCCTATTAAGACCGGCTTTATTGCCTTCTTCTATTCACTACGGACCGCATTACTGCCTTTCTTGTTTATCTTTAATACCGACTTATTGCTGATGAATGTCACCTTTATGGAGGGGATCGCAATATTTATTATCGCCACCATGGCAATGTTGATATTTACAGCCGGAACGCAAGGTTACTTTGTTGCTAAATCAAGACTATGGGAGTCTTTTGCATTATTAATTATTGCATTCACTCTATTTCGTCCTGGATTCTGGTTAGATTATGTTATTCCACCTTACGACGAACGACCTGGTACTGAGCTTGTGAACGTTATGTCAGAAGTAGAGCCAGGTACTGAACTTCGTATTTTAGTGAACGGTCAAAATGACGTTGGTGACCCAGTCACATTAACTATGTTGATGGAAGTAGGCGAAGGCGCAACAGGTGAAGAACGCGTCGAAAACTATGGCTTAGAGTTACTTCCTCAGAGCGATGGTTCAATCATGGTCGATGGTATTGGCTTTGATAGTACGGCTGAGAAAGTTGGCTTTGACTTCGACCAAATTATTGTAGATGTAGGTGTGCCTGTAGTACGACCTGCTAAACAATGGTTCTTTATACCTGCATTATTATTGCTTGCTCTGATTATTCGACTACAACGTCGACGTCGTGACAAGGATGATCCTGCATTAGGCAATACAAATAAAGGTACTAGCCAAACCGTTAGCGCATAAAGCATTAGGTTAATATAAGCACTCGTCATCAATTTTTCGATGACGGATGCTTATATTGATTATGCTATTGATATCCATTAGATTTTCTTCTTTCTGCCTAGAATTATTTCACCGCTTGCTGAATTTTGTACCTTGAATGGTAACGGGTATATACAATCACACTAACCAACATCTTTTGATTAACTCCCCGACAGACGATGACAAGTTAAACATTGTTTTTAAGCTCATTTTGCGTGTAAAGCTAACGTAACAAATATGAGCTTAAAACGTGATTAATTATCCCAATCTGGATAAATAAATGGTCTATTTAAGCATTCATTTTAACAAGCATAAATGACTAGATAATTACTTAGATTGGTATTATCCCTTCTATTTATATACTTCTTGTTATTTACCTTTTTAAATTTTTCTTCTTTTAATTTATCTATCTATTTTGCTATTTTACTCAGGAAGATAGTTAGCATCTGTTAATACAGACTTTTATGGTAGAGTGCGCCACTTGAGCTTAGCATGATGCCTAAACTCATTTTAATAGGCACAGTTTGACCATCGTTTTTTATGGTATGAACTAGTTAATAAAATATTAATTAAATATGGAGTAGGTTTTTCTATTCATTAATGCGAATAGATAAACACCGTCGTTTATGAAATTTAAATCGAACAAATATAGTATTGATTCCACTGACTACCAAGTTGGTCAGGATAACATCAATAAATGGGGCTTCGATGTCCATAATACCGTTTTTACGGTTTCCGTTGGCTTATCTATTCTTTTTATAGTCACATTATTAATGCTAGATCCTGCCGTTGCAAAAGCAGGCATTGATTCAATTAAAGGGGCTGTACTTTCTAATTTCGACTTCCTCTTTATGTGGGGAGCAAACGCGTTACTGCTGTTTGCCGTTGTCATTGCATTTTCACCTTTAGGTAAAATTAGACTGGGCGGAGATAACGCCAAGACTGATTATTCAACAATGTCATGGATTTCAATGTTGTTTGCTGCTGGCATGGGCATTGGATTAATTTTCTGGGGGGTGGCAGAGCCTACCGCATTCTTCACCAACTGGTATGGGACTCCATTAAACGTTGAAGCCTTTACGCCAGAAGCTCGTGAACTTGCATTAGGCGCTACGGCTTTCCATTGGGGGCTACACGCTTGGGCTATCTATGGCATGACCGCACTTTGTTTAGCTTATTTTGTATATAACAAAGGCTTACCACTCTCAATGCGTTCTGTTTTTTACCCTATTTTAGGTGACAGAGTGTGGGGAATCACGGGTGATATTATTGATATCATGACCGTATTAGTGACCTTATTTGGTTTAGCAACGTCACTTGGTTTAGGCGGCACGCAAGCAGCTAGCGGTATTAGCCATGTGTTTGGTGTTGAAAATAGTATTTATCTTCAGCAGTCTATTATTGTGTTGATTATGGGCTTAGCTATTCTGTCTGTCACACGTGGCATGAACGGAGGTGTTAAGTTATTAAGTAATCTCAATATGGTTATTGCCTTTATATTCCTTGGGTTAATTGCTGCATTGAATTTCACAACTGTACTGGATTCATTGGCTACAGCTGTGGTTGGTTATGTGAAAAATATAATACCTTTAAGCCAAGCATCGGGCCGTGACGATACAACATGGTTGCATGGATGGACTGTATTTTATTGGGCGTGGTGGGTTGCTTATGCACCTTTCTTCGGGATGTTTGTTGCACGTATTTCCAAAGGTCGTACGATCCGTGAGTTCCTTGTTTGCGTGTTGGTTATCCCTACTGTAGTGACAACACTTTGGATGTCAGTATTTGGTGGTGTTGCGATTGAGCAAATCATTGATAAGGTTGGTTTATTAGGTGCAGAACAAGGTATTACCGATGTATCACTAAGCCTCTTTTATATGTTAGACGCTTACCCGATTGGTGATATTTTATCAGTGATCGCAGTGGTACTGATTGTCGTTTTCTTTGTGACAACTTTAGACTCTGGCTCTATCGTTATCGATAGCATGACTGCAGGTGGTAAGTTAGAAGTGCCAATGAAACAAAAAATAGTCTGGGCTGTTATATCTGGTTTGATCGCCATGGTGATGTTGTGGATTGGTGGAACCCAGTCTATTCAAGCATTACAATCAATTACTATCATCGCAGCACTGCCTTTTACTATCATTTTACTGCTTGGTTGCGTTAGCTTGGTGAAAGGATTACTCACTGAAGTAGAAAAACCGAAAGCAGCGATTAAATAAAAAGAAAAGTAACTCTATAAGCAAGCCCAAAAGCAAGTGCTTAGCTGATATTGGGGCTTTATAATGAAACTCTCTTGTACTCTGTATAAGGGAGTTTTTTAATTTATGGCTGATTATATTTCAGAAGGAATGAAAATGCCTAGATGCCATTTTAGTAATAAGCTTGATAACGGTCTTTTTTATAGGCTGTTAATTTTTTAATTGATATTTTATAAAGCATTTACCTACACCTCATTTCTCTATCTCGCTTATGTAGGATTAAACTTATTTTGAGTCTATTGTTGTCATTCTGTTGTTTTTTGGGAGAGCTATAGGCGTACGATTATTTTTAGATTTTAGTCTAAATAATCTAAAGCTAAAAGGTGTACTAGGCGGATCGGGTTTTAGTTATCACTCAAATTGGCTGCATTAATCTCTAACTTCAAAGCTAATATCTAGATCTATCTTATGTTTCTTATTTGAGTATATTCACGACAATTTTTTAATTTTCTAGGTCGCTAAGAGGCACATTGTGAGGTAGAGGTAATGGTTCATTTATATTAAATTCATCGATAAAATAATTATTTCATGCCTATCGGCAGTATTTCCCTCTCAGGTTATTTAATTTTCTAAAGCGCTAGTCTTCTATTCTATATTTTTTATTGTTAATACAGAATCATTCTATCTGTCCACATGATTTTATTTTGATTACTTGCTTTAACACATTGTTTTTATGTTGTAGAAGCGTATATTTTAACAAATTAAACTATTTTGTCTTTCAGTTGTTAATACGGAATGATTCAGCTTAGTTACGCTATTATGGTGATATATGAATATTGAAGATTTTGAAAGTTGGTCTAAATATTATCAACTCCAACTTGATGGCGTTAGTTTTGAGCCTAATGGAAGACGACGAGTTGCAATGGGGCTGTTGCATTTGAGTTTAGAGCACCACCAATCAATTTTGAATTTAGCTAAATGTAATTTGTTTGGTTCGTCCTTTGCTCTTCTTCGCTGCCAGTTTGAAGCGTTGTTACGAGGGGTGTGGTTTCTTCGATGTGCTACTGACACTGATATAAAAAAATTTATCGATGGTAAGGACTTGGATCTAAAGGTTAATGTATTGATAAGAGATGTTGAGAACACGGAAGGCTATAAAAATGGTGCCTTGAAGCGTTACAAAACTGGGAAATGGAAAGCTATGAATGATTATACTCACGGTGGATTCTTCCAAGTTTCAGCTCGCACTCAAGGCGATGAAGTCACAGGGCGTAACCTTTTGGAGCATTCTTTATGGATATTGACAGAATCAAGTAAACTGTCATTACTATCTATCCTTGATTTTTGTTTTATTATAGAACAGCCAAAACTATCAGATACACTTTCTACGAAGTATTTTGAAATCATTGAAAAGTCACCATAACAAGTCAATAAATTAAGATTCGCCAAACATGCCATGCCATTTACGGAGCAAATCGTCCGCCACATTTGGCTCATTTATTATTGAGGCGTTAACTGTAATGAGGTAAGTATGACCCTCGAAGAGTTTTTTGAATAAATTGAATTTGAAGCTAAGCAGTTATTACCATCTGAGGATATTTGGTATAGAGGACACTCAGTTGTAGTTATCAATTAGCTCCTACTATTAATCGTGGACTTATTAAAAATGAAACCGCATTATTTTATGACTTGGATTCAGATCATAAGTGCATAACTTGAATTGGTAGTTTATGAAATTTAAGGTTACATACCTAACCTTTTTTAACCTTTGTAGTTAGTAGCTTTTGCTTGATAAAATCAATAAAAATCCGATTTTTATTGGGCATGTATTTACTTTGTACAAATTGGAGACAGATCTCTCCTTTATAATTACCTTGTAGTGACCAATCATTTAATAATGGTATCAACTTACCAGATTTAATTGATTGTATAGCCATATAATCAGGTAATGCTCCAATACCAAGACCTTGCTCAATAGCATCTCTACGCATTTCACTATGATTAACTAAATAGGGACCAGTTACTTGTACTGTTACCTGCTGATTTTTATTAATAAATCTCCATCTATTATCATTTGCATTTTCCCCTAAACAAAGACAACTATGTTTTTTTAAATCTTCTGGGAGCAAAAGTGCTGTGTGATTTCGTAAGTACTCTGGGCTGGCGCATAGGGTTTGCTCAACCCTACCTAGTTGAATATTTACTAGAGATTCAATAGGCTGCTCATTAATATGAATTAAGAAATCAATCGAATCGTGGATTGGATCTAACACCTGATCAGTAACTTTAAGGTGTAATTGGATATTAGGATATAGACTTAAAAACTCGACAAAGAGAGGTCGCAATACTTCATTAGAAAGTGATTTAGGCGCAGATATTCTTAATAATCCACTTACTGTTGAAGTTATTGAAGTACTTGCACTGATTGCTTGTTCAGCAGCATTTACCATCTCTTTACAGTTTATAAAAGTAACCTTTCCTGACTCTGTTAATGAAAGCTGGCGTGTAGTACGTTGCAATAATTTTATACCTAAAGCATCCTCTAAATGACTGATTTTTCTGCTAACTACTGAGGGTGTTACACCTAATTTTTTAGCTGCTTTACTAAAATTCCCTTGTTCGATGACGGTAACAAAAATTGCCATATCTGCTAATAATGGAAGCATTTTATTTGTGTTCATTCTGCATAAGTCCTTATACGAATCGTTATATTGTTTTAATTTCCTCATAAATTATCCTTTTGTACAGAATAAAAAGTCAGAGTTTTATAAATGGAGAGGAACAAAAGTTATGCATAGTGTTTCAGAAATCTCACTAGGTAATAAAGTAAAAGAATCTTTTAATTACATGTTAATTCTTACTTTAAAGAAGAAAAATAAATAAGGAAAAGTTATGTTCGCTGAATATATGCCAGTAATATCATTACTTATTAGTATTTCTGTAGTTATGGTTATTAGTCCTGGTCAAGACTTCGCTATAATAACAAGAAACTCATTATTGTATTCGAGAAAATCAGGAGTAATTGGTGCCTTTGGTATTTTTTGTGCTATTTGGTTGCATGTTGCTTATTCGTTAGCTGGTATCGCACTTATAATATCTCAAACAGCGATACTTTTTAACTTCATTAAATACGCAGGAGCTACCTATTTGATTTTCTTAGGGGTCAAGTGCCTAACTGCTAAAAATAATGGAGTAATACCTAACAGCATTTCAGATAAGCCATTAATATCAAATACCGCATCATTTAGAGCTGGGTTCATATCAAATGCTTTAAACCCTAAAACAACATTATTTTTCTTAAGTATATTTACTCAAGTTGTTACCCCTGAAACGCCTTATTTCATTCAATTTTTATTTGGTTCTATTATTGCGACAGCCCATCTTATTTGGTTTTGCATTGTAGCTTTTTTCTTCTCGTCTCAAAGGTTAGCTAATAAAATATATGGCTTAAAGGTCTGGATCGAAAGAGTTATGGGGGTATGTTTGTGTTTATTAGCAGCAAAATTAATTTACTTATAATTATTTAAACTGAACTTTTGAAGCAATGTTAGACGACGCGTTATCAGTGATGAAATTATTATTGAAAAGCTGTGAAATAGTTATCGATAAAAATTATGGAATGTAGAATGCTATTAATCATAAAGTATAATTTTAGTTTTAATAGCTGTATTACTATGGGAAGTAAATTTCTCAATAATAAGAGTAGGTCTTAAGGATCAAATTTAAATTAATATTGATAAGGGAATTAAAATGGAAATAATATTGCCTCTTATAAGTATCTTAGGTGTAATGAGCATAGGCATAATGAGTCCTGGGCCAAGTTTTATTTTAGTCGCTCGAACAGCAGTAGCAAATTCACGAGCTGATGGTTTAGCCACTGCTATTGGTATGGGGGGCGGAGCTATTTTCTTTGCTACTTTGGCTCTTTTGGGTTTACAAGCTGTTTTGTTAAGTGTTCCTACTTTATATATGGCATTAAAAATACTAGGTGGAGCCTATCTATTATATCTTGCTGTTGTAATGTTGCGAGGTTCAAAACAGACTATTGATATTAATGATGGTTTAAGTAAAAAACCAAGTAAAACTTACCAATCATTCAAAATAGGACTAATTACCCAACTAAGCAATCCCAAAACAGCTATCTTTTATGGAAGTGTTTTCGCAGCTTTACTTCCAGAAAATTTATCAGTTTCAATGATACTAATCTTGGTTTTAATGTTATTTATACTTGAAGCTGGCTGGTATTCTATTGTTGCTTTAGTATTGTCTTCCAATACTCCTAGAAAAATATATTTAAATTCAAAGGCGACTTTAGATCGTCTGGCAAGTTTGGTTATTGGTGGCTTAGGTTTAAAATTAATTATTGACGCCAGCTCAGAGTAAAGCGCTAACAAGTGGCTATAGTGTCAATTTTTAAGTCGCAATGGTTGCGAAAGCTACTTAGTGATTAGAGATATAAAACCTTACCCAATGAAAAAAATAATCTCGATTGCGTAGCTGAACTTTAAACTCTTAATATGCATATCAAGCATATCCAAATAGCTTATTGGGTCGACTTTAAATGCTGAGTAACAACATGCTGCGCATAATAAAGTGGTAAAACGAGTTGCTCTTTTTCTAATGCAGAAGAACCTTGCGTACCCGTTAGTTTGATTGTTTTATGGGGTTGGCATTTGTTGATATAGGATTGTAAAGACTTAGCTCGTGTGCGTTTGCCACTTTTAACTTCGATCGGGATAATGCGTCCCTGTTGATCGGTTGCTATAAATTCTATCTCCGCTCGTGCATCGCCCCATGAAAATGTAGGATCTAATTCTTGAGCGGCAAACTCTTGTTGTACAAAGTTTTCTGCAATATAACCTTTATACTCAAAGCCTTGTTGCTTAACTTCCTTATAGCTTATTCCTAACATGTTGTTCAATAGCCCTACATCAAATAAGAACAGTTTTATTTTATTGTCTTTTTGATAGGCTGCTAAAGGGCTGCGAGGTGTGCCTTCTGTTGGGTAATTCTTTAAAATTAAGCGACATTTATCTAGCCAAGTGATGGCACTTTCAAAGTCGCCATAACGAGACTTTCGTTCATGTACTTCTTTAAATTTGAAGCGTTTTACGGACTCATCTATCACTGCGGCGAGTTGTGAAGGGACGTTGTTAAAGACGGATTCAATGAGTCCAGCATCGACTTTACCTGAGTACTTACCAAAGTCTCGGGTATAGCCTGTAATAAGGTTTTTATGGATATTTTCTACTGCTTGGACGCGGTCCAAAATACTTTGGTCTTTTAATGCAAACCAAGTATCAACTGCTTCTGGCATGCCGCCAGTGAAGTAATAGTCTGTTAATTTGTCGAATAACTTATTATGTACAGGTAATGAGTTTGTGGCTTTTTCAAATGCTTTAATTAACGGCGTTTCTCCCGAAGCGAGTAAAAACTCGTAAAATGTTAAAGGGCGTAAGTTGTATTGTTCAACTTTTCCTACTGGGAATGAGTTTAATAGCCCGATGTTAGAACCACTGGCAGCGACATACATAGTCGGTGCTTTTTCTGCAAAGTACTTCAGCGAGGTAACGGCTCTTTGGCATTCGCCAATTTCATCTAGTATCAATAAGTCAGTGCTAGGGTTAAATACTTTATTGGTAAGCAGTTCAATATTGGAAATAATATCTTCAGGTGTTAATGAGTCTGCAAAAGCATCTGCCATTTCCGGTGACTCAAGAAAGTCGATGCGCAGTACATTATCAAAGTATTTACCGAATAAACGTTGTAGAAGATAAGTTTTACCTGTTTGACGAGCGCCATCGATTAATAAAGGTTTACGTGTTTTCTTTTCTTTCCACTCAATTAATCTGTTTATACGTGATCTTCTCATATCGACACCTTTACATCTTACCCCATGTTATTTGTATGATTACACTTTAATGCGCATAAAAAAGCAAGTTAATACATTTTTATGCGCATAAAAGTGTGTTTTTTAATGTTTTTAGCGCATTAAAGTGTATTTTTTATCTTTGGAAGGCTGTGTTTTCAACTGTTTTTAATCATTTAGTTTATTTATTATGTGCGCAGTAATTATTGAAAGAAGGGCTTCTTACTCCTTATTTATTGATAATTGTATGGGGCATTTTTTATGGCTTTAAACAGTTATTAAATGGCATTTTTAAGTAATGATTTTCTGTTATAATTCTTCTTTTGAAATGCCAGTTGAAGGTTAGTCGTTATCCCATTTTTAATGTGGACGGGTTAGCACTCTGATTTGGCTTATTGGTCGTCTTTCATTTTAATCTTGGTGTTTTATGCAAAATTTCCCTACAAACCGTTTCTCTATTGCTCCGATGTTGGATTGGACTGATCAATACTGCCGTTACTTTCATCGTTTGATGAGTAAAAATACCTTGTTGTACAGCGAGATGGTGACGACGGGTGCTATTTTGTATGGGAAAGGCGATTATTTACAGATGGATAATGCTGAACATCCGGTTTGTTTACAATTAGGGGGCTCTGCTCCGTTAGATTTAGCACAGGCTGCAAAAGCAGCTGCTGTTCGTGGTTTTGACGAGATTAACTTGAACGTAGGTTGCCCTTCAGATCGTGTTCAAAATGGACGTTTTGGTGCCTGTTTAATGGCGGAAGGGGCGTTAGTTGGTGATGCGGTTAAAGCGATGAAAGACGCTAGTGGTTTACCTGTTACAGTGAAAACCCGTATTGGTATTGATGATTTAGATTCTTATGAATTTTTATGTGACTTTGTTGAAAAAGTAAAATCGCAAGGTTGTGATACGTTTATTGTACATGCACGTAAAGCGTGGTTAAGTGGTTTAAGCCCTAAACAAAATCGTGATGTTCCACCTTTAGATTACGAACGTGTTTATCAATTAAAGCGAGACTTCCCTGAGTTAACGATTGCGATTAATGGTGGCATTAAAACACTTTCTGAATGCGAAACTCATTTACAGCATGTTGATGGAGTGATGTTAGGAAGAGAGATTTACGCGAACCCATACTTATTAAGTGGTGTTGACCAACAGCTATTTGGTTGTGATAAAATACCATTAACACGCTTTGAAGTATTAGAAAAAATGTACCCTTATATTGAGTCACAGTTAACTGATGGTGTACATTTGAATCGTGTTGCTCGACATATGTTAGGGTTATTTCAAGGGTTACCTGGTGCGCGTGCATGGCGACGTCATTTAAGTGAAAATGGTCATATACCAGGTTCAGGTATTGAAGTGATGCAAAAAGCAGCGTCATTTGTTAACGAAGAATAAGGTCATAAGATGAAAAAATGGTGTTTTTTATTCGTATTAGTCGGTATGCAACTTACCCTTGTTGGTTGTAGTACACAAACAACACCTGTAAAAGAAGTACAAGAACAGACTGAAACGAAGCGTTTAATGATTGTCAGTAGCGGTAATCCTTCTAAGGTATTACCTGCTTTTACTACTTACAGTTGGAGTGAAGAATACAATCAAGTTTTATCGAGTGTTGCAGGACAAAACCAACAAGAGTTGAAAAGCTATATACGCGATCAAATAAAAGCTTATTTAAGTACTAAAGGCTATGAATTTAAAGCAGATCCTAAACAAGCGAATGTAGTTTTTGGCTTTTTATTTGCGTTAGAAGATGCCATTGCTGATCGAACTATTCAAGAGCGTTTTGGTTTATTGCCCGGTTTAAGACGTGCTAAAGCGAGTGACCCTCGTTATGAAAAAGGCTCTTTATTATTAACGGTATTAGATAATCAACAAAAGACTATTTACTGGCGTTCAGCGGTACAAGGTTTTGTTGATTTAGAAAAAGATAAGGTAGAGTCTGATTCAACTCGGATGCAGGGGATTTTAAATATGATGCTGAAAGATTTTCCTGAAGCGGGTAAATAAGTAATAACTCATTTTTTCATGGTGTTTGTTAATAAAAACCACACAGTTGTGTGGTTTTTTTATGGGCCGTGTTTAGCATTTTTATTACAGTTTTTTAGTTGCGATATGGTTATTCAGTTGATATCCGCTATCTGATAAAAATGCTTGGGTTGCTAACAATTCAGCTTCTGCTACTTCTTCCAAGTTGTATTCAATATCAGTAATGCCTTCCGCCGTTAAAGACTTTTCTAGCTGTTTTAACAGGTTTTTACCGACACCACGACGACGAGTTAGATCTCTAATGGTTAATTGCGACAAGATTGCTTGAGTTGCGTTTATTTGCACTTTAACTGCACCAATATGACGTTCGTTAAACATCGTCATATAAAGTCGAGAGGTTTTTTGTGTTACAAGCTCAGCAAGTGCTTGCTCTGTTAATGATGCTTCAGGGAGGTAATTTGCGTAGATCTTTTGTAAATCTATAACCAGTTGTGTTGATAAGGTGTTGGCAATGAAAACGGATAATCGCATACAGTACTCACTATAATATTATTGAATTTTTGAGGTGGTTGTTAATGGATAAAGCAGGTTGTATTGTTTCTCTTGTTGATATTGTACTTTTTTATTTTCTAACATGACACGTTGTTTTTCTGGGATCAATTGACTTAATTTAACCAATTGAAAATCTTTGTTTGGTGCACCTAAGCGTTGCGATAAGTACTGCAATGTTTCAGGATAAGGGTGGCCAATAAGAATGGTATAGGGTGCTTTTAGACTATGCTCAATCGCTTGTTGAAACTGTTTGTCCATTGCTGCGGAAGTACGAATATTATCTAAAAATATATGTCTTCTTAATGACGGTAATCCAGCTGATACCGCGCTACTTTCTGCGACACTGTGCGCAGTGGTTAGACTATCAACAAAGAATAAACCACGTTTAGACAACAACTCCATTGTCCATTGCATAGGAATGATCTCTTCAGTCAGTTTACTGCCCATGTGATTATTAACACCAATCGCATAAGGAATATCGGCTAAACCATGGCTTAATACATGTTGAAAATATTGCTTCGTCATTTGTTCCATTAATGCGCCTTTCCCTAATAAATGATTGTGGGATTGAGCTTGCATTGGTATGTGCAGTATGACTTCTCTGTTTTGCTGGTGAGCGGCGTTAGCTATTTTTTGAGAGTAGGGTGTGAATGGCAAAATAGCAAAAGTAATAGGGTTAGGTAGTTTGGAAAATGATTGGTTATGGCGGTTATAGCCCATATCGTCAATGATAATGGCAATTTTTCCAATGGGTGTTGCTACTACTGTATTGACAGAACAACTCAATAGGCAAAAGCAGAGAAACGCTTTATTGAATAGATTAAAAAATTTTAGCACTTATTTTTTTCTCGTTAACCAACGTAATGGATCTTCTGCTTTGCCTTTATGGCTTAACTCGAAATATAAGCTTGTTCTTTCTTGACCACCACTGTGCCCAGCCAAGGCAATAGCATCACCTTGTAATACCACATCACCGGCTTTTTGTAACAACGTTTGATTGTAACCATATAAAGTGATGTAGTTATCACTGTGATCAAGTGCAATCACCATACCGTAACCTTTAAAGTAACCTGCAAATAAAACACGCCCTGTCGCAACGGCCCTTACTTTTTCACCTTCATTAGCAGCTATAGCAATTCCTTTCCATTTTACTTCGCTGCTGCGACTACGTGAGCTACCAAAACGATGTAAAACACTGCCACGTATCGGCCATTGTAATTTACCTTTTTGGCTGGCTAATTTAGAAAATGTATTCTCTTTCTTTTTTGCTTTTGATAAAAACTTTGTTTTTGCTTTCTTTTTATCTTCAAGCTCTTTAGCTGCTTGTGCTTTGGCTGCCGCTAATTCTTTTATCTTACGTTCTTTTGCTGCTTTTATCAGACGTTCACGTAGGGCCTTTTCTGAATTGCCGAGCTCTGCTAATTTTTGATTTTGATAATTGATATCTTTTCTTAATGAGCTTAATGCTTTGTTGCGTTTTATCTTTTGAGCGTTAACAGTATCTTGTCTTTGTTTTTGGTCTTTATACATTTTTTCTAATGCAGCGAGTGTTGCTGTTTGCTCTTTCTCATTACTGATCAGTTTTTGTTGTGTGGAATGTAAAGACTCTATACTTTCTAATCGTGCTTCATTGAGGTATTGATAATAGCTTTTCGCGCGGACGATTTTGCTTAGGTCTTCTTGATTTAGCATTAGTTTAATAAGGTCGTTTTGACCTGTCATATAAGCACTGACTAACTGTTGCTGCAATAATGATTGTTGTTTTAATTTATCTTCTTCGAGCTGTTCAGTGCTCTTCTTTAACGATACTAGCGCAGCACGCTTATTTTCGATGGTTTCTTTGGTTTCGTTGACTTGTTGAGACACTTTAGCAATGGCTTGTTCACTATCAGATAACTCTTCTTCAAGTAATCTTTGTTGTTTTTGTTTTTGCGCTTTAGTTTGCTTGCTCTCTTTTATTTGCTGTTGCAAATTATTCAGGTTAGCTGCTGAAACTTGAGTATTAAAAAGAGTCGCTATCAGAAAAGAAATACAGATTAATTGGCTTACACGCCCTAGCTTATTGAAAGAAAGTAGATTAAATGTCACTGTAATTTTCGACCTTATAAACGGAAACAATATTTTGAATTAAACCATCTATTAACTTAGCTATAGTAAGTTAATTATTAAGTTATCAATTAAGCAATGTTAAATATGACTTACAAACGTTAGAAAAGTTAGATAAAAATAATTGAGATTAAAGGACTATTGTATTAGATGAAAGAAAAAATTGTTGTGATTAAGTGAAAAGTCAGCCGAAAATAGTTCATCTTCATTTGAAAGGGAAATTTAGGTGCTCTATGTATGTATAGAGCACCTAAGATAAGTTAATTATTTAATAGTAATTAATGGCTTACCTGTCATCTGTTCTGGGATTTTCATGTCCATTAGCGATAACATGGTTGGTGCGATATCACACAAGCGACCACCTTCAGCCATTGTTGCTTCTCGGCCAACATAGATAAATGGTACTGGTAAGTTAGTATGCGCCGTATGGATGCCACCTGTTTCAGGATCAATCATTTGCTCTGCATTACCGTGATCAGCAGTGATTAAACATTCGCCGCCCACTTCTTTTAATGCACCTACAATTTCACCAATACACGCATCAACTGCTTCACATGCTTTAACTGCTGCTTCATAAACACCAGTATGGCCAACCATATCGCCATTCGGGTAGTTACAAATGATCACATCGTATTCGCTGCTCTTGATTGCACTGACTAGTTTCTCTGTTAATTCAACAGAACTCATTTCAGGTTGTAGGTCGTAAGTCGCTACTGCTGGAGAGCTGATTAGCGTACGGTGCTCACCAGAAAATTCATCTTCAACGCCACCGTTAAAGAAGAAAGTCACATGCGCGTATTTTTCAGTTTCAGAGATACGTAGCTGTGTTTTGTTTTCTTTCGATAACCATTCACCTAACGTATTCGTTAATTCTTCACTTGGGTAAGCTGCAGGCGCTGTAATATTCGCTGCATATTCAGTTAGTGTTACAAAATTTAGCTTAGGTGTTACTGCACGTTCAAAACCACTGAATTTTTCGTCAGTAAATGTGTAAGTGATTTCACGCGCTCGGTCAGCACGGAAGTTTAAGAACAAGACCGCATCACCATCTGACATTGGTGCTGCTTCGCCAATGACTGTCGCTTTTACAAATTCATCATTTTCGTCACGAGCGTAAGCGTTTTCAAGGCCGTCTAATGCACTTTCTGCTGTGTATTCTGATTTTGCTTCTGTTAATAGGCTGTAAGCTTGCTCAACACGATCCCAACGATTGTCACGATCCATTGCAAAGTAACGACCGATTAATGAAACCGTACGACCGACACCCATTTCTTTATATTTTTCTTCGAATTTAGCCAGTGTACCCGCTGCACTACGAGGTGGTGTATCACGGCCATCTAGGAAGGCATGTACGAATATTTTTTTCGCGCCGCGTTTTGCTGCTAGTTCTATTGCCGCTAAAATATGGTCATCGTGAGAATGAACGCCACCTGGTGAAGCTAGACCCATGATGTGAACTGCTTTATCAGCTGCAACGGCTTTATCTACCGCACCAACAAAGTTAGCATTTTCGAAAAAATCACCATCAGCAATAGATTTAGTCACTTTAGTTAGGTTTTGGTAAACAGTACGACCCGCACCAATATTAGTATGGCCTACTTCTGAGTTACCCATTTGACCGTCTGGTAAACCTACATCCATGCCCGAAGCTGAAATAAGACTGTTTGCATAATCTTTACATAGTTGGTCTAGAACAGGTGTTTTAGCATTTGATACTGCGTTATCTGGCATATCAGGACGGTAGCCCCATCCATCTAGAATTAATAGTACTAATGGTTTCTTAGGAGTTGTCATATTAAACCTCTTTATTGTTCAAATTATCTGCTGTTGATTTTACAACATTTGTGCGGCTTGTCACTGAAAAAGCCTAGTGTTAGATCAAAGCAAGTTGAAATAGACAAAAAAAAGACATTTTCATTTATTATTCTAAATCTCAAGGCTGATATTCTGTTTTCCACAGGGTATACTCAGACTCGAATTTATCCTTACAGAAGAAGAAAAAAGTTATGCAAGAGTATATTGATTTTGTTACTAACAACCCAATGCTTGCGATTGCTTGGGTAGTGATTGCTGCAATGTTAATTCATAGTGTAGTAAAAGCTAAATTAAGTAAAACAAACAACATTAACCCTCAGGAAGCGACGTTATTAATCAACAAACAAGATGCAGTTGTTGTTGACGTTCGTTCTGCTGACGAGTTTAAAAAAGGGCATATTGTTAATGCTAAAAATATAACTGTGTCACAAATCGACGAAGGAAAGTTTGCTGCTATTGAAAATGACAAACAGACCCCCATTATAGTTGTATGTGCAACAGGTACTCGTTCAGGTGGAGCAGGCGATAAATTAGCTAAAGCTGGATTTGAGCAAGTAAACAATCTTTTTTCAGGTATGAGTGGCTGGACGGCTGCGAACTTACCAACAACTAAGAAGTAATTATATTATGGCTACTATTACTATTTACACGACACCGTATTGCCCATATTGCATGCGTGCAAAGCAATTATTAGACAGCAAAGAAGTTGAATATCAAGAAATTGATGTGTCAGATCGTTCTCTTCGCCCTAATATGACAAAAATCACTGGCGGTACAACGGTTCCGCAAATTATCATTAATGATAAGCCGATAGGCGGTTGTGACGAGTTATACGCTTTAGAACGCGCTAATGAACTTGATAAACTATTAAGCTAATTTACTACGATTAAATATTTTTAACGATTAAGGGAAGATCATGCCAGAACAACAAGAAAAACAAGTAGAATTCAATATCCAACGTGTTTATGTTAAAGATATCTCTTTTGAATGCCCAAATTCACCAGAAATCTTCAAAAAAGAATGGGCTCCAGAAGTGAAAATGGACATCGATACACAATCTAAGAAATTAGAAGAAGGTGTATACGAAGTGACATTGTCATTAACAGCAACAGCTAGCGTTGAAGGCGAAGTTGCGTTCTTATGTGAAGTACAACAAGCAGGTATTTTCTCTGTTTCAGACCTTGAAGGTCCACAACTTGCTCATTGCTTAAATGCATTTTGTCCAAACATCTTATTCCCATACGCTCGTGAAGCCGTTTCTAGCTTAGTAACACGTGGTACTTTCCCACAGTTAAACTTAGCGCCTGTAAACTTTGATGCTTTATTCCAACAAGCAATGGCGAGTAAGCAAGCTGAAGTAGAAACACTAAACTCTTAATTAAGTCTTTTCTTAAATAGGTAATCTAATGGCTGAAAAAACTGCCATTACAGTATTAGGAGCAGGGTCATACGGCTCTGCTCTTGCTGTATCATTGGCTCGTAACGGACATAACACGTTAATTTGGGGTCACTCAGATGACCACATTAAACGCCTACAAACCGATCGTGAAAACAAAGCATTTCTACCAGGAGTCACATTTCCTGAACGCCTCCAACCTGAAAGTGATTTAGCAAAATGTATTGCCGCAACAGATACTATTTTGTTGGTGGTACCTAGCCATGTGTTTGGCTTGGTATTATCTCAAGTTAAGCCTTTATTGCGTCCAGAGCATCGTATTGCTTGGGCAACAAAAGGGTTAGAAGCTGAAACAGGCCGTTTATTACAAGAAGTAGCGAAAGATATCGTGGGTGACCATTATCCTCTTGCTGTTTTATCAGGCCCTACTTTCGCGATGGAAGTCGCTAAAGGCTTGCCTACAGCCGTTGCTGTGGCGGGTACTGATACTCACTTTACCCAACATATTGCTGACCTTTTCCATAATAATAGTAATTTTAGAACCTATATTTCGGAAGACTTCACTGCCGTACAATTAGGTGGTGCTGTTAAAAACGTGATTGCAATTGGCGCAGGTTTGGCTGATGGATTAGGGTTTGGTGCGAATGCTCGGACTGCTTTAATCACACGTGGTTTAGCGGAGTTAACACGATTAGGTGTCGCTTTAGGTGCTACGGAAGCTTCATTTATGGGGATGGCAGGTTTAGGTGATTTGGTCTTAACTTGTACAGATAATCAATCTCGTAACCGTCGTTTTGGTTTAGCATTAGGCTCTGGTAAGGGGATTGATGAAGCACAGGTTGAAATTGGCCAAGTGGTTGAAGGTTACCGTAATACTGAAGAAGTTTATAATCTTGCTAAACGCGTTAATATTGAAATGCCGATTTGTGAGCAAATATATTACGTGCTTTATCAAGGTAAAGCGGTAAAAGAAGCAGCGATGGACTTGTTATCACGCAGTAAGAAAGGCGAATAACATCTCGATTATTTAAGCGTTTAACTTTGGTTTTTAAAAGCTAGATACAAAAAAGGCCTCATTCGAGGCCTTTTTTAATTTAAACGATAAAGCTAATGCAAATTAAGCGTCTTGTAAGATGTTCAACATACGACGTAATGGCTCAGCTGCACCCCATAATAATTGGTCACCAACAGTGAACGCACTGATATATTCAGGTCCCATTGCTAGTTTACGGATACGACCAACAGGAATACTTAATGTACCGGTTACTTTTGCAGGAGAAAGCTCAGAAACCGTTGCTTCACGTTCATTTGGAATCACTTTAACCCACTCATTGTGAGAAGCTAAGATTTTCTCAATTTCAGCCACTGATACATCTTTTTTCAGTTTCATTGTGATTGCTTGGCTATGACAACGCATTGCACCAATTCGTACACATAGACCGTCAATTGGCGTTTGGTTATCAGACGTGCCTAAGATTTTGTTCGCTTCAACTTGTGCTTTCCACTCTTCTTTAGATTGACCAGAAGGCATTGGTACATCAATCCATGGGATCAAACTACCTGCTAATGGCGCACCAAATTGCTCAGTTGGTAATGCATCACTGCGAATGAATTCAGCGACTTTTTTATCTATTTCTAAAATAGCAGATGCAGGGTCTGCTAACTCGTCCGCTACTGATGATTCAATTGCACCCATTTGGCTAATTAGTTCACGCATATTACGTGCACCAGCACCTGATGCTGCTTGGTAAGTGTGTGGAGAAACCCACTCAATTAAGTCTGCTTCGAATAAACCACCTAATGCTAATAACATCAGTGAAACAGTACAGTTACCGCCAACGTAAGTTTTTACGCCGTCAGCTAAGCCTTGTTGAATCACATCTTTGTTGACAGGGTCTAATACGATAATGCTGTCGTCTTTCATGCGTAATGAAGAGGCTGCATCAATCCAGTAACCATTCCAACCGCTTGCACGTAGTGCAGGGTAAACAGAGTTAGTGTAATCGCCACCTTGACAGGTAATGATGATATCCATTTTTGCTAGATCTTCAATTGAAGAGGCATCTTTTAAGGTTTCGGTTTTTTTACCAATATCTGGAGAAGCTAGACCAACTTGTGAGGTGGTGAAAAATACAGGCTCAATCGTTGCAAAATCATTCTCTTCACGCATTCTTTGCATAAGAACAGATCCAACCATACCGCGCCAACCAACTAAACCCACTTTTTTCATGGTCTATATTTCCTTAAATTTGATAGTTTAAATAAAACGGTTAATCATTAACCGAACAGAGAATCTATCATTAGAGGCGTTATTAAGGCTAGTTATTTGATGGTTTGTAGGGGAAAAAGTGTAGAAACTTACCTTGATTGCTTAATTTTTATCAAATCATCAAGGTAAGTTATGATTGGTGTGCTGATAATGGCTAATATCAGCGACTAAATATGATGAACTATTTAGCGTTAAAGTCGTTTTTATTAGTCGTAAATTGTCGGAATAGGTTGGCGTTTATGCTGAGTACGTAGATAAATAGCAATGAGTTTATCTTCAATCTCTTTTGCAACTTCTTTACCTTCTAAGAAATCATCAATCTGATCGTAAGTCATGCCTAATGCAATTTCGTCTTCAAGCTGTGGCTGATCTTCTTCTAAATCTGCTGTCGGTGCTTTTTCGACTAATAGGCTAGGTGCGCCTAAGTGTTTTGCAAGTGATCTTACTTGGCGTTTATTTAAGCCAAATAAAGGCGCTAAATCACAGGCACCATCACCATGTTTAGTGTAGAAACCGGTAATGTTTTCTGCACTGTGATCGGTTCCAACAACCAAACCACCAGTTAATCCAGCAATTTCATATTGTGCAATCATACGCATTCGCGCTTTCACATTACCTTTTACAAAATCAAAGTTAGCATTCTCAGCCAATTTTACTTCGCTGTTTTGCAAAGCAGCGACGGTTGTTTCATGGATACCATCTGCGCCAGTTTGTACATTAACGGTGATGCAATTTGTTGGTTTAATAAAACTAACGGCTAGTTGTGCTTCATCTTCATCTTTCTGTACTGCGTAAGGTAAGCGTACCGCGACAAATTGATAGTCGTTAGTGCTTTCTTCTTGATTTAATTGGTCTATCGATAGCTGACATAGTCGCCCAGCTGTACTTGAGTCAACACCACCGCTAATACCTAATACTAATGTTTTGCAATAGGCTTTTTTTAGTGTGTTTTTAATAAAACTAATACGACGTTCAATTTCATTTTCTATATTGATGTCTGCTAAAACACACATCTCTTGTAGTATTTTTTGTTTCATGATGTTGTCCGTTAGTTTGAAGGTGAATGCATTGCTATTAATTATTATGCAAAAAAATAGCCATGTTTTATAGGAAAAACTCGTTTTAATTAACGAACCTTATCAACATCATCGATTTTTTTTAATCTACATTACCTTACAATAACTGCACTTAATTGGTGCGCGCGATCTTTTTGAGTGCTAAAGTAAAATATTAATAATTTTTATGTATTAGAATGATATGAAATTATGTTCATATTTTAGTTGATTTCATTGTTCGAGCCTTGTGCCGTTTGATATTTCAATTGTTTATTTATAACAATGACTTCTATGGCGACTCCTTTATTCTTGGCGTACTTATTGCTGCTATTATTCTATTAATAAAAAAGTGAATAAAAAGCACTATTGCTTAACAACATTATTCATTTCAATTTAAAAACAAAAAAAGGATTTTTTAAATGAAAAACAAATTCGGAAAACTCGTTACCGCCACTTCTTTCCTTGCCTTATCCGCAGGCTTTGCAAATGCAGGTACATTAGATGATATAAGTAAATCCGGTGAGTTAAGAGCCTGTTTTGATGCGGGTTATATGCCGTTTGAAATGAAAGCTAAAAATGGTAAGTTCATTGGTTTTGATATCGATTTAGGTAAATTGATGGCGAAGAAAATGGGGGTTAAGTATGTACCAGTAAATACCGCATGGGATGGTATTATTCCTGCATTATTAACGGGTAAATGTGACATTATAATGGCTGGTATGACTGTGAATGCAAAACGCAATATGCGTGTTAACTTTGCTGACCCTTATATCGTCGTTGGTCAATCTATCTTATTGAATCCAAAGCATAAAGATAAAGTGCTTAGCTATAAAGATTTAAACAGCCCTGAGTATACTATTGCTGCTAAATTAGGCACGTCAGGCGAGCAAGCTATTAAAAGAATGCTGTCAAAAGCCTCTTACAATGCCTTTGAAACACAAACAGATGCAGCACTTGAAGTGGTTAACGGTAAAGCTGATGCAATGATTTACGATATGCCATATATCTCAATTTATGCAGCGCAGTCAGAAGGGAAAACAACGGCAATCCTTGAACCATTTACTTATGAGCCATTAGGTTGGGCTGTTAAGCAAGGCGATCCAGATATCTTAAATTTTCTTAATAACTTCTTAAGACAAACTAAAGGCGATGGTGACTACCAACGTATTTATGATAAATGGTTTAAAAGCGATACTTGGTTAAGCCAAGTTCAGTAATTTCTTTTAAGTAAACCCTTTAAAGCCAGAGCCTATCTCTGGTTTTTGTTTTTCTGTTACCGGTGAATTTAATGAACGAAAAATCTAATAAATTCAAATGGCATCTGCTATTTATTTTTACGATTGGTCTACTTGCTGCAGGTATTTATTCTGCATCGCAAAGTATTAATTATAAATGGCAATGGCATCTTGTATGGCCGTATATTGTTGATACAGCGCCTATTGATATTATTGCCCAAAGTGATGCAAGTGCAGCGATTAATGCTGAGGGAGAGATCACCTTAATTTATGATAATGGGGACCCTGACACTATCATTACTAACGCAAGTGAAGTGCTTGTTTATGATGGTGATTTAATTTTTGAAGGTGATCTTGTTGCGCGTTCTGAAAGTATAAAAAGTGGCCTTTTAATTGACGGCTTATATATGACGTTGAAGATTTCAGTGATCTCACTGTTTTTCTCCATTGTGATTGGCTTGATGACAGCTTTAATGCGTATTTCAGATAATCCATTTAGTAAAAACCTCTCCATTTTATACATAGAAGTTATTCGAGGGACGCCTTTATTGGTGCAAATATTCATCGTTTACTTTTTCTTAGGCACTATTTTTGATTTAGAGCGATTTACGGCAGGTGTTGTTGCTTTATCTGTCTTTACAGGGGCTTATGTGGCTGAGATTTTACGTTCTGGTATTCAGTCTATTTCTGCTGGGCAGATGGAAGCCGCTCGATCTTTAGGGATGACTTACCCTAAAGCGATGATGTATGTGATTTTACCGCAAGCATTCAAACGCACACTGCCACCAATGGCTGGACAATTAATTAATTTAATTAAAGACTCCTCATTAGTGTCGGTTATTTCAATTACAGATCTAACCAAAGCCGGGCGAGAAGTAGTGAGTGGTAGCTTTGCTACTTTTGAGGTTTGGTTTACGGTTGCTGCGTTATATTTATTATTAACATCAACTTTATCTTGGGCTATTCAGCGTATTGAAAAGAGGTTAGCGACTAATGACTAATAAGAAAAAGTATGAAGGTAACGATATGATTGTGACCGTCGATGTTGATAAAATTTATCCTAATGGTTGTCATGCATTAAAAAAAGTAACGACCAATATTCAACGTGGTGAAGTGGTTGTGATTATTGGTCCTTCGGGTTCAGGTAAATCCACCTACTTACGTACTTTAAATCAATTAGAAACTATCACGAGCGGTGAAATTATAGTTGATGGTGTGAAAATGTACGGCGGAGAAACAAATATTAATAAGTTAAGAGAAAATATCGGTATGGTATTTCAATCGTTTAACTTATTTCCGCATCTCTCAGTGAAAGAAAATGTCATGTTGGCACCATTGAAAGTAACGGGTCGAAGTAAAGCAGAGGTGATTTTAGAAGCTGAAGCATTATTAACACGTGTTGGACTTGCTGAGAAAATGGATATTTACCCAAGTCACCTTTCTGGTGGGCAACAGCAAAGGGTAGCGATTGCCAGAGCCTTAGCAATGAAACCAGATATGATGTTATTTGATGAGCCGACGTCAGCGCTTGATCCTGAAATGGTAGGTGAAGTCTTGGATGTAATGAAGTCATTGGCAGCTGAAGGTATGACGATGGTGGTGGTGACGCATGAAATGGGCTTTGCAAATGAGGTCGCAGACCGTGTTATCTTTATGGAAGATGGCGCATTATTGGTTGATGACATTCCAGAGAATATTTTTGGTAAAGTTGCAAATCACCCAAGGCTACAAAAATTCCTCTCTAATATTTTATAACTCATTTTATTCAATTATTTTTAAAGGGGAATGGCTTGAGTTCAGGAATACGTTTCTGTGGTCATGACCCCTTTTAACTTCTATATTCTTTATTCAAACCTGTTAATTTTATTTTCTTATACGTTCTTAGTTGAAATTCAGCTAAAATAGATGTTTTATTATTCCGTTTATTAAGGTTTCAATTATGTCTTTAAGTGTTGTTATTCTTGCCGCTGGTAAAGGTACCCGTATGCGCTCTCTTTTACCTAAGGTACTACATAAAATTGCAGACAAGCCGATGGTGCAACATGTTATCGATACTGTGAAAAGGATTGGCGCTGACAACATCCACTTAATTTATGGGCATGGTGGCGACATCATGAAGCAAAATATTGCTGATAGTCGTTTAAATTGGATTGAGCAAACTGAACAATTGGGTACTGGACATGCAATGCAAATTGCACAACCTCACTTTAAAGCAGATGAAAAAATCTTAATGGTTTACGGTGATGTCCCTTTATTATCAGCGACTACGTTAGAGAAGTTAATTGCAGTACAACCAGAAGGCGGTATTGGATTGTTAACCATTACGTTAGACGATCCTACAGGTTATGGTCGTATAGAACGTCTTGACGGTAAAGTCGTAGGCATAGTTGAACAAAAAGATTCAAACCCAGCGCAGTTAGCGATTAAAGAAGTGAATACGGGCATTCTTGTGGCAAATGCTAACGATTTAAACCGTTGGTTACCTGCGTTATCTAATGATAATGCGGCTGGTGAATACTATATTACTGACATTATTAAAATGGCACATGAAGCGGGTTGTTCTATTGAAACGGTTCAGCCTGAAAATGCGTTTGAAGTTGAAGGTGTGAATAACCGTTTACAACTTGCTAATTTAGAACGCGCTTTTCAGTTACAAAATGCTAATAATTTATTATTAGATGGCGTGATGTTACGTGACCCAACTCGTTTTGATTTACGTGGTGAATTAACGTGTGGTCAAGATGTTGATATCGATATCAACGTTATCATCGAAGGTAAAGTGACGTTAGGTTATGGAGTTAAAATTGGTGCGGGTTGTATTCTAAAGAACTGTGACATTGCTGATAATACTGAAATTAAAGCAAACTCTATTATTGAAGGTGCCAGTATTGGTGAAAACGCTTCGATAGGTCCTTTCGCACGGCTTCGCCCTGATACTATTATTGCTAACGAAGTGCATATTGGTAACTTTGTTGAAGTGAAAAAATCAACGTTAGGCGTTGGCACTAAATGCGGACACTTAAGTTATATTGGCGATAGCCAAGTGGGTAGTGGCGTTAATATTGGTGCTGGTGTGATCACATGTAATTACGATGGTGTTAACAAGCATCAAACCATTATTGGTAATGATGTATTTTTGGGGAGTGATTGCCAAATTATCGCACCTGTGACGATTGGTAATGGTGCAACAACAGGTGCAGGAACAACAATTGTAACGGATGTACCCGATAATACATTATGTGTGTCACGTACTAAGCAACGTAATGTTGAAGGTTGGACTCGTCCAGTTAAGAAAAAATAAAGCTAAATTTTTTAGTAAGATATTTATAAGGTCGGTAACTTAGGTTATCGGCCTTTTTTATTGCTGACTAATACTCCTGTGTGCTTTTGATTACTTAGTCATTGAAACAATTAATGACGATTATTAATACTTTTTCTGTTGATGTGTTTATACAGTCGTAGTCATATCAATCACAGTAAATATCTCAGCTATTTTGATAGTTACCCGTTCACTTCATTGTTGTAAGTTATTTTATAAAATAATCGGTTACATTGTTTTTAGTCTTGATTTTCTTCTGTTTAAAGTTCAGAGAATGGAGCTATATGAAATAAGTATCCATTGTTTTTAATCGTGTTTTGAAGTGCAGGTGTTGTAGAGCGTGGCATCGAGAAATTAGCAAGGCTTAAATAATAGATATAAAAAAAGGAGGCGAGGCCTCCTTGATATAAAGTCTTATTTAAATTTAGACTTTTTTAAGGTTTAATGGACGTTTACATACTTGCACACTGCGAAGATGCGCTAATGTGTTTTCCGGCATACCTTTTGGTAATTCAATGGTTGAGTGATCGTCATTTAGACGGATATCACCAATGAAGCGGCTATTGATATTTGCTTCATTTGCAATGGCACCTACGATGTTTTTAACTTGAACACCGTGCTCACGACCAACATCTAAACGGAACATTTCAAGTTCAACGTCAGTAGGACGTCCGCGACCACGTGGTTTATCACCATCGCGTTCGTTACGATCATTGTTACGAGAGCGATCTGGACGATCTCCACGTGAACGGTCATTACGATCGTTGCGGTCACGACGAGGGCGATCACTACGTTCGTTGCGATCATTACTGCGTGGCTCAACAAATTTTTCTTCAACAGGTTGTAATGGTTTTTCTTTTTGAGCCATTAATAACAATGCTGCACCGATATCTGATTCATCGATTTCAGAATTATTTTTAATTTGTTCAAATAAAGTGCGGAAGAAAGTTAAATCTTCACTTTCACAAGTTGAAAATAATGTTTTTTGGAAGTTATCAATACGTGTTTGTGTTACTTCATCACGTGTTGGTAAGTCCATAATTGTAATTGGTTGGCGAGTAGCACGTTCAATTGCTTGTAATAAACGACGCTCACGTGGTGCTGCAAATAAGATTGCTTTACCAGTACGGCCAGCACGACCAGTACGACCGATACGGTGAACATAAGATTCAGTATCTGTTGGGATGTCGTAGTTAACTACTAAGCTAATACGTTCAACGTCTAGACCACGTGCAGCAACATCTGTTGCTACTAGGATATCTAAGCCACCTGATTTAAGGCGTGCGATAGTACGCTCACGTGTTTGTTGATTCATATCACCGTTTAGTGCTGCACTGCGGTAACCACGTGCTTCTAAACGTTCTGCTAATTCAACGGTTGCTGTTTTAGTACGAGCAAAGATGATTACGCCGTCAAACTCTTCAGTTTCTAACATACGTGTTAATGCATCTAGCTTGTTAACACCACGTACGATCCAACATTTTTGTTCAATGTTTGAAACAGTAGATGTTTTAGCTTTTATTTTAACTTCTGTTGGGTTGTTCATGTAACGTTTAGTAATACGTTTAATTTGATCTGGCATTGTTGCAGAGAAAAGCGCAGTTTGGTGCTTTTCAGGCATTTCTTTCATGATCGTTTCAACGTCGTCAATGAAACCCATACGTAACATTTCATCAGCTTCATCAAGTACTAATGTTTTTAGATTTGATAAATCTAATGTTTTACGTTTCAAGTGGTCCATGATGCGACCAGGCGTACCAACAACAACGTGTGGACCACGTGTCAATTGTTTGAATTGGATGTTGTAGCTTTGACCACCGTAAATAGGCATAACGTGGAAACCACGCATGTGACGAGAATACGATTGAAATGCTTCTGCTACTTGAATCGCTAATTCACGTGTTGGTGCTAATACCAATACTTGTGGGTGGTTTTTGCTAAGATCGATATTTGCTAATAAAGGAAGTGCAAATGCACCTGTTTTACCCGTACCAGTTTGTGCAAGACCTAAAACATCTTCGCCTCTTAATAGGTGAGGAATTGTTTGTGCTTGTATCGGAGATGGTGTTTCGTAACCCATTTCTGATACAACTTGAACTAATGCTTCTGGTAAGTTTAAATCTTTAAAAGTTGGTCCTGCGACTTGTTCTACTACTTGTGTGTTTTGTGACTCTGACATAGTGGCCTCATGAGTTTATAAAATGCTGCACATTACTCGAATGTGCGTTAAATTCAGCCTATACCTACATCAGTTTAACAAGTTAAATGCCGTTAAACATGTCCATTAATTTATTGCGAAATCAATCGCGTAGTAGGTTTACTCTGAATATTATGCTTCGCTTTAGATGGATCCGTGTGCGAGGGAGGCGCATTTTACTGTATTTGTGTATAAAATGCTCGCTTTATTTTGACAAACCGCACGTTTTTTATGAATTAACTGCTGTATAGGAGTATTAAATACAATAATTTTATTGTGGTTTTTATATTTAGAGGTGCGCTTGATTTTTCTTTTATTTAATTTGCCATCAAAGTAGGTTATAAAGACAACGTTTTAAATCATACGGATAGGTGGAAAAGTGAGATTAGCATCACATAAGTTATCGATAGCACAAGGTGTTGCTATGCTGGTTTCTGCATTATTAGGCTCAGGTGTCTTTATTATTCCTGCCATTGCTGCACAAATTGCAGGAAGTTGGTCCTTGTTAGCATGGGCAATCATGGGCGTTCTCATTGTACCGATTGTTTTTACCTTCGCACAATTAGGTAAATTTTATCCCAATGCAGGTGGTACCGCTTATTTTGTGCAACAAGCATTTGGTGAGCGTAGTGCAAGGTTAGTCAGTTGGTTATTTATTTGGGTAGTGGCCTTAGGCACGCCTGTGATCACCATGACCGCATCTAACTTTTTGCAGAATGCATTAATAGAAGTAGGGCTTATCTCGAGTGAAACTGATTTTAGATTAATTATTGCGGTTGTCATTTTGTCTCTAGTATTAATGATTAATCTGTTGGGGCTAAAAACGGCGGCGATTATTCAATCTGTACTCAGCGTCGTTATTGTCAGCACCTTGTTGTTTTCTTCAATTGAGACTCAATTCACTCATTCATTACTGTTACCAGACACTCTATTTAATATAAGTGATATTGCATTAGCTGCGACTTTTATCCTTTGGTGCTTTTTAGGTATTGAAGCCATTACACATATTGCAGATGACTTTGAACACCCTGAGCGAGATTTTCCATTAACTATTTTTATCGGTATTACTATTACCTTAGTTGTTTATGGGTTGATCAGTCTTAGCTTATTGCAAATGGGCTTTTATGGCGATCAAGAGAAAAATCTTAATTCTGTTGTACATTTAGTTGAAGCGAGCTTGGGTAATAAAGGATATATCCTAGTGAATTTAGTGGGCTTCTGTACTTGTTTTATTTCTATTAGCTTATACTTTGTTGGTTTCTCTCGTTTATTACAAAGCATGGCCAAACAGCAGCAAATTCATTCTAATCTTAGTCGTGTAAATAAACATAATGTTGCTTATTGGGGGTTAGGTTTTTCAGTGACGCTTTGTTGTATTGTGTTGTTGGTTAGCCAATCTATCCATGTCCCATTAGAAAACTTAATTGCTTATGCTAACGGTTTGTTTATTTTAATTTATCTAGCCGCGGGTATTGCGGGTGTGGTGTTATTAAAAGGAAGAGGGAAGTGGATGGCGGTAATTGCTAGTGTGACTTGCTTCGTGCTATTTATAGCGTTAGGTAAAGAGATGATATTTGCACTGATATTAGTCTCAGCATTAGCAATATATTATGCGGCTATTTATAAATCAAACAACCGCATCAAAGCAAGCTAAGGGATTACTTATAGAAAGAGTGATCGCCTTGAGCATGTTCAGTTACGTCACGTACTGCATTTAGCTCACCTGAAAACTCTTCAAGTAGCTCTTTCTCAATGCCTTCTTTTAACGTTAAATCAACTTGTGAACAACCATTACAGCCACCACCAAATTCAATTACGGCTACATTGTCTTCAGTAATCTCAATGAGCTTAATAAAACCACCGTGGCTTGCTAACTGCGGGTTGATTTGTATTTGAATAACGTATTCAACACGTTCTAATAATGGCGCGTCTGATTTTACTTTGCGCATTTTTGCATTAGGTGCTTTTAATGTTAGTTGTGTACCTGTGTCTTCTTCTACTAGGTCAACAAATGCATCATCTAAGAATGGCAAACTAACTTCATCAATTAATGCATCAAAACTTTCAAAGCTCAAACGTGTATCACTACTTTCAACTGCTTCTGGTGGGCAGTAAGATACACCACATTCTGCTTTTGGTGTGCCCGGATTGATAACAAACACACGAATGTTAGTGCCTTCTTTTTGTGGCTCTAGTAATTTTGCGAAGTGTGCCTGTGCAACTGGAGTAATTTCGATCATGTTAAACCTTTATGCTTGAGTAATTTACTAGGTCATTATAACGAGAATTGAATACAATAAGAAAGCAAAGAGTGAAAATGCAACAAATAATAAAATAAATAATGGTTTTAAGGCTGATTTAGAATGTGTTTCTATAGTCAATATTCCTTATTAATACAATGTATTAGTGTTATTAACCTAGCTCTGTTCGACAAATGCACCACACATCAATTCTGCTAACTTCGGCTGCTAATAAACACTGACATAAGCTATTAATAGTAGCGCCTGTTGTCACTACGTCGTCAATTAATACAACATATTTCCCCTTTAGTGACATTGAAGATTGTTCATGTAGCGAAAAAGCATGCTTTAAATTAGAGGTACGCTGCTTTCGATTCAAGCCTTCTTGGGCATGAGTAAACTTATTACGAATAAGAGGGGAGTCAATCATCGTAGGTAAAGGTAGGTGTTTGATTAAGGCATCACTAATTAGCTGTGCTTGATTGAAACCACGCTTTCTATGTTTTGTAATATGTAAAGGAACAGGAATTAGAAAATCAATATCCTGAAGTTGTTGAGCGGTATAGCGTTGTTTGATGCTATTGGCGAGTAGTAAATCCAATAAATCCGCATATAATAATTGGTTGTTATATTTTAATTGTTTTATCAATTCTGGAAAAGGAGATTGATAACTTGCGATAGCATGTAGTTGTTGAAAATAAAAAGGATGTCTTAAACACTCCCCACAAAAATCTTGTGAATTGGTTAACCCACAACCGCAATGTAAACAGCAAGGTCTCTCTGTTAATATAGCGTTATAACAAAACTGACAAATAAGCGATTGGTGACTCGATAAATGGCACAACAGACACCGGCTTGGCAAACAAGCTTCAAATAGATTTTGACTCTGTTGATAGACATGTCGTAGAAAATATCGCAAATCAGCCCTTTAAATAAAATGATAGTTGGATGAGGTTATAGTGAGTATAGAACACAAAAATAATGTTCAGGTGAATCAGCAAGTAAGCTATAAGGTAATCGGTTCAGGAAAAAACCTCGTCTTAATACATGGATGGGGCGTTAATAGTGCGGTCTGGTTGCCTATTATTGAACAACTGAGCGAACATTACTGCGTGTATTTAGTTGATTTACCTGGCTTTGGTGAACAACCTGAATTGACTGATTATTCCTTAGCTTCTATTACTGAAACCTTATTAGGTAAGTTACCTCAAAATGCCGTTTGGTGTGGTTGGTCTTTAGGCGGGTTAATAGCAACTTATGTTGCTTTGCATTTTCCTGAACGTGTTGAAAAATTAATTCAAGTTTGTGCATCATTAAAGTTTGTAGAGCAAGGGCAATGGTCAGGTGTAAAAAAAGAAGTCTTTGAAGCATTTAAGGTAGGAGTAACTAAACAACCTAAAAAAACGCTTAATCGATTTTTGTCTTTGCAATCGATGGGCAGTGATTCCGTTAAAACTGATATTGCTACGATCAAAAGCCTATTAGTGGATCAGACTGAGCCGAAACAATCTGCATTAATTGCAGGTTTAGATCTATTAAATGAAGTGGATTTACGAACGGAGTTTAGTGAATTAGCAGTGCCATGTTTAAGTATTTTTGGTGAAAAAGATAGTTTAGTGCCAATGGGTAACGTGACTACTTTACTTGAGTTAAATCCATCTAATCAACAGGTTATTTTTGAAAGGTCTTCTCACATGCCATTTATCAGCGAATCTAATCTGTTTAAAGCGACTTTAATTGATTTTATTGAGCGATAGGTTTTACGGTTAAGCTTTATTTTTGTTCAAAAAATAGCCATAATGTAATAGCTATTATTTATTAGGAGTCCTTTATGGAAATAAATTCAGCATTCTCATCGGGTGTTAATGGTTTGAATAATGCGTCTCAAAAAATGACTGAGTCTAGTCAACGTATTGCTAATCAGACAACCCAAAATACAGAACAAAATGTAACGCCTGAAGCGCCAACTGCACACAGTTATGTTTCTGGGCCTGTCACTGCGGAAGTCATTAATATGAAATTAGCAGAAATACAAGCTCAAGCTTCTGTGAAAGTAATTACGACGGCTGATGAAATGGTTGGTTCACTTATCGATGTGTCCGTTTAACTGAAGCCATTATGGTTAACGTAAATGTTCAGCTTCCTCCGATTGCAGCAGCCCCTTTTCCACAAGCTACGGAGGGATTACGTCAAGAAAATCAATTACAACCAGCCATTCCGAAAACAGAAGAAACGCATGCTTATGCCAAGATGCGTGACCAACAAGAGCGAGAACAAGTCGCTCATCAATCTATACAAATAATTCAAGATAACCATAAAGGTTCTCAACAACAAGATCAGTCAACGAACTCCAACCAAAGACGTAATTTTTTCTTTGCTAGTAAATTAAAACTTTCATCTCATGAGTTGGATACGTTATCTGTTGAGTTGAGTGGAATATCTGATTATAAACAAGTGATGTCAGTGATTCAGGCTAAATATGCTAATGCCGTTTTACCAATACCTGAGCCGGTAGTGAGTTACAGTATTTAATCGTGACGTATGAATCGTGTAATATTGAGTCGTTTAAGTCGTAATCGACTATCTTGCAGTGTATAAAAAAGCCGCCAATCTAGATAGATTGGCGGCTTTTACATGTTACTTTAAAGTGATTTAATAAAGGCTATCTAATAAGACGCTTATTAATCATCTAAAGTGACATTAAATTTAGTGAGAATGCCCACAGCCTTCAGCTGAATGGATGTGACCATGTGACATTTCTTCATCAGTCGCTGCTCGAACAGAAACAACTTCACCAACAAATTGTAATGCCATACCTGCTAGAGGATGGTTTGCATCGATACTTACATTTTCTTCAG
This sequence comes from Psychromonas arctica, assembly GCF_038155225.1. Lineage (GTDB taxonomy): Bacteria > Pseudomonadota > Gammaproteobacteria > Enterobacterales > Psychromonadaceae > Psychromonas > Psychromonas arctica_B. The sequence continues at coordinate 9,790 of NZ_JBAKBA010000009.1, read as the reverse complement.
TGACGCCAGTGACTTCTACAGTACGAGGACCTTGCTCAGTTTCTGCTTGAAATGACATACCGACTTCAATTTCATCAACGCCTTCAAATAAAGTACGAGGTACTTCTTGAACTAATTCTTCTTGGAAAGGGCCGTAAGCTTCTTCTGCTTCTAATTTAACATCAAATTTGTAACCGGCTTCTTTGCCTTCTAATTCTTTCTCTAAACCAGGTACTAAATATTGTGCACCTTGAATAAACTCAAGAGGGCTACCGTTTTCTGTACTATCAAGGGCATTACCGTCAACTTCTGCAACACCAAAGTGGATTGCGACTACTGAATTTTTTTCAATTTTCATTGTTATTTCTCTCTATTCTTTATCGGGTTCTGAGGGATCAAAAACACCAATTATTTGTTCAAATTGACGTGTTGCTGATTTAGCCTGATTAGGTGTTTGTGTTTGTGTGTAATCACAATACACGCAGGTTAAAGTCTCAACTGCATTTTCCAGTGTCAAAGCAATACTGTCAATAGTCTTACATTGTGGGCATTCTGCTCCAGCGATGAAGCGTTTTTTATTCTTAGATACAGGCATATACAAATCACAAATGACAAAAAGTACGTAATGATAAACAAATTAGCACTCATTTTCAGTAGTTATGGCTCAAGTTTGTAAAGTTCGTTATTATCTTGCTTTAATTTACCTGATTTACATTGAGACTCTGAATTTATGATCGTTGCAACTAATATCGAATTTATCCGAGGTGGAAAAGCCTTACTTGAAAATGCCAGTGCAACCATCAATCCAAAACAAAAAGTAGGTTTAGTCGGTGCCAATGGTTGTGGTAAATCGAGCTTCTTTACTTTATTAAAACAAGAGTCTCAAGTGGATGCTGGTGACCTAACAATTCCACATCATTGGCGATTAGCGAGTGTTGCCCAAGAAACGCCTGCTTTAGATACCAATGCGTTGCAATATGTTATTGATGGCGATATTGAATTTCGTACATTACAAGCAAAACTAAAACAGGCTGAAATAGAAGATAACGGTACTAAAATCGCTGAAATGCATATTTTATTGGATAATGCTGGTGGTTATACAATTGAATCTCGCGCTGCCGAGTTATTAGCTGGTTTAGGTTTTAGTGAACAAGCGCAAGGACGAGCGGTTAGTGATTTCTCTGGTGGTTGGCGTATGCGTTTAAACTTAGCGCAAGCGCTGCTTTGCCCATCTGATCTACTATTACTCGATGAACCTACCAATCACCTCGACTTAGATGCGGTTATTTGGCTTGAAAAGTGGTTACACCAATATCAAGGTACATTAATACTGATCTCTCATGACCGTGATTTTATTGATAGCATTGTCGATAAAATTATTCATATCGAGCAAAATAAATTATTTGAATATACTGGTAACTACACTAGCTTTGAGCGTCAACGCGCTGAAAAATTAATGCAGCAGCAATCTTCTTACGAGAAACAACAAGCGCAAATGGATCACATGCAAAGCTATATTGATCGCTTTCGTTATAAAGCCAATAAAGCCAAGCAAGCGCAAAGCCGTATTAAAGCACTTGAAAAAATGGAAGCGCTTTTACCTGCGCATCTCGATAATCAATTTAGTTTTTCATTCCGAGAACCTGAAGCACTGCCAATGCCATTATTAACATTGGAAAAAGTGAGTGCAGGGTACGACGATCTATTAATTCTTGATGAAATAAAATTAAACTTAGTCCCTGGTAGTCGTATCGGTTTATTAGGGCGTAATGGCGCAGGTAAATCAACCTTAGTTAAATTACTGTCAAATCAGCTTCAGCCTAAATCAGGCAAGATTGAAATAAACACAAATGCAAAAATTGGTTACTTTGCACAGCATCAATTAGAGTTTTTACATTTAGACGAAAGCCCAATGCAGCATTTAATGCGTTTAGCACCCGATGAGAAAGAACTGCCTCTGCGTAATTTCTTAGGTAGTTTTGGTTTTCAAGGTGACAAAGCTTTTGATATTGTCGCGCCGTTTTCCGGTGGAGAGAAAGCACGTTTGGTTTTAGCATTATTAGTTTGGCAAAAGCCTAACTTATTATTACTTGATGAACCAACCAATCACCTTGATTTAGAAATGCGTCATGCTTTGACTGTTGCTTTACAAGCATTTGAAGGCGCAATGGTAGTGGTATCGCATGATCGCCATTTACTTCGTACTACTATCGATGATTTGTATTTAGTACACGATAAAAAAGTAGAACCCTTTGCTGGTGATTTAGATGATTATCATCAATGGTTGTCTGATCAACAACGTATTGAGAAGCAAGCGGCTCAAAGTGAAGATAAAGTGGTGTCGGTGAGCGCAAATCGTAAAGATCAAAAAAGATTAGAAGCAGAATTTCGTAAAAAGTTAACGCCTTTTAAAAAGCAGTTAACCAGCGCAGAAAAGCAAATGGATACTTATTCTGCTCGTGTGGCTGAGATTGAAGAACAGTTAAGTGACAGTTCGCTTTATGAGCAAGAAAATAAAAAGAAATTAACGGATCTATTAAAAGAGCAAGGTGAAGTAAAAGAGCAGTTAGAAGAAGCTGAAATGTTATGGATGGATGCTCAAGAACAAATTGAATTATTACAAGCCGAAAGCGAATAATTTATATTGAACCTTTTATCAGTAAATCTTCAAATTATAAGTGAAACGCCAAAATTTATAAATGAAGTTGAAAATAGATGCGCTGCTGGTAAAGAAAACTGAACAACTTTTCTTTACCAGCAGCGCATCGTTATTTAATAACTTGTCGTGTCTGTATCGTAAGCTAAGCCTGCGATAACTCTCTTAGCAAAGGAAATGCTTGTGCTGTTTTCTCTGCGGTCACCACAAAACCAATTAGCTTTTGTTGTTCATTGTAAGCTTTAGCAATTATCCCTTCTGTTTGCACATCAAATACCCAACGGTTAATTTCATTTGAACAAGTCACTCCGCCAATTTGAATAGGGTAAGTCGGTGTTTTTACCTTAATCATAATATGAGGTAAATTGACTGCTGAAGGTGCATCTAATAAAGTTTTGGCTAATACATTTGCACTAATCAATATTGGTTGTAGATAAGCGCGAACCAACCCTTCAAATTGCGCACAATCACCTAATGAATAAATATCTTTAATAGAAGTTTGTAAATTTGCATCGACACAAATACCATGCTCAGTTTTAATATTGGATTGAGCTGCAAGCTGCGTATTGGGTTTTAACCCTGCACAAACAATAACTTGATCAACTTGTAAATGATCATTATTACTTAATAGTACTAACATTTTACCATGCTTAGTGGTTGTGTCGTTGATGTCTAATGCTGCCTCCAACTCAATAGTACTCACCGTACAAGCTGTTTTAATCTCAATATTATGTTGTACAAGGTTCTTTTGAAGTTCAAGCGCCACATATTCAGGCAATTGTCTGGACATTAATTGTGGTGAAGGTTCAACTAAGGTGACTTGTTTACCCGCATTAGCAAGATCTAGTGCTATCTCGACACCAATTAAGCCGCCTCCAATGACTAGCACAGACTCAGCAGAGGTAATTTTTTCTTGGCAGGCAGCGAATTCTTGTAAGCTATTTAACGTCAATAACCTCTGTGCAGCATTACCTTTAATGGCTGGGATAAAAGGAGTCGCACCAGTTGCGAGTACTAGTTTCGAATAACTTATTTTGTGTTCACCAGCAATAATAAACTTATTAAACCCATCAATTTCATTCACGCGAGTTTTCGTGATTAAGCGGATCTTATATTGCTCTGCAAATTCAGCTGCAGTTGTATTGATAACATCAGCAACAGATTGCTTCTTGGAAAATACATGGCTTAAATCTGGCTTATTATAATCATCCCCAGAATCTGCAGTTATGATACAAATATCAATTTCATTATTTTGGCGGCGTAAAGCTTTCACTAATTGATAGGCAGCAAAACCGCTGCCTATAATCACAATGGGTAGTGTCATTATGCAACCTCTTCGGCAGAGTGGGGAATGAAAACGTCTTTACCTAAGTTACAATCAGGGCAAAGGAAGTATTCAGGTACATCATCCCAAATCGTGCCTGCTGCAACATCTTGACTTGGTTCGCCTATTTTAGGATCGTAGATCCAGTTACATACGGTGCAAATCATGCATTGGCAATCTGGCCCATGTTCTTGATGTTGCTCAGCTGTGGTTGCTTTTACTGGTTGGCTTTCTGTTGCATTCGTTATCATTGGTTGTATATTGCTTTGGTCTAATGCCCATTCTTTTGCAATACGTTGACCGTGTTCACGACATAAGCGCATTGCTTTGCCATCTGGTCGCCATTTTGTATGTAGGCTATCTGCCATTTCAAAACCTGCTTCGATTAAGCGTTTATTAATACGGTCAATGGCACCACCATTCCAACCTGAGCTACCAAAAGCACCGGCTTTTTTCTGTTTAAATTTAAGCCCCGTTATCTCTTCTAACATACCTGCCACTTTAGGCATCATGACATTATTCATTGTTGAAGAACCGACCAGCACACCTTTAGAGCGAAATAGGCTCGACAGAATGTCGTTTTTATCTTGGCGTGCAATATTAAATACCTTAACGGCTACTTTAGGGTCGATATCGTGAATCCCTTGTGCAATTGCATCAGCCATCATTCGGGTATTGTTAGACATGGTGTCATAGAAAATAGTAATACGATCTTCTTGGTAATCGCCCGCCCATTCTAAGTACTTTTCAATGATTTGAATTGGGTTATCACGCCATACAATACCGTGTGCTGTTGCAATCATATCGACGGGTAAATTGAAGCTTAATACTTCTTTAATTTTGGCAATAACCAACGCACTAAATGGCGTTAAAATATTGGCATAATAACGTAGGCATTGCTCCATTAACTCCGTTTGATCAACTTCATCGTTAAATAAACGTTCATCGCAGTAATGTTGTCCAAAAGCATCATTACTAAACAAGACAGCATCACCTGTAATATAAGTCATCATGCTATCTGGCCAATGCAACATTGGCGCTTCAACAAAAATAAGTTGTTTGCCATTACCGATATCAAGGCTATCGCCTGTTTTAATTGTATTAAAATTCCATTCTGGATGATGGTGATGCCCAACAATCGAATCAATGGCTGCTTCTGTACAATAAATAGGGGTGTTTGGAATACGTTCCATTAATGCTGACAAAGCGCCTGCATGATCTTCTTCTGCATGGTTAATAACAATATAGTCGATGCTCTCGAGGTCAATTTCCATTTCTAAGTTTTGAATAAATTGATGACTAAAGCGATGGTCGACAGTATCTATCAATACAGTTTTTTCTTCTCGAATTAAGTAGCTGTTATAACTTGTTCCTTTCGTCATTTTATATTCAGTACCGTGAAAGTTCTCGATTTCCCAATCACGTTGTCCGACCCAGTGAATATTATTCTTTACATGAATTGTCATATTGGTTTCTCTCTGAAATAAGTAAGTTATATAAAGTTATCAAGTACATTGCAGACAGCGTGCCAGTTTATGGTTTATTTTAAGTTGTTGTTATTTGGTGTTTTTTTAATTCAGTAATATTTTTATTTATCTTTCTGATAATTTATTGTTTGTCATCAAGATAATGATTTATCTGAATGATAATGTTTGTGCAGCCCTACGAAGCATGACGATAGTGAATTGACTGACACATCAGGTTTTATGTGGTCATGATATTTTCAATGAAATAAAGCGAGTTAAAAGAAAATGACAAAAAGAAATAATGAATGGTTGCAAGTTGCAGTGGATATTACCTCGAGTATTTCTGAGCAGGATCGTTTTGAACGTTTATTAATAACGCTGCGTAATATATTAAAATGTGATGCTTCAGCGCTTCTTCTATATAAAAATCAGCATTTTATTCCCTTGGCCATTAATGGGCTTAGTGTCGATGTGTTAGGGCGTCGTTTTGTTATTGATCAGCACCCTCGATTCGAAGCGATCGCACGTGCCGGTGACATAGTGCGTTTTCCGAGCGATAGTGACTTACCCGATCCCTATGATGGATTAATTCCAAATCATCAAGGATATTTAGAAGTACACGCTTGTATTGGCCTACCTTTATTGTACGAAGGTCGTTTAATTGGGGCTTTGACTATCGATGCATTTAATCCTACGCAATTTGAACAATTTGATAACGATTATTTACGCTTGGTTAGCGCATTAGCTTCTAACAGTTTAAACACTGCATTATTAATGGAAAAACTTGAGCGTAACTCGAGTTTACCTTCGAATACATCAAGATCATCGTCATTAAACTTAAGCAAGCAAGATATGATTGGCCAATCTCAAAGTATTTTAACTTTGAAATCTCATATTGACGCAGTAGCTTCGACTGATTTATCTGTTTTAATTATGGGAGAAACAGGTGTGGGTAAAGAGCTGGTGGCTCACTCTATTTTTAGGCAATCGCAAAGAAGTAAACAGCCATTTGTTTATTTAAATTGTGCTGCGTTACCAGAGTCAGTCGCTGAAAGTGAATTATTTGGGCATATTAAAGGCGCTTTTACCGGTGCAATCAGCAATCGAAAAGGTAAATTTGAGTTAGCTAATAAAGGTACGCTTTTTTTAGATGAAATTGGTGAGCTCTCTTTAACTTTACAAGCAAAGCTATTACGAGCATTACAGTATGGTGATATTCAACGTGTTGGTGAAGATAGTAATATTAAAGTCGATGTTCGGATCATTGCGGCAACCAATAGAGTAATGCATGAGGAAGTAAAAAAAGGCAATATGCGATCTGATTTATATCATCGCTTGAGTGTCTTTCCTGTTTTTGTTCCACCTTTAAGAGAGCGTGGTGGTGATGTTATTTTATTAGCTGGTTTTTTTGCAGAGCGTTGCTCTCATAAGCTTAACGTCGCCAGTATTCAAATTGATAATAGCGTCTTGCCGTTACTTCATGCGCATGCGTGGGAAGGAAATGTAAGAGAATTAGAACATGCCATATATCGTGCAGCTGTTATTGCAAAATCAGAGTCGAATGAAACACATATTAGTATCCGCCCTAATCACTTCCACCTTCAAAAAGAGTCACATCAAAGCGAAGTTCCATTAGTTTCAATGTCAACACTATCCCCGACGAAGCAGGAGCAAGTTATTACTGAGTTACAACATAATGGGTTAGATAATTTTGGGAAGGGTGATGGCACATTAAAAGAAATGATGGATCAATTTCAATATAAAGTCGTAGAGCAGGTCTATCTAGAGAATAATAAGAAACTATCTACTACTGCAAAACAATTGGGTATGTATCCAGCTAATTTACACCGTTTATTAAAACGTCTTAACTTAAATACATAAATGATAGTTATTGTAAGTTGCGCTAGATCTAAACTGCTCTTTAGTTTTAGCTAATATATCTACTAACATTATCATCAACGTTGATAGGCATCATAGCGAATATTTATCCTGTTACTTTGATTACAATAGGATAAAAAATACAAGTTGATTTGTCCTGAATAAGTACTGAATCATAGGAATAAAAGTAAGAGATAAAAGGCTTTACTTGAGTTTTAATTTGAGCTTCGCCATAATCACCGCACAATGTTATATCTGTTTATACATAAAAAGGGATTAAAATGAGTTTTCAAGCAAATGAATATTTCGACGGTAATGTAAAATCGATCGCATTCCAAACTGCAACATTACCTGCAACAGTTGGCGTAATGGAAGTCGGTGAATACACATTCGGGACTGAAGCATACGAATACATGACTGTTGTTAGCGGTAGCTTAACGGTTAAACTTGTTGATACAACAGAATGGAAAACATATAACGCAGGTGAAACATTTGAAGTTGAAGCAAATTCAAGCTTTGATGTAAAAGTAGTAGTACAAACTGCATACCTATGTCTTTATAAAAAATAAAGAGTTAGGATTAAAGTGACTCTATAAGGTCATTATAAGGAGCTAAGGCTCCTTTTTTAGTTTTTAAAGATAATCAATTTCAATTTTATTTACTGTTTTGGGAAAATTCTCTTTCATTGAATAAGCTTTAATTCAGTGTTACTCAATTCAAATCAATATGAAGCAGTAATCAAAAGACGGCTTAATCCTTACCGCTAATCAATATACTTAAACCCTATTTACCTCAACCCTATCTATCTCAACATTATTTACTTCAATTCTATCTACCTCAGCATTATCAATTCTTGTGCCTGAATTTAAAAGCAATTGGGAAAGAATAGAGTCTTATTGTATAAAGCGAATACTATAATAGGTTGTCTAATGTTATCTAGTTAACAAAACTTAATGATGTTCTTCGAGTTAGTTGTAGATTATTGATATTTTCTAAGATGGTCACAAATAATCATACAATAGTATTATAAATTGCCTGTTGAATTGTTTTCTTAATATAGACGAAGCAGGTAATAGAATGAAAAAATTATATTTAGGTGTTGTCGTGGCAAGTCTTCTGATTGGTTGTGTAAGTAATGACAATCTCAAAAGTGAAGCCGTTGTGTCAAAAGCAATGCCGCCAACGACTAATACTCTCGCATTAATAGCAAAACTTGATCCTACTAAAGCACCCCCTCAAAACTTTGATTTAACGAAATGGAAAATCAATATACCAATGGAAGACGATAAACCAGGTCGTGCAGGCAAAGTCATGGAGATTTCTGCTCAAGAACTAGGTGATCAAGTTAATCCATATTCACTGGTTCTATACAGATGAAAAGACTGGAGCAATGGTCTTTGCAACACCTAATAAAGCGATGACAACACCGAATAGTAAAAATGCTCGTAGTGAATTACGTGCAATGTTGGCAGATTCTTATAAAGATCCAAAAAATAACTTCGCATTAGCTGCTAATCCAAAAGCGGAAACTTACGGTTCAATTGGTGGTGAGTTATCTGCCACTTTATCGGTTGATTGGGTAAGTACCAGCGGTAATGATAAAAAGAACGGTGCTTTCTCAACTGTTATCGGTCAAATACATGCATCAAAGAATGAACCACTTAAGATTGTCTACCGTAAACTACCTGGACATGAATATGGTTCGCTATATTGGAGATATGAAATAAATGCGACAGGTGATAATTACTCAAAGCGTAAAGATATCTACCATAATGTACTAGGCGCTTATGATCTACGCACAGGATCGGATGATCCAGTTGAAGGTATCAAATTAGGAGAGGTATTCTCATACGATGTAAATGTCGAAGACAGCATTATGCATTTAACCTTCAAAAAGAATATTGGCGAGACAAATGAAGTTGTTAAAACATTTGCAGTAGATTTATCAAAAGCACATTACCAAGAAAATGAGTACGACGAAGGTTATGCTAATGATTGGATGTACTTTAAGGCAGGTAACTACAACCAATGTAATGTCGGATCTTCAGAATGTTCAAATAATGGTATTGCAGCAGGGGATTACGCAAAAGTCAGTTTTTATCAATTAACCTTAGATCAATAAATAACAGGTCTACAAATAATAGAGCAACAAATAATAGAGTAATAAATAATTATGTAGCCTTTCAAAAAATGAAAGGCTACAAATTATGAAAGATCAATAAACGATTTTTATAAATAATCAGTAGTAATTTAAGATCTACGACCTCTAAATTCACGAATTTATGTTTAATGAATGATTAAGGATCGTTGATATTGATATTAACTACATACTAGATCTCATTTTAAACGATTAAAACCTCCCATTATTGATTGAAAACCCTTCGTATTGTTGCTTAATTAATCACTTGGTACTTTTGTTGTAATTAATCGTCATAAAACGCTTGCGAATAGTTTCGCGATCCCTATAATACGCCGCACAGACAAGGA